>DASVBU010000011.1:0-11003 GCA_036375695.1 Acidimicrobiia bacterium | reverse complement strand
TGGAACTTCCCCGTCTACAACCAGATGCGGGCGATCTCGTCGGCTCTGGCGGTGGGAAACACGGTGGTGGCTCGCCCATCGGAGTACACGCCTCGCTCCGCGATGCTCATCGGATGGGCCCTCATGGAGGCAGGTGCGCCTCCGGGTGTGATCAACGTGGTCAACGGTGAGCCCGAGTCGATGGGCCAGGTGATGCTGGACGACAAGCGGGTCGGGAAGATCCAGTTCACCGGTTCCACCCGGGTGGGCAGGCTTCTCATGGACGGCGCCTCCCGCACCGTCACCCGGCTGTCCCTCGAGTTGGGTGGCAACGCCCCTGTGCTGGTGTTCCCGGACGCCGGGGACATCGCCGAGGTGGCGCGTCAGTCCATGTCCACCAAGGTGCGCAACGGCGGCCAGGTGTGCATCTCCCCGCAGCGCTTCTATGTCCACGAGGCAGTGGTGGGCGAGTTCACCGATGTCGCCGTGGCCACCGCCAAGGAGCAGGTGCTGGGCAATGGCCTCGATCCCGAGACGACGGTGGGCCCGCTGATCAACGCCCGCCAGCTGGAACGGGTGGAGCGGATCGTCGCCGAGAGCGTCGACCGGGGTGCCTCCCTGCTGGTGGGCGGGACCCGGCCCGAGATGCCCGGCTACTTCTACGAGCCCACCGTGGTCACCGATGTCAGCGCGGATCAGCCGATCCACACCGAGGAGATCTTCGGTCCGGTGATGCCGGTGATCCCGTTCGATGACGTCGACGCCGCCATCGCCCGGGCCAACGACACCGACTACGGGCTGGCTGCCTACGTCTACACACGCGACATGGCCACGGCCTTCAAGGTGTCCGAGGAGCTCGAGTTCGGGATGATCGCCATCAACGACTGGCTGCCATCGACTCCCGAGGCGCCGTTCGGGGGCTTCAAGCAGTCCGGGCTGGGTCGTGAGTCGGGCCACGAGGGCATCCTCGAGTGGGTCGAGCCCAAGACCCGGTACTTCGGCAGCCTGGGCTGATCGGATGAAGCCGAGAAGCCTCCGGCTCCTCACCGTCGTCACGATCGTCGGGCTGATCCTCGCCGCCTGCGGTGGCAACGGGGGATCCACCACCACCACCACGACCGATGTGATCTCCGGCATGCCGGAGACGATCCGATTCGGGGTCACCCCTGCCGACGACTCGGCAGGTCAGGAGGAGCGGTTCGGGGCGATGGTCAAGGCCCTCGAGGCCGACCTGGGTACCGACGTGGAGTTCATCACCACGGGCGGCACCTACGGCGGTCTCATCGAGGCGCTCATCGCCAACAGGCTGGAGATCGCGGTGATGTCCCCGTTCGCGTACGTGATCGCCACCGGCAAGGGCGCCGAAATCGAGGCCCGGGCCGCCTACATAACAGAGCCGGACGGGCCCACCACGTACCAGTCCCACGGCCTGGCTCGATCCGACCGGACCGACGTCCAGTCATTGGAGGACTACGAGGGGAAGAAGGTCTGCTTCGTCGATCCCAGCTCGGCCTCGGGCTACCTGATCCCGGCGGCGGGGCTGCTCGAGATCGGCATCGACCCGGACGAAGACCTGGAGGAGGCGATCTTCGCCGGGGCTCACGACAACTCGGTCCTCGCCATCGCCGACGGCACCTGTGACGCCGGCTTCGCCGTCGACAGCGAGCTGGCCCAGTTGGAGGAGACCGGTGACGTCGAGCCAGGCGCGCTCCACGTGGTTTGGGAATCCGACCCCATCCCGGGCGTGGTCCTCGCCATCCAGAAGAGCCTCCCACAGGAGGTCCGTGACGCCATCACCCGGGTCTTCCTCGACAACGACGGCGCCGACCTCTACGAGCGTGGCTTCTGCAGCCCCGAATGGGTCGAGGAGGACGGTCCGACCGGGGAGCCCTGGTGCCCCATCGCCGGGACCAGCACGTGGGGCTTCGCCGAGGTCGACGACTCCCTGTACGACAGCCTGCGCGAGGTCTGCCGTCTCACGGAGGCACCCGCCTGCACCGAGTGATCCTCCGCCGGCGGTCTTAGGCTGTCGCCAGCCTCGAGGCATGGAGAACCCCGGTGCAAGGACAGCCGATCCTGTCGGTGCGCAATCTGGTCAAGGAGTTCGATCGTGGCGCCGTCACGGCGCTGCGTGACGTCTCCTTCGACCTCATGCCGGGTTCGGTGACGGTTCTCGTCGGCCGCTCGGGCGCCGGCAAGACCACGCTGCTCCGCTGCATCAACGGCCTCGAGCGCCCGACGAGTGGCACGGTCATCGTCTTCGGCGACGACATCTCGGGGATGGGGCCGTCCGAGTTGCGGAGGCTTCGCCGTCGCATCGGGTTCGTGTTCCAGAGCTTCAACCTGGTGGGACGGGCGACGGCGATCGAGAACGTGCTGTCGGGCGCCCTGGGCCGTCTTCGCGGCCCCCGGTACGGGGTGATGTCGTACGGCGCCACCCTGCGCCACGAGGCGTTGCGACAACTCGATCGCGTGGGTCTCGCCGATCAGGCGTTCCAGCGGGCGGACACGCTGTCGGGTGGTCAGCAGCAGCGCGTCGCCATCGCCCGGATGCTCTTCCAGAAGCCCGACCTGGTGCTCGCCGACGAGCCGGTGGCCTCCCTCGATCCCGAGTCGGCCCGCCAGGTCCTCGACCTTCTCATCGAGCTTTGCCACGAAGAGGGCCTCACCGTCTTCTGCAGCCTGCACCAGGTCGGTCTGGCCAGCGGATGGGCGGACCGGATCATCGGGCTCCGGGACGGCCGCCTCGTCTTCGACCGGCCGGTGTCCGAGCTGACGGAGAGCGACACCCGTGCCGTGTACGGCAGCGCGACGGTGGGGGAGCCGGGTTGAGCGCCCGGGTCGCAGGCGTCGGGGACCGGCCGGTCCGCCCCCCGCTGACCTGGCAGCGACTGCAACTGCCAGTGCTGACCCTCGCCGTCCTGGTCCTGTTCGTGGTGTCCCTGATCGAGACCGACTCGTCCCCGGCCAGGTTCTTGGGCAGTTTCGACGAGCTGGCCGACCTTTTCGCGCGGATGTGGCCGCCCGTTGCCACCGAATGGCCACGCTACCTCGAGGCGACCTGGGTCACGCTGGCGATGGTCGTGGCCGCCACGGGTCTGGCTTTCCTCATCTCAGTCCCCGTGGCCATCCTGGCCGCCGCCAACACCACCCCGCACCCAGTCGTGCACGTCGTCGCCCGGGGAGCGACCGCAATGGCTCGGGCGATCCCGAGCATCGTCTGGGCCTTGTTGCTGGTGCGCGCCATCGGCATCGGACCGGTCGCCGGCGTCCTCGCCATGACCCTCAGCTCGTTCGGCATGCTCGGCAAGCTCTTCGCCGACGCCGTGGAGACAGTGGACCGCAGGCCGCTCGACGCCCTGACTGCCGCCGGTGCCACCCGTACCCAGGTCTTCGTGGGCGGCGTCCTCCCTCAGGTCCTGGCCACTTGGTTCTCGCTCAGCCTGTTTCGTCTCGACATCAACGTGAGACGGTCGGTGATCCTGGGCTTCGTCGGGGCAGGTGGCATCGGCTTCGAGCTGCAACGGGTGCTCGGTCAACTCGCCTATCAGAGGGCACTCACGATCGTGGCGATCATCTTCGTGTTCGTCATCGCCCTGGAGCGTCTGTCCGCATGGATCAGGAGCTCTCTGATCGACGACGGCGCGGTAGACGGATCGGGACGGATGCGCGGTCGGGACCGGACGGCGAAATGGGTGGCGGGGCTGATCGCGGTGGCCGGGTTCGTGGTGTCGTCGTGGGCGGTCGGGTTGACGCCGGGTGCCCTTGGCGACGCGTTGGTGGGGATGGGCCAGGTCGCCCGGAGGATGTTCCCGCCCGACTTCGTCACCAACTGGAACGGCATCGTCGCGGCGATGGCCGAGACGGTATGGATCGCCCTGGCGGCCACCGTGATGGGGCTGGCCATCGCCCTCCCCATCGCCGTGCTGGCGGCGAGGAACACGACGCCACGTCCCTGGGTCTCCGTCGTGTCCCGGGGCGTGATGGTCCTGGAGCGCGGCATCCCCGAACTGGTGCTGGCCGTGGTTTTCGTGGTCGCGGTGGGACTGGGGCCCTTTGCCGGCGTCCTGGCGCTCACCGTCGGCGCCATCGGTTTCACCGGGAAGCTCCTGGCCGACGGTCTCGAGACGCTGCCCGATTCTGCTTCGGTCGGCCTCGCCTCGGTCGGGGCCAGCTGGAGTCAGCGAACGACGGGCGCCGTGCTCAGACAGGGGATGCCGCTCATCGTCGGCGTCGGTGTGTACACACTCGACGTCTACGTCAGGGCCGCCACCGTGCTCGGGGTCGTCGGGGCAGGCGGGATCGGTGGCATCCTCAACTCGACCATCCAGTCGCATCGCTATGACCGGACACTGGCGATCTGCCTGATCGTCTTCGTCCTCATCTACGGATTCGAGCGGCTGGCCGGCTGGATCAGGAGGAAACTGGTGTGACCCTCCTGGGCGATCTTGCTCGTGCGATCAACCTCCGCGACCTCGGGGGTCTCCGCGTCGATGGCGGTGGCGTCACGGCGCCGGGGCGGTTGTATCGCAGCGGGCGTCTCGACGACCTCGACCTCGCCACGAGGCGGGACCTCATCGAGAGCCTGGGTATCACGGACGTGGTCGACCTTCGTCACCGGGTCGGCTGCTATCACGGTCCGGCCGTCACCATGCACTCGCTCCCGCTCAATGCATTGGGGACGAACCCGATCGTCGACCCGGTCGACACCTACGAGTCGGTGGGCGAGTGGTACCTCCGACAGCTCACCCTCGGCGCCGAGCGTCTGCGACGGATCGTGGAACTGGTGGCGACCAGCCAGGGGGCGACCCTGATCCACTGCCACGCCGGGAAGGACCGGACGGGATCGGTGGTGGCTCTGATCCTCTCGGCGGTGGGCGTCGTCCGTGAGGATGTGGTGCGCGACTACGCCCTCACCGGCAGGGTTGCCGGCGACCGCTTCCTCGAGGCCCTTCCGCCCAAGTTCTCGGAGGCCGATCCGGAGACGATGTGGAGTTTCTTCGCCAGGCTCGACGCGGAATACGGGTCGGTGCCCGGCTTCCTGGAGTCGATAGGCATCGAGCCGGAGACGGTGCGGCTCTTGCGAGGCCGTCTCGTGGTCGGGTGTGACTGACCCGGCGGGTCAGTCAGCCCTCCTTTCGCGGCTGTCGGGTCTCGCTCGCACCTGGCGGCTCGCAACCGAGGCCAGGATGGCAACCCCGATGGCGATGAGGAGAGCGGGCCAGATCCAGGCGGCCGTTGCCGACAGGTAGTGGATCAAATCGCGGGTCGCCCGGGGCAGCAGGAACAGCAGCCCGATGACAGTCATCACCACACCGGCCACGAACGAGACCGGGTCGAAGTCGTGGCTCTTCATGGCCTACTCCTTTCAGGCACGGAAACCGTCTGGACATGGATCGCCCCGATGTCGACGTTGCCCATGAGGCGCAGCGTGCCCCACCGCGCAGTGTTGCCGGGCTCGTCGAGGTGCAGGGTCGGCGGCTGGATACCCCCCACCGCATTGGACGGCGTGCTGATCCAGCCGAAGTTGGTGTCGAGGGCGCCGCGAATGACCACGCCGTCGGGCACCCGGACGCGAATGGCGGCGCCATCGCCAACGACGCGGATCGCCACGCGCTCACCGTCCCACGGGAGACGGCTCAGGTCGAGGTCGATCATGCCCACGTCGACCCGGTAGGTGTCGCGGAGCTCGGCGAAGCTCGTGGGGCGGAATCGCACCGTCCACGTGTCGGGTGCGCCCAGCTCGAGCAGGGGAGAGACGAACAGGGCGGGGAGCAGGATCAGGGAAGTCAGGATGAGGGGCCGCGCCCGACCCCAGAACGACCCGACCAAGAGACCGCCGCCTATCACCACCGTGAGGAGGCCGATGTAGTGCCTCGGCCTGGGCTCGATGGCCAGCGGTGAGAGGTCGAGGATGGCGAGCACGCCCAGCGCCACCATGGCGGTCCCGATGGTGAGACGACCCAGGTACGACCGCTCCACCGGCGCGCTGCGCGCCGGCGGGGCGAGGGTCGCAGGTGCGGCACCTGGAGTCGAGGCTGCCGCGGCCTCGGCGGAGAAGGCGGTCTCGGTGTCGCTTGGCTCCGGTGGCCCGCCGCCACCCGAGCCGGGGCCGTCGCCGGGCGAGGGCGCACGGGCCGGCGAAGGGATCGCCCCCGAGTAGAGGAGGAATCCGATCACCAGGAGGGCCGCCGCCCAGACGAACCCGTCGTCGAACATGGCGAACTGCCCGACGATGAGGAGGAGGGCGAAGATGATCAGGCCGATCCCCACCCAGGAACGCAATGAGCCGCCCTGGGAGAAGAACCGCTCGGCCATGGATTCCGTCTCGTCCTCGGAGCGGATCAGCGCCCATCCGGCAAGGTAGAGGACGACGCCGAGGCCGCCCATGAAGGCGGTGACCACGAAGCCCGCCCTGACCACCCAATCGGGCACGTTGAGACGACGGGCAAGCGCCTGCGCCACACCGGCGACCATGCGCCCCTCCAGAGGGCGAACCAGATCGACGGGTGGTGGCATTGCGCCGCCGCCGGATGTCTGTGTCTGTTCCATGTCATCGAATCATCCGCACAACCCGCTTCAGCGCAATCGGGAATGACCCTGACCCGACCCTGAGGAGTGCTGGGGGGATCCACCGATTGAGACAGGGCGGTCGTGCGGCCATCATCATCCCCGATGGCACCGCGCTTCCGACGCCGAAGGACCGATCGGATGATCGCCGGCGTCGCCGGCGGTCTCGCCGATGCACTTGGCGTGGGCACGTCGTATGTCCGGGCCGGCTTCCTGACTCTGGCGACGATCTGGGGCCTGGGGGCCGTGTTGTACGTGGCGCTGTGGTTCTACGCCTACGACGAGGCCGCCGATCGTCAGCCCAAGACCGTCGAACCGTCGCAGAAGCTCGGCCTGGCCCTGATCTTCGCCGGGATCATGTGGTTCTTGGAGCTGGTTGGGTGGTGGCCCCACCCGGCGATCGTGTTCACGACCGCCACGCTGGCGTTCGGTTCCGCCGCCCTCATCGACCGGGGCGGGCCCGGGCCGCTGTCGGCCCTGTTCGACCCCACCGTCGGCCGAGCGGGGAGGACCCGGGTCTTCCTCGGCATCCTGCTCGTGGTGGCGGGCATCGCCATCTTCGCTTCGGCTGTGGGGCCGGTGTTCGAGGTGGCGTCGGTGACGCTGGCGATCGTGCTCACCTTGATCGGGGCCGTGATCGGGTTCGGGCCGGTGGTGCGTCGTCTCGTCGCCGACCTCGCCCGGGAACGCAACGAGCGCATCCGTCAGGAGGAGCGCGCCCAGATGGCCGCCCATCTCCACGACTCCGTCCTCCAGACCCTGGCCCTGATCCAGCGCACCGACGACCTGGCCCGCATCACCATGTTGGCCCGTCACCAGGAGGACGAGCTTCGTGACTGGCTGTACGGGACGACCCCGCTCGATGGCGTGGATCTGATGTCGACGGCGCTCCGTCAGGCGGCGCGGAGGGTGGAGGCGGACCATCAGGTCCCGGTCGAGGTCGTGGTGGTCGGCGACCATCCCCTGGACGAATCGGTCGCCGCGCTCGTCGGAGCGGCCAGCGAGGCGATGGTCAACGCTGCCAAGCACTCGGAGGCAGGTCGGATCAGCCTCTTCTTCGAGGCGACCGACGACCAGTTGTCCGTCTACGTCGCCGACCATGGCAAGGGCTTCGACACACGTACCATCCCACCGGACCGCCGCGGCATTGCCGACTCCATAGTCGCCCGTGTGCGGAAGGCGGGCGGGACCGCGACCGTGACCAGTGAGCCTGGGGAAGGGACGGAAGTGCAGTTGATTCTCCCGGTGAGGCGATGAGCCCTCGTCTCTACGTCGTCGACGACCACCGCCTCTTCCTCTCCGGTGTCCGTGCCGAGCTCGCCGAGGAATTCGAGATCGTCGGGTCGGCCCACGACGTCGACACGGCCATAGAGGAGGTCCGTCGCCTCGATCCCGACGTGGTGCTGGTGGACGTGCACATGCCGGACGGGGGAGGGGTGGCGGTGATCGAGGCGGTCACCGACACCAACCCGGGCGTCAAGTTCCTCGCCCTCTCGGTCTCGGACCAGGCCGAGGACGTCATCGCCATGATCCGGGCCGGCGCTCGCGGCTACGTCACCAAGACCATCGAGCCCGTCGAGCTGGCCGATGCGATCCGCCGGGTCCACGGCGGGGACGCGGTCTTCTCGCCCCGTCTCGCCGGGTTCGTTCTCGACGCCTTCGCTGCGGGCGGGCCGGTCGACGACGCCGACCTCGACCAGCTGACGGCGCGGGAGAAGGACGTGCTGCGTCTCATCGCCCGTGGCTACGCCTACAAGCAGGTGGCCCGGAAGCTGGACATCTCGATCAAGACGGTCGAGACCCACGTCTCGTCCGTCCTGCGCAAGCTCCAGCTGTCCAACCGCCACGAACTGGCCCGCTGGGCATCGAAGCGGCGGATCGTCTGACGGCTACTTGACCCGCCGGCCGCCCTTGAAGACCCCGGTCACGTTCGCCGGGTCGGCCAGGACGGAGATGTCGTCGA
The DNA here is from genome assembly GCA_036375695.1 of Acidimicrobiia bacterium. Lineage (GTDB taxonomy): Bacteria > Actinomycetota > Acidimicrobiia > Spongiisociales > ZC4RG35 > ZC4RG35. The sequence continues at coordinate 2,491 of DASVBU010000011.1, read as the reverse complement.
GCGGGTTGCCGGCGACGGTGATCACGTCGGCGTCCCAACCCTCCTGGAGCTGGCCGGCCCTGGGTGCCTGCGGCCCCAATGTCTCGAGGCCCATCGCCGTGCCCGCCTCGATCGCCTGCAGCGGTGTGAGACCCACCTCGGTGAGCAGCACCAGCTCCCGGGCGTTGGCGCCCCAGACGCCCGTGCTCCAGATGTCGGTCCCCAACGCGATCTTGACCCCCTTCTCCACGGCGATCGCGATCCCCCTGGAGTGGTACTCGGCGGTCTCGGCGAGCTTCTTCTTGGCGTAGTCGGGCATGCCGCGCTTCTCGCCCTCGCGGACCAGGAAGTCGAGGATGAACCGCGTCGGGACGAGCACGACGTCGTTCTCCTTCATGGCGTCGGCGACTTCCTCGTCCATGTAGGTGCCGTGCTCGATGGTCTTCACGCCGGCCTCGATGGCGGCCATCATCCCGCGCTTGCCGTGGCAGTGAGCCGCGACCACCCGCTCCATCCGTGTCGCCTCGTCGACGATCGCCTCCAACTCCGCCTTGGAGAACTGGGGGAGGTGCGGGTCGTCGATCTGGCTCATCACCCCGCCGGAGGCGTGGATCTTGATCACCCGGGCACCCATGCGGAGCATCCGCCGCACGCCGCCACGGGCGTCGTCCGGCCCATCGACGATGTCGTCCTCTCCGAAGTAGCGGATGGTCAGATTCCGGGCCGCGTCGAGATCCATGGCATGGAAGTCGCCGTGCCCGCCGGTCATGGACAGGGCACCCCCACTTCCATAGACGGTCGGCCCCTCGACGTAGCCCTCGGCGATGGCCTGGGACAGGAACACCCCGAACCCGCCGACCTCCCGAATGCTGGTGAACCCGGCGTACAGGGCGGCACGGGCGTCTGCGGCCGCCCGCAGCACCCCGACCTGTGGGCGGAGGAAGGCGATCTCCTCGATGGACGCGGCGCGGACGCCCATGAAGTGCGCGTGGCAGTCCCAGAGACCGGGCATCACGGTGTCCGTGGTCACCACCTCGGCGTCGGGCGTCTCCGGGGCGTCGGAGGCGGGGCCCGCGTAGGCGATCTGGGGGCCTTCGATGACCACGACCCCGTTGTCGACCGGGTCTCCCCGGCCGGGGATGAGACGGGTTGCTTCGATCCGAATCGTCATGGCCTGACCACCTCCATAGCGGGCTTTCCTGTCACCTGCACCCCACTGGCCAGCGCGAAACCCGTGAGGTGAAGAGTCGGGGCGTCTGGGTCGGCGTCGGTGACGGTGACGTCGGAGAAGCCTCCGGCGACGAAATTCGCCTCGCAACGGACCCTCCAGCCGACCGGGACGATGATCTGAAGGCCGGAGCAACCCACCGCCAGATCGAGATGGACACCAGTGGGCGCGGGTATCACCTGCCGAAGGTCCAGGTTCACCCCCGCGAACAGGGCGAGGATGCGACCGCCATAGAAGGGGTCGGCGGTGGACACCAGGCGGCTGCTCTCGAAGATCGAGACCATGTCCAGCTCCTCGGTGTCCGGCTCGGCGCGGGACTGGAGGAGGAACTTGGCAACACCGGCCGCGGCCAGCGCCGAGAGGACCATGAAACCGAAGAGCTTCGCCAGAAAACGCAGCACGGGCGGGACTCTAGGCAGGAGAAGGCCCCTCCGATGCCAGCAGGGTGCACTGGATCGCAAAATGCCTTGACGGGAGGTGCCAGGGGCTGCGAGACTGCGCCGGTCGAAAGGAAACGCCTCTGATGATGATCGCGACCAGCACTCGTCTGCTGACCCCTGCTGGGGGCGGCTCCCGCGTGCGCTGCGGCGATCTGTTCCCCGCTGCCGGCGCCATGCAGCCGCAGCCAGCCCAGAGGCGGCCCCTCGTCACATGATCTGACGCTCTGAAAAGACTTCCCCGAGGCCGCCGCAGCACCCGGCGGCCTTTTTCGTGGGCCGCCACCGACGAAGACGAAGAGGTTTCAGAGATGAAGACACTGCTACGAGAACTACAAGAAGAAGGCCGATGCAGCGAAGAGGGGAGTCACGAGCTCTTCTTCTCGGAGCGGCCCAGTGAACTGGCCCAGGCCCAGGCCATCTGCGGGCGCTGCCCCGTGAGGTCGAAGTGCCTCCATCTCGCCCTCCAGGAGAACATGGAGTGGGGTGTCTGGGGTGGCGTCATCTTCTGGGACGGTCGTGCCTACCACCGGAGACGTGGTCGGGGCCGCCCCAGGTTGTCGGACGCCCATCTGCCGGTCGAGGCGAATAGGGCGGAGTTGCTGGAGCTGGTCCGCTCGGCGTGAGCTGGTCGTCGGAATCAGCCGACGGCCAGCTCGCGGATGCCGCCCGGCGTCGACGGGTGCCGCATCTTGGCGAGTGCCTTGGCCTCGATCTGACGGATCCGCTCGCGGGTGACGTTGAAGTGACGGCCGACCTCGTCGAGGGTGGCCGGCTCGCGCCCGCCGAGCCCGTATCGCATCACGATGATCTCCCGCTCCCTCTCGTTGAGGCGGTCGAGGACGTG
>DASVBU010000010.1:0-41720 GCA_036375695.1 Acidimicrobiia bacterium | reverse complement strand
ACGTTGGTGGCGCCGTCGGAGATCCAGACACCGGTCCCGGCCAGGCTCACCTGGAGGTTGTGCTTGGCGAAGTCGCACGCCTGGTGGTCCATCGCCTGATAGGCGGCCGTGATGTTCATCGAGGCCGTGTAGTCATAGGTGCCGAAGTGGGCCGCGGACACCCGGCCACCGGCCGCGTCGACATACCGGCGGATCCCCGAGGCGCCATCGTGATCGATCACGGTCTGAGGGGTCTCCACCATCAGCTCCAGCGGGATCCGGTCGATGCCCAGCTCGCGCTCCAGCTCCGTCATCGCCTCCGAGAACACGGCCACCTGCTCGACGTGTTGGATCTTGGGAAGGGTGACCCGGAAGCCCTCGGGCACCCTCCCGGCCTCCTCGACCAACGCGGTGACGAACAGGTCGAGGGTGCGGAGCGCCCGGCGATGCAACTCCCCGGACAGTGACTTGACCCTGATCCCGATGAAGGGCGGGAGCGTGCCCTCCTCCATGCCCTTGGCGACCTCCTGGGCCGTGGACCGGGCGTGGCCGTCCTCCTCGTCGTCGGGGCGGTTCCCGTAGCCGTCCTCGAAATCGATGCGGAAGTCCTCCACCGGCTCTCGCTCCAGCTTGGAGACGACCTTGGGGTGGACCTGCCCGGCGAGGGCCGGGTCCATCCCGACCGCCTCGGCCAGGTCCGCGGGCGTCGGCAGCCAGGTCTGCACCGATCGGAGGGCCAGGTCGCCGAGCCTGCCGGCGGTGTCGTGTTTGAACAACTGGGCCCCGCCATAGACGGTGTGCACCGGCTGGCGGTCCGGACGCTCCCCGGGGTAGGAAGCCGTCAGCTCGGTGGCGACACGTCCCAGCCGCGCGCTCCAACTCGCCATTGAACGATCGCTCAGGGTCATGGGTGCGACTCTAGGAGGGCGTTAGCGTTCGGGCCCGTGACGTCGCTCCTGCTCCGCAATGCCGCCGTGGTGGTCACCATGGACGGCCGGGAGATCGCCGACGGCGGTGTCTACGCCGAGGACGGCTGGATCGTCGCGGTGGGGGCGACGTCCGAGCTCCCCGGGACCGCCGACGACGTCGTCGACCTCGATGGGCACCTGGTGATGCCCGGGCTGATCAACACCCACCACCACCTCTACCAGACCCTGACCCGCGTCTACCCGCCGGGCCAGGACCAGGGGCTGTTCGGGTGGCTCCGCTCGTTGTACCCGGTGTGGGCGCGGATGACCCCGGACCACGTCCGCGTGTCGACACGTCTCGGTCTGGTCGAGTCGGCGCTGTCCGGTGCCACCACCGTCTTCGACCATCACTACCTGTGGCCCAACGGGTCCTCGGTCGCCGACCAGTTCGCCGGTGCCGAGGGTCTGAACATCCGCTTCGAGGCATCCCGCGGCTCGATGAGCCTCGGCGAGTCGGAGGGTGGCCTGCCACCGGACTCCGTGGTCGAGAACGAGGACGTCATCCTCGCCGACTCCCAGGAGGCAGTGGGGCGCTTCCACGATCCTTCGCCGGGCTCGCTGCGCCGGGTGGTGATCGCACCGTGCTCACCGTTCTCGGTCACCAACGAGCTGATGAGCCGGGCGTCGGAGCTGGCGCGCAGCCTGGGCGTGCGGCTCCACACCCATCTCGCCGAGACCGCCGACGAGGAGGAGTTCTGCCTGGAGCGGTTCGGACGCCGCCCCGTCGAGCACATGGAGCACCTCGGGTGGGTGGGCGAGGACGTCTGGTACGCCCATGCCGTCCACGTCGCCGACGACGAGGTGGCGCGGATGGGCTCCTTCGGCACCGGTGTCGCCCACTGCCCGACCTCCAACATGCGTCTCGCCTCCGGTATCGCCCCGGTGAGCCGTTACCTCGGGGCCGGCGTCCCGGTCGGTCTGGGCGTCGACGGATCGGCATCGAACGACTCGTCCCATCTCCTCGCCGAGGCCCGTCAGGCGCTGCTGCTCAACCGTCTCGCCGTGTCGCCGGGAATCGGGGAGGGCCCGCAGATCACCGCCCGCCAGGCCCTGGAGTTGGCGACTGCGGGGGGCGCCCGGGTCCTCGGCCGATCCGAACTGGGGAGGCTCGCTCCCGGATACGCGGCCGACATCGTCGCCATCGATCTCGACCGGGTCGAGTACGCCGGGGCCCTGCACGACCCGGTGGCCGCCGTGGTGATGTGCACCCCGGTGCGGGTCGACCACTCCTGGGTCCACGGCCGGCCGTTGGTCACCTCGGGTCAGGTGGTCGGCGTGGACCTCCCGTCGCTGGTGACGGAGCACAATCGTCTGGCGAGGGCACTGGTCGGCTAGTCACGACTAAGTTGCCCCGTCAACGTGCAGGCGTTTCACCCCACAACTCTCGACGAAGCGCTCGCAGCCGCCGCCGACGGCGCCACCCCCCTGGCCGGTGGGACCGACCTCATGGTCGAGGTCAACTTCGGCCGGCGCCGGCCCGAGACCGTGGTCGGTCTGCGCCGGGTCGCCGAGCTGAAGGAGTGGGACGGGAACCGCGTCGGGTCGGGGGTCAACTGGCGGCGGGTGGAGCGTGAGGGTCCCAAGGCTTATGCCCAGGCCGCCCGGACCGTCGGGTCGCCACAGATCCGCAACGCCGGCACCATCGGCGGCAACCTCGGCACCGCCAGCCCGGCGGGTGACGGCCATCCATTCCTCGCCGCAGTGGACGCCTCTATCGAGATCGCTTCGACGTCGGGCCGTCGGCTGGTGCCGTGGAGCGACTTCTTCACCGGTCCGAAGCAGAACTGCCTCCAGCCCGGCGAACTGGTCACCGCGGTCGTCCTCCCGGAGCGTCTCCCGGAGCGACACGAGTTCGGCAAGGTGGGCGTTCGCAACGCCATGGTCATCGCCACGGTCTGCTGCGTGGTCACCCGTGATCATGACGGCCGGACCACGGTGGCACTGGGATCGGTCGGGCCGACGCCACTCCGGGTCCCCGCCGCGGAGGAGATGATCTCCGCAGAGCCTTCCCCATCCGAAGCTGCGCTGGCCGAGTTCGCCCGTCTGGTATCCGAGGGCGTCCGCCCCATCACCGACCACCGGTCCACCGAGGAGTACCGCCGTCACGCCGCGGGGGTCCTGGCCCGTCGTCTGCTGGAGAGGTGTCTGCGGTGATAGTCGAGTTCCGTCTCAACGGCGAGGAGGTCAGCGCCCGGGTCGCGGGCCCGACCAGCCTCCTCGACGTGCTCCGTGACGAGCTGAGTCTGTTCGGGTCGAAGAGCGCGTGCGCCCAGGGTGAGTGTGGCTCGTGCTCGGTGGTCCTCGACGGCGAGGTGGTGTGCTCGTGTCTGGTGATGGCGGCCGACGCCGAGGGATCCGAGGTCACCACCGTGGAGTGGATGTCCGCCGAGGGGCTGAACCAGGTCCAGGAGGCCATGCTCCGCACCGGCGCCGTGCAATGCGGCTTCTGCACCCCGGGAATCGTGGTCGCCGCCACCGAGTTGTTCCGGGTCAACCCCCGGCCCACCCGCATCGAGATCAAGGAGGCGCTGGCGGGGAACATCTGCCGCTGCACCGGATACGGCGCCATCATCCGGGCCCTCGAGTCCCTGGCCGGGGGTGAGGGATGACCGCCCCCACCCGCACCCGTCGGGTCGTCCCCTCCGGCGTGGGCGACTCGCCACTGCGTCCAGACGGCGTCCCCAAGTTGAAAGGGGAGTTCCAATACGCCCAGGACCTCTGGGCCGAGGGGATGCTCTGGGGCGCCACCACCCGCAGCCCTCATCCCCGGGCGCGCATCGTCTCCATCGACGTCGCCCCGGCGCTGTCCATCGGCGGGGTCCACGCGGTCCTCACCGCCGAAGACGTCCCCGGGCCCGGGAGGTTCGGTCTCGAGCACCGGGACCAGCCCGTACTGGCCGCCGACGAAGTGAGCTACTGGGGCGAGCCCGTGGCAGTCGTCGCGGCCGAGGATCCCGACACCGCCCGTCGCGCCGCCGAAGCCGTCGTCGTGGAGTACGAGGTCCTGCCTCCCCTGGTCGACCCGGAGGAGGCCGACCGCGCCGACTCGGTGTTCCGCCGCATCGAGATCCGCACGGGCGACCAGGACGTCACCGGAGACGTCGTGGTCGAGGGCTACTACGAGGTGGGCACCCAGGACCAGGCACCCCTCGGGACCGAGGCCGGCCTCGCCGTGCCCGACGGGGCCGGCGGTGTCGACCTCTACGCCACCAGCCAGTTCGTCCACGCCGATCAGGCCCAGGTTGTGGAGAGCCTGGGTCTGCGCCCCGAGCAGGTCCGCTGCCATCCCGCCGGGATCGGCGGGGCGTTCGGCGCGCGGGAGGACGTCAATCTCCACATCCATCTCTGCATGCTCGCCCTCCACACCGGCAAGCCGGTGAAGATGGTCTATCAGCGGTCGGAGTCCTTCACCGGCCACGTCCATCGCCACCCCGCCCGCATGTGGTACCGGCATCACGCCACCAACGACGGGAGGCTGGTCCGGGTCGAGGCCCGGATCCTCGTCGACGGCGGGGCTTACGCGTCCACCACCTCGGCCGTCCTCGCCAATGCCTGCTACTTCGCCGTCGGGCCCTACCGGGTCGACTCGGTCCACGTCGAGGGAGTCGGTGTCAAGACCAACAACCCGCCCTGCGGTGCCATGCGCGGCTTCGGCGCCGTCCAGTCCAACTTCGGCTACGAGTCGCAGATGGACAAGCTGGCCGCGGCTCTGGGGCTGGACCCGTTGGAGGTGAGGCGTCGCAATGCCCTGGCGACGGGCGACCGCATGCCCACCACCCTGCAGGTGATCGAGACGCCTCTGCCGGTGGCCGAGGTCATCGACTCGCTGGCCGCGATACCGCTTCCGGACGGCGTGGACCCGATCCTCCCCGGCGGGAGCGGGCTGACCACGGAGCGGTCGCATCTGGTCCGGGGCATCGGGTACGCCGTCGGCATCAAGAACCTCGGCTTCTCCGAGGGATCCGACGACTACGCCCAGGCCCGGGTCCGGCTCACCGACGACGGCGCGGTCGTCGAGACCGCCGCCATCGAGGTCGGCCAGGGACTGGTCACCGTGCTGGCCCAGATCGCGCGCACCGCCCTGGGCGTCTCCCGCGCGGTGGTGCGCCATGTCGACACCTCGCGTATCGACTCCGCCGGCTCCACGTCGGCATCCCGCCAGACCCAGGTTTCGGGGGGCGCGGTGCTCGAGGCGTCGACCCGTCTCCGCGACCGGATCCTGGAGCGTCACGGTGGCGACGACCTCGATGACCGGGGCGTCTACCGGGCCGGTGAGCTGATCGTCCCGATGAGTCGACTCGTGACCGAGGGCTGGGAGGAGACCTACACCTTCCGCCACCCGCCGACGACCGGGCCCGACGAGCACGGCCACGGCGTGATCCACGCCGACTTCGCCGTCGCCGCCCACCGGGCCGTCGTCGACGTCGACCCCGAGTTGGGCCTGGTGCGCGTGGTCCGAGTCGACACCGCCCAGGACGTGGGCAAGGCCCTGAACCCGGTGTCGGTGCGGGGCCAGATCGAGGGCGGGATCCTCCAGGGTGTCGGTCTGGCGGTGATGGAGGAGCTCGTCATCGACCAGGGTGTGATCCGGAACCCGAACTTCACCGACTACCTGCTCCCCACGATCCTCGATGCGCCCGAGGTGGAGATGCTCCTCATCGAGCAGGACGGGTCGTGGGGGCCATTCGGGGCGAAAGGCGTGGGGGAGCCGCCGACGATCTCCTCCACCGCCGCCGTGGCGGCGGCGATCCGAAACGCCATCGGGAAGGATCTCAACCGGGTCCCCGTGAGGCCGGAGGACATCGCCCTGTGACCGACCCCGTCGCCAGCCTCCCCAAAGCCGAGCTCCACATCCACATCGAGGGCACGCTGGAGCCGGAGATGATGTTCGAGATGGCGGCCCGGAACGGGGTCGAGCTGCCGTTCCGGACGGTCGAAGAGGTGAAGGCCGCCTACCGGTTCACCGACCTCCAATCCTTTCTCGACATCTACTACCAGGGCGCCGCCGTCCTCCAGACGCCGAACGACTTCTACGACCTGATGACCGCCTATCTCGACCGGGCCGCGGCCGACGGGGTCCGGCGGGCCGAGATCTTCTTCGATCCCCAGACCCACACCGGGCGGGGCATCGGGTTCGAGGTGTTCATGGGCGGCTTTCGGGACGCCATCGCCGACGCCGAGAGGCGTCACGGTCTCAGCGTCGACCTGATTCTCTGCTTCCTCCGCCACCTCCCGGCCGAGGAGGCGGTGGCGACGATCCGGGCGGCCGAGCCCCATCTGGAGGGCGTGATCGCCGTTGGTCTCGACTCCTCCGAGGTGGGCTATCCCCCGGAGTTGTTCGTCGAGGCGTACGAGATCGCCCGATCACTGGGTCTCCGGGCGGTGGCGCATGCAGGGGAGGAGGGCCCGCCCGAGTACGTGTGGAACGCGTTGGACATCCTCGGCGCCGAGCGCATCGACCACGGTGTCCGCAGTCTGGAGGACCCCGACCTGGTGGCGCGGCTGGTGAGGGACCGGGTGCCGTTGACGGTGTGTCCGCTGTCCAACGTCGCCCTCAAGGTGGTGGACCGGCTCGAGGACCACCCCCTGCCGAGGATGATGGAGGCGGGGCTCCTGGTGTCGGTCAACTCGGACGACCCCGCCTACTTCGGCGGGTACGTCGGCGACAACTACCTGGGCCTGGTGGATGCCTTCGCCTTCGGTGAGGAGGAGTTGGCGACCCTGGCCCGCAACTCCATCGAGTCGTCGTTCCTCCCCACCGAGGCGAAGGCCGAGCTTCTCGGCTCCGTCGCCGGCTAGGACGCCAGGACCTCCTCCAGGGCGTCGAGCTGCGACTTGTAACCCCACTTCATCCCGAAGGCGGCGAGCTTCGCCTTGGGCCCGATCTGGGTGATGGTGACGTGGAGACGGACGTGGGTCTTGTCGCCTTCGCTGGTGAGAGTGACGTCGTTGGTGTGATGGATCATCGTCCCCTCCTCGTCGCCCTCCTGCCACGACCGGGCATCGTAGGTGAGGCCGCTGGTCGGTTCGATCCGGGTGAACGTGCCCTCCATCGGCCAGCGGGTCCCCGCGTACTTGCCCATCTCCTCCGTCGCCTCGGTGACGACGTAGAGACGCCCGCCGATTCGGAGGTCGACCTCGCAGTCGGTCACCTTCGTCTTCTCCGGGCCCCACCACTTGCTGAGACGGTCGGCCTCGGTCCAGGCCTTCCAGACCGTCTCGACGGGGGCGGCGTAGGACCGCTCCAGGACGATTTCCTTGTTCTTCTTCTTGAGCAACGCCATCACGGTTCCTTCTCCTCTTCTTCCTGCTCCACGAGATAGCGACCGAGCGAGTCGAGACGGGTCTCCCAGAGTTCCTCGAACGAGTCGACCCAGTCCCGCATCTCTTCGAACGCAGTGGCTTCCAGGTGATAGATCCGGTGTCGGGCCCGGGGTTGCACCCGGACCAGACCTGCCTGTGCCAGCACCTTGAGGTGCTTCGACACCTGTGGCTGCCGCATGCCGAGACGCTCCACGATCTCGCCGACCGCATGCGGGCGGCGTCGCAGCAGTTCCACGATGCGGAGTCTCCCCGGCTCACCCAAGGCGCTGAACACGGCTGCTTCCAACGTGTGCCAGGTAAGCAGGTCATCATATTCCTGTCAAGGAATATATCGATAGAGCGTGAACTATCGTGAGATAGCGTTGAAACACTTGAAATGTGTCAGAGTCGTGTGGCATAATCGAACATATGTTCTCCGATACGGTGCAGAGAGGAACCGGATCGGGACTCGAAGCGGGGGAGCCGCCGGTCGAGGATCACGTTCTGATCTCCGACGAGTGGGGATACGGACTGGTCGAGTCGTCGCTGGCCCACGCCGCTATGGTCGCCCACCATCAGGCGCAGTTCTACGCCGACGTCGCCGGACTGTTGGCCGTGTTCTCCGGTGATCGTGATCTGGTGGCCGCGGAGATCGCTGCAGCCCATCGTCTCACCCGTCGCGCTGCCGAGACCGAAGTCGACTTCGCCATCGATCTGGCCCGGTTCCCCGAGGTTCACTCCCTGCTCGACGAAGGGCGGATCGGTCTGCGCGAGGCCCGGGTCATCATCGAGGGCGTCCGTGCGCTGCCTGACGACACCGCCAGCGATCTGGTGTCCCGGATCCTCCCCGAGGCGCCGCGGCTGACCACGGGCCAGCTGCGATCCCGGATCCACAGACTCCGGTTGACACTCACCCCACGGGAGACCGCAGAGGAGCGGAAGGCCGGGCTGGAGGAGCGACGGCTCGTGGTCGACGCCAATACCGACGGCACCGCCAACCTCCATGTCTTCAACATCGATCTGTCCGTGGCCGTGGGCATCCGTGACCGGGTCGGGTATCTCGCCCGCCGGGCCAAGACCGCTCATGACCCCCGCACCGCCGACCAGGTCCGCGCCGACGTCGCCTGCGATCTGCTGTTGCGCTCCGATGGCGCCGGCAGACGGGCCACGGTGCACCTCGTCGTCGACCTGGCCACCCTTGCCGCGCTCAGCGAGGACCCGGCGCACATCCCGGGCTACGGCCCCGTGGCCGCCGAGATCGCCCGCAAGATCGCCGAGAGCCAGGCGGACTGCGATTGGGAGTACATCTTCAGTGAGAACGGCAAGGTCCTCTCCACCGGGACCGTGCGACGGCGTCCCACCCGGGCGATGAAGCGCACCATCCGCGCCCACTACCCGACCTGTGTCTGGCCCGGGTGCCGCATGCCGGCAACCGACTCCGACCTCGACCATCTGACGCCGTGGTCGAAGGGCGGGGCCACCTCACTCAGGAATCTCGGTCCTCTGTGTCGCTACCACCACATGATGCGGGACAAGGGCTGGAGCTATGAGCGGCTTCCCGACGGTGGCCACCGGTTCACCAGCCCGCTCGGCCGCACCTATGTCACCGGCACCGACCCGCCGCTGACCTGAACTCGCCTCCAACCGATCCACAGCACGTCCCAGGGTTCCCGCACACGGATCACCGCGCCAGGAGGGCGAGCTGTCTCGACTGTGCGACGAGGTTGCCCGCTGTGTCCCACATCTCCACGTCCTCCTCGAGCCAGCCGCCGGTGATATGACGGGTGTGGACGTGGGATTTGACGATCTCGTGCGGGCCCGGGTCGCGCACGTAGACGCTGAGATCGATGGTCGGGGTCCAGCCCATGGGCAGGTTCGCCGTGAACACGGCCGGCGGGAAGGCGTCCGCGGCCAGCACCAGGCCGTACGGGTCGATGAGCTCACCGCCGAGGAGCCTGAACCAGCCTTTGATGTCCGGGGAGCGGCCTTCGGCGGCATCTCCCATGACGGCGTCCTCCGGCCGCATCAGGATCTCCACCTTGTCGGCAAAGGGAGGGGGGAGCGGCCGGTCGTCGACGGGGAGGAGCCGGACACACTGGTCCGGTGGCGGAACCGACGGCGCATCCTCATAGGAGATGTCGATCGGGACACCCATCCCGGGGACGGCGAAGGTGGCGTGGGCCACGAACAACGGGCGGTCGCCGGCGAGCATCCGGCCCTGGAGGGTCGTCGTGCCCCGGCCTTCCTTGAGCGTCTCCACCTCGATGCGGGCCTGCCCGGCCCGACCCGGATTGAGGAACCGGGCGGATATCGACACCAGGTCTCTTCCGAGGGCCTCCTCACCCATGGCCCGGGCCAGGGTGGCGAGGAGATATCCGCCGTTGCTGACCCCGAATATGTCCCAGCCTTCCTGGATCTCGGCGGTGTACGACCCGGCGTCGACCTTCCGGACGGCGCTCGCTTCACCGAACTTCACTGCAGGCTGACTCCCGATCCGGCGACGACCTCACCGACCAGGGAACCACCGAGCCGCAGGACTTCTTCCGCCGAGTCCCGGGCGACGACGAGGCAGAAACCTATTCCCATGTTGAACACCCGGAACATCTCGTCACGGGGCACGCCACGCTCCTCGATCAGGTCGAAGACCTGCGGGCGCTCCCACGTCGACGTGTCGATCACCGCCCCCGTTCCCTCGGGGAGGGCTCGGGGGAGGTTGCCCGGGATACCGCCACCGGTGATGTGGGCGGCCGACCTGACGGCACCCGTGGAGGTCGCCTCGAGGACGAGGGGCGTGTAGATCACCGAGGGCTCGAGCAGCAGGTCGAAGTGGTTCTCGACGTCCTCCCCGAACACCTCCCGGACAAGTGAGAAGCCGTTGGAGCGGAGGTTCGGGGAGGGGAGGCCGATGATGACGTCGCCGACCGTCACCCGGGACGGTCCGAGCTCCTCACCCGCCTCCACCACGCCGAGGGCGGCGCCGGCCAGGTCGACGGCGTCGGGATCCATCACGCCCGGGTGCTCGGCGGTCTCGCCACCGAGCAGTGCGGCCCCCGCCTTGGCCGAGGCCTCGGCGATCGAGGCGACGATGGTGCGGTCGCGCTCGGCATCGAGACGGCCCACCGCCATGTAGTCCACCATGGCCAGAGGTCGCGCCCCTGCTGCCACCAGGTCGTCGACACACATCGCCACCAGGTCCCAGCCGACACCGTCCCATTTCCCGGCGCGGCGGGCCAGGTCGAGCTTCGTACCCACACCGTCGGTGGTCATCATGAGGACCGGCTTGCGGATGTCCTCCGGGATCGTGATGCCGGAGGCGAACCCACCGAACGAGCCGACGACGTTCGGCCCCCACGTCGAGGTGACCACGTCGGCGATGCGCTCGACGTGGGCCTCGGCGCCCTCGAGATCGACCCCCGCCCGCCGGTACGAGGTCATGACCGCTCGAGCTGGAACTTGTCCGCGATCTCCGGGATCTGGGTGGGGTAGTCGCCGGACAGGCAGGCGGTGCAGAACCCGGCGTCGGCAACCCCGGTGGCCTCGAGCAGGCCCTCCAGCGAGAGGTACCCGAGGGTGTCGCACCCGAGGCTCTCCCGGATCTCGTCGACCTCCATCGTGGCGGCGATCAGGGTCGACCGGTCCGACGTGTCCATCCCGTAGAAGCAGGGCCAGCGGTACGGCGGCGACGACACCCGGAGATGGACCTCGGTGGCACCGGCCTCCCTGACCATCTCCACGAGCTTGCGGGTGGTCGAGCCCCGGACGATGGAGTCGTCGACGAGAACGACCCGCTTTCCCTCCATGCTGTCGCTGAGCACGTTGAGCTTGAGACGGATCCCGCGGTCCCGGAGCATCTGTGTCGGCTCGATGAAGGTGCGGCCGACGTAGCGGTTCTTGACCAGGCCGTCGTGATAGGGGATCCCGCTCTCGGCGGCGAAGCCCTGGGCGGCCGGGATCCCCGACTCGGGCACCGGGACCACCACGTCGGCGTCCACTGGATGCTCCCCGGCGAGACGGCGACCCATCGCGGTGCGGGCGGCGTGGATGTTCCGGCCGTACATGTGGCTGTCGGGCCGGGCGAAGTAGACGAACTCGAAGAGACACAGCTTCGGCTCCACCTCTGCGAACGGGTGGTAGCTCCGGACACCGGTGGCGTCGATCACGACCATCTCCCCGGCGCCGACCTCCCGTACGAACCGGGCGCCGACCAGGTCCAGGGCCGCCGTCTCCGATGCCAGCACCCAGCCGCCGTCCGGGAGGGAGCCCAGGCAGAGCGGTCTGAACCCGTGCGGGTCGCGCAGGCCGACGATCCGGCCCTGGTCCATGATCACCAGCGAGAAGGCGCCCTTCCAGCCCGGTGCCACCTCCATGAGGGCGCGCTCCAGCCCGCGATCGTCGCTCCAGTTGTCGTCGATGGCGCGGGCCAGATCCTCTGCCATCAGGTCGGAGTCGGTGGTGGCGCCGTTGATCCCGAGACGGGCGGCGAGCTCGGCGGTGTTGGTCAGGTTGCCGTTGTGACCCAGGGCGATCGAGGTCGTTCCCGCCTGCCGGTGGGCCGGCTGGGAGTTGGCCCAGGTGTTGGAGCCAGTGGTCGAGTAGCGGGTGTGGCCGATGCCGAGATGACCGTCGAGACCGGCGAGCGAGGACTCGTCGAAAACCTGGGCCACCAGGCCGAGGTCCTTGTAGACGGTGACGGTCTCGCCATTCGACGTGGCGATCCCGGCCGACTCCTGCCCGCGGTGCTGGAGGGCGAAGAGGCCGAAGTAGATGAGGTGTGACACGCGTTGCGTCGTCGAGTACGCCGCAAACACACCGCAGGCCTCACCGGGCACATCGCCATCGTACGCCGCCTCCGCCGCTTGGAGGGACGCCTCGTCGTCCACCGAGTGCCAGCTGCGGCCGTCCTCGCCCCAGGCCCCCCATTCCTCCGGGGTCACGGGCCGGAAGGCAACACGGTCGAGCAGGGTCTGCAGCGACCCGCCTGCCTCGAGCTCCTCCCGGGCGATCCCCGCAACCGCGGTGGGGTACACGGCACAGGTCACCTGGCGGATCCCGCGCTCGTCGACCGGGACCACCGGGGCGTCACCGGCCAGGGCTGCCAGGCGAGACAGGGTCTCGGGCCTGACGTAGGCGTTGTCCACCGCCACCAGCAGGACATGGCCGGTGTCGGCCCGTTCCAGGGCGTTGGTCAGACCGCCGAGGGGGCCGGATCCCGGGTCCCGGTCGGGCCACGTCTCATAGCCCTCCCGCTCCGGGCCGAGCACGACCACCCGGTCGCAGGCCGCGGCCAGGGCGCCCGTGACTCGCTCGAGCATGGTGCGGCCATCGACCACGACCTCGGCCTTGTCCCGGCCCATGCGGGTGCTGGCGCCGCCGGCCAGAACGGCACCCAGGACGGTCATGGTCGCATCGCCTCGGAGATCGCCCCGCGCCAGGCCTCGGCGATCGCGGAGACGGAGACGCTCTCGTCGCCGATACGGAGCATGTCACCACCCATCGTCCCGATCCGACGACCCAGCGCTGGTGGATCCCACCCGGGTGGGACGACGGCGACGAAACGATGCGGGTCCTCGCCGAAGAGCTCGGCAGTCCCCTCCACCTCGATGGTTGCGCCGACACCCGAGGCGATGCAGATCTCGGCCACGGCCACGGCCATGCCACCGTCGGAGACGTCGTGGAGCACCGGGGCGACACGGGCGAGACGGATCGCCTCGTCGATCACCGCCGGGCCGACCTCGGGATCCGGCGAGGTGGGACGGCCTCGGGCCGGGCCATGGAGACGCTCGAGATAGGAGCCGGCGAAGTTGTCGGATGGGTGGGGTCCGACGAGCCAGATCTCCATCCCTGGCTCGGCCCTATCGAGACGGGGCGGCGGAGCGGGCATGGGGTCGGCGAGACCGAGGACCCCGACCACGGGAGTCGGGTTGATGTCACGGCCGTCGGTCTCGTTGTACAGGGAGACGTTCCCGCCCACGACCGGGATGCCCAGCGCCTCGCAGGCCTCGGAGATGCCCTCCACCACCTCGACCAGCTGCCACATCACCTCCGGCTTCTCGGGGTTGCCCAGGTTGAGGTTGTCCACGGCCGCGATCGGGCGGGCGCCGGTGACGGCGACGTTGAGGGCCGCCTCCCACACCAGCCGCGCCGCGCCCCGGCGCGGGTCGAGGAGGCAGAGCCGGCCGTTGCCGTCGGTGGAGACGGCGAGCCCCTTGCCGGTGCCTTCGACACGGAGGAGCGACCCGTCGCCGCCCGGGCCGACCACGGTGCCGAGGAACAGCATGTGGTCGTACTGCTCGTAGGCCCATGCGGCCGACCCGACGCCGGGGTGCCGGAGGAGGCGGAGCAGGGTGGCGACCACGGGCACCTCGCCCGGCTGGAACGGCTCGGCCCAGAGGTCGTCGATCCAGTGAGGCCGCTCCACGGGCCGGCGGTACAGGGGGGCATTCTCGGACAGGGAGGCTGCCGGGACGTCGGCCACCAGTTCGCCGTGATGGCTCACCACCAGCCGGTCGTCCGACCTCACCGTGCCGATGACGGATGCGTCGATCTCCCACCTGGTGGCGACCTCGAGGACTTCGTCGACCTTGTCGGGACGGACGAAGGCCAGCATGCGCTCCTGCGACTCCGACATCAGGATCTCGGGTGCCGTCATGCCGGTCTCGCGGAGATGGACCCGGTCGAGGTCGACGTCCATTCCCAGCGCGGCGCGTCCGGCCGGCTCCGAGGTGGCGCAGGAGAGCCCGGCCGCGCCCAGGTCCTGGATCCCCGCCACCAGGTCCCGTTCGTACAGCTCGAGGCAGGCCTCGATCAGCTTCTTCTCCTGGAACGGGTCGCCCACCTGGACGCTGGGCCGCTTCTCTGCCGCCTCCTCGTCGAACGACGCCGATGCCAGGACCGACGCCCCGCCGATGCCGTCTCTCCCGGTGGCGGCCCCGAGCAGGATGGCCACGTTCCCGGGCTCGCCGGCGGTCCCCAGGACGAGCTGCTCCTTGCGCAGGATCCCCAGGCACATCACGTTGACCAGCGGGTTGCCCGAGTAGCAGTCGTCGAACTCGACCTCGCCCCCGACCGTAGGCACCCCCACGGCGTTCCCGTAGCCGGCGATACCGGAGACCACACCACCGAAGAGGTAGCGGTTCCGGGGTTGGTCCAGCGGCCCGAAGCGGATCTGGTCCCACAGTGCCATCGGCCGGGCGCCCATGGTGAAGACGTCCCGGAGGATGCCACCGACACCGGTGGCCGCCCCCTGGTAGGGCTCGACGAACGACGGGTGGTTGTGGCTCTCGATGCGGATGGCGGCGAGCCAGCCGTCGCCGATGTCCACCACGCCGGCATTCTCCCCGGGGCCGACCACGAGCCATGGCGCCTCGGTCGGGAAGCGCCGCAGATGGGCCCGGGACGACTTGTAGGAGCAGTGCTCCGACCACATCACGGAGTACATGGCGAGCTCTGCCGGCCGCGGCTCCCGGCCCAGGATCGTGACCACCGACCCGTACTCCTCCTCCGTCATGCCGAGTTGGGCGTAGACGGGGGTGTCGACGGTGGTCATGCCGGGACCGATCGGAGCGATCTCACGAAGCCTTCGAGGAGGACCAGGCCGTCATCCGATCCGAGCAGGGGATCCGAGGCCCGCTCCGGATGGGGCATGATCCCGACCACGTTGCCGGTCTCGTTGGCCACTGCGGCGGCTTGATCCTGGGAGCCGTTGGGGTCGTCGCGATAGCGCGCCACCACCCGCCCGGTGCGGCTCGGGTCGACCCAGTTCCCTTCGTAGGAGTTGAGGGGGATGCGGAGCACCTGACCGGGCTCGGCGGCCGCGGTGAGAACGCTGTTGGTGTCCATCACCTCGACCTCGACGAACCGGCAGATGAAGGCGAGGTCGCGGTTTGCGATCAGCGCTCCGGGCAGCAGGCCGGTCTCACAGAGGATCTGGAAGCCGTTGCAGATGCCCAAGACCGGCCGCCCGGCCTCGGCCATCCGACGCACCGGCTCCATGATCGGCGACAGTGCCGCGATCGCTCCCGTGCGCAGGGCGTCGCCGTGGGCGAACCCTCCGGGGAGGACGACGCCGTCGAACCCCGTGAGGTCGGTCTCCCGATGCCAGACCAGTTCGGGGTCGGCGCCGAGGGAGCGGAGCGCCCGGGCGACGTCGCGCTCGCAGTTGCTGCCGGGGAAAACCGCCACCGCCACCCTCATCCGATGATCTCCACCTCGAAGTCCTCCAGCACGGGGTTGGCGAGGAGCTGGCGGCACATCTCGACCACGCGCCTGCGGACGGTCTCCGGGTCGTCACCGTCGACCTGGAGGTCGATCACTCGGTTCATCCGCACCTCCTGCACCTCCGCGAACCCGAGGTCCTGCAGGGCGCGCTGAACGGTGGCCCCCTCGGGGTCGGCGATCTCGCCGCGGCGATCGATGGTGACCCTGACTTTCATCGCCCCAGGTACTCGTGGAACGACCGGCCGGTGATCCGCTCGTAGGCCTCGACGTAGCGGGTGCGGGTCCCCTCCACGATCTCCTCGGGGAGGTCCGGCGCGGGCGGGCCCTTGTCCCAGTCCTGTGTCTCCAGCCACTCGCGCACGTACTGCTTGTCGAACGAAGGCACGTCGGAGCCGGGCTGCCATCGATCCGCCGGCCAGTAGCGAGAGGAGTCGGGCGTCAGCACCTCGTCGATGAGGAGCAACTCTCCGTCGGCGAACCCGAACTCGAACTTGGTGTCGGCCAGGATGACCCCCCTGTCGGCCGCGTACCCGGAAGCCCGTCGGTAGATGTCCAGCGAGCGGTTGCGCAGCTCCTCGTAGAGGTCGTCGCCGAGCGTGGACCGCGCCGTGGCCTCGTCGATGTTGACGTCGTGGCCGGACGACTCCTTCGTGGCGGGGGTGAAGATCGGCTCCTCCAGCTTGTCGGCGAGACGCAGGCCCGGCGGGAGGTGCTCGGTGGTCGGGCCACCGCCATCCCGATACTCACGCCACGACGACCCGTAGAGATAGCCCCTGACCACGCACTCCACGGGGATCACCTCCGCCCGCCGCACCACCATCGCCCGTCCCCGCAGCCAGTGGGTCTCCGCTTCCTCTATGCCGGGGATCTCGGAGAGATCGGTGGTGATGAAGTGGTCTGGTGTGCCCAGATAGTCGAAGAAATGAAGGCTGAGACCGGTCAGGACCCGGCCCTTGTCGGGGATCTCCTGGTTGAGGATGACGTCGAAGGCCGAGATCCGGTCGGTGGCCACGAAGAGGAGTCGATCGGCATCGATCTCGTAGATCTCCCGCACCTTGCCCGATGCGATGTGGGGTAGGGCCAGCACGTGGCCCGATCGTAGCCGACCCCGGGTGTCGCTCCGGAAAGTGACCAACTTCCCTGTCGTGGTCCGGGCACGGCTGGCAGACTTGACCCGGAGAAAGGAGTTCGTTCATGAAGGTCAGGGATCTGATGACCAGTGAGGTGGTCAGCGTCGGGCCCGACGTACCCGTCAAGGAGGCGGCCAGGCTGATGGTCGACGCCGGGGTGAGCGGCATCCCGGTCTCCGATGACGACGGTCGTCTCGTCGGGATCATCACCGAGGCCGATTTCGTCGCCGGCGAGGCCGGGCGTCGGGCCGAGCAGCGGGCAGGGTTGCTCCGCTTCCTCCTCGGTCGTCAGGTCGTGGGCGATGAGGAGCTCACCGTGGGTGACGTAATGACCCGCGATGTCATCACCATCGGCCCCGATGCCGACCACACCGAGGCCGCCCGACGCATGGAGCGCGAGGGCGTGAAGCGGCTCGTCGTCACCGAGGACGAGCGCGTGGTGGGCATCGTCTCCCGTGCCGACATCATGCGGGCCTTCATCCGATCCGACGAGGCCATCGTCGACGAGGTGAGGAACCACGTCCTCAGGGACATCCTCTGGGTGGATCCCGATCGGGTCGACGTCACCTCCACCGACGGCAACGTCGTCCTCGACGGTCGTCTGGAGAACCGCTCCGACGCCAACCTGCTCGTCGAGTTGACCCGTCGGCTCGACGGGGTCGCCTCGGTGACAGACCATCTGCAGTGGGACTACGACGACAGCAAGGGCGACTACACCTCACCACCACCGGAGGTACCTCGCCCCAATTGGTGATCGTTGGGCGATCACTAGGCGATCTAGCATCACCCCCCGGGTGCGGCTCATCAAATTCGTCGTGTTCCATCCCGGGAGGACTGCCGTCGTCCTGATTCTGGGGACGGCATTGGGATTCGCCGGGTTCTACGCCCAGCAGCTGAGGGCGACCATCGGCGACATCGCCGTCGAGGACTTCAGCCCGGAGGTGGCCCGCGAGGCGATCGTCGCCGACCGACCCCGGGGTGTAGGTGGTCTGATCGGGATCGAAGACGCCCTGGATCCCTCCCAGTTCGGCGACGACGAGCCCCGATACCCGAACGTCTTCGGGGAGCCGATCCCCGACGAGGTCTTCGACTCCTACCTGCTCCTCGGCGCCGACGCCTCCGGCTCGCTGGCGGACTCGATCATCTACGTCCTCCAGCCCAACGACGGCGGGGCGCCGCTGATGGTCAGCCTCCCCCGCGACCTCTACGTGTGGAACCTGTGCAAGGACCGGTACACGCGTATCAACGAGGGTCTCGGTGGCTGCCGGGGCGCCGCCTCGGGCTCCGAGCTGATGGCGATCATGGTCGAGGACTACACGGGGATCCCGGTCGACCATCTCGCCCGCATCGACTTCGACGGCTTCGCCCGGGTCATCGACCTCATGGGCGGGATCCAGGTGTGCGTCGACCGCCCGACCCGCGACCGGAAGTCCCACCTCCTCATCGAGGAGCCGGGGTGCCACACTGTCGACGGGGTCACCGCCCTCGCCTGGGTGCGCTCTCGTCACGGCGAGGAGCTGGTCGGCGAGGAGTGGAAGCCGGTGAGCTCCTCCGACTTCACCCGCCAGTCCCGTCAGCAGGACGTGCTCTTCCAGCTGGCGGCGAAGACGGCCAGGTTCACCTCGCCGACCAACCTCGTGGACAGGCTCGCCGCGGTGTCCAGCTCGGTGCGGCTCGACTCCGGGTGGTCGTTCGGGGACGCCGTGGCCACCGCCTGGCGCTACCGGGGGATCCGGAAGGCCGACGTGATCCGGTTCTCCATCGACACGGCCAACCTGCGCAGCCCGGAGGGTGCCGCGGTGTTGGCGCCGACCAAGACCTTCACCGAGCACCTCCGGGAGGTGCTCGATCTCGACGCCCTACTCGAGCGAGAGGCCTGAGAGCCGCTCGAGCACCACGCCGGCGCCCCCGATGACGCCGTCGGGGGAGAACCAAGAGGCGACCGTCTCGTCCGGGAGGTCCGCCTCGGTCTTCAACAGATCCTGGAGGGATCCGCCCTCCTCCCAGACCCTCATCGCCGCGGACTGGACGACCCGATATGCCTCGTCCCGTGTCATTCCCCCCTCGACCAGGCCGAGCAGGGCCGCCTGGCTGTGGACCAGGCCGCGGGTCGCCTCGAGGTTGGCTCGCATCCGCTCCGCGTCCACGACCAGGCCGTCGACGAGCGACTCGGCTTTGACCAGCATGTAGTGGAGGATGATCGAGGCGTCGGGGAGTGCGACGCGCTCCGCCGACGAATGGGAGATGTCCCGCTCGTGCCAGAGTGCGACGTTCTCCAGACCCACCTGGGCGTAACCGCGCAGCAGACGCGCCATCCCGGTGAGACGCTCCGAGAGGATCGGGTTGCGCTTGTGGGGCATCGCCGACGATCCCTTCTGGCCCTTGCGGAACGGCTCCCTGACCTCACCCACCTCCGACCTCTGCAAATGCCGGATCTCGGTGGCCATGCGCTCCAGGGTCGCCCCGATCAGGGCGATCGTCGTCAGGTACTGGGCGTGACGGTCCCGGGACGTGACCTGGGTCGAGGCCGGCTCGATCCCGAGACCCATCCGGGAGCACACGTGGGTCTCGACCTCGGGCGGGACGTGGGCGTAGTTGCCCACCGCACCCGAGATCTTCCCCACCGCCACGATGTCCCGAGCCGCCCGGAGACGCTGGTGGTCGCGGGCCAGCTCGAAGGCCCAGCCGGCGAGCTTGAGGCCGAAGGTGGTGGGCTCGGCCCAGATGCCATGCGTCCGGCCGACCATCAGGGTCTCCCCGTGCTCCAGGGCGCGGCGACGCACCGTCTCGAAGAGGTTGGCCGTGGCGGCGATGAGGAGGTCGGCCGACTCGGCGAGTTGGGCCCCGGTGGCGGTGTCGAGGACGTCGGAGGACGTCAGCCCGTAGTGCACCCACGCGGCGGCATCGGGCCCGGCCGCCGCACCGAGCAGGTCGACGAAGGCGGCCAGGTCGTGATTGGTGACCTTCTCCCGCTCGGCGACCTCCTCAGGCGTCGGGCAGGGCGCCGCGTCGACGGCGGACGCCGTGCCGGAAGGGACACGTCCGAGCTTCTCCCAGGCCTCGAGGGCGAGGACCTCGACCCGCTTGAGCAGCTCGAGACGGCGCTGCTCCGACCAGACCGAACCCATCTCGGGGAGGGTGTACCGCTCGATCACGGCAGCACCGTACCTGACTGCGGGTGTCCGGGATTCCCCCTAGGGTGCCCCGGGCATGACACGACTGACTGCCGACGAGGCGCGCCGTCTCGCCCTCGCCGCCCAGGGATTCAACGGGGCGCGCCCGGCCGGCCGCATCGACACCCGCCACTTCCGCAAGCTGATCGACACGATCGGCGTGGTCCAACTCGACTCGGTGAACGTCCTGGTCAGGACGCATTACCTGCCCTTCTTCTCCCGGCTCGGGCCATACGACCGGAAGCGGCTCGACGACTGGGTCTGGGGCTCGGGGGAGATGTTCGAGTATTGGGCCCACATGGCGTCGGTGGTGCCCAGCGAGACCCATCGACTCTTCCGCTGGCGAATGGACAACGAAGGGATCTGGCGGGTGTTCCAGAAGGTCCTGGAGAAGAAGCCCGACTACCTCGACCTGGTCCTGGAGGAGGTGCGGAGACGCGGGCCACTGCAGACCAGCGACCTCGAGGACCCCGGGCAGAAGCGGGGCCAGGACAGCATGTGGAACTGGAGCGAGGGCAAGGCGGCCCTGGAGTGGTGGTTCTTCAAGGGCAAGCTGGCGACGGCGGCACGGCCCAATTTCGTCCGTATCTACGACGTGGCCGAGCGTGTCATCCCGGCACGGCACCTGGAGGCCCCGACGCCACCCGAGGACCAGGCCAAGGCGGAGCTTCTGGTGATGTCCGCCAAGGCGCTGGGGATCGGGACCGCGGCCGACCTGGCGGACTACTACCGGATGCGGCACACCGCGACCCTGCTCGCCGATCTGGTGAAGACCGGCCGGCTGCTCCAGGTGGAGGTGGAGGGGTGGCGACGGCCCGCCTATATGCACCCGGACACCGTGATTCCGAGGAAGGCATCCGGCACGGCCCTGCTGTCACCGTTCGACAACCTGGTCTTCAACCGTGAGCGGGTGGAGCGGATCTTCGACTTCCACTACCGGATCGAGATCTACACCCCGGCGCCGAAGCGGGTCTACGGCTATTACGTGCTCCCATTCCTCCACGAGGGCAGACTCGTGGGCCGTGTCGATCTCAAGGCCGACCGGGCCAACCGGGCGCTGCTGGTGCGGGGGGCCTACGGGGAGCCGGGCGTCGACCGTGTCGCGGTCGGCCGCGCCCTCGGGTCCGAGTTGGAGAGGATGGCGAGGTGGCTCGATCTGGATGACGTGGTGGTCAGCGACCGTGGGGACCTCGCTCCAGCGTTGTCCCCCTGAGCGTCATCACCACGTCTCGGACAGGCGATCCGCGTAGAACTCGATCGCCCGCCGGTAGCCCTGGACGTGCTCGTCTTCCGCGTGTTCGGCCAGCACCTTGAGCAGCTCGGACACCGCCTCTTCGGACCGACCCAGGTTGTGCAGCGCCATCGCCCGGAACGCCCGCATCTCGGGCGCTCCCGGGAACACCTCCAGGCCGCGGTCGAAGGTGGCCAGCGCCTCCTCATAGCTGCCCAGCGCCCGGTAGGTGCTCCCCAGCCCCAGATAGGCGCTGCGGAGGTCCTCCTCGTCGAGCCCTCCGTCGATCGCCCTCAGGTAGTGGGGAACCGCCTCCCGCTCCAGACCCTCCGAGTCGTAGGCGCACGCCACGAGATGGTTGAGCTTCGGGTCGTCGGGAGACGCCTCCAGCTCGCCGAGGAGGGTCTCGAGGTCAGGCGAAGGCATCGAGACCGGTCAGGGACTGTCCGATCACGAGGGTGTGGATCTCGTTGGTCCCCTCGTAGGTGTACACGGTCTCGAGGTTGGCCATGTGACGGAACACCGGGTACTCCAGGGTGATCCCGTTGGCCCCCAGGATCGACCGGGCCGTGCGTGCCACCTCCAACGCGTGGCGCACGTTGTCGAACTTGCCGAAGGAGATCTGCTCAGGGGTCAGCTTGCCGGCATCCTTGCGCCGACCGAGATGGAGGGCGAGGAGCGTGCCCTTCTGCACCGCCACCATCATCTCCACCAGCTTCGCCTGGGTGAGCTGAAACGATCCGATGGGCCTGCCGAACTGGATCCGCTCCCGGGCGTAGTTGAGGGCCGTCTCGTAGCACGAACGGGCCGCGCCGACGGCCCCGAAGGCGATGCCGAAGCGGGCCTCGTTGAGACAAGAGAGCGGCCCCCGCATCGAGGAGACGCCCGGCAGGACGAACTCGTCGGGGACCCGGACGTTGTCCAGGATCAGCTCCGAGGTCACAGAGGCGCGCAGGGACGCCTTCTTCTTGATCTCGGGGGCCGAGAACCCCGGCGTGTCGGTGGGGACGATGAAGCCGCGGATGCCCTCGTCGGTGCGGGCCCACACGATGGCCACGTCGGCCACCGACCCGTTGGTGATCCACATCTTGGAGCCGTTGAGCACCCAGTCGCCACCGTCCCGACGGGCGTTGGTCCGCATCGAAGCCGGGTCCGAGCCGGAGTCGGCCTCGGTGAGCCCGAAGCAGCCGAGGACCTCGCCGGTGGCCATGCGGGGCAGCCACTCCTGCTTCTGCTCCTCCGACCCGAACTTCCAGATCGGGAACATGGCCAGCGAGCCCTGCACCGAGACGAACGACCGGATGCCCGAATCGCCGGCCTCGAGCTCCATGCAGGCGAGGCCGTACGCGGTCGCCGAGGTGCCGGCGCAGCCGTAGCCCTCGAGATGCATCCCCAGCATGCCCAGTTCCCCGAACGCCTTTGCCAGGTCGGCGGTCGGGATCCGGCCCTCATCCCACCAGGCGGCGACGTGAGGGGTGATCTCCTTCTCCACGAAGTTGCGCACGGTGTCCCGGAGCAGGACCTCCTCCTCGGTGAGGAGTGAGTCGATGTCGAGGAAGTCCGTCGGGTCGGGCCGGGCGAAGGAGATCTCGCTCATTCCCGGGATGGTATCGCCCTCAACCGGCGAGGGTTTTGGCCGCCAGGTCGGCGCGGTAGGCGATCAGCCTCTCCCTGAGACCCGGGTCGGAGACTGCGAGGATGGACACGGCGAGGAGGGCGGCGTTGGCTGCGGCGTCCACCGCAACGGTTGCCACCGGGATGCCCGTCGGCATCTGGACGGTGGAGAGGAGCGCGTCGAGGCCGTCCAGTGACGCCGAGAGCGGGACGCCGATGACCGGGAGGACCGTCTTGGCCGCCACCACGCCGGCGAGATGGGCGGCCTTCCCCGCCCCGCAGATGATCACCTCGAAGCCCCGGTCGGCCGCCGCGGACGCGAATTCCAGGGTCTCGTCGGGCGTCTTGTGCGCGGACAGGACCCGGGTCTCGTGCTCGATGCCGAACTGCTCGAGGATCTGGCCCGCCTTCTCCATGACGGGCCGGTCCGAGCCCGAGCCCATGAGGACGGCGACTTTGTGGCTCACGCCGGGGACGGTAACCGAGGCCGGCGGGACGGGGAAGCCGTCAAGGGCATAATGCGCCGGTGCGTGGGCTCCTCGTCGACCTGACGCCCCTGCGCACCAGCCGGGACTACCGCCACATCTGGTACGGCGGGGCGCTCACGGGCATGGCGAACTCGTTGTCGGCCATGGCCGTCGGGCTCCAGGTCTACGACCTGACAGGGGACACCCTGGCCGTCGGTGTGGTCGGTTTCGCCTCGCTGGTGCCGCTCGTGGCCTTCGGCCTCTATGGAGGGTCGATCGTCGACGCCCACGACCGGCGCAAGGTGCTCCTGGCCACGATCGCCGGTCTGGTCGCGGTCGCCACGACTCTCACCCTCCTCTCGGTCACCGGGACGGCCACCGTGGCCCTGCTCTATGCGTTGGTGGCCATCCAGAGCGGCCTCTACGCGGTACATCAGCCCGCCCGGAGCGCCGTGATCCCGAGACTGGTGTCGGCCCGTCTCATCCCGGCGGCGGCCGCGCTCGGTTCGCTGGCGATGGGGATCTCCCTGATGGTCGGGCCGCTCTTCGCCGGCTTCCTCGTCGACTTCGGCGGCTACGGGCTGGCCTACTCGGCCCAACTGGCACTTCTGGCCGCCGCGGTGGTCCTCCTCTTCACCCTGCCCAGCCTGCTCCCCGAGGGCGAGCCGACCCGTGCGGGGATGAGGTCGGTGCTGGAGGGCCTCCGCTACCTGAAGACCCGCCCCACGCTGGGCATGACCTTCCTCGTCGACATCTTCGCCATGGTGCTGGCCATGCCACGGGTCCTCTTCCCGGCGGTCGGCGTGGTGATCCTCGGCGGGGACTCGAGGACTGCGGGGATCCTGGCCTCGGCGATCGCAGCCGGCTCGCTCCTGGGAGGGATCTTCTCGGGGCGGATCGGCCGCATCGATCGTCAGGGCCGGGCGATCGTGGTGGCCGTCGCCTTCTGGGGCCTGTTCATCACCGCTTTCGGGGTGGTGCTGACGATCGCCCCCGGTCCCCCGCCCGGCGGCAATCCTCATCCCCTGATCTGGCCCGCGGCGATCTTCCTCGGCCTGGCAGGGTTCTCGGACACCGTGAGCGCCATCTTCCGGTCCACCATCCTCCAGGTGGCGACACCGGATGCGTACCGGGGCCGTCTCCAGGGGGTGTTCACGGTCGTGGTCGCCGGCGGGCCACATCTCGGCGCCCTGGTCCTGGGCTCCTTCGCCTCACGATTCGGCGAGGACTGGGCCGCTATCGTCGGGGGCATCCTCTGCACCGTGGCGGTCGTCGTCGTGGCCCTCCTCCAGAAGGGGCTCCTGGCCTACGACGCCCGCGAGCCGGGCGCGGAGGAGCGGCGCGCCGGTCTGGCTCAGGCCACCTGATCGACGGGCTGCGGCTCCGGCACCGGTCGCGGCACGGGTTTCCTGGCGGTGGCGACCAGGGCGACCGACGTCAGGATCAGGGGAAGGGCGAAGAACACGGCGCCGGTGAGCCTCTCGTCGCCGAGGGTGACACCGAGGATCACGGCCACGATCGGGTTCACGTAGGCGTAGCTGGTGGCGAGGGCGGGGCGCACGGTGTGCATCAGGTAGACGAACGCGGTGAACGCCAGCAGCGAGCCGAAGATCGCCAGGTAGAGCAGGGCGCCCAACGCCTTCGCCGAGGGCATCCCGACGATTCGCTCGCCGGTGATCAGCCCGACCAGCGTCATCACCGATCCGCCGGCGAGCAGTTGGATCGCGGTGTTGGAGAGCGGGTCGGGGAGGTCGATCTTGGTCCCCCACACGGAGGCGAACGACCAGATCATCGGGGAGATCACGATCAGCGCCAGACCGAGCGGGCTGGCCTGGAAGTCGCCTTCGCGGGTGAGGATGAGCACGCCGAGGAGCCCGATGGCGAGCCCCATCCACTCCCGGCGCCCCGGCCACGACCCGAAGATCCCGGCCGACACCGCCACCCACACGGGCGTCACGGCGATGGCGCTTGCCGCCACTGCCGAGCCGACACCGGCGTGCTCGGCGAAGGTGACCAGGCCCACACCACCGAAGAGGAGCACCACGCCGACCTTGGCGGAGTTGACGATCTGGTACCTGGTGGCAGAGAACCGTCGCCGGATGATCAGGAAGAGGAGAGTCCCGGCGAGGAGGAACCGCAGCCCGTTGAGCAGTAGCGGCGGGAAACCCTCCAGCCCGAAGCGGAGGGCGAGATAGGTCGACCCCCAGACGAAGTAGAGCGTGCCGATGGCCGCGATGACCAGAGTCCGGTTGGGCGCGGGGGAGGTTGACATCAGAGTAATGAGTGTAACGCGTTTTGGTTATTACAGCGAACCGATGTCGGTCCGCATCACCCTGCCGGGCCAGATGATCCGCCCGGCGGCGTCGTAGGCACGCTCTCTGGCCCCGGCGACGTCCGCTCCGGATCCGACGACGGCGAGCACCCTGCCACCGGAGACGAGGATGCGCTTGCCCTCCCGTTTCGTCCCGGCGTGGAACACCAGGGCGTCGTCCCCGACCCTGTCGAGGCCCCGGATCTCGGCACCCGTGACCGGCGACTCCGGATAACCCTCGGCGGCGAGGATCACGGTGACGGTGGCCCGGTCCGACCACACCGGAGCCGCTCCCTCGAGCACGTCTACGAGGTCGTTGGCGAGGCGGGGGAGCACGGTCTGCGCCTCCGGGTCGCCCAGCCGCACGTTGAACTCCAGCACCTTGGGCCCATCGTCGGTGAGCACGAGGCCCGCGTAGAGGAAGCCACGGAACGGCGTCCCGTCCTCCTCCATCCGGGCGAGGATGGGCTCGACGACCCGGCGCATGACCTCGTCGACGAGACCGGCGGGCAGGCCGGTCACCGGCGAGTACGCGCCCATTCCCCCGGTGTTGGGGCCGGTGTCCCCGTCGCCGAGCCGCTTGTAGTCCCGAGCGGGCTCCAGTGGGACTGCGCCGGTGTCGGTGCAGACGGCGAACACCGAAACCTCCGGCCCTTCCAGGTACTCCTCGATCACCACGGGCCCCGACGGGAGCCATCGCTCCGCCCAGGCCAGGGCGTCACCTCTGGACTCGGTGACCAGGACGCCCTTGCCCGCGGCGAGACCGTCGGCCTTGACCACGTAGGGCCCATCCGATCCCTCCAGATGCCGGCGGGCGTCGTCGAGGTCGGTCACGGTGACGGCCCAGCCGGTCGGGACGCCGGCCCGCTCCATCACCGACTTGGCATGGCTCTTGGAAGACTCGAGCTTCGCCGCGGCCCGGGTCGGCCCGAAGACCGGGATGCCCTGGCGCTGCAGGGCGTCCACCACCCCCGCCGCCAGGGGTGCCTCGGGACCCACGACCACCAGGTCGAAACGCTGTGCCGCGGCCATCGCCGCCACCGCACCGGCATCGGTGGGCTCGATCCCCTCGATCAGCGGGCCCAGCCCGGCCAGACCGGGGTTGCCCGGGAGGGAGACCAGCTCGCGGACACGGGGAGAGGTGGCCAGCTTCCAGCCGAGGGCGTGCTCCCGGCCCCCGGAGCCGATGAGCAGGACCTTCATCCGACCTCGACCAACTGGCTGCGCTCCGGGCCCACGGACACCCAGCCCACCGGGACCCCGACGTTCTCGGCGACGAACTCGATGTAGGTGCGGGCGTTGGCCGGGAGGTCGGAGTACTTGCGGGCCCCGGTGATGTCGGTGCCCCACCCCGGAAGCTCCACATACACGGGGGTGCAGTGGTAGAGGACCGACTGCTGCGCCGGGAACTCGTCGTGCGTCGTGTCACCCTCCCGGTAGCCCACGGCCAGCTTGACGGTGTCGAAGGCGGAGAGGATGTCGAGCTTGGTCATGAAGATGCGGCTCAGCCCGTTGACCCGGGCCGCGTAGCGGAGGGCGAGGAGGTCGAGCCAGCCGCATCGCCGCCGCCGGCCGGTCACGGTCCCGTACTCGCCCCCGAGCTCGATCATCCTGTCGCCGTCGGCGTCGTGGAGCTCGGTGGGGAAGGGGCCGGTGCCGACGCGGGAGATGTACGCCTTGGCGACACCGACCACCTCGTCGATGTCGAGCGGGCCGATGCCCGAGCCCACGACCGCGCCACCCGCCGTCGGGTTGGACGAGGTGACGAAGGGATAGGTGCCGTGGTCGATGTCGAGGAGGGTCCCCTGGGCGCCTTCGAAGAGCACGTTGCGACCGTCCTTGATCGCCCCCCAGATGAGGAGGGAGGTGTCGGTGACGTGAGGGCGCAGCCGCTCGGCGTACCCCAGGTACTCCTCGACGATCTCGTCCACCGAGAAGGGGAGCGTGTTGTAGACCCGGGGGAGGAGTTTGTTCTTCTCCTCGAGCGCGGTCTCCACCTTGGCGCGGAAGATCTTGGGGTCGAAGAGGTCCTGGACCCGGATCCCCGACCTGGCGTACTTGTCCATGTAGGCCGGGCCGATCCCGCGCTTGGTGGTGCCGATCTGGTTCTTCCCCAGGTACCGCTCCATGACCGCGTCCAGCTTGCGGTGATAGGGCATGATCAGGTGGGCGTTGGACGACAGCCGGACCCGCGCCGGGTCGAGACCCTGTTCCGCCACCGTGTCCATCTCGGCGATGAGCACCTTGGGGTCGATCACCGTCCCCGAGGCGATCACGGGGACGCAGTCCGGATAGTGGATCCCCGACGGGATGAGGGAGAGGGCGAGACGCTGGTCTCCGACGATGATGGTGTGGCCGGCGTTGTTGCCGCCCTGATAGCGGACGACGTACTCCGCCTCCGAGGCGAAGAAGTCGACGACCCGCCCCTTGCCTTCATCGCCCCACTGCGCACCGAGGACGACCGTGGCTGGCATGACGTGGCGTCACGGTAGTCGGGTTGGTGTTTGCCGCCGCCCAGGAAACACAGTGTTCACACTTCTGCAACCGTCGAGCAATCGAGCGGGGATACAAAACGGCCGAACCCGAGAAGGAAAGGTGCCCAAGGTGACAGAAACCGCCTCCGACGTGCTATCCCTGGTCGAGTCCGAGGGGTACGAGTTCATCGACCTCCGATTCTGCGACCTCCCCGGCCAGGTCCAGCATTTCACCGTCCCCGCCCACGAGCTGACAGAAGACAGCTTCGAGGCGGGGTTCGGCTTCGACGGCTCCTCGATCCGTGGCTTCCAGGCGATCCAGGAGTCGGACATGATCCTCGTCCCTGACCCGTCCACGGCCGTCGAGGACATCTTCCGCGCCCGCAAGACGCTCAT
Source organism: Acidimicrobiia bacterium (assembly GCA_036375695.1). GTDB lineage: Bacteria > Actinomycetota > Acidimicrobiia > Spongiisociales > ZC4RG35 > ZC4RG35. Next base: position 13,457 of record DASVBU010000010.1, on the reverse strand, counting down.
CCTCTACTGCTTCGTCCACGACCCGCTGACCCGCGCTCCCTACGAGAAGGATCCCCGCTACATCGCCAAGAAGGCGGAGGACTACCTGATCAGCACGGGGATCGCCGACCTGTCGTACTGGGGCCCCGAGGCGGAGTTCTACATCTTCGACGACGTGCGTTTCGGTCAGAACCAGTACTCGGGCTTCTACTACCTCGACTCGGTCGAGGGCGCCTGGAACTCGGGCAAGCAGGAGGACGGCGGAAACAAGGGATACAAGCCCCGCTACAAGGAGGGCTACTTCCCCGTCCCGCCCACCGACCATTTCCAGGACCTGCGATCGGAGATGGTGCACAACCTGGAGAAGTGCGGGATCGAGATCGAGGTGCAGCACCACGAGGTCGGCACATCGGGCCAGGCGGAGATCGACATCCGCTACGACACGCTGCTGCGGATGGCGGACAAGGTCACGATGTACAAATACATCGTGAAGAACACCGCCTGGCAGATGGGCAAGTCGGTGACCTTCATGCCCAAGCCGATATTCGAGGACAACGGCTCCGGCATGCACACCCACCAGTCGCTGTGGCGTGGCGGTGAGCCCCTTTTCTACGACGAGAGCGGGTACGCCGGCCTCTCCGACATGGCCCGGTGGTACATCGGCGGCCTCCTCGAGCACGCCCCGGCGATCCTGGCGTTCGCCGCGCCGACCACCAACTCCTACCACCGGCTGGTCCCGGGGTACGAGGCCCCGGTGAACCTGGTGTACTCGAGCCGGAACCGGTCGGCGGCCATCCGCATCCCGCAGTACTCGCAGAGCCCGGCGGCGAAGCGTCTCGAGTTCCGCTGCCCCGACCCGGCGTGCAACCCCTACCTCGCCTTCTCCGCCATGCTCATGGCGGGTCTCGACGGGATCGCCCGCCGTGTCGAGCCGCACGAGCCGGTGGACAAGGACATCTACGACCTGCCCCCCTCGGAACTGGCGGACCTGCCCACGGTCCCGGGGAGTCTCGACGATGCGCTCGATGCATTGGAGGCGGACCACGAGTTCCTCCTCCAGGGCGGGGTGTTCAGCCAGGGCCTGGTCGACGCCTGGATCGAGTACAAGCGCTCGCACGAGGTGGACGCCGTGAGGCTCCGCCCGCACCCGTACGAGTTCCACCTCTACTACGACGTCTGAGCGGCTCCGGGCCGCACCCGGTGTGACCCCCGGCTTCGGCCGGGGGTGGGCCGTGGGACACCATCGACCCGTCGTTAAGGTCGGGAACCGACGTGTGGCGTCGAATCGTCGTGGGTGTGGTGTTGGCCGCGGCCGGGTTCGGGTTCATCCGGCTGGTCGGCGGTGACGATGACGCCCCGGGATCCATCCCTGACGACCCGTCGTTCGGGACGCTCGAGGAGCTGGCGGCGAGCTCCGACCTCGTCGTCGTGGGCACGGTGCGGGTGCTTCGATCGGGGGAGACCCAGGCGACCGGGGCGCGCACGGTGCAAACGGTGGTCCAGGTGCAGGATGTGCTGAGAGGGGAGTACACCGAGACCCTGCTCGCGGTGGCGACACTCGAATCGGCGTATTCGGATCAGCCGACGGTGCGCGACTGGCGGTTGCCGGGCAACCGCGTCGTCGCGTTCCTGGTCGCCAGCGAGGATGGCGCCACCGGGAGTGGCGGTGAGCCGCTCTACCTCCCGGTCAGCCATCGGCAGTCCTTCTACTTCCTCGAAGGAGACGACCTGACCGCGGCCTACCAGGACCCCGGCGTCCTGGGCGAGCAGATCGCGGCGATGACCCTGTCGGAGCTGGTGTCAGCCCTTGCGAGAGACTGAGCCCTACGAGCCGTGACGCTCGAAGAACTCCATGACCCGCCGCCAGGCGTCCGCCGACTCCGTGGCGAACTTCTCCTGCTGACGGTCGAAGAAGGAGTGCGGGGCCCCTTCGTAGACCACGATCTCGTGCTCCACGTCGGCCCGCTGCAGGGCCTCCCGATAGGCGTCGACCACCTCGAGCGGGATGCCCGGGTCGTCACCCGCCTGAAGGCAGAGGATCGGGCAGCTCATCTCGTCGACCACCTCGATCGGCCCGACGGGCGGCCGCTGCGGATTGCCGTAGAAGCCGACCGCGCCGGCGAGGCCGAGGCCCTGGGCGGCCATGTGCCACGCATTGGAGCCGCCGAAGCAGAAGCCGAGGACGAAGCACTTGCGGTCCGGGTCGTTGGCGCGGAGCACCTCGAGGGCGGCCGCGGTGTCGGCGGCGGTGTGCTCCACCATCACCTGCGGGACGTGCTCCTTCCAGTCGAAGGTCTCGTCCCGGCGGCCGACGCCGGCGGTGCGCCCGAAGTAGTCGATGGCGACTGCGTCGTACCCGTGCTCGGCGAAGCGGACGGCCAGTTCGACGTAGAAGTTGTGCAGGCCCCTGATGTCGGGGAGTACGACCACGCCCGGGCCCTTGGGCTCGGCGGCATAGGCGGCGAACGCCGCGAACCGATTGCCGTCACGCGCCACGAGCTCGAGGTCCTCCTGGCGGGAGGAGCCTCCCTCGATCACCGGGACGGGTGGGTTGGCGTCTGGTGAGTAGCACATGGTCCCGAACCTAGCCGGTCAGTCGCCGAGGATGGTCCCCGCCATCATCACGCGCTCCGAAGCGGCCGGCCCGCCGCCGACGTCCTGGAGGGTTATCCGCACCACGGGGTACTCGTCGGGCGAGACACCGGACCATAGGGCGATCGGCTCCGAGGAGCGGAGGTGGAAGGTGCCGATGCTCACCCCCTCGCCTTCGCGCCACAGCCACCCTTCGTAGTACGAGCCCTCGGGTGCCGGGGGGAGCCCGTCGACCTGGAGGCGGATGTACCAGCCGGCCGGGGTCTCGTCGATTCGCGCTTCGCCGCGCGCCCCGGGGGCGAGTTCGGTGCCGGCGAGCGCCACCACCATGTCGTCCTGTTCGGCGGGGCCCTGGTCGAGGAAGAGGATGAGACCGACCAGCACGATGGCCAGTACCGCGGCGATGCTCAGCCCGGGCAGGTAGCGGGGCCGGCGCCTGGGCGCGGGCATGACCCGGGCCGGCTCACGGTCCGTGGCCTCGAGGATGTCCTCGAGCAGACCGGCCGGGGGCTCCGCCCAGGTCTCCGCCCGTCCGAGGAGGCTCCGGATCCTGTCGAGACGGTCGGCTCCCTCGAGATTCCCCCCTGCGCCGGTCTCCAGATAGGAGGTGCGCTCTTCGGTGTTCATCGATTCCCCTCCAGTACGGGCGGGATCGGGCGGTGGTTCTCCATCATGTCTCCAGGAGGTGTTCCAGCAATTCGAGGAGATGGCGGTGGGCACGGTGGGAACGGGACTTCACCGTCCCCAGCGGGATGCCGAGCCGTTCCGCGATCTCGGCGTGGCTCAGACCCTCGAAATGGCTGAGACGGATCACTTCGCGCTCGTCGTCGGAGATGCTGTCCAGGGCGAGACGGACCTCGAACGCCTCCCAGACGTCCTCGAGGCCGGGGCCATAGGCGGGGTCGTCGGCTTCGGACAGGGCCGCCGACGGCTTCTGCTTGCGATAGATGTCGATGGCGGTGCGTCGGGCGATGGCGTAGATCCAGGGCGCCAGTTCCCGATCGGGGTCGTAGGTGGACGCCGCCCTCCAGGCCTTGACGAACGTGATCTGGGTGGCGTCGGCGGCGAGCCCGGGGTCTCCCAGGATGCTCATGGCGACCGTGTACACGGCGCCGCCGTACCGCTGATACACGGCCTTGAACGCCGTCTCGTCCCCGGTGCGGAAACGCTCCAGAGTCTCACGGTCCACGACGGCATTGTGCCAGGGCGCCGAACCATGCGGGGCCAGGCTCCGTATTGGTCGGGGAAGGACGAGAAGGAGCTCGGATGAGAAGGTTGCTGACTTTGGTCGCCGTGATGGCGCTCGTCGCCGCTTGTGGCGACCAGGGCGGATCCACCACCACCGCGGCCGCTCCCACGACCACCGCGGCACCCGCCGCCACCACCACGACCGGCTCGAACGCGACCTCCACCACGGGGGGCGGAGACATGGGCGCTGCCGAGGGGATCCATCTGGCCGACAGCGACCTGGGTCGGATCCTGGTCGACGCCGACGGGATGACCCTGTACATGTTCACGGTCGACACCGACGGGACCAGCCAGTGCTACGACTCCTGTGCCGACAACTGGCCGGCAGTGCCGGGCGACACTCCGGTCGCTTCCGACCTGGACATGTCGGTGTTCGAGTTCGGGACCACGGAGCGGACCGACGGGACCACCCAGCTCACCGTCAACGGGCAGCCGCTCTACTACTTCGCAGGCGATGCCGCGCCCGGGGACACCAACGGACAGGGTCTGAACGACGTCTGGTACGTGGTCGGAGCCACTGGGGAGATGATGACCGAGGCTTCGGCCCAGGGCGGACCCGGCGCCGGTGGCACCACGACTACCGCGCCCGACGATTACGGCTACGGCTACTAGGCGCTACTCGCCGGCCGGCGGGACGCCTGCGGTCTCCTCCAGCGCCGCCAGCTCGTCGGCGAACTGGGTGACCGTGTTGGCATAGGCGTCCACTGCGCTGCGGCGGATCGTGCCCGGATCGTCTGATTGGAGGCCGTTCAGGGCATCCTCCGCGGCCTGGACCGCGGCGGTTAGATGCTCGACCAGGTTCTCGTGGTGCGCCGCCACGCTCTCCGGCGCCGTCAGGTCCTGGAGCTGGGTGAGCAGGTCTTCGGTGGCGCCTTGGACGGCCTCGAATCTGGACACGGCGTCCCGATACTCCACCGTGCGCGGGTTGGCGTCGAAACCCGTGTTGGCCGCGGTCAACTCGGAGCCCTGCTCGGCGAGGGCGTCGTTGATCGCACGCACGGCGTCCACGTAGTCCTGGACTGCCGGATCCGTCGGCCCTGCCGCGGTGGTGCTGGTCGAGCCCTCCCCGGCGCCCGTCGTAGTCGTCGATCCCGCGCCGATGGTCGTCGACGTGGGGCTCGCCGCGGGCAGTTCGCGCACGAAGTAGTAGGTGAACGCGATCATCGCCAGGACGACGAGGGGGAGGATCCAGCGGCCCGGTTTCGGGTCGGGGTTGAACGCCATGACCCAATTGACGTTAGCCGGAGGCGCCCGGGTTCCCCAGGTTCAACCCCCTTGTTGCGCCCTCTCCGGCCCCATAGGGTCGCGGGCATGGAGCAGGAGAGGCACGAGACCTATGAGCGGATCCCCTGGGAGGCGCTCGACCGGAGGAGGCCGGATCCGGGTCGTCTGGTGATCGCCGGGGCGGTTGCGGTCGCCCTGGGGGCGCTGGCGTTCTCGTTCATGCGCAGCCGCCCGATGGCTCCGCCGGAGACGGTCGCCCAGTCGACGCTCCCGGCCACCACGGCGACCGTCACGACCGCAGCCGTTCCGCCACCGATGGTGGTCGCCGAGGCCGATCTCTACGCGGTCGACCCCGGGAGCCTCGCCGACGCCGCGGCGGCGCACGCCGAGTGGTTCGCCGTCGAGTACCTGTCGGTGGACGGCTCGGAGGCATCCCGTGCCACCCTGGCCTCGCTGCTCCCGGCCGGCCTCCCCCTCCCGGAGGCGCCCGAAGGCGTCCAGGTGTTCGTCGACTGGGCGGGAGCCGTGTCGGTCACCGAGACCGCGCCGTTCACCTACGAGGTCGAGGTGCTGGTGAGATCGCTGGTCTCGGGATCCGAGGGCGTCTTCGTGCGTCAGCCACCGCGCCGGCTCCTGGTCGAGGTGGCGATCGGGCCGGACGGATCTCCCCGGGTCACCCGGCCGCCGACGGTGGCCGTGGCCGCCGAGCCGACCGCGCCCCAGCCGATTCCCCTGGGCACGGTGCCCGACCAGATCCGCGCCGAGCTCGACGCGTCGGGAGCCTCGGTGGTCGGTGGCGAGCCCCTGCCCACGGGAGGCTGGCGGGTCGTGGTCATGGCCGAGGACACAGACGGCGTGCGGCGCCCCCGCACGGTGCTGGTGGGGCCCTAGGCGGAGAACTCCCGTTCTAGGATCGCCACCACCTCGGGGACGAGGTCGTCCCATCCGATGGAGGGATCTTTGGTGACCGTCACGAAGTCGGCCGTGAAGAAGACGCTGCTCACACCGTCCAGCCCGGCGATCTCGGCCGCGAACCCTTCCGCGTCCGAGCCGGGCTTCACGGTCGCCGGGCCACCCACGGGCGTGCCGACGACGAACTTCATCGCATTGGGGTTCGGTGACGGTGTGGGCACCACGGGCATGGGGCGAGGGTAACCCCGGGTGCGGCTGGTCGGGGTCGACGTCGGGGGCACCTTCACCGATGTCGCGGTCTACGACGCCGGGGCGGTGACCGGCTTCAAGGTGCCGACCACGCCGGCGGACCCGTCGATCGCGGTGTCCTCGGCGGTGGTGTGGCGGGACGACGACGTCTTTCTCCACGGGACCACCGTCGCCACCAACGCCCTGCTCGAGGGGAAGGGCGCACGGGTGGCACTGGTCACCGATCCCGGCTTCGAAGATCTGGTCGAGATCGCCCGCCAGGACCGGCCGTCGCTCTACGACCCGGCGGTCGACCGTCCCTCGCCTCTGGTGGACCGGGTGTCGCGGGTCTCGCTCCAGGACGTATCTGACACGGCGGCGGCCCTGTCCGGGCTCGGTGTCGATGTGGCGGTGCTGGGTCGGGTCGAGGCGTATCTCGATCCCGATCGCGAGGCGGATCTGGCATCGGCCCTGGAGACGGCCTCGGGTGTGCCCACCATCGCGGCCACGGCGATCTCGCCGGAGTTCCGCGAGTACGAGCGGATCGCCACCGCCGTGTTGTCCGCATACCTGACCCCGGCCGTCGCCGGGTACCTGTCGCGGCTCGGCGCGGCCCTGCCCGTGGCACGGGCCCTGGTGATGACCTCGGCGGGCGGACTGCTTCCTTTCGACCAGGCCTCGGCGCAGGCGGTCCAGCTCGTCCTGTCGGGGCCGGCAGGAGGCGTGGTCGCCGCCGCGGCGCTGGGGGCGCATCACGGACACCGGGAGGTGATCTCGTTCGACATGGGTGGCACCTCGACCGACGTGTGCCGCATCTCGGGAGGTGTTCCGGCCACCGGGTCCGGGCACCGGGTGGCGGGGCGCGTCGCCCGGGTCCCGTCGATCCCGGTGCGGACCATCGGCGCCGGTGGTGGCAGCATCGGCTGGCTCGACCGCGGCGGCGCCCTCCGGGTCGGGCCGCACTCGGCCGGGGCCGATCCCGGGCCCGCCGCGTATGGGCGGGGGGGCACCGAGCCCACGGTCACCGATGCCAACCTCATCGCCGGTCACATCCCCGCCGACCTGGCACTGGGCGGGAAACTCCGGCTCGATCTGCCCGCGGCGCGAGAGGCGCTGTCGGTGCTCGGCGCCGAGGCTTCGCTGACCGCCGAGGCCTGTGCGGCGGGCATGCTCGAGGTGGTGGACAGCCACATGGAGCACGCCCTGCGGGCGGTGTCGGTGGAGGAGGGAGCAGATCCCCGGGAGGCGGTGCTGGTCGCCTTCGGTGGCGCCGGCGGCCTGCACGCCGGGCGGCTCGCCCGCCGATTGGGCATCCCCAAGGTGCTGGTGCCGCCGTTCTCCGGGGTCTTCTCCGCGGTCGGCCTTCTCCTGTCGCCGCCAAGGGTCGACGACGCCCGGACCGTGATGCTCCCCGAGGCCGACCCGCGGCTCGCCGGCGAGGTGGCGGCCCGGCGCGAGGAGGTCGGCCGTCGCTTCCGCGAGGTGTTCGGCGGGGAGCCGGCATCGGTCACGGTCACCTTCGACTGCCGCTATCGGGGTCAGTCCCACGAGCTCGAGGTGCCGGCGGAGCCGGTCTGGGATGCGATCCGGACGAGCTTCGAGGAGGCCCATCGTCGTCACTTCGGGTTCGTCCGCCCCGGCGAGCAGTTCGAGTTGGTCACGCTGCGTGCCGCCGCCCTGGGTGATGCTCCGCTCCGCTGGGACTCGGTCGCCGCCGGGCCTTCCGGTGCGGAGCCGTGGGGCAGGGAAGGGGTCTGGGAGCGGGCCACTCTGCCGGCAGGGTTCGAGATCACCGGCCCGGCGACGGTGGTGGAGGAGTCGTCTGCGGTGCGGGTCGAGGCGGGTCATCGTCTCGTCGTCCTCGACGACGGGAGCCTGGAGATCACCGAGGCCTGATCAGCGGATCCCGAGGATCTCCTCCGGTGGGACCCCGCGCATCAACTGCTGCACCCCATCGGGCACCACCAGCGCCGACGAGGTGGCCATGGCCACCCGCTTGCCCTCGGCGTTGAACAGGTCGGCCGAGGCGACCCGGAGCCTCCGGCCCACGTGCTGGACCTGACCCCTCAAGGTTATGTCGCCGCTGCCTATCGGCACGGGCCGGGTGAACCGGATGTTCAGGTCCAGGGTGGCGAACACCTCGCCCGGGTCGACCGTCGAGTAGATGGCGGAGCCGGTGGCGGACTCGGCGAACAGCGCCAGCAGCCCGCCGTAGAGGAACGGCGCGCCTGCCGAGAACCAGGGTGTCGTCGGGAAGGTGGCTCTCACCGACCCAGGGCCCTCGAGCTCGCCCGACAGCGGGAGCAGACGCCAGATGTTCGGTCTGACCTCTCCACCGAAGACCCTCGTCAGCACGTCCGTCGGGGCTCCCTTGACGATCGTCTCCAGATCGAAGTACGCGTCGCCCGGCGGCTCCCTCAGGTACGGGTCCACCGGCTCGTCGGGCCCGGTGTCCGGCTCCGGGTACTCTGCCGCCAGGTCGACCGGCGCATCGACGATGAGACAACGCGTCGTCCCGTAGGCCATGAGACGGCCGTTGCGGTCGGAGACCTCGACGGCCGCCAGGCCGACCTGGCTCCCCTGATGGACACTCGTCGCCCGGCCGACGATGTTCCCGGTCTCCCTGGTGATCGGTCGGACGAACGACATGTTCAGCTCCGAGGTGGTGACCATCTTCCCGGCCGGCAGCCCGGTCCAGATGGCGAGACCGAGTGGCGCATCGGCGAGGAGGGCGAACACACCTGCCCAGACGACGCCGAAACCGTCCTCCAGCCAGCGCGTGACCGGCATGGAGAAGGTGCAGCGTCCGGGACCGGCGTCGGTGGGGCGCAGGCCTGTGAGACGGTGGATCGGTCCCAGCGGCAGTTCCCCCCTCACGTACCGACGAGCTGCCTCCAGACCGGGCAGCTGCAGGCCTCGTGGGTCCCCGATTGCGCCCCGGACCGGCTCGTCGACGATGGATTCAGACGGCAACGCCGACCGACCCTACCTGCCCGGATGCCCGGCCGGCGACGACGTTTACCCTCCGGGCCGATGTCCCGTTTCCCCGAGCCCGCGGTCCGGTATGTGCGAGAGGCATTGTCGGCCGCGGCCGATCCCGACAGGGCCGCCGGGATGCAGGCATACATGAAGACCTCGATGCCGTTCTATGGCGTGCAGAAGTCGGGGCGGGTCCCGATCGTGAGACACATCGTCCGCACCTGGCCACCGGCCGACCAGGGTGAGTACGAAGGGCTGGTCCTCGCGCTCTGGGGGCTGCCTCACCGGGAGGAGAAGTACATCGCCCTCGGAGTGGCCCGGGCGCATCGCAGGTTCGTGGTGCCCGAGTCGCTTCCGCTCTATCGCCGGCTCATCGTCGAAGGAGCCTGGTGGGACCTGGTCGATGAGATCGCCACCCATCTCGTCCGGCATCTGGTCGTCGACCATCCGGCCGAGACCTGGCCCGAAGTCGATCGTTGGGTCGACGCTCCCGACATGTGGCTTCGTAGATCGGCGCTGCTCTGTCAGATCGGGGCCAAGGACGCCACCGACGCCGACCGTCTCTTCGACTTCTGCCGGCGGAGGATGGCCGAAAGGGAGTTCTTCATACGCAAGGCCATCGGCTGGGCGCTGCGGGAATACGCCAAGACCGATCCGGGGGCCGTCGCCGGGTTCGTGACGAAGTACCGGGACGAGTTGTCCAGCCTCTCCTATCGGGAGGCCACCAAGCACATCGGGCACCTGGTGGAGTCATGATCGACGCGGTCACCCTCGAGGTCGCCCGGCACCGCTTCGCCGCCATCGCCACGGAGATGGGCGGTGTGCTCCGGCGCACCTCTCTCTCGCCGAACATCAAGGAGCGGGCCGACTGCTCGGCTGCCGTCTTCACCGCCTCGGGGGAGATGCTGGCCCAGGCCGAGCACATCCCGGTCCATCTCGGGTCGATGCCGGAATCGGTGAAGGCCTGTCTCGCCCGCTTCGACCCGGTGCCCGGCGCCCAATATGCCGTCAACGACCCCTTCGCCGGTGGTACCCATCTCAACGACCTCACACTCGTGGCGCCCGTGTTCGTCCGGGGGAGGCACGTCGCCTGGGTCGCCAACCGGGCCCATCACGCCGACGTCGGGGGCGAGGCGCCCGGCTCGATGCCCGCACACGCCACGACCGTCGACCAGGAAGGCCACAGGGTGCCCCCGATGCAGTGCGTCGCCGACGACCGCTGGCTCCCCGCGTTCCTCGAGCCCTTCGTGGGGGCGTCCCGAACGCCCTGGGAGCGACGCGGTGACCTCGACGCCCAGATGGGGGCCAACGCCGTCGCCGCCCGGCGTCTCACCGAGCTCATCGAGTCGGAGGGGATCGATCGGTTTCTCGCCGTTTCCGACGCCCTTCTCGATTACGGGGAGCGGAGGATGAGTGCGGCGCTGGCGGCGCTACCCGACGGATCGTGGAGCTTCCGTGACAACATGGAGCACGGCGACCGCGACGTCGCCATCGAGGTGACGGTAACCATCGACGGCGACACTCTGATCGCCGACTTCACCGGCACCGACCCCCAGGTGGAGGCCAACTTCAACGCCGTCGAGGCCGTCACCAGGTCGTGTCTCTACTACGCGGTGAGGGTCGCCGCCGATCCAGCCATCCCGCCCAACGGCGGCAGCTACCGGCCGATCGACCTCATCGCCCCGGAGGGCACGCTCGTCAACGCCCGGTTCCCCGCGGCGGTGGCGGCCGGGAACGTCGAGACCAGCCAGCGCATCGCCGACGTGGTGCTGGGCGCCCTCGCCCGGGCCGCACCCGACCGGGTCCCGGCTGCCTCCCAGGGGACCATGAACAACGTCCTCATCGGCAACGAGGAGTTCGCCTACTACGAGACGGTGGCCGGCGGCCAGGGCGCCCGGCCGTGGGCCGACGGGCAGTCCGGGCTCCACACCGGGATGACCAACACCCAGAACACGCCGATCGAGGCGCTCCACACCCACTATCCGTTCCGGGTCGTCGCCTACACGCTCCGCCGGGGAAGCGGCGGTGACGGGATGTTCCGTGGTGGCGACGGCATCCGCCGTGAGATCGTCTTCGAGACCGCAGCCACCCTGTCGCTGATGGGCGAGCGGAGACGCCACGCCCCCTGGGGTCTCGCGGGGGGCGGTCCGGGATCGACCGGCGAGGACTGGCTGCACCGGGCGGACGGATCGGTGGAACGGCTGCCCGGCAAGTGCACCGTCGAAGTCGGCCCAGGCGACCGTCTGGTCGTGCTCACGCCTGGTGGCGGGGGGTGGGGCGCACTCTGAGCGTTTGGACCGGAGCCGACCAGAAGGAACGGACCTCATCGACGCACTCGAGCGACGTCGACGGCATATCCCCGTACCTGTGATTGAACGCGCTCGTTGACATCACCGGACTGCTGTGGCATCGTCTGGTCAGACATCGGAGGTCTGACCATTAGCCTTGATCAGCTTTACGGACCGTCAGGGCAGGGCCCGTCCCGAACTCCTGCTTCGGAGAGTGTTTTGAATCTGCTCAGGAAGCTGATTGCCCAGGGCGACCTGCGCCCCGGTCAACGCCTCCCGAATGAGCACGATCTGGCAAACCGCCTCGGGATCTCGAGAGCGTCCCTTCGAGAGGGGATCAGGGCACTCGCCGCGATGAATATCGTCGTGGTGCGACATGGCGACGGCACCTATGTGTCATCGCTGGAACCCGAACTGCTCGCCGAGCCTCTCCAGTTGATACTCGCCATCGAGGACTCGGCTGTGTTCTCCCTCTTCGAGGTCAGGCGAATCACCGAGCCCGCTGCGGCAGCACTCGCCGCCGAGAGAGCCACAACGGAGGAGCTGGATGCGCTCCGGGACGAGATCAAAGCGGGGATAGAGGCGCAAGGCGACGCTCTGAAGTTGGTTGAACACGACTCCCGCCTTCACCAGCTGATCCACCTTGCGGCGCACAACCCCATTCTGCGGAGCGTCAGCGCCAGCCTGGCGGGGCTCGCTAACAGTGTCCGCAAGAGGACTGTCCGGTTGCCTCGGAATGCCCCGTTGACCATCTCCGAACACACGGATGTGGTCGAGGCGATCTGTGCGAGAGATTCGGAGGCAGCGAGTCGTGCAATGACGGTCCACCTGGTGAGGGTCGAGAACGATCTGCGGGCCTATCCAGCTGCTGGATCCCCTAACGAAGCTGAGACGGAGTAGAGGAGGAAACGGAGCACGCGATCACCCATTTGTTGACGGGACGGATCATTTGAGGAGGAGCGAATGAACGGCGGGACGAGTAAGTGGAAGGTATTGGTCGCCTTGCTTGCCGCATTGACGCTGCTGATGAGTGCTTGCACCAATTCCGGAGGCGGCAGTTCGACGACTGCGGGCACGACCCCTGGTGGCGAGGCTGAGCCTGAGATCGGTCTAGGTGAAGATTCGACACTGCGGGAAATCATCGACAGAGGTGTGCTTCGTGTAGGCACACAGCTCACGTTCCCGAATTGGGGCTTCCGGGATGACAACCGCGAGCCGGCCGGCTACGACATCGACATCGCCAAGGCCATGGCTGAGGCGCTCGGGGTTGAGCTGGAGCTGATTGAGACAGAGCTGGCGAACCGTATCCCCTACCTGCAGTCAGGTCGCGTAGATGTGTTGATCACTGTGTTCGCCATGACACCCGAACGAGCCTTGTCGGTGGCTTACTCACGGCCATACGGATCTCTCTTGTCTGTCTGGGCGGCCAAGAAGGACAGCGGCATCGACAGCCTGGACGACCTGGTCGGCAGGAAGGTGGCGGTCACGCGAGGCGTCGGAAGTGCGACCCTGATGATGAATTCGGCGCCGGAAGGCACGGAGTTCTTGGAGTTCGAGTCGCCCGCTGACACCTTCCTGGCCGCGGCTCAGGGACAGGCGGACGCAGTGGCCCAGGGCCTGGACGGCGTTAATGCCTTCCTCGCTGAGAACCCGGACTGGGAAATAAAGGGCGATCCGCTCGAGCCATATTTCCCGATCGCAGTGGGCGTCCGTCACGAAGACACCGATCTGCTCAATTGGGTGAACACATGGCTCACCATCATGGAGAACAACGGCGAACTGGACCGCCTCTACAAGCAGTGGTTCAACATCGACCGACCCGTTCTCCGGTAGGGCTCACCGGGGGCGGTCCGACCTGGGCCGCCCCCAAGGCCTCGACCCTGATGTGTCATGACCATGCCTGCCGGATCGGCAGGTGACCCGATCGGATAGGAGGACATTGGATCTCTACTTCCCACCTGTGATCCAGAACCTGCCGTTCATGCTCGAAGGAGCTGTGGTGACGGC
>DASVBU010000039.1:0-18008 GCA_036375695.1 Acidimicrobiia bacterium | reverse complement strand
ATCCACCTTTCCGCCTCGCCTCGTAGCCTGGTGTCCCGGTCGATCTCGATCAACCATCCACCCGATCCTTTGTCGACGGCTATCGCGGTTGCCTTGGTTGCAAGCCCGCTGGAAACCCCTGCCGTTTCAATAAACCTCGAGTCCGTGAGGGATGTGACTTCCAATGCGACGGGCGGTCGGGCACTCGGGAACTCGATGTCGTAGGCCGAATTGGTCATCCCGTCATCGTGGAGCCTTGGCTCACCGAGTTCGACTCCCCGAGCTTCGAGGGACACTTTGCGCACCCGATGCGCGACTTCCAGCTCCTCGATACCTGCTTCTCTATCCATGACACCTCCGCTGACTCTCGCAACGAAGTATGCCTAGCCGGAGGTAGACACTCCGTCCTGCGTCATCGGCTCGAAATGCCGCCTCGGAATGCCCAACTGCACGATCTCGGAGCTGCTCCACTTCGGCGCGATGAGGCGTTCATTGCCGGCTGACCGCGGACTCCTGCGGACTTTTCGCGGACTCTCGGCATGACCGACGCCCACAGGACAGATATCGACCTAAGACGAACCACCAGGTCAAGGGTGGTTTCTTGAAGTGGAGCTGAGGGGATTTGAACCCCTGACCCCTTGACTGCCAGTCAAGTGCTCTGCCAGGCTGAGCTACAGCCCCAGTGGGAACCGCATTTTACAGCGACGCCCGAGGATGAGAAACCTCACCCGAAGCGGTCGATCAGCTGTCTCCCCAGCTTCACCAGCTCCGCTTTGACCTCATCCGGTGACACCACGTCGAACGGGACCTCCAGGCTCACCAGGTAGCGCGCCAGCCACTCCAGATCGTCAGCGCCGATGTGCAGCCTGGACCTTTTCGCACCAGCCGAACTGACCTGTCCGATGGTGATCGGGATCATCCGTTGCGCCCACTCGATCGGAACGTGGAGGATCACCTCGGCGGCGTAGGCGTAGGCATCCACGGCCACACCCCGGTTCACCAACTCCACCGGGTCCGGGGCAGGCCGACGCATCGACCGTATCCCGGTCGCCCTCGCCTCTGACATCCGGTCGACCCGAAAGGTTCGCCAGTCCTCCCGATCCATGTCGTAGGCCACCAGGTACCACCGCCTGCCGGTGTGGACGATGCGGAGGGGCTCGACATGTCGCTCCGACTCGACGCCTCTGGCGTCCTTGTACGAGAACCTGACCCGTTGACGCTCCCGTGAGGCTCGAGTCAGCACCGCCACCACGGAAGGGTCCACCCGCGACGGCGCCCCGGGAACCGTCACGGTCGACTCGGAGAAGTCCTCCAGGCTCTGTCGGATCCTCGGTGGCAGAACCTGCTCCAGCTTCCCCATGGCCGACATCGATGCCTCCTCGAGCCCGCCGACCGTGGTCATGGTGACCCGCAGGCCCAGCGCCACTGCAAGGGCTTCCTCGTCGTCGAGGAGCAGGGGCGGGAGCTTGCCGCCGGCCCCCAGGCGGTATCCCCCACCGGGTCCGGCCAGCGCCTCCACCGGGTACCCGAGGTCGCGGAGACGGGCGATGTCACGTCTGATCGTCCTGGGCGTGACACCGAGACGCTGAGCCAGGTCGTCGGCCGTCCAGTCGACACGGCCCTGGAGCAAACCCAAGAGTCTGAGCAGCCGTTCGGCGCTGTGCATGACGTCACCCTCGTCGACATTGCGGACAGAAACTGTCCGTATTTCCCCATAGGTTAGGGACCGAAGCGTGGACAGTCGAGAAGGGAACGAAGATGCTCACCACACTCGGATACGAGGAGATGAGACGGTTGCATGACGAGCGAGTGAAGCGATCCCTGAAGCGCTTCGAGCTGATGAAGTCGTTGGGATTCATCCGTCGCGCCGAAGACGAAGTGCAGACGCCAAATATCGAAGACTGCCGGGTCATCGAGTTACCGGACCGCCACGAGACGGTGCACCAGGTGGGTGCATGACCTGGGAGTGGCACGGTGAGACCGAGGCCGGCACGCTGACCTGCCGACCGCTCACCCCGGAGCGATTCGACGACGTCCTCGAGGTCTTCGGTGAGCGTGGCGTCGCCCGCCGGTGTGCCTGCATGTACTGGAGACGCCCGCCCGGTGGATTCGGGGCCCGGCCGTCCTGCCGAGGATCTCTTCCGTGAAGTGACCGAGACCGGTCCCCCGCCGGGCCTCGTCGGCTATCTGGACGGCACTCCGGTGGGGTGGGTCGCCCTCGGCCCGAGGGAGGTCTACCCGGCACTGGAGCGGTCGCGAACCCTGGGCCCGGTGGACGAGACCGCCGTGTGGTCGGTGAACTGCTTCGTGACCCGGGTCGGGTACCGCAGGCAGGGAGTCGGAGACGTCATGGCTCAGGCAGCCGTCCAGTACGCCCGGCACCCGGGCGTCACCGTGCTCGAGGCCTACCCCTACGACGCGCCGGCATCCTCCGCCGTCGACCTGTACACGGGCACGTCCGGGATGTTCACCGACTGGGTGGAGGTGGCACGGCGACGCCCCCACCGTCCCATCGTCCGTCTCCAGCTCGAGCAGGCGTAGGCTCGGTGGGGTGAGTGGCCCCGTCGACGAGCGCAGCGCCTCGACACAGAATCTCGGCATAGCCGCGATCGAGGTCAGGAACGGCCGTCAGACGAGGATCGGGGAACTCGGGATCCTCCGTGTCCTCCCCACCAAGAATCGCCGCACCGTGGGCCCGTGGTGCTTCGTCGACCTCATGGAGGCCGGCGACGTGGACCGGCCACCACCGCTGGAGATAGGGCCCCACCCGCACATCGGTCTCGCCACCGTCACTTGGTTGTTCACCGGCACCGTCCTCCACTCCGATTCCCTGGGATCCGAGCAATTGATCCGACCCGGCCAACTCAACCTGATGACCGCCGGCTACGGGATCGCTCATGCCGAAGAAGGCGTTGAGGTCGGACCCCTCGACGACACCCCGATCATGGGCGTGCAGATGTGGCTCGCCCAGCCCGACGCGACCAGGACCGGGGACTCGGCCTTCCAGCACCTCGACGCGCTCCCCGAAACCCACATCGGTGACAGCCTGGCGACTGTCTTCGTGGGATCGCACGGGGGTGCCTCCTCCCCGGCTCGCGTCGACCACCCTGCCATCGGTCTGGACCTGACCATGGGTGGACCCACCGTGGTCCCCATCGACCCGGGATTCGAGCACGCCGTCGTGCCGATCGACCGGCCCGTCGCCGTCGACGATCACATCACCGAGCCGGGCTCGCTGGCCCTGGTTCCTGTGGGCAGGAGCGAGCTCCGTCTCACCGCTCGGAGTCATCCCGCCCGTGTGATGATCCTCGGAGGCCGCCCCCTGGGCGAGACCGTGAAGATGTGGTGGAACTTCGTGGCCCGTACCGAGGACGAGATCACCGAGGCCTGGAGCGACTGGCAGACCGGCAACGAGGAACGGTTCGGAACGGTGCCCTCTCACCTTCCCCGGATCGAAGCTCCGCGGCCACCCTGGCTGCGTGGCGACGACTAGGGCTCAGCTCTCGGTCTGAGCCGGCTCCTCCCAGCGGATCCGGGTGGAGTCGCCCCAGAGACGCTCCAGCGAGTAGAAGTCGCGTGGCGCCGGCTGGAAGAGGTGCACGATCACGTCCCCGTAGTCGAGGAGCACCCACTCCGCCTCACTTGCCCCCTCCACCCTCAGGGGCTTGGCGTCGAACTCTTCGGCCAGCTTCTCCTCGACATGCTCGGCCAGCGCCTGCACGTGGGGCCGGGACGTGCCCGTGGCGATCACGAAGACATCCGACAGGAAGAACTGACCGGACACGTCGAGCAGCAGGATGTCGGCCCCTTTCTTGGAGAAGATGGCGTCTGCCGCCACCCGGGCCATTTCGACACTGTGCTCTACGACGATTCCTCCGTCTCCGGTTGGGCACCCACGATATCGCCTCTGTCGTGTTCCGTGTAGAGACGATTTTCCTCGATGTAGCGATGGACCGGCTCGGTGACGAGATATCGGTATGGGCGGCCGGTGGCGGCGGCGTGTCTGATCGCGGTCCCCGATATCCCCAGTGGGGCCATCTCGAGGATGATCGCATCGGGCACCACCCGCGCCACCGACGAGAGGTCGGTGCCGGGGCGGGGGGCCACGATCACACTGACCCGATCCAGCACGTCGGCCGCCCGTTCCCATGTGGGCAGCCCCGCCGCGGCGTCGGATCCGAGGATCAGATACAGCTCCTCGTCGGCCGGGAAGGTCTCCAGGGTCTCGATGGTGTACGTGAGCCCGTCCCGCCTCACCTCACGGTCGTCGGCTTCCAAGCCGGGCACGCCGGCAATGGCCAGCCTGGTCATCTCCAGCCGGTGGTGACCGGCAGACACCCGCTTCCCCAGCTTCTGCCACGGATCGCCCGCGGGCATGAGCAGCACCCGATCGAGACGGGCCTGATAGAGGGCGCACTCGGCGGCGTGGAGATGGGCGATGTGGATCGGGTCGAAGGTCCCGCCGAGGATCCCGGTGCGCACGACGGCGAGCATAGGGCATCGGGGGCTCCACCAGCCGGAGCGCCCCGGTGATGTCGGTGCCGGTGCAACCGAGATGGCGGACCGGGTCGACGTAGCGGTCGCCGACCCGCACCGACACGTGCACGCCCGGGACCCCGTGCGGCGTGCCCGCGGTGCCGACGCGTTGACCACGCTCCACCGCGTCTCCCGTCGAGACCTCGACCCTGCCGAGATATGAGACCGATACCTTGAGGCCCGGTGTGGGCTCGATGGTCACGGTCCGCATCCCGGCCACCGACCCGGCGAATGTCACCCGGCCCGATGCCGGTGCGCCGACGGTGGTCCCGACTGCTGCGCCGTAGTCGACACCCCAATGGCCGGCGTACTCCCCCACCGGGGCGAATCCGGCGGTGACGGGCCCGTCCACGGGTGGTGAGAGACACACGGCGGCAATGACGAGCTGGACCAGCAACACTCCCCTCCCATCCCCGAACGTATAGGCCCTCCGACCCGAGGGGAAGGACTTTGGACTCCGCGGCTACACGGCGGCCACGGCTAACTTCGGTAGTTGAAAGGAGTTCGATGACTGCTACCCGAATCGGACTGATGGGCTTCGGCAGGATCGGGCGGAACGTATTCCGTCTCCTCCATGGCCGCGACGACCTCGAGATCGTGGCCATCAACGACGTCGCCGATCCCGAGGCCCTCACCTACCTGCTCAAGTACGACTCGCTGTATGGCCGGTTCCCCGGCAAGGTGTCATACGCCGACGGCTTCCTCGACTACGACGGCCGCAAAGTCCGTTTCGGGCAGGCCGCCACGCCGGCCGACACCAGTTGGGCCCAAGACGAGGTCGACATCGTCTTCGAAACCACCAGCCGCTATCGCAGCCGGGAGGTCCTGCAGGGCCACCTCGACAACGGCGCCAGGCGCGTCGTCCTCACATCCAGCCCCGAGGTGCCCGGCGAGATCCCCCTCCTCATCCGGGGCGTGAACGACGAGGTCCTCGACGACGATCCGGTAATGGTCGCCATGGCGTCCAACACGGCGAATGCGGCCACCCCGATCCTCAAGGCCTTGGACGACACGTTTGGAATCAAGCGGGTGTTCATCACCGCGGTCAAGGCCCTCTCCAAGTCCGGCAGGCTCGCCGACGTGCCCACCGACTCGTACCGAACGAGCCGGGCGGCCGGCGAGAACATCATCCCGTCGGAGACCAACTCCGGTGAGGTGATCACCCAGGTCCTCCCCGAGCTGGAGGGGAAGATCTCCGTGGTGGCCCTCAACGTCCCGGTGCCCGACGGATCCACCGTGGACATGGTGGCCGACGTGGAGCAGGAGACCACCGTCGAAGAGGTCAACGACGCGGTGCGGAAAGCCATCGAGAAGATCCCCGAGGTGATCGAGTTCGTCGCCGACCCGATCGTCTCCTCGGACGTGAGGATGAACTCGCATTCCGGCGTCTTCGACAGCCTGGCCACGATGGTCACCGGCGGGACACTGGTGAAGACGATCGTCTGGTTCAACAACGGCTGGGGCTACTCCCATCGTGTCGTGGAAGTGGCCGAGCGCATCGCAGGAGGTTTGAAGTGACCCGCGTCGCCATCAACGGCTTCGGGCGCATCGGCAGGGCGGTTTTCCGCATCATCGCCGAGCGCACCGAGTCCGACATCGAAGTGGTCGCCATCAACGACCTGTCCGACGACGACATCCTCGCCTACCTGCTCGAGTACGACTCGGTGATGGGCCGGTTCGAGCAGCCCGTGAGTGTCGCCGACGGCGTGATGAAGGTCGGCAAGCACGAGATCAAGAT
The DNA here is from genome assembly GCA_036375695.1 of Acidimicrobiia bacterium. Taxonomy (GTDB): domain Bacteria; phylum Actinomycetota; class Acidimicrobiia; order Spongiisociales; family ZC4RG35; genus ZC4RG35. The sequence continues at coordinate 11,755 of DASVBU010000039.1, read as the reverse complement.
GCTCATGGAGCGCGACCCCGCCAAGCTCCCGTGGAGGGATCTGGATGTCGACGTCGTGGTCGAGTCCACCGGGGTCTTCCGCGATCGGGAGTCGCTGCAGAAGCACCTCGACGCAGGCGCCAAGCGCGTCATCCTCACCGTCCCGTCGAAGGGGCCGATCGATCAGACCGTCGTGCTCGGCGTCAATGACGACGAGCTCGGGCCGGAGGACGTGGTCACCTCCAACGCGTCGTGCACCACCAATGCCCTGGCACCCATCGCCAAGGTGCTCGACGACGCCTTCGGGATCCGCAAGGGCGTCATGAACACGGTCCACGCCTACACCAACGACCAGCGTCTCGCCGACGTCCCCCACAAGGACCTGCGGCGCAGCCGGGCCGCCACCGAGAACATCATCCCGACCACCACCGGCGCCGCCAAGGCGGTCGGCGAGGTCCTGCCCGGGCTCAAGGGACGTCTCGACGGGCTGGCCATGCGGGTGCCCGTCCCCGACGGCTCGATCGTCGACCTGGTGGTCGAACTGGAACGGGACGTGACCGTCGACGAGGTCAACGCCGCGGTCAAGGCGGCGTCCGAGGGGCCTTTCCAGGGGATCATCGAGTACACCGAGGACCCGATCGTGTCGACGGACGTGATCGGCAACCCGCACTCGTCGATCTTCGACGCCAGCAGCACGCAGGTGCTGGGCGGCAACCTGGTGAAGGTGTTCTCGTGGTACGACAACGAGTGGGGCTACTCGAACCGGGTCGTCGATCTGATCGAGCGCCTCGGCGAGGTCATCTCACAGGAGACCGCTGCGGCGACCTGAGCACGGCTCCACCCACCACGGCCAGAACGCCGGCCACGACCACCGCAACCGAACGGCTCCCGGTCTGACCGGTCAGGAAGCCGGCCAGAGGAGGCCCGAAGGCGCCCACGACCTGGAAGACCAGGCTGACAGCACCCATCGCCATTCCGAGGCTGTCTGCGCCGAACACGTCCCGGGAATGGATCCCCACGAGCGGCGAGATGGCGCCGATGCCGAATCCCGCCACCACGGCGTAGGTCGCGGCCAGCACCGGCGTCCCGGCGAAGGCGAGCACCACCGCGCCAACAGCCATCGCGGCGTACGACAGCCTCATCGATCCCACTACTCCGAACCGGCCCACCATGGGCATCAGGGGGAGCCGGCCGAGCAGCTGGGACAGTCCCCGGAACCCGGCCCAGAACGACGCCGTCGCCAGTGAGAGCCCCGCCGCCGTCATCGCAGGGACCTGATACGCCGAGATGATCCCCATCACGATCCCGATGACCGCCTGGGAGACGAGGAACGACCGTGCCGCCGGCGTCCGGAGCGCGGCGCGAATCTCCGCGACGAGATGAACGCTTCTGGGCATCGAGGCGGTGCGAGTGCTCATCGTCAGGGCGGCGACGAGGAAGGCTCCGGCTGCGGAGACGCTGAGCACGACGACCGCCGGGCGCCAGCCGTGGTTCTGGACCAGCCAGGCTGCCAGCGGTAGATAGATGAACGACGAGAAGGCGCCCCAAACCGTGACCACGGCGATTGCCTTCGTCGACGCCTGCGGAGTGACTCTGACCGCCACCGTCTGGGTGACGTGGTAGAAGCCCAGCGCGGCCACCACTCCCCCGCCCACGGCCGCAGCAGCGGCGAACACCAAGGGCGAGGTCGCCGCCGCGGCAGTCAGGAACGTGAGCAGGGTGACGGCCGCGCCGACGAGGAAGACCACCCGGCTCCCGACCCGGTCGAGGAGCCAGCCGCTGACGATGGACCCGATGCCGCCGATGAGCACCGAGACCCCGAAGACCCGGGTGAGGAACTGCTCGCTCCAGCCGGTGTCGGCGATGATCGGGTCGAGGAGGACGCCGAACGCGTAGTTCCAACAGCCGTAGGCGGCGATCGTGAGGAGCCCCAGAACCGCCACCTTGAGGCGGGGAATGGCGGCGGCCCTGGTCACGGCGGCGAGAATAGAGCCGGAACGGGAGTTCCCAGCTTTACCGTTGCGCCAATGACCGTCCCGACCAGAGAAGACATCATGGCCGCGGCCGCCCGCATCTCCGGCCACATCCGGCGCACGCCGGTGATCGAGGCCGACGCGGGCCTGGCGGAGCACCTCGTCTTCAAGCTGGACACCCTCCAGCCCACGGGGACTTTCAAGATCCGCGGCGCCTACAACCGGCTCCTCTCCGAGGAGGCGCTCCCGGACAAGGTGGTTGCGGCCTCAGGGGGCAATTTCGCCCGGGCCATCGCCCACGCTGCCCGATCCCTCGGCGTGGAGGCCCACCTCTTCGTGCCCGACACGTCGCCGAAGGAGAAGATCGAGCCCCTCCGGGACTACGGGGCGATGGTCCATCTCGTCCCCGGGATGTACCCGGAGGCGCTGGCGGCCAGCGTCGAGTACGCCGAGCGGGAAGGTGGGCTGTTCGCCCACGCATACGACCAGCCCGAGATGGTGGCCGGTGCCGGGACCCTCGGCATGGAGCTCGACACCCAGGTCCCCGGGGCCGACACGGTCCTCGTCGCCGTCGGTGGGGGCGGGCTCATCGCTGGGGTCGCATCGTGGTTCCGGGGCGCGGTCAAGGTGGTGGGTGTCGAGACCGACGGCACCGGATCGCTGCATGCCGCGTTCGAGGCGGGAGGGCCCGTCGACGTGGAGCTCTCCGGGATCGCCATCAGCTCGCTCGGATCGAGGCGAGTGGGTGAGATCCCTTGGGAGGCAGCACGGCAATGGGTGAGCGGGTCGATGCTGGTGTCCGACGACGACATCGTCCGGGCCCAGCAGCATCTGTGGGACCACCTCCGGGTCGTGGTGGAGGCGGGCTCGGCGGCTCCCATGGCGGCTCTGCTGAGTGGCGCCTATCGACCCGAACCCGGCGAGCGGGTCGTGGTCGTCCTCTGTGGCGCCAATGCGCACTGGGCGCCCTGAGGCGCTGATACCTGAGGACTCGTACCTGGTACCGAGTACCGCCTTCGCAACACGGCCGCTGCCTCTGGGGAACCACCCCCTACCCCCGCCTTCGCTTCGCTCCGGCGGCGGTACCTTCCCCCATTGCTGCGCAATGGGGGACACATCCTGGCTCGCTTCGCTCGCCACTCCCCACCTTCGGCGGTGCTCCCCACTGGCGCAATCGGCGCGCCCCTAGCCCCGGCTCCGCTGTGCCCCGCCGGCGGTACCTTCCCCCAGCCTCCGGCTGGGGGACTGAACCCTTTGGAGGGCTTTCCAGATCTTCTCGGGGGTGACCGGGATCTGGATCTCGGCGCCGTCGAGGGCGTCGCGAACGGCATTGAGGACCGCCGGGGTCGACCCGATGGCCCCCGCCTCGCCGATCCCCTTGGCACCGAGCGGGTTCGTGGGTGTCGGCGTGACCGTCCCGGCGAGACGGAACGATGGCAGTGACGCCGCGGTCGGGATCAGGTAATCCATGAGGGTGGCGCTGACCAGATTGCCGTCGGTGTCGTAGATCACCTGCTCCCACATCGCCTGTCCGATCCCCTGTGCCAGCCCCCCGTGGCGCTGCCCGTCGGCGAGCATCGGGTTGACGATGACGCCTGCGTCGTCGACCGCCCACATCCGGTCGAGGCGGACCGACCCCGTCTCCGGGTCCACCTCGACGACGGCGAGATGCATCCCGTACGGGAAGTTGAGCCCGCCAGACCGGAGATGGACCTCCTCGGTGAGACCGGGCTCCATACCCTCGGGGAGGTCCCTCCCCGTGAGGGCGCAGGACACGATCTCCTCCCAGCTCACGGACACGTCGGTGCCCACGACGGTGGCCATACCGCCCCCGAGGATGATGTCCTCCGGCGCCGCCTCCAGGATGTGAGCGGCGACGAGCTTCGCCTTCTCGGCCACCTTCTGCGCGGCGGCATGGCTCGCCGAGCCGCCCTGGGCCACCGAGCGGGAACCCGAGGTTCCCCATCCGGCCGGGGCGCTGGCGGTGTCACCCTGTTCCACCCGAACCCGGTCGATGTCGAGACCGAGAACACCCGCGACGAGTTGGGCGAAGGCGGTGCGATGCCCCTGCCCCTGATCGAGTGTCTCCACGTACACCGTCACGGAACCGTCCGAGTGCGCCTGGACCCGGGCGGCGCCCCAGTCCTCGAAACCGCACACCTCCACATAGGCGGCGAGCCCGACACCGAGGAGACGACCCTCCTCGCGGGCCCGCTTCTTCTCTTCGAGCAGTCCCTCGTAGTCGGCGACCTCGAGCAGCTTGTCCAGGGTCTTCTCGTACTCGCCCGTGTCGTAGACGTACCCGCCGGCCGCCTTCCCGCCCGACGACGCGTAGGGGAACTGCTCGGGCCGGATGAAGTTGCGTCTCCGCACCTCGGCCGGATCGATCCCCGTGGCTCGGGCAACCGCGTCCACGACGGTCTCGATGGTCAGCGTCGCCTCCGGCCGGCCGGCGCCCCGATAGATGCCACGCGGAGCCCGGTTGGTCCACACACCGCGCATACGCCACCCGTAGACGGGGATGTCGTAGTTGCCCGTCCCCATCCTCGGGGTGATCTCCATGAAGGAGAGGTAGCGGTGGCGGCAGCCGAGGTCGATGAGGATGTCGATCCACAGCGCCTTGATCCTCCCATCGCGGTCGGCCACCACCTCCCACTCGTGACGTTGCGCCCGACCGTGCCCGATGGTCGCCATGTGCTCCCTTCGGGTCTCGGTCCACTTCACCGGCCGGCCGGTTGCTCGCGCCGCCACGATCGCCAGGTATTCCTCCTCGGCGGCGTCGAACTTGGCGCCGAAGCCACCGCCGACGAATGGTGTGATCACGCGCACGGACGCCTCGGTGAGGCCGAAATCGGCGGCGAACTGCTGCTGCATCAGATGGGGGGCCTGAGTGGTCATGTGGACCGTCAGGCGACCCTCCTTCCAGTCGGCGATCACCGAGCGGGTCTCCATCGGGGCCGGCACCACCCTCGGGTGCTCGACGACGCCATCGAGTCGGATGTCGCCCCCGACGGACTCGAAAGCCGCACGGTCGCCCTTGGAGCGGTCGTAGGCGACGTTGGACTCCTGGCCTTCGTGGATCGGCGGGGCCCCCAACGCCTCGACCACGTCCCCGACCGGCTCGAGTGGGTCGTAGTCGACGAACACCATCTCGGCGGCGTCCCGCGCCTGGGCGGGGGTCTCGGCGACCACCGCGACCACGGGGTCGCCGGGCATGAGGGCCTTCCCCTGGACCAGGGGGTGGCGCCGCGGGACGTTCCTGGCGGGGTTCGGAGTGGGGGGCATCCGCACGTCTGCCACGTCCTCGGGCCGGACAACGAGACGGACGCCGGGCATGGTTTCGGCTGCAGACGTGTCGATCGCCGTGATCACGGCATGGGCGAACGGCGACCGGACGATGGCGAGATGGAGGGTGCCGCTCGGCGCGATGTCGTCCACATAGGTGGCCCGGCCGGTGATCAGTGCCGGGTCCTCACGGCGTTGCACCGGCGCGCCGATGAAAGAAGGGATATCGGACGAGGTCACGGCCCGGGAGGTTACCGAGCCAACCCGATCACTCCAGGAGACTGAGGACCGTCGCCCTGAAGTCGTTGGGCTGGAACGGCTTGGTCACGAAGGCGTCTGCACCGCCCTCGTTGGCCCGTCTCCGCGACTCCTCCTCCGCGTGCGCAGTGAGCACGACCACCGGGATGTGCTTGGTGGCGTCGTCCCGCCGAATCCGATCGAGGACCTCCCAGCCGTCCATGCCGGGGAGGCCGATGTCGAGCACGACGAGATCGGGCGACTCCGAGCTGACGGCGTGAAGTCCGCTCTTGCCGTCGTCCCGGGTGATGATCTCCAGATCGGCGGCTCGCAGGCAGACCTCGATCAGCCGCCGAATCACAGCGGAGTCCTCGACTACCAGGATCCTTGCGCCCATCTCTGAATTACCTCGATTTCCTTGCCCAGCCATTTGGGGTACCTGGTCGTATCGGCACCCCGATGCCGCCGGTTTAGCGATTAAGGCCTCGAGGCAGGGCGAGACCCTCGACGAAGTCCTCCAATTGCCGCAGTGTTCGCACCTCGTGCACGGAGGTGCAATGCCGGGCATAGGCCGACATCGCGGAGTCGCCAGTGTCCCAGTAGAGGTGGGGCTCCGGGTTGAGCCAGAGCAGGGCCCGGGAGGCCTTGGCGACGTCGGCGAGGACCCCATCCCTGGGCGGTCTGTAGTTGTTCCGGGCATCCCCGGTGATGATCACCGTGGTCCGTGGCGTGAGCTGGGCGCCGTAGCGGCGATGGAAGGTCTCCAGGGCGTTGCCGTAGTCGGAGTGACCGTCGAGCCACACGACCTCCGCCTCGGTGGCGATTCGGGAGACCGCAGAGGCAAAGTCGACGCCCGGGCCGAAGAAGTCGGTGACCTCGTCGATGGTGTCGATGAAGGCGAACGTCCGCAGCCGGGAGAAATGGGTGGCCATGGCGTGGGTGAACTGGAGGGTGAAACGGGAGAACGTCGCCATCGAGCCGGACACGTCGCAGAGCAGCCACACCTCGGGGCGGTGCGGACGCGGATGGCGGAACTGGGGGTCGGCGGGAACACCGCCTGTGGCCAGGGAGCGGCGCATGGTGCGCCGGAAGTCGAGACGGCCCGCCCGCTTCTTCCGACGGCGCGCCAGACGTGCCGCCAGCTTCCGCGTCAACGGTCCGATCGCGGCCTCCATCTCGGCGAGGTCCGAAGTGGTGGCGTGCATCAGGTCGATGTCCTCGACCAGGGGGCGGCGCAATGTCCTCGCCACGGCCTCCCGACCCCGATCGGCGACCAGACGCCGACGGATCTCCTCCTCGATGTCCGCCCGGAGGCGGGAGAGTCTCTCGGCGACGTCCTCCTCCACCAGCCGCTGCTCGAAAGGTGTCAGCTCGGCGTCGCCCATGAGGATCTCCACCAGCGCCCGCTCCAGTGCGGACAGGTCGAGACGACGCAGCGTGCGATAGAGGTAGTAGGTGCCGCCGACCGGTCGCCCCGGCTCCATCCCGGCGAGGTTGTCCACGGCCTCGGACGCGGCGCGCCGGAGCTCGTCGGTATCGAGATGGGAGAGGGCCTGGAGGATCCTGGACACCAGGTCGTCCATCTCGAAGCCCGCTCCCCCACCTGCTTCGCCCGAGGGAGGCGCCCCTTCGATGGCATTCCCCTCGCCCTCACCGGGGAGCGACGGCGCAAGGGAGAAATAGACGTCGAAGGCGGTGTCGAAGGCCCGCTCGTGACGGGCGTTCTTGATCAGCGTGGCCCGCAGCGTCTCCCGGAGAGCGGTCCGGTCGCCGACGTCGATGGCCTCGACCGCGGTCATGGCGTCGATCGCCTCCACCATCGACACCGGGACACCGGTCTGGCGCAGCTCGCCGATGAACCCGGTGAGGACCCCCAGCATCACTCCACCGGGCTGGAGGTGAGCTCCTTGGCGGCCTTCTCGATGTCGCCCTGGTACTTCAACAGGACGTGGAGGGTGTCGGCGAGCACCTCCTCGTCGACCTCCTCGACCGAGAGGGTGAGCAGGGTGCGCGCCCAGTCGATGGTCTCGGAGACCGAAGGGGCCTTCTTCAGATCGAGGCTGCGGATGGAGCGCGCCACCCGCGCCACCTGCTCGGCGAGATGTTCCGAGAGCCCGGGAACCCGGGCCTGGAGGATCTCCTTCTCCCGATCGGGCGCCGGGTAGTCGATGTGGAGGAAGAGGCACCGCCGCTTCAGCGCCTCGCTGAGCTCACGGGTGTTGTTCGAGGTGAGGAACACGAACGGGTGGCTGGTGGCCTCGATCGTCCCCAACTCCGGGATCGAAACCTGGAAGTCGGAGAGGATCTCGAGGAGCAGGGCCTCGGTCTCCACCTCGACACGGTCGACCTCGTCGATGAGGAGCACCACGGGCTCGGGTGAGCGGATCGCCTCCAGAAGGGGGCGGGTGAGGAGGAACTCCTCGGAGAAGATGTCCTGGCTGATCGAGTCCCAGTCGGACCCGGCGTCGGCCTGGATGCGCAGCAGTTGCTTCTTGTAGTTCCACTCGTAGAGCGCCTTGGCCTCGTCGAGGCCCTCGTAGCACTGGAGACGGATGAGACGCCGATCGGTGGCCGCGGCGACGGCCTTCGCCAGCTCGGTCTTGCCCACACCCGCGGGACCCTCGACCAGCACCGGCTTCTCCAACCGGGCGGCGAGGAACACCACCTGTGAGATGCGCTGGTCGGGCAGATAGCCCACGTCGCGTAGCGCGGAGGCGACAGCTGCAGGGGAGCCGAGATCCATCACACAATGGTAGGACCCCACGCCGTGGATCGAGACGAAGCCCGGTCCGGGCGGCGACCCTCATTTACCCTGGATCCGCAATGCGCATCATCGTGGTCGGAGCCGGCGCCGTCGGCTCGCACCTGGCGGAGCGGCTGTCGGCAGAGCCCGACCTCGAGGTCGTGGTGGTCGAGGCCGACGAGGCGCTGGCGAACCAGTTGCAGAATGAGCTGGACGCGCTGGTCATCGCCGGCAACGGATCATCGTTGGGAACACTCGAGGAGGCGGGGGCCCGCCACACCGACCTCCTCATCGCGGTCACCAGCTCCGACGGCGCCAACGTGCTCGCGTGTCATGCCGCCACCGAGCTGGGCATCCCCACCACGATCGCCCGCATCGAGGATCCGGGGATGCGGGAGGGTGTCGATCGTCTCGGCGTCGACATCATCATCGACCCTTCTGCCGCGGCGGCAACAGAGCTCACCGAGCTCGTCGGTGCGGGTGGCGTCTCCGAGCTGATCCCGTTCGCCAACGGCAATCTGGTGATGGTGGGCGGTCTGGTGGCGCCGGGGGCGCCACTGACAAGGGGCACCCTGGACAACCTGCGTCTCCGCACCGCCGAGTGGGGTTGGGTCGTCGCCGCCATCGTCCGCGCCGGGCGGACCTTTGTCGGGACCGGGGATCTCCGGATACGGGCGGGCGACTACGCCCTGGTGATGACCACCAAAGACCATGTCCCCGATGCCAGCCGTCTCATCGGATTGAGGAAGGTCGAGTTCCGGCGGATGGTGATCATCGGCGGCACCCGGCTCGCCACCCTCACCGCCCGTCTCCTGGAACAGCAGGGATTCGACGTGGTGTTCGTCGACGAGGACACCGACCGATGCCGGCGTCTCGCCCAGGACCACCCCTACGCACTCGTGATCCAGGGCGACCCGACCGACCCGGCCGTGTTGGAGGACATCGAGCTGAACCGAAACGACGTGGTCCTGGCCCTCACCGGATGGGACGAAGTCAACGTGCTCGCCTGTCTCGCCGCCAAGGCGCTGGGAGCCGGAATGGCAATCTCCCGCTTCAACCGGATCCCGTACGTCAAGCTGCTGTCAGGAGTGGGTATCGACGCCGCCATCTCCTCCCGATTGATGGCTGCCAACGTCATCCTGCGCTATGTCCGCCAGGGGCAGGTGGAGCAGGTGGCGACGTTTTCCAACACCGATGCCGAGGCGATCGAGATCGTCGTCGAGCCGGGATCGCCCGCTGTGGGCAAGAACGTCGTCGATCTCGGCCTGCCGCCAGGCGTGGTGATCGGCGGGATCTCCCGCAACGAGACGACATTCGTGCCCGACGGATCGTCGATCATCCGGGAGGGCGACCACATCATCTATTTCGCGGTGCCCGAGGCGATCGACGCCTCCTCCGAGATCTTCAGCGCATGAGCGCGACGGACCGGCATCCCCTGCTCAGGGTCCTGATCTGGGTGCTGGGAAGCATCCTGGTCTTCGTCGCCATCGCCATGGGAGTGGCCGCCCTGGTCGCCCTGGCCCATCAGGAGCTCGCCGTCTCCGGGCAGATCGGTCTGGCCGCCGCGCCCACCTTCGTCTCCGGAATCCTCGGCCGACGTCTGGTGAAGCGACCGTCCGGGGTCACCGTCCGTCAAGGGTTCGTCGCCGTGGGCCTCGCCTGGTTCGTCTTCTCGATCTTCGGGGCTCTCCCCTACCTGTTCACGGGCGCGATCCCGGGTCCCGTGGACGCCTTCTTCGAGACCGCCTCCGGGTTCACCACCAGCGGCGCCACTGTGATAAGCGACCCGTCGACACTTCCCGCCGGGATCCTCTTCTGGCGTGTCCTCACCCAGTGGCTGGGCGGCCTCGGCGTGATCGTGCTCGGTGTCGCCGTCCTCCCCACCCTGGGCACCGGAGGGATGCAGTTGACGCGTGCGGAGTCGAGCGGCCTCTCCACAGAGCGCCTCACACCGAAGTTCCAGGGAACCGCGTTGCGCTATTGGATGGTCTACGCCGGTCTCACACTGACATCTTTCATCCTCCTGGCCGTTGGGGAGATGCAGCCCTTCGAAGCCCTCCTCCATGCCCTGGCCACGGTGTCCACTGGTGGCTTCTCCACGACCACACAATCGGTGGCCGTCTTCGGCGCCTACACGAAGTGGGTGCTGATCGTGTTCATGTTCCTCGGCGGGATCTCCTTCGCCCTCCACTTCCGCGCATTACGGGATCCTGGCGCCTACTGGCGCAACGCCGAGTTCCGGATCTACTTCACGCTATTGGTCGTCGCCTCGGTGCTCATCACCGGAGGCTTGTGGGCGGAGATGGGCCCCGCCGACGCCGCCATGGAAGGAGTGTTCACCAGCGTTGCACTCCTCACCACCACGGGATTCACCTCGAGCGACTTCGGAGAGTGGAGACCCGCCCTACAGGTGCTGGTGGTGGGTCTGATGTTCCTGGGCGGGATGTCGGGTTCGACATCGGGTGGCATCAAGTCGTTCCGGGTGGGGGTTCTCACCAAGGCCGCATATGCCGACCTGCGTCGCCTCGTCCATCCTCGTGGCGTCTTCGCCGTTCGGCTGGGTCGACGCAAGGTGCCCGACCCGGTGGTGGAGTCGGTGCAGTCCTTCTTCCTCTTCTACATGCTCATCTTCATGGTCTCGACGTTCCTCCTCACGTTCATCGACGCCAACATGGGCGAAGACCTCGACCTGATCACCTCGACGTCGGCAGTGGCGTCGGCGATGAGCAACCTCGGGTCCGGTCTGGGCGACGTGGGGCCGTCGGGCAATCATGCCTTCCTGCCCGCCCCGGCCAAGCTGTTGCTATCCGGCCTGATGATCTTGGGCCGGTTGGAGATCTTCCCGGTCCTGGTGTTGTTCACGAGAGATTTGTGGAGGCGCTGACGCGCCTCGAGCGTCAGCGTTACTGGTATTGGGATCTCCCCCGTGGAGCGGTAGCGGAACGGGGGAGAGCCGGCGGAGCCGGGAGGGGGGCCAACGCGCCTCGAGCGTCACCGTTACTGGTATTGGGATTTCTCCCCCGTGGAGCGGTAGCGTAACGGGGGGAGAGCCGGCGGAGCCGGGAGGGGGCGCGGCCCGAAGGGCCGCCAGGTGAGCCACCTCTCGCGACAGTCGACCGGACCCGTCACCTAGGTCAGATGTGGACCGACCAGAGGGGGTTCAGCCGGCTCGCTTTGCTCGCGCCCTCTCCCCCCTTCGGGGTACTCCCCCACTCCACTGCCGTTCCGTGGGGGAGACATCCGGGTCGGAGTACGGGGTACCAAGTACGGAAGGGGGGACCTGCGTCAGCAGGTCACTCCTCCTCTCCATATGGCTCGAACTCGAAGACCAGGTCCCCGATCTTGACCTCGTCGCCGGCGACGGCACCGGCTCGGACAAGCGCCTCCTCCACACCCATCGAAGCCAGGCGGCGTGCGGCCATGTCGGCCGCCTCCGGAAGGGTCAGGTCGGCGAACCGCACGGCCCGCTCCACGGCGCGTCCGGAGACCCGCCAGCCGTCCCCCTCCCGCTCTACCTCGAAGCCCGGCCCGAGCGGTC
>DASVBU010000027.1:0-62081 GCA_036375695.1 Acidimicrobiia bacterium | reverse complement strand
ATCAATCTGCTCAAACGCAGAAAACTGATTCGAACCACCAACCCGCTCAGACAAAACCTTCGTAATCGCCGCCGTCAACGTCGTCTTCCCATGATCAATATGACCCATCGTCCCCACATTCACATGCGGCTTCGAACGCTCAAACTTCGCCTTCGCCATCTCCAGCGATTCCTTTCCATTCCTCAGCCCCGGCGCCGGGCGCCGGTGTTGCTTTCACTTCCGTAGCGGCGGGCAGACTCGAACTGCCGACCTCTCGATTATGAGTCGAGCGCTCTCACCTGCTGAGCTACGCCGCCTCGACGCCCTGAGGCGTCCGGGATGGGTCACTCCCGCACGATGCGTCGCCTGCGACGCCTCGTGGAGCCCCGTTCCGGATTCGAACCGAAGACCTCTTCCTTACCATGGAAGCGCTCTACCAACTGAGCTAACGGGGCTTGGTTGTCACGGGCCGGAAATCGGCCGGGTGGTGCCGGGAGAAGGATTCGAACCTCCGTAGGCGTACAGCCGGCAGATTTACAGTCTGCTTCCTTTGACCACTCGGACATCCCGGCGCGCACCAAAACCGTGCGCCGGGCGCACGGTCTGGGATATGGATTGTAATAGCGCGGCCGTGAAGTCACCAAAGCGCGGTCTGGATCAGCGACTCACCCCGGACGCCATGTCGAGGAGTCTCTGGATCCGCTCCTCGGTGGGGGGATGGGTGCTGAACAGCTTCAACATTCCGCCGCCACGGAGGGCCTTGAGCGGGTTGTCGATGAACATCTGGCTGTGCGCCGGGTCGACGTTCATCGGGATCCGCGCCGTGCCCGCCGAGATCTTCTCCAGCGCCGAGGCCAGCTTCAACGGGCGGCCCGTGATCTCTGCGCCACTGTGATCGGCCTGGAACTCCCTGGTGCGGGAGATGGCGAACCTGATCAGCATCGCAGCGAGCGGGGCCACGATCAGCGAGATGATGAAGCCGATCGCCCCCAGTGGGTTGTTCCGGTCGTCGCCACGGCCGAACCAGAAGGCGAACCGCATCAGGATGGAGATGGCGGCGCCGATCATGGCCGCGATGCTCGAGATCAGGATGTCCCGGTTGCGGACATGGGCGAGCTCGTGGGCGAGGACGCCCTCCAACTCGTCGTGGTCGAGCATCTGGAGGATGCCCGTGGTCACCGCGACGGCCGCCTTGCTCGGGCTGCGCCCCGTGGCGAAGGCGTTGGGCTGGGGCGAGTCGATGACGTAGAGCCGGGGCATCGGCATCCCGGTGCCGGTGGTGAGCCGACGCACGATGGCGTAGACCTGCGGCAATTCCTGCTCGGTGACCGGACGGGCTCGTGTCGCCGCCAGGGCGATCTTGTCGGAGAAGAAGTAGGCGGCGAGATTGAACACCGCGGCGAACCCGATGGCGGTGGCGATGCTCTGGCCTCCGGTCACGGCCCAGCCGACCCAGAAAAGGAGGGCCGTCATCACGGCGAGCAGGCCAACGGTCTTGGCGTTGTTCATGCCCTAATCGTAAGTACCTGGTACCCGGTACTGCGTACTGGGATTGGCGCGCAGGTATTCGCTGCCCCCTAGGGCCTCTTGGCGATCATGACCATGAAGCCGCCCAGGCCACGGGGGTGGAGGAGGGTCTCAGCCTCGGTCTTGATGGTGCGGAGACGAAGCCGTCGGTCATGCTCACCGGCGCGTGCCGCCTCCAGCTCGGCGGATCGCAGCCCGGCGAGCCGCTCCCGCAGACTGAGACGGGCCAGGAAGTCGTCCTGACGGACCAACTCCACCTCGGTGCCGGCCTCTTCGGCCACCGCGGCGATGGCCGTGAACTCCACGTCGGCGGTGATGTCGGTCTCGCCAGGGAAGTCGAGTGGGTGGGGGCCGAGGTGATGGGACTGATAGGTGCGCAGCGTCCCATCGCCCCGACGCGGGAGCAGGTCTTCGGAAGTCCCCCCGTAGTCGATGACCACCAGGCTCCCCGCCTCGAGCCGCCCCAGCACGTCGCGGACCCACTCGCCGGCGGCGAGCTGGACCTCGACCCATCCACCGTCACCCACGTCCGAGGCGTGGCGGTCGAGCCACTCCTGGACCTCGGGGCGGACGGGAGCGTCGACGAATGCCAGGCCGTCTCCATCCCTGCCCACCCAGCGCTCCCGCCACCGGCCTTCGACACGCTGCGCCAGGGCCATGGGGAGGTTGTCGAGCAGCTCGTTGGCCACGACCACACCACGAACCCGCGCAGGCAGATCGGTGCGCACCTCCACCTCGGGCATCGTCTCGGCGAGGGTGGCGCGTGCCGCGGGCGACACCTCCACCGCCACGGCAGGGACCGGGACCTGTTCGAGGAGCGGCCGGAGCAGCGACCCCGACCCGGCCCCCACCTCCACCAGGTGAAACGGCTCGCCGATGCGCTCCCTCTCCTGCTCCACGAATCGGGCCAGGGTCTCCCCGAACAGCGGGCTCACCTCCGGTGATGTGAGGAAGTCGCCGGCCCGCTCCGACCGGAGCCGGTCACCGCCGAAGAAGCCCTCGGGGTGATAGAGCGAGAGCTCCATGAACCGCTCGAATGGCATCGGGCCGTTTGCGGCGATCTGGTCGGTGATGACCGACTTCAGGCTCATCTCGGTATCTTCCGCAGCATGTGGTTTGGGTTGTCCATATTCGTCACCGACAAGTCGATACGGCCAGACGAGATCGCCATCGAGGCGGAGGCGAGGGGGTTCGACTCGCTCTGGTTCCCGGAGCACTCGCACATACCCGTGTCACGGCGGACACCCTGGGGAGGTGTCGAGGGCGCCCCGCCACTCCCCGAGCAGTACTGGCGGACGCTGGACACATTCGTCGCCCTGACCGCGGCGGCGATGGTCACGGAGAGGCTCCGCCTCGGGACGGGCATAACCCTCATCGCCCAGCGCGACCCGATTTGGACCGCCAAGGAGGTCGCCACCCTGGATCACCTGTCGGACGGGCGCGTCGTCTTCGGGATCGGGTACGGGTGGAACAAGGAGGAGATGGGGAGCCACGGCGTCTCCTACGACCAGAGGAGGGCCCTGCTCCGGGAGAAGGTGCTGATTATGAAGTCCCTCTGGACCGAGGAAGAGGCCTCGTTCCAGGGCGAGCACCTCGAGCTCGAGCCGTCCTGGGCGTGGCCCAAGCCGGTCCAGCGACCTCATCCCCCGATCATCATGGGCGCGGACGCCGGGCCGAGGACCATCGCCGACATGGTCGAGTTCTGCGACGGCTGGATGCCGCTGGCGACCCGTCACGACATCGTGGGCAAGGTGAGAGAGGTCAGGGAGGCCGTGGCCGCGGCCGGCCGCGACCCGTCCACGTTCCAGATAATCGCCTCGACCGCCAAGCCCGAGTCACTCGACACGTTGCGTGGGATCGGTGTCGACGGAGTGATCTTCGGCCTCCCCTCCAAGGGTCGGGACGAGGTGCTCCCCCGTCTCGACGGTCTCACCGAGGCTCTGGGGCTGGGCTGAGGCTCCGGCGGTCAGCGGGGCAGGGTGGTACCCAGTGGCGCCAGTTGTGACTCGACGGTCGCGGGGTCGAGCGTCCAAACCGTGCGTGCGCGGGCACCCCGCGGTGGTCGGCTGAGTGCGGTCAGGTACATGCCCAGACCGAAGATCGCCCACACCCAGAACGCGGTCTGCGGGCCTTCGATCGAGGGGTTGAAGAACGCTTCGACGTGAAAACCGGCCGCAGCCGCCAGTGACCACGCGCACAGACCCGAGAGCCGCCCGTAACCGGTGTCGCGGAGTCGCTTCCGGGCGTGGTTGAGGCCGGCCACCCAGACCACCCACAAAGACACCCAGAGGATCGCCCCGATCCAACCGGCTCGGGCGAGGACGGTGAGGTGGGAGTTGTGGGCGTTTCGGAGACCGATATCGGTCTGGGGGATGTCGTAGATCTCGGCGATGTTGGGGCCGAAGCCGTGGCCTGCCAGCGGCACGTGACGGTTGACCCCCTGGAAGATGTCCGACCAGTGCTCGAGGCGCCAGCTGATGTTGCTCCCCAGCGCACCCTGGTCACCGGAGAGCGTGACGATGCTGGCCAGGTTCTGGGAAAGCTGCTCCGCCGAGATCTCGCGCTCCCCCACGTCGATGCGGGGGTCGATGACGACGACCAGCACCGCGGCGACGAGCAGGGCCCTCCCCGCGGTGATGATCAGCTTGGTCTTCGATTCGTTGAAGAGCAGCACCACCGCCAGGGCGATCATCGCCCCCAGGAACCCACCGCGGTTCCTCGTTGCCATGACGAGGAGGGACAGGATGCCCACCGCGCTGAGCCCGGTGCGCCAGTAGAGACCCTTCTGCGTCTCGGGGCGCCAAACCAGCCAGAGGAAGGCCATCGTCGCCGCCAGTTGGACCTGCATCATCCCGTAGTCGAACCCGGTGATCGAGACGTCCGAGTCGGGCACCGTGCCGACGTTCATCGCCGCCAGAACCGGAGTGAGGGGCCACCAGAGCACCGCAAACGGCATCACCCGCAGGTATTTCCGGAACCAGATCCCGATCAGGTGGGGTCTGATGGCCAGAGCCCCCACCACCGACCATGCCACCAGGACGTACCCCCAGAGCACCGCGTCCCGCAGCGCAGGGAGGGGGTCTTCGAGCAGCCCCGGGATCGTCCGAATCAGGCCCCAGGCCACGTAGACCGTCATCACCGCGGGCACACTGGTCTGGGCCCAGATCCGGTGCCACCCCATGGCCCACAGGGCCGTGGCGAGACCGGTGGCGAGGACGATCTCGCCGATGAAGATCGGCGTGCCGGGGATGTGGAGGTAGGCGAAGGGCTTCCCGAAGAGCATGTAGCCGGCCAGCAGGAACGGGAACACCTTGACGAAGAGGGCGCCGACCTTCTCCTCACGGCTCAGGGCCTCCATTCGCGCCAGCGTGGTCATGAGCGCCCCAGCAACTCCCGGCGGAGCTCTTCGAGCCTGCCCTCGAGATCGGTGACGGTCGAGTTGGCGTCCCAACCCTCGATGACGCCGCAGTTCTCGCCGTCGAAGAAGGTGGAGAGCTCCCCGGCGCTGTTGTAGAACTCGACCACGTTGCCCTCGACGCGGATCTGTCCGCAGGGCCCGTCGGCCTGGTTCCAGACGTAGATGCCCACGTTGGACCAGGGGTGAGCGCCGGCGAAGACCGTGTTCCCCCGCACTGTGATGTTGGCGCCCCCGGCGACGCCGATCCCGACCTGACCCGGGTCGATGAGCAGGTTGGACTCGACGACTGTGTTGGACCCCCCGGCGTCGCCGATGATGATGCCGGAGCCAGTCGTGCTGGACCCACCGCCCTCGATCACGTTCCGCGCGACGACGAGGGGGTCATCAGGCAGCCCTCCCGACATGAAGATGTTGATGGAGTCCTCCGTCTCGTCGTTCCCATTCTCGTTGAGGATCACGTTGTCGGTGATTGCGTTCCCCGCCCCGGTCACCTTGTCGAACTGGATGGGGTTCCGGCCTGTGGATGTGAAGGTGTTGCCCCGTATCTGCACGCCCTCGCTGCGCAGCACGTAGACACCCGCGGCGCTCTCCAGGAACTTCGTGTCCTCGATGGTCACGTTCGACGAGTTGCGGATCTCGACCGCCCGGCCGCCACAAGGGCCGATCTCGGAGTTCCGGATGATCACCTGCCGGACCCCGGTGATGTTGATGCAGTCGCCGTCCGGGTTGGTCACCTTCATGTTGGCGATGACGACGGTCTGCAGCCTCGCGTGGTTGATGGGCCCCTCATGGAGAAGGAGCTCCGGCTCCGGGGGTTCGGCGGTCTCCGTTCCCGACGAGCCGGTGGTGCTGGTGGAAACGACTGGCGAGGTCGAGGAGGCGGTAGAAGCGGCGCGCTCTGCCTCCCCCGCCTGTGTGCACGACTGCAGGGCGAGGATCGTCAGCACACCCACCACCTGCCGCCATCCCGCCCTCACACCGGGCAGGATACCCATCGGTGGGAAGTCGGAGCCCGGGTCGTCAGACCCGAGCTACCAGGGGATCACCAGTCGTTGTCGCTCCAGCCGGCGATCTCGCCGCAACCGCCGCCGTTCCACGCCGAGTTGCGCTGGCCGTTCTTGTTGAGCCAGTCGACCTTGTTGCCACGCACCTCGATGGAGTGACAGCTGCCGCCGTACTGGTTCCAGACGTAGATGCCGACGTTGGACCACGGGTGGGCGGCGGAGACGACCGTGTTGCTCAGGACCCTGATGTTCGCCCCGCCGGCGACCCCGATGCCCGCCTGGCCAGGGTCGGTGAGCCTGTTGCCCTCGACGAGGATGTAGCCACCGCCGGCGTCACCGAGCATGATGCCCGAGCCGGTGGTGCTCCCGCCCGTGTTGTTCTTGATCACGTTCTTCCGGATGCGGAGCCAGCTCCCCGAGGTCCCGCCGGACTTGTAGATGCTGATCATGTCCTCGGCGGGGCTGCTGGTGATGGTGTTCGACTCGATGCGGTTCCCGCCGCCCGAGACCTTGTCGAACTGGATCGGGTTCCGACCCGACCGGGTGATCGAGTTGCCGATCACGGCGATGCCGGAGCTCATGTGCCCGTAGACACCACCCTTGCCGCTGTCGGTGCGGATGGTGTTGTCGGACACGGTGACGGAGTCGGACCGGTCGATGAACACCGCCCAGCTGCCACACGGCCCGATATGGGAGTTACGGATCGTGACGTTGGACGAGCCGACGATCGAGACACAGGGGCCGTTCGGGTTGGAGATGGAGAGGTTCTCGATCACCACGCCGGACTTGTTGTTGATGGTGACCGGGCCACTGGCCTCGAGGTCACCTCCGGACGACCCCTCGGTGGTGGTCGGCTGCTTCTCGGTGGTGGTCGTTGCCTTGGGCTTGGACGACGAGGTCGAAGGCGGTGGCGGCGCCGTGGTCGTGGGCTCCGCGGTGGTCGTGGTCGCATCGGCGCCCGGTTGGTCGATCATGGCCGCGGTCCCCGGCGCCCCGATGGCGGCGAGGCTCGGCTCCCGTGGCTCGAACGAGAGGGTCGTCGAGGACGCTGGTGCCGTGGACGGGACATCACCGATCACGTCGGCCGCGGTGAGGGTGTCCTCGTGCTGTGCGAAGGGGTTTGCCGAGAGCGCGAGCGCGAGCAGTCCGATGACGGAAAGGGCAAGCAGTATTCTGAGAGGGATGGGGGCTTTTGACATCTTCTCAGGTTGGGGACCCCTGAGATATCGACCTCTTACGGGGCCACCTGAGGGCTTTTTCTCTTCTCGAGGGTCCCGGGTACCCACGAGGCCCGTGCCGTCAAACACGAGTTTTCCCCCACCATTTCGGTCTGCCACCAGGGGAAACGCACTGCGATGACCGATCTGCCGGCTCGTTTCGACGTCTTCGGGACGGACGTTTCGGTGACCACCGTCTCCGAGGTGGCCGACGCCCTGATGAGTCTTCGCGGCATGACGGTGGTCATCGCCAACGTGCACTCGGTGATGACCTCCCGGCGCGATCCCATGCTTGCCCAGGCGATAGCGAACGCCGACATAGTCACGCCAGACGGTGTCCCTCTGACGTGGGCCTTCCGGGTCGACGGACATGACGCCGTCCGCGTCACCGGGATAGACGTGCTTTCCGACGTGGCGGACCGGGGTCGCGCCGCCGGCATCAGGCATTACTTCTACGGCGCCACCGACGAGACCCTGGACAGGATCCGGGCCCGACTCGAGGCCGAACACCCCGGGATCGTCATCGCGGGGACCTTCGCCCCGCCCTTTCGACCGCTCACCGACGAGGAGCTCCGCGAGCATGCCGCGGCCATCGAGGCCAGCGGGGCCCACATAGTCTGGGTCGGTCTCGGCATGCCCAAGCAGGAGCTGTGGATGGACCGCTTCCGCCCCTTCGCCCCCGAGGTCAACCTGGTCGGCGTCGGTGCCGCCTTCGACTGGCTCGCGGGGAACCAGCCCATGGCGCCACAATGGATGCGCGACCGTGGGCTGGAGTGGCTCTACCGCCTCAGCAAGGAGCCGCGCCGGCTCTGGCGGCGCTACATCTACAACAATCCGGCGTATCTGGCCCTCCTGGGGAGGAAATGGCTCGGGGCCCGCTTTGGGCGTCGCCGCCAGATCATTCCTTGATCGATCCCAAGCCGAGGGGATCCCTCATCGACCCGTGCCTCGAGAGCATCTCGGGTCTCAAGGGAGCCCTGTTGTACACATAACCGACGATCGACCGGCCCGTCAGCGCGACCCGATCCGCCGCCTCGACCACCGAGGCGACCTCCCCACCATGCCGGACCACCAGCACCACGAAGTCGCACAGACGCACCACGCTGGCCGAATAGGCCACCTGCAGGAGCGGCGGCACGTCGACGAGTATCAGGTCGTATGAGGCCTTGAGCTGGCTGAACAACGTCGACACGACGCGCCGCCGGAAGAACTCGGGGGCCGCAGTCATCTGATTGCCCCTGGAGAGGACGTCGAGCTGGAGCCCGTGGCCGATGTCGACCGTCCTCACCGCGGAGGACACCGCGGTTCCCAGTTCCGCCATGTCGGTGAATCCGGGGTGATGCTGGTCCCCGCCGTCCGGGAAGAACAGACGCGTCAGCGTCTGTTCGCCGAAGTCCGCGTCGATGAGGAGCACGCGCTTGCCCTTGGTGGCGAGAGCGGCACCGACGTTGGCCGTGGTCACTGACTTCCCGTCCCCGATCAGGGCGGAGGTGACCGCGAACACCGCCGAGTTGGTCAGGAAGGTCTCGCCATCGGCGCCCCCGGACGACGGTGCCCGGTCCGCGATGGCCGAACCGGCGAAGCGATAGGCCTCGGCGGCGGCCGAAAGCGGCCGGTCCCGAAGCGGGAACTGGGTGTTGATGGCCTCGGCCTCGAAGTCCGGCACCTCGGCGAACAGTGGGGCGCCCAGGACCGCCTCGGGCTCGCGGCGATTCTCGAACCGCTGGGTGCGCTGGGCCCGGACGTAGGCGCCGGCCACACCGAGGATCAGGCCGAGCAACAGGCCGATGGCCGCGAGACGGGCCATCCCCGGCGACGGCTCGGCGTACTCCGCCTCCGAGACCAGGACCACGCCCGAGGTCGCCAGCGCGGCGTCGACACCCAGTTGGTCGTGGCGGACCTCCAATTGGGTCCGGCGCTGCAGGAGCTGCTCGCGCTGCGCCAGGAGGTTGGCGATGTCGGAGTCCTCCCGACGCACCTGCTGGCTGAGCTGAAGGGCCTGGAGCCGGGCAACCAGCTGCTGGGCCTGCTCTGCGGAGAGACCGCCCGTGTTGAGCGCCTGCTGGAGGAGTTGGGTGACGGCGTCGTCGTCCCGGATGGAGAGCTCGGCGATGGCATCGTCCAGCGCCTCGAGCTGCGAGTCCACCTCGTCGATCAGATCCTCGAGCTCGGCGAGGGCGCGCCTCGTGGCGTCCTCGGCGCGCGTCGTGGCGGTCTCCTCGTACTGGGTGATGAACGCATTGGCCAGCTCGATGGCCGCCTCTTCGGAGTCGAGGAGCACGGTCACCTGGATGAGACCGCTCTCGGCGTCGGAGTCCACGGTGCGGAGGCGGAGAAGTTCCCGCGTGGGCAGATCGGCGACATCACCACCCACGGCGTCCGCGGCGCGCCGGGCGATCTCGGGGGACTCCAGGATCGCCACCTGGTCGGCCACGTAACGGCGTGGGTCGAGAAGGGTGGCCTGCTCGAACACCGACGAGACGCGGGGGTCTTCGACGAGCACGGCGGCGGTCGCGGACCAGTTGTTGAAGAGCGTGTAGCCGGCGAGGAGCGCGAGGAGCACGCCGAGGACGGCACCCAGAGCCACGATCCACTTGTGGGACCGGGCGGCGCCCGCCAGGGTCGGCTCGAACGATTGGTTCACGTCAGACTCCGCCCGCCCTGCACCAACGGAGAGGTTCAGTGGTTCCCATCCCCGGGCGGCAGCCTAGCGGTGCCTGGTATCTGCCGGTAAACGCGGAAGCGGGTTTCTTGGCGTTTCTCACTCCCGGCTCACCGCCGATAGCGTTGCGCCGTGCGGAGATCGACCATCCAGAGCCTGTCGGCGGGACAGATCGATTCGGCGCTTTCCTCGATCGCCACCTTCATAGCGGGACTCTATGCGTTGCGGGCCTTCGACGCCGGGCTGCTGGGCGCCTACGTGGTGATGTTCACCGCCTGGAACCTCGCCCGCAGCCTCGCCAGCGAGTTGGTCTTCGTGCCTTCGGAGGTGGTGGCCGTGAGCCTCCCGAGCGCCGACCGCATCCACGTCCTCCGCTCGTCCGTGATCAGGGGGACCGCGGTGTCGCTGCTCGGCGGGGCGGGGGTCTATGCGGCGAGGCTGCTCATCGTCGACTCGGCGGGCGCACAGGCGTCCACCGCGCTGGCGCTTTCGGCCGTGGCCGTGACGATCCTGGCTCCCCTCCAGGAGCACTGGCGCCGCATGTTCCACATCGCCGGAAGCTCATGGCGCGCGGCGATCGTCTCGACACTCCACCTCATCGTCACCGTCGTCTCGATCATCGTCCTCAAGGCGTTGGTCCATGTCGCCTGGGTCCCACTGGGCTGTCTCGCCGTCGGCTTCGCCGTCTCGTCGGTGGCGTCATGGGTGCTGACGCACAATCTGCCCACAGACGGCACCGACACCCAGGGGCAGCCGACCTGGCCCGAATTGATCGGGATCGGGAAGTGGCTCCTCCTGGCCAACACCAGCGCGATGGGGAGCGACTTCCTGCTCGCGGTCATCGTCGATGCCGCCATCGGCTCGGAGATGCTCGGGTACGCCGAAGGGGCGAGGGTGATCGCCCGACCCGTCGTGATCCTGGGTGTCGGGCTGGCGGCGGTGCTGGGGCCTCGCTCGGTGGCGGCGGGTCTCAATTCCGATCTCGATCGGGCCACCCGGCCGCGACACGCCTTCTGGCTGGTGAGCACGGTGGCGGGGGTCCTCTATATGCTCGTCGTCGGCTGGCACTGGCCGTTGAACCCGCTCCAGAACATCCTGCCCCTGGCCTACGAGGTGCACTGGCTCATCCCGCTGGCCATCGCCGGCGCCCTGGTCTACAACCTCGCCCAGCCCTGGTGGTTCGAGGCCCTGGGCGCCCGCAGACAGAGGAGCGCGGCGATGGCGGAAACCGCCGGAGCGGTGCTCAAGATCGCCACGGGCTTCTTCGCCGGCACCCTCCAAGCCTTCACGCTCCCGGTGGCCTGGCTGCTGGCCTGGATCGTGCGCGCCGTCGGCCTCGGGAACACCTCGGCCTCGATCTTCGCCCACCGCAAGGCGACCGAGCCGGCTCCGTCCGAGTCGTCCGCCTGAAACGGGCGAGGGGCCCCGAAGGGCCCCTCGTCTCGTGTATAGGTCCGACTTCCGAGGATCAGAAGTCCATGTCACCGCCGTGGCTGTGGCCGGCGCCCTGAGCCGGGGGCTCGGGCACCTCGGCGACCAGGGCCTCGGTGGTGAGGAGCAGGGCGGCGATGGAAGCCGCGTTCTGCAGGGTGGAACGGGTCACCTTGGCCGGGTCGATGACACCGGCGGCGATCAGGTCCTCGTATTTGCCGGTGGCGGCGTTGAAGCCGAAGCCACTCTCGCCTGCACGGACCTGCTCGACGACCACGCCGCCCTCGAAGCCGGCGTTGACCGCGATCTGCCGGAGCGGCTCCTCCATCGCACGCTTGACGATGGTGCGACCGGCCTTCTCGTCGTCGGTGCCGCCACGGAGCTTGTCCACGGCGTCCTGGGCGCGGAGCAGGGCGACACCGCCACCGGGCACGACGCCCTCCTCGACGGCGGCACGGGCCGCCTGGACGGCGTCCTCGATGCGGTGCTTCTTCTCCTTGAGCTCGACCTCGGTCGCGGCGCCGACCTTGATCACGACGACGCCACCGGCGAGCTTGGCGAGACGCTCCTGGAGCTTCTCACGGTCCCAGTCGGAGTCGGTGTTCTCGATCTCCCGCTCGATCTGCTTGATCCGGGCCTTGACGTCGGCCTCGGAGCCCGCGCCGTCGACGATGGTCGTGGAGTCCTTGTTGACCACGACCTTGCGGGCACGGCCCAGCAGCTCGAGGGTCACGTTCTCCAGCTTGAGACCGACCTCCTCGGAGATCACGGTGCCACCGGTGAGGATGGCGATGTCCTGGAGCATGGCCTTGCGGCGCTCGCCGAAGCCGGGGGCCTTGACGGCGACCGACTGGAACAGGCCGCGGATCTTGTTCACGACCAGGGTGGCGAGAGCCTCGCCCTCGACATCCTCGGCGATGACGAGGAGCGGCTTGCCCTGCGACATCACCTTCTCGAGGACAGGGACCAGGTCGTTGACCGAGCCGATCTTCTGGTTGGCGATGAGGATGTAGGGATCCTCGAGCACCGCCTCCTGACGATCGGGGTCGGTGATGAAGTACGCCGAGAGCAGGCCCTTGTCGAACTGCATGCCCTCGGTGAACTCGAGCTCGAGACCGTAGGTCTGGCCCTCCTCGACGGTGATCACGCCGTCCTTGCCGACACGCTCCATGGCGTCGGCGATGACCTGGCCGATCGACGAGTCGTTGTTCGCCGAGATGGTGGCGACGTGGGCGATCTCCTCGGTGGTCTCGACGTCACGGGCCATCTCGCCCAGCGACTTGACCGCGGCCTCGACGGCCTGC
Organism: Acidimicrobiia bacterium; assembly: GCA_036375695.1. Taxonomy (GTDB): domain Bacteria; phylum Actinomycetota; class Acidimicrobiia; order Spongiisociales; family ZC4RG35; genus ZC4RG35. The sequence continues at coordinate 49,539 of DASVBU010000027.1, read as the reverse complement.
TCGATGCCGCGCTTGAGCTCCATCGGGTTGGCCCCTGCCGCGACCTGGCGGAGACCCTCGCGCACCATCGCCTGGGCGAGGACGGTGGCGGTGGTGGTGCCGTCACCGGCGACATTGTCGGTCTTGTTGGCGACCTCGTAGGCGAGCTTGGCGCCCATGTTCTCCCACGGGTCGTCCAGCTCGATCTCCTTGGCGATGGTGACACCGTCGTTGGTGATGGTGGGAGCGCCCCACTTCTTCTCCAACACGACGTTGCGGCCCTTCGGGCCGAGCGTCACCTTCACGGTGTCGGCGAGCTTGTCGACACCTGCCTGGAGCCCCTTGCGGGCCTCCTCGTTGAATCGAAGGTCCTTTGCAGCCATCTTCTATCAACTCCTCAATTCACCACGGCCAGGAGGTCACGCTCGGAGAGGACGAGGTACTCGGCTCCGTCGAGCTTGACCTCGGTGCCGGCGAACTTCGAATACAGGACCTTGTCGCCGACGGCCACATCCACGGGGATGCGCTTGCCGTCCTCGTCGCGGGCGCCGGGGCCTACGGCGATCACCTCGCCGATCTGTGGCTTCTCCTTGGCGGTGTCGGGGATCACCAGACCGGAGGGGGTGCGGGCTTCCGCGTCCTCGGTCGGCTTCACGACCACCCGGTCACCGAGCGGCTGAAGCTTCATTCGTGTTGCCTCCTTGCGTCTACCGACTTGTGCTCCACGCGGGGGGACCCGCGTTAGCACTCGTCACACTCGAGTGCCAGGGGGGAGATTAGCACTCTCTCGTGGGGACTGCTAATGACGGATCTGAGCGTCAACGGCTCAAGTTCGAGGACCCGTTCACAGGAGCCTAGAGGGATCCACGGACTCTGCCCAGTCGCTGTACCGACCTTGTGACAGCCAGTGCGCCCCGGCGATCCCGATCATCGCCGCGTTGTCCGTGCACAGGACCGGCTCCGGGAGCGCCAGGGTCAGCCCCCGCTTGTCGGCCTCCTCGGCGAAGCGGTGACGGAGACGGCGGTTGGCGAGGACCCCTCCTCCCCCGCCCACGACCCTGGCCCCTGTCGCATCGACTGCGTTGAAGGTCTTTTCGACCAGCACGTCGACGATCGCCTCCTGGACCGAGGCGGCCACGTCGGCCAACGACGGCAGGTCCCCGGACTTCTTCGCCTTGTCGATGAAGTTGACCACCGAGGTCTTCAGGCCGGAGAAAGAGAGGTGGTACGGGCGGTCGGGGAGCGCCCGCGGGAAGTCGACCGCGTTCGGGTCGCCGCCCTCGCTGGCCAGATCGATCGCCGGCCCCCCGGGGAACCCGAGCCCCATGGCCCGGGCCAGCTTGTCGAATGCCTCGCCGGCGGCGTCGTCGATGCTGTGACCCAGGATCTCGTACTCGCCCCACTCCCTCACGTGGACGATCTGGGAGTGGCCGCCCGAGGCGAGCAGCGACACGATCGGCGGCTGGAAGTGCTCGAACTCGAGCCGTGGCGCCATGAGGTGCCCCTCCATGTGGTCGATCCCGATGAAGGGCAACTGGCGCGCCCAGGCGGTGGCCTTGGCGAAGGAGTGACCGACGAGGAGCGCGCCGATGAGCCCCGGCCCGCTGGTCGCCGCCACACCGTCGAGGTCGTCCGGATGGACGCCCGCCTGCGACAGCGCCCGATGGGTGAGTGGCCGGATAGCCTCGACGTGGGCCCGGGCCGCCACCTCGGGGACGACGCCACCGAACCGGGCGTGGAGGTCGACTTGCGAGGAGAGCACGTTGGAGAGGATCTCGGTCCCCCGCACCACCGCCACCGCGGTCTCGTCACAGGAGGTCTCGAAGGCGAGGATCATCGGGTTCACGGGAGTACCTCGGTGCTTGGCACTTGGTACCGGGTACTTGGATTTCTCCCCCGTGGAGCGGCAGCGGAACGGGGGAGAGCCGGCGGAGCCGGGAGGGGGCGCGAGCGAAGCGAGCCAGGTTCGTTGCTCACGTGCAAGCACTGGCCCTCCCAGGCGGCGGCCATGCGCGCCTCGAGGTACGGGGTACGAGGTACGGGGTACTTCCCGGGACGAATCATCGGTTCACCCCCAACCGGGCGAGGTACTCGGGACTATCGATGTCGTGGGCCCACATGATCAGGGCGTCGTCGTCTCCGTAGTACCTCGGCCGCACCCCGACCGGGACCATCCCCAGCGATGCGTACAACGCCCGGGCCGCCTCGTTCCGGGTCCGGACCTCGAGCGTGAGATGCCGAGCGCCGGCATCCACCGCCTCGTCGATCAGCGTCAGCATCAGCTTCCGCCCGATCCCCATCCGACGGTGGCTGAGGGCGACGAGGATGTTGGTGACGTGGGCCTCGTCGGCGACCAAGAGGGCGCCGGCAAAGCCGACCAGCTCCCCGGAGGCTTCGGCGGCGAGGTAGATCCGGCTCGGCGCGGCCAGCTCGTCCCGGAAGACGCTCTCCGGCCAGGGCGCGGGCTGGTGGGTGGCCTCCATGGCGGCCGCGGCCGCCACGTCGTCGACGGCCAGGGGCCGAATGGTGATCATGTCGACGCCCATGGCCCCTCCTCCCGGTGCTTGGCCCAGTTGATGGTGACGTCGGGCTCCCGCATGTAGAGCGGTCTGATGTCGTCCGGGGCCGGGAAGTCGCCCTTCTCGAGACGGGCGTGCCCGATCTCCGCCAGCGTCACCGCATAGGGATACCTGGGTTTCCCCGTTTTCACCATCCGCATCCCCGTGAAGAAGCCCTCGGGAAGGGCGGCGACGTCACCGACGACGAGGCTCTCCTCCGAGCTGGAGACGATCAGGCCGCGGAAGTCCTCGGCATCGAGGAGCTCGGTCGGCCCCTCCTTGACCACTCCGCCCGGCACCGGCCGGTAGCGGGCGACGGCGAACTCCCCCCGCCGGATGTCGACCACCGCCCAGATCAACCGGTGACCCGTGCGCGCCTCGAGGGCGAGGGCATCCACCGAGGTGGCCGGGATGATCGGGATCCCGAAGGCGGCCGCCAGGCCCTGCGCGGTCGCCAGACCGACCCGGATCCCCGTGTAGAGGCCCGGGCCGATGTCGACCACCACGGCGTCGAGATCCGACGGTGACCAGCCGACCTGGTCGAAGCAGAAGTCGATGGCGGGAACCAGGAAGGCGGCGTGCCCGACCCGGTCGATGCGGGAGGCTGCGGCGAGGGTCGCCCTGTCCTCCACCACCGCCACGGACGATCCCGGCGTGGCGCTCTCGATGGCGAGGATCCTCAACCGACCAACTCCAGTGACCTGCCGGCCCACGACCCGACCGGGACCAGCCTGACGAGTCGCGTGCCATCCTCCTCGACCTCGATCTCGACACGGAGATGGTCCTCCGGCAGGCCGTTCTCCACGGCGTCGCCCCACTCCACGACGAGGACGCCGTCCCGCGCCCTCTCCACCACCTCCAGGTCCTCGAACTCGTTGAGGCTCCCCAGTCGATAGACGTCCACGTGGATAAGGGGGAGGAAGCCGCTCCGGTACTCCCGCATCAGGATGAACGTCGGGGAGGTGACCGTCTCCTCCACGCCGAGGCCGGCCGCCAGCCCGCCGGTGAAGAGGGTCTTGCCCGCGCCGAGGCTGCCCTTGAGGACGATCACGTCGCCCGGGCGCAGAAGGGCGGCGAGCCGTCCGGCCAGTGCCATGGTGTCGGCTGGCGCGGGGCAGACGAAGGTGCTCATCGGAAGAGCTCCAGCTGCTCGACGTCTGCGGGTGGCTCCATGGGAGCCCCTTCGTCGGGCTGGGCGTCGAACGACGGCCCGGGTCCTTCGTCGAGCAGCCTGCGAACCAGTGCGAAGTCCTCCCGCATCTGGTCGGTGACCCGGGGCCCGCCCCGGAGTGCCGCGGCCGGGTGGAAGGTGGGGACGAGGGTGGCGCCGAGCCACCACCGATGGGCATGACCGCGGAGCCTGGTGATGCCCATCTCCGTCCGGAGCAGGAGCTTGGTGGCGAAGTTCCCCAGTGTCATCACCACCTCGGGGTGGATCATCCGGATCTGCTCCCGGAGATACCCCTTGCAGGCGTCGATCTCCTCGGGCCGCGGGTCGCGGTTCCCCGGCGGTCGGCATTTGAGGACGTTGGCGATGTAGACCTCGTCCCGGCGGATGCCGATCTCGCCCAGCAGCTCGTTGAGCAGCTGGCCCGCCGCGCCCACGAACGGCTCACCCTGGATGTCCTCGTTGTGACCGGGCGCCTCGCCCACGAACATCAGCTTCGCCTCCAGCGAGCCGACGCCGAACACGACGTTGGTGCGGGTCGCCGAGAGGGGACAGTCGTGACAGTTCTCAGCTCGGAGCCGGAGAGCCTCGAACTCGGGGATGATCCTGGTCACGAGTCGGCAATTCTGGCAGCTAGGCGTTGGCGTTGCGGACGGCCGATTCGATGGCCGCCGCGGTGGCACCGAACGCCGCCTCGGCTGCGACATCGCAGTCACCTGCAACGCTCCCGCAGGAGACGGCGAAGACGATGTCCCCGTCCCAGCGGGTGTGAGCCGGGCGGATACACGCCGCGATGGCGTCGTGGGCCCGGAAGACCAGTCGTCGCAACTCGACCCGGTTCAGGGCGGCGTCGGTGGCCACCACCACGAGGGTGGTGTTCTCGGTGAAGGCCTGCGGCACCATCTGCGGTGGCCCCGGCTCGTGCGGCCCGTCGGTGAGCGGCTCCCCGGTGACCGTGAACACGTCACCGACGGCGTTGACCGCCGCGATCACCCCCACGGTGACGTCACCGACCCGGCGGACGGCCGATCCCAGCCCCCCATACCTGATGTGCTCGATCCCCCTCCACTTGGCCGCGGTGGCACCGGTGCCGGCGCCGACGCGGCCCTGCTCGACCGGGTCGGTCGACGCGGCCCGATACGCGGCCAATCCTTCCTCCGGGCCGGGGCGCACCGAAGGGTCGCCCGGGTAGAGGTCGAACAGCACCGCGGCGGGCACGATCGGCACCGGGCCCACCAGTGTGGGGTGGCCGCGTCCCTCCGCCTCCAGCTCGCGGACCACGCCCGAGGCGGCGGAGAGACCGAAGGCGCTGCCACCGGTGAGCAGGATCGCCTGGACCTGCTCCACCCGCATCTCCGGCTGGAGCAGTGCGTACTCCCGGGTCCCGGGAGCGGCGCCACGGGCCTCTGCGGTGGCCGCGTTGGGCTCGGGGAACACCACCACGGTGCACCCGGTCTCGGCCACCGGGTCGGTCCAGTGCCCGACCCTGACTCCGGGGACCGCTGTGATCGTCTCGTTCATCCCAAATACCTCCGGGGGACCCTGGGGCCGATGGAGCAGACGATCTCGTAGGAGATGGTCCCCAACTCCTCGGCCCATTCGTCGGCGGTCACCTCCTCGTCGCCCTGACGGCCGATGATCACCACCTCGTCGCCCACCGCCACCTCGTCGTCACCGACGTCGACCAGGACCTGGTCCATGGTGACCCGGCCGGCGAGCGGGTGACGCCTGCCATTGACGAGCACGTCTCCCTTCCTGCCCCGGGCGAATCCATCCGCATAGCCCACCGGCACGGTGGCCACGGTCGACGCCCTGGGAAGAGGCCGGATCCGCCCGTACGACGGACGCTCCCCGGGGTCGAGCCGCTGGAGGTGGACGACACGGCTCACCAGCCGCATCGCCGGCCTCAGGTCGACGTGATCCCTGGTCTCGGGGCATGGGTGGAGGCCGTAGGTGCCGAGCCCGATGCGGACCATGTCCTTCCTCGCCTCGGGGAAGAGGACTGCGCCGGCGGTGTTGGCCATGTGTGTCCGCGGGACGTCCAGGTCCGCAACGACCTCCTCGAACTCCTCGATCTGGCGTCGGGTGAAGACCGGATCCTCGTCGGCCACCGCGAAGTGGGTCCACACCGCCTCGATCTCGATGCCCGCCGTCCGGGCATGGGCAACCAGGGCGGCGGCATCCTCCGGGCGGGCCCCGACCCGGTGCATCCCGGTGTCGATCTTGAGATGGGCCGGGATGCTCCGTCCGGTCGAGGCGAGGGCGTCGATGAAGTCCTTGGTGTAGACGGTCGGGGTCAGGCCCCACTCGACGACGGACGCCGCGTCGCCCGACCATGGCTCCGAGAGCAGGAGGATCGGGCAGTCGATCCCGGCTTCGCGGAGCCGGGCGCCCTCTTCGACGAGGGCCACGGCCAGCATGTCGGCGCCCGCTTCCATGGCTGCCTCGCCGACCGGGACGTCCCCGTGCCCATAGGCGTCGGCCTTGATCACCGCGCACACAGAGGCCGGGGCCACCAGACGACGGAACTCGGCGACGTTGTGCCGGATGGCCCCGAGGTCGATCTCCACCCAGGTCGGCCTCACCAGGCCCACCTCCCGATGACACCGAGCAGCTTCTCCGCCGTCACCGTCTCGCGGCGGGAGAGCTGGTCGGCGGCGACGCCGTGCCAGTACGAAGCCGAGATGGCGGCCTCCATGGGCCCCAGCCCGCGCGCCCAGAGGGCCCCGAGCATCCCGGCGAGCACGTCGCCCGTCCCGATTGTGGCGAGGGCCGGGGTCCCCGACGTCACGAGCACCGGATGCCCGCCGTCGGTCACCACGGTCGGATTGCCCTTGGCGAGGAGGACGACTCCGGTGCGCAGGGCGTAGGAGCGGGTCGAGAACTTGCCCGGGCCGACACCACTCAGACGCTCGAACTCGCCGGCATGCGGGGTGACCACCACCTCGGCACCACCCGTCAGGGCGGACTCGACCATCGAGGGCGTGAGGGCGCCGGCGTCGAGCACGACCTTGGGCGACGCCTGGACGAGTGGGACGACCTTCTCCCGGTCACCATCGGCGAGACCCGGTCCGGCCACCACCACGTCGAACCGATCGAACCTGGTGACGTCGTCGAGTGGCACCGCCGGCACCTGGGGGACGATGGCGTGTGCGCCGTCCGGGTCCGGTGTCGCCAGGTGGACCGAACCGGCGCCGAACTCCAGGGCGGCGCGGGCCGCCATAGTGGCGGCCCCCACCATTCCCGACGACCCGCCGACCACGAGCACCGCGCCGGCGGACCACTTGTGCGCCCGCCGTCCCCGCGCCGGCCTTGGAGCGTCTGATTCCTCGGCGATCCACGCCGACGGCCGCCCGGCCTCCAGGCCGATGTCGGCCACCGTGACCTTCCCGCACCAGTCGGGGCCGTCGTCGTAGAGATGGCCGGTCTTGTAGGAGGAGAACGTCACGGTCTCGGTGGCCCGGAAGACCACGGGGCCGGCGATCCCGGAGTCGGGGTCGAGACCGGTGGGGAAGTCGACGGCGATGACGGGGGCGTCGTGGTTGGCCCAGGCCACCACCTCTGCGGGCAGATCCGGACGGCCGCCCCCGCCGAAGAGGGCGTCGATGACCAGATCGGCCGGCTCGGGGTCGGCGAGTGGCCGCATCGGGACCCCGGCCAGACGGGCGGCGGCCTCGGCGCGGATGGCGTCGGCGGTCCGGGGCTCGCCGAGGCGGTGGACGACGACGCCGGCGCCGTGCTCGAGGAGATGGCGCGCCGCCACGTATCCGTCACCACCGTTGTTCCCGGGCCCGGCCAGCACGGCGACCCGGCTGCCGTATCCGGCGCCGTGTCGGATGGCCGCCATCGCCACGGCGTGGCCGGCTCGCTCCATGGCCGGGTAGAGATCGCCGCGATGGGCCTCGTCGACCCTCCGACTCTCGGTGGCGGTGACGACCGGCTTCACCGGGTGGAGGTTAAGCGTGCTCGCCCACGGCGACGGCCATGACCAGCGCCGTGTCGCCGGTGTGGGTGATCGTCACCAGCACCTCGGTGACCCCGAGCATCCGGGCGCGTCGCTCCGCGGTGCCCGAGAGCCGCACCGTGGGCTTGCCCCCACCCGTGATCTCGATGTCGGTCCACCGGATTCGCCGCCAGCCCGTCCCGAGGGACTTCATCACCGCCTCCTTGCCGGCGAAGCGCGCCGCCAGCCTGCGTTCGGGCTTGGCGTACCGGTGGGCGTACTCCCTCTCGTGCGGGGTGAAGCAACGCTCGGCGAAACGGGGGTAACGGGTCAGCAGGTCCCCGACACGGGAGACCTCGGCCAGATCGACACCGAGACCGATGATCCTCACCGGCGCAAGTAAAGCCGCGGACGTCCCGGGGCGAGGAAGAGAAGAAGGGCCGCCCGTCGGGCGGCCCTTCGCTCGTTCATCGGTATCTGGTCACGGCGTGTCACCGGGGAGGTTGCCCACGCACTGCGCCTCGGCATGGACGGTGATGCCGTCTTCCTGGGCCACGCCAGAGACCGTCCACTGATAGGCCTCCTCGCCGTTGTAGCTCTCGGTCAGCGTGACTCCGCCCGTCGACCTGAAGCCGCCACCCGTGGCCTTGTCCGTCGGGAAGCATTCGGCCACCACGGTGAAGGGATCACCGGTGTTCAACTCCGCGGACGGATCACCAGCCACGCTGTAGAAGTTGTCCAGTGAGGCCGCCGGACCGTCCGGGCCCTGCGGACCCTCGGGACCCTCGGGACCTTCTGGCCCAGGAGGACCGGCAGGACCTTGGGGGCCCTGGGGACCGGGTGGGCCCTCGAGACCCTCGGCCTCGATGGCGTTCCACAGACGTCGCAGGAAGGCCGCCATCTGACCCCGGGTGACGAAGTCATCGGGGCAGAACCTGGTGTTCGCCGGGGGATTGCAGCCCCTGGTGATGTCCATGTCCGCCAACCACGAGATGTCGTCGTGGAACACGTTGCTCTCCGGAACGTCGGAGAAGCGATGCGCAGCGACTGCCGCCCCTCCGATCAGGAACGTGACCATCACTGCCGCGACGACCACGCCGATTCGCCTCCTCACATTCCCTCCTTTTCTATCCGCCCACACGGACGCGATGCAGACGCTACACCCGTGTGGGGACACGCGCACCCGCCCGGTCGTGCTTTCAGGTGGACGGGTCGGGCGGCGCAGACCAGAATGTCGGCCGGCGGGGGAGACGGATGACGATCACATCACAGGCAGGGGCGGACGCGGGGCCGGACACCCGGCGGCGTTGGGCACTCCTGTTGGCCCTGGTCGTCCTCGCCGCGTTCGCCATCCGCTTGGTCGACCTGGGAGGGCGGAGCCTCTGGGTCGACGAGGGCGCCACCTGGGTGCAGTCGCAACGCTCGCTGGCCGACCTCGCCCGCGTCAACGAAGACCCGGAGCACCCGCCGGGCTACTACATGCTCATCCACTTCACCACCCGGGTGTCGGACTCCGAGGCCGGTCTCCGGTTCCCGTCGGTGGTGGCGTCCACCCTCTCGGTCCTGCTCGTCTACTACCTGGGCAGGCGTCTGGTCGACCACAAGACCGGCCTCATCGCCGCCGCCCTCCTGGCGCTGTCGCCACTCGACGTCTGGTACGCACAGGAGGCGCGGCACCCGGTCTTCGCCGCGCTCGTCGTGGTCGCCGCGGCGCTGGCCCTGGAACGCGGAAAGCTCGCCGGCAAGGCCGCGGCGGTCGTGCTCCTGGCAGTGGGCCTCTACATCGATTTCATCACCGCGGCCGGATGGGCGGCCCTCGGCGGCATCTGGGTGGCGCTCTGGTGGAGACGCGACCGGACCAGGTTGGTCGACTGGGCGGTGGTCACCGTCATCGCCGCGGCCATCTACGCCCCTATCCAGGGGAGGCAGTTCCTGGACGGCTTCAGCGGCCTCCTCACCTATGAGGGTGCCGGGATCTGGTACGGGGAGATCCTCGGTTCCAACCCGATCACCTCCAACCCGTTCGGGCTCCTGTTCCTGGGCGGTGTGGCCATCTGGGCGGTGGTGGTGCTCGGCAACCGCATCACCAAGGGCCGCTACGGGCACCTCTTCGCCACCATCGCCGTCTTCGGCTTCGCGGTCGGCTCGGCCATCACGTTCATTCCCCGCGCCTACAGCGTGAAGAAGGTGATCGTCACCGGCTGGCCGGTCATCGTGCTCCTGATCGCATTCCTCATCGTCGACCGCGTCGCCGCCGGCCGTCGCACACCGGTCCTGGTCGCGGCCCTGGCGCTCTCGGCGATCGGGACGATCGCCACGTTCACGATCCCCAAGGACGACTGGCGCGGCGCCACCGCCTTCGTCGAGGAGCGCGCCCGGCCCGGGGACGTGGTCTGGGTGCGTCAGGAGCCATGGTCGGCGGACGCCTACTTCTACTACGGTGGCTCCCTACCCGCCTTCTACGACATGGAGCCGGTCGTGGACGATGCGGTGGACACCGTCTGGATGATCACCTATCGCAGACCACAGGACACGCCACCTGCCCTGGAGGCCGAGCGCTGGTTCGACGAGAACTGGCGATTCGAGGAGGAGGCCCCGTTCTACCGCCTCGCCGTCCGCAAGTACGCGCGGCCCTGATCGCCCGCCAGCGCCGGTCATCGCAACCCATCATCCGCCGGCGTCGCGCGGACGCTCCGGGGCACCATCTTCACCTGACCACGGAAAGTGGCGACGTCGCGAAATTCCTGGGTAAAAAGCCTGTTGCCTGACCACTTTCGGTGGTGCTACCGTATGCGGACGGATTCTTCGAGTCCGTGGGGCAATCAATGGGAATCGGGGGGCTATGGACACGCGTAGCAGCGAGTCACGGCTAGATGCGCTGCACGACGCCGAGTTCGAATCGCTGACGAGTCGCATCTATCTGAGACTCGTCAAGCCGGTCATCGACCGTGTCCTGGGCGCGCTCCTGTTGATCATCGCTTCGCCACTGTTGCTGATCGTGGCGATCGTGGTTCGGGTCACACTGGGCCGCCCCGTCCTCTACTCGCGGCCACGGATCGGCTACCGGGGCAAGCCCTTCACCCTGCACAAGTTCAGGACCATGCAGCCGGATCGAAGGGAGGTCCAGGTGCCCTTCGACGGCGAGGAACGGCGCAAGAACCACAAGTCCAAGCACGATCCTCGCCACACCCGGGTGGGAAGGTTCCTGCGGGCCACCCGGCTCGATGAGCTGCCGCAACTGTGGAACGTCGTCAAGGGCGAGATGAGCCTGGTCGGACCGCGACCCGAGGTGCCGGCGATCGTGGAGAGATACGAGCCGTGGCAGCACCAGCGTCACCTGGTCAAGCCGGGCCTCACCGGTCTGTGGCAGATCTCGGAGCAGAACGGCAAGCCGATGCACGAGTGCACCGAGATCGACATCGAATACCTGCGCAAGATCGGCTTCTTCCAGGACGTGAGCATCCTGGCCAAGACCCCGCTTGCGATGCTCGGGAAGCGGAAGGGCCACTGATGCCCACCGGCACACCACCACGGATCGCCTCCTCGGCGGAGGTTCACCCCGAGGCCGTGCTCGGCGACGGGGTCTCGGTCTGGGACCTGAGCCAGGTGCGCGAGGGCGCGGTCGTCGGCGAAGACACCGTGATCGGCCGCAACGTGTACGTGGACAAGGACGTTCGCATCGGCCGGCGCTGCAAGATCCAGAACAACGCGCTCGTGTATTGGCCCGCGGTCATCGCCGACGGGGTCTTCATCGGGCCGGCAGCGGTCCTCACCAACGACCGTCATCCCCGGGCCGTCAACCCCCGGGGCGATCTCAAGGGTCTGGACGACTGGTCGCCGGCCGGTGTCACTGTCGAGGTCGGAGCCGCCATCGGTGCGGGGGCCGTGATCCTCGCCGGTGTCGCCATCGGCGCCTGGGCGCTCGTCGCAGCCGGCGCCGTGGTGATCCGTGACGTCCCGGCGCACGCCCTCGTCGCGGGCAACCCGGCGAAGAGGGTCGGGTGGGTGGGGAAGACGGGTCACCGCCTGGTCGAGGACGGAGATCTCCTGGTCGACCCGTCGGATGGCACCCGCTACCGGGTGGAGGGGGAGTCCCTGGAGGTGGTCGGGTGATCGAGCACACGCATCCCGTGATCGGGCCCGGGGAACGGGAGGCGGTCGATCGGGTCCTGGCCAGCGGTCGTCTGGCGCAGGGAACGGAGGTGGCCGCCCTCGAGGCCGAGTTCGCCGCGGTGGTCGGCGTGCCTCACGCGGTGGCGGTGGCCAACGGCACCGTGGCCATCGAGATCGGGCTCCAGGCGATCGGGATCGGGCCGGGCGACGAAGTCATCGTCCCCTCCCTCACCTTCATGGCCACCGCCAACGCGGTGCGTCGTGTCGGCGCCGAGCCGGTGTTCGCCGACATCGACCCGAAGACCTACTGCATCAGCCCCGAGACCGTGGCCCCGCTCATCGGCCCCCGCACCCGGGCCGTCATCGTGGTCCATCTCTACGGCCATCCGGCCGACATGGACGGTTTCGCCTCGCTCGCCGACGAGACCGGGATCGAGATTCTCGAGGACGCGGCCCAGGGCATCGGTTCCACCTGGCGGGGCCGCCACGTCGGGTCGTTCGGGAGGTTCGGGACCTTCTCGCTCTACGCCACCAAGAACGTCACCAGCGGCGAGGGCGGGATGATCACCACCGCGGACGACACCGTTGCCGACATCGCCCGTTCGCTGCGGTCCCATCAGAGCCGGATGGTCGGAGGCAGGCTCCAGGTCGCCACCAACGCCAGGATGACGGACATCGCCGCCGCCATCGGACGGGTCCAGCTCTCCCGTCTCGACGAGATCCAGTCGGCCCGCCGCCGTCTCGCCGCCGAATACGACCGGCGTCTCGACAGCCGGGTCACCACCCCCTACGTGGCGCCGGAGGCCGTCCACGGATGGCACCAGTACACGGTCCGGGTGCCGGATCGAGACACCCTCGTGGAGCTCGCGGCGGAACGCGGGGTCGGGACGGCCGTCTACTACCCGGTGCCGGTTCATCTCACCGAGACCTACCAGGACATCGGCCCTTCGCTCCCGGAGACCGAGGCCGCGGCGAGGGAGGTGCTCTCCCTGCCGATCCGCCCCGACCTCACCGAGGAGGAGCAAGACGCGGTCATCGATGCGGTCAACGGAGGTCTGGCATGATCCGGGTGGGTGTCGTCGGCCTCGGTCACATGGGCCGTCACCACGTCCGCATCCTGTCGCGGCTCGACGACGTCGAGTTCGTCGGTGGCGCCGACCCGGCCGGGGATGTCCACAAGTCGCTGGGCGGCCACGCCCTATACCACTCGCTCGACGATCTGCTCGACGCCGGAGTGGATGCCGTCGTCCTGGCCACGCCGGCCGAAGACCACGAGAAGGCCGCCTGCCGTCTGGCGAGCGCAGGGGTTCACACCCTGGTCGAGAAGCCGCTCGCCTCGGACCTCGCCGGAGCCGGGGCGATCCGCGAGTCCTTCGCGGGCACCGATCTCGTGGCCGCGGTCGGGCACGTGGAGCGTTTCAACCCGGCGCTCCAGGAAATGAAGCGGCGCCTCGAGGCGCGCTTCCTGGGAAAGGTGTTCGCCATCTCCACCAAGCGGGTCGGGCCGTTCCCGCTCCGGGTCAACGGCGTGGGCGTGATCACGGACCTGGCCATCCACGACATCGACATCGTGCAGTGGCTGATCGCGCCGTTCCACACCCTGGACTCGCAGCTGGCCCACCAGATCGGGACCGACCGGGAGGACCTGGTCGAAGCCGTGGGCCGTCTCGCGGACGGGACCGTAGTGTCGATGTCGGTGAACTGGCTCACCCCCTCGAAGCAGCGCCAGGTGACGGTCCTGGGAGAGAGGGGCGCCCTGGTCGCCGACCTGCTCAGCTCGGACCTCACCTACTACTCCAACTCGGCCATACCCGTTGAGTGGGACGAGATGGCCCGACTCAAGGGCGTATCCGAAGGCGACGTCACCACCTACGCCCTGCGCAAGACCGAGCCGCTGCAACTGGAGCTGGAAGGCTTTCGCGATGCCGTGCTCGGCCGCCCCGACGCCCAGATCGTCACCCTCGACGAGGGCTTCGAGACCATGAGGATCGCCGCGGCGCTCGCCGCCGGGGGAATCACGCCATGACGTCCGGCGGAACCCTGGCGGCCGTCGTCGGACTCGGCAAGATCGGCCTCCCCCTGGCGATCCAGTTCGCCGGGTCCGGGGTGGCCACGACGGGGCTCGACATCAACCAGACGCTGGTCGACGGTCTCAACGAGGGGATCTCCCCCTTCGACTTCGAGCCCGAGCTCGAGACCCGGCTCCGCGAGTGCCTCGCCAGGGGGACCTTCCGGGCCACCACCGACCCCCGGGAGGCGCTGGGCGAGGCCGACTTCATCGTCGTGGTGGTGCCGCTGGTCATCTCCGAGGACAAGACGCCGGCCTTCCACGCCCTCGACGCCGCGGCCAGGACGGTGGGATCCGCCCTGAAGCCTGGCGCCCACGTCATCTTCGAGACCACCGTCCCCGTGGGCACCACCCGGGGCCGCTTGGTCCCCATCCTCGAGGAGGCATCCGGCCTCAAGGCCGGGATCGACTTCGGGGTCGCCTTCTCGCCCGAGCGCGTCTCCAGCGGGCGGATCTTCGGCGACCTGCGTCGCTACCCCAAGCTCGTCGGCGGGATCGACGCCGGGTCCGCCAAGGCCGTCGCCACCTTCTACGAGTCCACACTCGTGTTCGACCCGCGGGAGGACCTGAAGCGGCCGAACGGGGTCTGGGTGCTCGACAGCGCCGAGGCGGCCGAACTGGCCAAGCTGGCGGAGACCACCTATCGGGACGTGAACATCGCGCTGGCCAACGAGTTCGCCGCCTACGCCGAGAAGATCGGCGTGGACGTCTGGCAGGTCATCGAGGCCGCCAACAGCCAGCCGTTCTCACACATCCATCACCCGGGTGTGGCGGTGGGCGGGCACTGCATCCCCGTCTACCCCCACCTCTACCTGTCGACCGACCCCGATGCCCGGATCCCTGCCCTGGCCCGCACGGTGAACAAGGCGCAGCCGGGGCGGGCCCTCGGGCGCCTGGCGGCGGAGGTCGGCTCCCTCGATGGAAAGACGATCGCCATCCTCGGCGCCGCCTATCGGGGAAACGTCAAGGAGACGGCGTTCTCGGGCGTGTTCGACCTGGTCGTCGAGGCGAAGGAGATGGGAGCCCACCCCAGGGTGCAGGACCCGATGTACACGGACGACGAGCTGGCCGCACTGGGTTTCGAGCCGCATCATCTCGGTGAGCCGTGCGACCTGGCGGTGATCCAGGCCGACCACCCGGAGTACCGGAAGCTCCGGCCCGAGGATCTCCCGGGATGCCGGGCCCTGTACGACGGGCGCGCCATAGTCGACCCGGAGCCATGGGAAGGGACGTCGACCTCGGTCCTGGTGGTCGGGCGGTGAGGAAGCTCCGTGTGATCCAGGTGGTGGGCACGCGCCCCCAGCTCGTCAAGGCGGGCGCGATGTCGCGGGCCATGGCCGAGCGGGATGCCTCGGATCCCGGCGTGACCATCGAGGCGATGCTCGTGGACACGGGCCAGCACTACGACCGGAACATGTCCGGGATCTTCCTCGAGCAGCTGGGGATCCCCGAGCCCGACGTCCGTCTCGGGGTCGGATCGGGGAGCCACGCCACCCAGACGGGCCAGATGATGATCGGCCTCGAGCCCATCTTCATGGATGCGAAGGATGCAATCGTCCTCGTCGCGGGTGACACCAACAGCACCCTGGCCGCGGCGCTGGCGGCGGCCAAGGTCGGCCTGCCGGTGGCCCATGTCGAGGCCGGCCTGCGGTCCTTCAACCGGGCCATGGCCGAGGAGATCAACAGGGTCGTCGTGGATCACCTCGCCGACCTCCTCTTCTGCCCGTCCGAGATAGCCGCCGAGAACCTGGTCGCCGAGGGCATCACCGAAGGGGTCGACGTGACCGGGGACGTCATGCTCGACACCGTGAACATGACGCTCGCCATGCCCGTCGACTGGGATGGGCTCGCCGCCCGGCTGGGGCTCCCAGAGGAGTTCGCCGTCGCCACCGTCCATCGGGCCGAGAACACCGACGACATCGGCAGGCTGGCGTCCATCCTCGAAGGACTGGGAGCCATCGGTGCCCGGCTTCCGGTCTTCCTGCCGATCCACCCGCGGACCCGGCCCCACGTCGACTCGATCGGTATTCCCCGGGGAGTCAGCGTCATCGACCCGTTGGGTCCGCGCGAGATGCTGGCGCTCGTGTCCCGCGCCCGGCTGGGGCTCACCGACTCCGGCGGCCTGCAGAAGGAGCTCTACTGGCTCGGTGTCCCCTGTGTGACGATGCGCGACGAGACCGAGTGGGTCGAGACCGTCGAGGCGGGCTGGAACGAGGTGACCGGAGCGGATGCGACCCGGATCGTCGCCGCGGCCCATCGCTTCCTGGAGGCAGTCCCCGAGACCCGGCCGCAGCTGTACGGCGACGGTCGGGCCTCTGAGCGGATCGTCGACATCCTCATCGACAAGTACGGGGTGAGGCCGTGAGCTCCTGGGGGGTGATCGGGGGCGGGATGCTGGGCATGACCCTCGCCGCCCGCCTGCGCCAGGCCGGCCACCAGGTGACCCTGATCGAGGGCGCTCCGCACCTCGGTGGCCTCGCCGCGGCGTGGCAACTCGGCGACATAGTCTGGGACAAGCACTACCACGTCATCTTGCGCTCCGACCGGCAGCTCCTCCCGGTGATCGACGAGCTCGGTCTCACCGACGACCTGCGCTGGGTGGAGACCCGGACCGGCTGCTACTCGGACGGGACGCTGTACTCGGTGTCGAACACGATCGAGTACCTGAAGTTCCCCGTCCTCTCCATCGTGGACAAGGCGAGGCTGGGTTGGACCCTCCTCCTCGCCTCCCGGATCAAGGACTACCGCAAGCTGGAGCGCCTCACGGCAGAGGAGTGGCTGACCCGCCACTCCGGGAGACGGGCGTTCGAGCGGTTCTGGAAGCCCCTCCTCCGCTCCAAGCTCGGCGAGAACTACCGCATCGCCTCGGCGTCGTTCATCTGGGCGATCCTCCGCCGGCTGTACGGCGCCCGCGAGTCGGGGATGAAAAAGGAGATGTTCGGATACGTGCGCGGCGGCTACGCCCGGATCCTGGAGCGTTTCGCCGAGTACCTCGGCGAGCTCGGGGTCGAGACCCGGCTGGCCACACCCGTGTCCTCGATCCGCCGGGAGGGCGGGTCGGTCCGCGTCCAGGCCGGGGACGACGAGTTGACCTTCGAAAGCGTCGTGGTGACCATGGCGCCCGGCATCACCACACGCGTCGTCGAGGGACTGGGGGATGCCGAGAGGGAGAGGATGAACGCCATCACCTACCAGGGCATCATCTGCGCCTCGTTCCTGATGGACCGCCCCCTTGGTGGGTTCTACGTGACCAACATCATCGACGACTGGGTCCCGTTCACCGGCGTGATCGAGATGTCCACGATCGTCGACCCGTCCGAGCTCGGCGGCAAGACCCTGGTCTACCTGCCCAGGTACACGACCCAGGACGACCCGGCCATCGAGTGGAGTGACGAAGAGGTGGAGGACCGCTTCCTGACCGCACTCGAGAAGATGTACCCCGAGTTCGAGCGCAGCCAGGTGCAGGCGTTCCAGATCTCGCGAGTCCGCTACGTGCTCCCCGTGACCACTCTGCGGTACTCCGACATGGTGTCGCCGTTCCAGACCTCGGTCCAGGGGGTGTACTCGGTGAATTCCTCACACATCATCAACGGGACGCTCAATGTGAACGAGACGCTTCAACTCGTCGAGCGGGCGATGCCCGTCCTGCTCGGCAGCGGCACAGGAAAGAGCCTGGAGACGGAGGTGACGGGATGAGGATGCTCGTCACCGGCGCCGCCGGTTTCCTCGGCTCCAACCTGATCAAGCGCCTCCTGGCCGAAGGCCACGAGGTCGTCGGGGTGGACGACCTGTCGATGGGACGGAGGGTGAACATCGCCCCATTCTTCGAATCGGGCCGTTTCCGGTTCATCGAGGGCGACGTGACGAAGCTCGGGCCCCCGGAGCTCGGCCTCGACTTCGACCGGGTCGTCCACCTCGCCGCCAAGAAGATCCCGAGGTACGGAGGCGTCCTGGACACCCTCCACACCAACTACAACGGGACGCTGGCGATGCTGGAGTTGGCCCGCGTGGCCGGCGCCAAGTTCGTGTTCGCCTCCACGTCCGACATCTACGGCCGGAACCCGAACCTGCCCTTCAGCGAGGAGGAGACCGACTCGGTGATCGGGTCGAGCCGATCGGCGCGCTGGGCGTACGCCATCTCGAAGCTCTTCGACGAGCACATGGTCCTCGGCTACCAGGATGAGCACGAGCTGGACGTCACGATCCTTCGCTACTTCGGGTCCTACGGCCCCAACCAGCACCCGAGCTGGTGGGGCGGGCCCCAGTCGGTATTCATCGACGCCCTTCTCGAGGACGAGCCCCTGACCATCCACGGTGACGGGAAGCAGACCCGCACCTTCACCTACGTGGACGACACCGTCGACGGCACCTATCGGGCCATCGTCGACGACGCGGCCAACGGGGAGATCTTCAACATCGGGAGCACCTTCGAGACCACGATCCTCGACCTGGCCTTGCTCGTCGCCGAGCTGATGGGCAAGGAGCCCGAGCTCGAATTCGTCCCCTACGAGTCGTTCACGGGAAAGCTCTACCAGGACGTGATGCGCCGGGTGCCCGACGTCAGCCACGCCGCGGAGGTCCTGGGCTTCAAGGCCACCACCGATCTCCGCGAAGGACTGACCAGGACCATCGAGTGGCGGAGGAGCCGGCTGGATGGGTAACCCCCTGGCGCCACTGTCCCTGGACCTGGACAACAAGTGGTCCTATCTCAAGACCCACGGCAACCCGGTCTGGGAGAGCTTCCCGAGCTACATCGAGACGGTCGTCCCGCGGGCCCTGGACACCCTCGATGGCCTCGGCATCACCTGCACCTTCTTCATCGTGGGCAAGGACGCCGAGGACCCCGCCAACCACGAGCCCATGGCGGAGATCGCCCGACGGGGTCACGAGATCGGCAACCACAGCTACATGCACGAGCCGTGGCTCCATCTCTACGATCGGGACCAGATCAGGACCGACTTCTCCCGGGCCCACGACGCCATCGCGCGGGCGACCGGCTCGGAGCCGATCGGATTCCGTGGCCCCGGGTACTCGCTGTCACGGACCGCCCTCGAGGAGCTCCACTCGATGGGCTACCGCTACGACGCCACCCTCTTCCCGAACCTGCTCAACCCGGTCGGCCGTCTCTACTACTTCATGAAGTCCAACCTGTCACCGGAGGAGCGCCGGCAGCGAAAGGCGCTGTTCGGGACGATCCGCGACGCCTTTCGTCCCAACGCCCCGTTCCGGTGGGACCTGGCGGAAGAAGGGTTGCTCGAGATACCCGTGACCACCATGCCGGGCTTCCGGATCCCGTTCCACTTCAGCTATCTCATCTACCTGGCGAGGTACTCCCCCGCCCTCGCCCGGGCCTACTTCCGCACCTGCCTGTTCCTCTGCCGGGCCCGTGGGGTGGCGCCCTCGCTCCTCCTCCACCCGCTCGACTTCCTCGGAGTCGAGGACGAGCCCGAGCTCGGCTTCTTCCCCGGGATGGACATGCCGCGTGCCCGGAAGCTGGAGCTGACGCGCGAGTTCCTCGAGATCATCGCCGCCTGGTACCGCCCCACGACCCTTTCGGATTACGCCGAGTCGCTGGAGCCCCGGCGTCTCCAGCCACTCTCCACTCTCGCCGGCTGATTCAGCCGCTTGCGCTCTCCCGTCGACGGGCCGGCTCTTCCTAGGTGTCGCGCCGAACCGGATCGTTGTCGACCACCATCGGCTCGGGGCGAAGACCCAGCTGTTCGCGGTAGATGATCGTCCCGAGGTGAAAGACCTCCTCGAAGTAGCGCTTGTTCTGGGCGGAGAGGACCCCGAGACTGAGCAGCTGTATGGCCACCAGCAGCGAGATGCCGCCGACCACGAAGGAGTGCGGCGACACCCGCCACGCCACCCCCACCGCATCGGAGAACTCGATCACCTCTGGCCGCACCCAGGCCGCGATGGTGTGATACACCGACCACCCCAGGGTCCAGAAGGCGAGACCGAGGACGATGAGCCCGGGGATGATGAAGAAGACGAACGGGCGAAAGAGGAAGCTCGTGAACGACTGGGCCAGGATCGACCGTCCGACCCGGATGCTGGAGACACGCTTGTCGCCGATCTGGTTCAGTCCGGTCCAATCGAGATGGGCGGGGATCTCCACGATGAGCGCCCGGAGCAGCTGCGCCTTGTAGATGATCTCCGTGTTGATCTCGAAGTCCCAGGCCTTGAGATCGAGACTGCGCAGGAAGCGCGTGTCGTAGGCCCGCGCCATGCTGGTGATGGCGGTGAGCTTGCCCTTGGCCGACATGGAGAGAAGCCGGTTGGCCCAGCGACTGAGGAACTCCCGTATCTTGGGCACACCGGACACCTTCCCGCCGGGGTGGTACGGAGACGCCACCACGATCTTGGCCCGGGTCTCCTCGATCGTGTCGAAGAGCAGCCCGATGTGCTCCGGCCCGTAGGTGAGATCGGAGTCGAGGGTGATCACGTAGTCGCCCTGCGCGTTGTTGAAGGCGTACCGGAGCGCCTGGCCGAGGTTGAAGTTGGTGATGTGACGGAGGAGCCGGACCCGGGGCTCGGCGGCCGCGAATTCGGCCACGATCTCCGCGGTGCGATCCGTCGACCCGTCGTCGACGACGATCACCTCCCACCGGCACTTGTGCTCGATCGTGCCGAGGTAGTCGCAGACGCGCTTCAGGGAGTCGGCGATCAGCGCCTCCTCGTTGTACGCAGGAAGAACCACCGAGATCATCTTCCGGCGATCCATCCGATCCTCCCCTTCAGAACCTTGCGACCTCACGGCCCCGACGACAGTGTATCCCGGTGTCCCCAAGGCCTGCAGGGGGCACTACGGGAGTCGACGCGCGAAATCGTCCGTAGAGGCGGGACGATGACAGCACGATCGGACGCCTGGTCAGCCGACCCGGGCCGCCCGCTCGCGCAAGACGTCCTTGATGCAGCTCACGACGTAGCGGGCGTCGTTCCCCACCCCGTAGATGTCGTGTGAGGCGGCCGTGTACTGATGTCGCAGCCCGACGAAACTGAGCCCGGGCGTCTCGGCGACCACCCCGCGACGGTGACGCGGCCGGCCCCATTCGTCGAAGACCTGGACACCGCCCGCCTCGAGGGCCCGGTAGTCGCCCCTCAGACCGGTGCACCAGACGATGGTGAGGTCATCAGGCCCGATCGAGCCGCCGTCCTCGAACCACAGCTCACCGTTGCGCCAACCGGTGAACTTGGGATGGACGACCACTCCGTACATCTTTGCCAGCTCCCTCGGTGTCGGAGGGACGATGGGGTCACCCGTGGTCTCCAGCCTGGAGAAGATCATCCGCCCCAGCAACGAGTCGACCTCGAGGTCGAAGAGACCCAATACGTGGAACAGACGGTGGGTCTGGATGCCGAGGACCCTCCGTGGCAGGACGACGACCTTCCCGGCCGCGATGTGGATCTCGTCATGACGGCGCGTCTCGGCGAGAAGCCTGCAGATCTGGACACCGCTGCTCCCGCCACCGACGATGAGCACGCGCGGAGTGGTGATCTGCTCCGGGTTGCGGAACTCGCTGGAGTGCATCTGGGTGATCTCCGCAGGGAGGTCGGCGGCGAGGTCGGGGACCCACGGCCGGGACATGGCTCCCGTGCACATGACGACGTGCCGGGTGTAGATGACGTCGTCGATCGTCTCCACCTCCCAGGAATAGGGCTCGCGATAGGAGACACGCACGACCTCCACGCCGGTCTCGATAGGTGGGTCGAACGTCTCCAGGCATTCGTCGAGGTAGCGGACGATCTCCTCACGCGTGGCGAACCCGTCCGGGTCCTTGGCGGGGAGGCGGGGCAGCATGGGCAGCATGTTGAGACGGTTGGTCGTGTTGGTGATGAACCCGTCCCAACGATTGCGCCATGCCGAGAACGGGACGTCTCGCTCCAGCACCACGTGGTCGATGTCATGCCGGGTGAGGTAGTAGGACACCGACACGCCGGCCTGACCGGCCCCCACTACGACGACGTCGGTGTCCCTCTCGTTCTGACCGGCACCGGCCTCATTCACTGTTGAACCCTCCCACGGCGGGCGCCGCACAGGCATTTTACGACAGATCGGCACGCTGCCCCTGGCCCTTGAGGAGCCCGCCCGACGAGGGCGCCGGGGGTCGGACACCCGGCCTTTTCGGTGCTACTCGACGGTGACCGTCTTGGCCAGATTCCGCGGCTTGTCCACGTCCAGGCCCCTGGCGGTGGCCACGTGATAGGCCAGGAGTTGGAGCGGGACCACGGCGGTCACCGTGCACAGCAGGTCCGGGCCCGGGGGCACCCTGACCACGTGGTCGGCCACCTCGCCGACGTCGTCTCCCTCCTCGGCGACGAGGACGATCGTCCCACCGCGCGCCTTCATCTCCTCCATGTTGGAGAGGGTCTTGGCCCGGACATGGCTGTCGGTGGCCACGCCGACCACGACGACACCCTTCTCGATGAGGGCGATGGGGCCGTGCTTCATCTCGCCGGCCGCATACCCCTCGGCGCGGACATAGGCGATCTCCTTGAGCTTGAGGGCCCCTTCCATGGCCACCGGGAAGTCACCGGACCGGCCGAGGAAGAACCAGTCGCGCGTCTGGCTCCAGTCCTCGGCCAGGCGCTCGAGCTCCGCCGAGGCCTCCAGTGTCTTCTGCACCTGCTCGGGGAGACGCATCATCTCGCCGACCAGCATCTCGATGCGCGCCTGGTCCATGGAGCCGCGCACCTGGGCCAGGTAGAGACCGAGAAGCTGCATGGCCACGAGTTGGGTGGTGAAGGTCTTGGTTGCGGCGACACCGATCTCGGGCCCGGCCCTCGTGTAGAGGACCGCGTCGGACTCCCTGGCGAGCGCAGAATCGACGACGTTGGAGACTCCGATCACCAGTGCGCCCTGCGCCTTGGCGTAGCGGATGGCTGCGAGGGTGTCGATGGTCTCACCGGATTGGGAGATGCCGATCACCAGCGATCGAGAGTCGAGGACCGGGTCGCGGTACCGGAACTCGGAGGCGATGTCGATCTCCACCGGGAGACGGGTCCAACGCTCGATGGCGTACTTGGCCATCATCGCCGCGTGGTACGAGGTTCCGCAGGCCACCACGAACACCTTGTCCACCGATCGGAGCACCTCGTCGTCGACCTCGAGCTCGTGGAGCACCACGCGGCCCGAATCCGACACCCGTCCCAGCAGCGTGTCGGCGATGGCGTGCGGCTGCTCGTGGATCTCCTTGAGCATGAAGGTCGGGTAGCCGCCCTTCTCGGCCGCCTCGAGGTCCCACTCCACCTTGCGATGCTCGGGCTCGATCTCGTTGCCGTCGAGGTCGAAGATGCGCACCGAGTCGGGACGCACCTCGACGATGCGGTCGTCGTCGACCACGATCATCTCCCTGGTGTGCTCGAGGAAGGCGGGTATGTCGGAGGCGAGGAAGTTCTCGCCCTCACCGCGACCAACGACCAACGGCGAGCCACGACGCGCCCCGACCATGAGCTCGGGCTCGCCGCGGCGCATCACCGCGAGGGCCAGGGCCCCGTCGGCGCGGAGCATCACCTGGCGCACCGCCTCGACGAGGGGGAGGTCGGACAGGTCGCCGAGGAGGTTGGCTATGACCTCGGTGTCGGTGTCGGTGACGAACCGGTGGCCCTTCTTGATCAGGTCGCTCTTGAGCTCACGCCAGTTCTCGATGATCCCGTTGTGCACGACGACCACGTCGCCGTTGTCGTCGAGATGGGGATGGGCGTTGACCGTGTTCGGTGCACCGTGGGTCGCCCACCGGGTGTGCCCGACACCCGCCGTGGCCGGTGTCGGCGACTCTCTCCGCACCAGATCGGTCAAGTCGGACATCCTCCCGGCCGTCTTGATGACGTCCATGGAGTCGGGGCGGACCAGCGCCACTCCGGCAGAGTCGTAACCCCGGTACTCGAGCCGGGACAGACCGGGCAGGAGGACATCGACGGCCTGCCGGGGGCCGACGTACCCGACGATTCCGCACATGCGCGTATCTCCTTCTGTTCGGGTGGGAGAACGCGAGCGGGAAGACACCCGGCTCCGTCGCCGGGACCCATCGTGTGGGCCTCTGTTCCGGGATCACTCCCGGGTTTTCCTCCCACACGTCACGACCGTGGCTGGCCGGGAAGGCATCCGCCGAATCTTTCGATGACCTTCCTCCTCGTCACCTCACCAGGATCGGTGAGGCCAGGCGCTATGTCTCGACCGTCTTCCTCTTCTTGCTCTAGCCCACCTCTTCTTCGCTCGTTTCGGCCCGAAGGCCGATCGTCAGACTAACCCAGATCCCCGCAAAGTTCTGCCCCCAAACCCGGCTTCGCCACCGACCGCAGCAGCGAGACGAGCTCCTCCACGAGTCTCTTCGGGGTGTGGTCGGAGATGTACTGCCGGCGGGCGTTGGCAGACCGCCGGTCCAGCTCGTCGTCGTCGAGGGACTCGGCCACTGCCCGGCGCCACGATGCGATGTCGTCCGCCACCCAGCCGCTCGAGTTCCTCTCCACGGTCGGGCTGATCGGGAGCGTGCGCGAGACGATCACCGGGAGCGATGCCGCCATGGCCTCGATCAGGACGAGGCCGAACGCCTCCGGCCCCCGCGACGACATCACGAGACAGCGGCTGTTCATCATCAGCTCGTAGACCTGGCTCTTCTCCAGCCGCCCCCGAATCACGACGTTGCGTCCCGTGGCGAGGTGCTCGACGTCCCCGCGCAGCGGTCCGTCCCCGACCACCACGAGACGTCGCCCCTGGCCGATCACGTCCCAGGCCTCGACCAGATCGACTATGCCCTTCTCCTCGACGAGCCGGCCGACCCAGAGATAGTCCTCGGCCTGGCTCGGAGGCGCCGGCCGCGGCCCGGGGTCCTCGGTCGCGTGGGGGATGACGTGGACCCGATCGGCCGGCAGCCCGCCCCGGACCATCATGTCCCGGGCCCAATCGTTGAACAGCACGTAGGCGTCGATGGTGTCGATCAGCCCGCTGACACGCCACGCCTGGATGGTGGCGGCCGCGACGAGGGACCCGCCGAAGCCCTGGTAGCAGCGGTTGACCACGCCCGGCAGCGGCCCATCGTCGACGCAGAGGGTGCACGGCCCGCCGTCCCGGTAGAACTGGGCGTTGCCGCACACCAGCCGGTAGTTGTGGAGCGCGAGCAGAGTGGGGATCCCCAGCCGCTGCAGGACCCGGACCACCGAGGGAGAAAGCGAGAACCAGGTGTTGTGGACGTAGGCGACGTCGGGGTCGAACGCCCTCGCCACCCTCTCCACGTCGCGCGCCGCGAACGGGTTCCACGGAGCGAGGAGGAACGGCTGGATTCCCCCCGGGCCGTCTGCGTTGCGGGCCTCATGGACCTCGACCGTGTGACCCGCGGCGCGCAGCAACTCCGTCTGCCAGGCGACCACGACGTCCTCACCGCCGGGATCGACGTACCTGTTGTGGAGGATGAGGATCCTCAACGGTGGATCTGGCGCCACCGGCGAGACCGCCGGTCGAGGGGATTGGGTTCAGCGGTCATCCCACCTGCTCTCGGAACGCGTGCCTGGCCGCTTCGGCCAGGGCATCAGCGTACCGCTGCGCCTCGGCTTCGGATGAAGCCTCGACCATCACCCGGATCAGAGGCTCCGTGCCCGAAGGTCTGACGAGAACACGGCCGTTCTCGCCCAGGGTGGCCTCGACCTCCCGCACCGCGGCCCACAGCCCATCGGCGGCGTCGATGTCCTGTGTCCGTCCGATCGGGACGTTGACCAGGACCTGTGGGTACTCGGTGATCGCCTCCTTGCGGAGCTCCCTCAGCTCCTTGCCCGTGCCGGCAACCACGTTGAGCAACTGGACCGCCGTGAGCAGCCCGTCACCCGTCTGGGCGTGCTCGGTGAAGATGACGTGACCGGACTGCTCCCCACCGATCACCACGTGGTGCTCCTCCATCGCCTCCATGACGTACCGGTCGCCGACCTTGGTCTCCACGATCTCGATGCCCGCCTCGGCCATCGACTTGCGGAACCCCAGGTTGGACATGACCGTCGCCACCACCTTGTCCCGCTTCAGCCTCCCCTGCTGCTTCATGTGACGGGCGATGATCGCCATGATCACGTCGCCGTTGGCCACCTTGCCGTCCTCGTCGACGGCGATGAGACGGTCGGCGTCGCCGTCGAACGCGAGCCCGATCCTCCCACCGGCGACTGCGGCGAGGAACTCGGGGTGCGTGGCCCCACAACCGAGGTTGATGTTGTTGCCGTCGGGTTCCGCGTTGTGGACCACGACGTCCGCCCTGAGCCGGGTGAACAGCTCGGGCGCCGCCTTGTAGGCGGCGCCGTGGGCGCAGTCGAGGGCGACCTGGATCCCGGAGAAGGAGTACCGCGAGGTGGACGCGAGGTGGTCGAGATAGGCGGCCATGCCGGAGCCGTCCTCGATCCGGTAGCCGATGGCGCCACCGACTGCGGATGTCATCCCGCCCGACCGGAGCCTCTCCTCGAGCTCGCGCTCCACCGCATCGGGCAGCTTGGTGCCACGGGCGGCCAGCAGCTTGATGCCGTTGTCAGATGCCGGGTTGTGGGACGCCGAGACGATCGCCCCCATGGTCGCCGAGGTCGACTCGGTGAGGAACGAGATGCCGCCGCTCGGCATCACGCCGACGTCCACCGTGTCGATCCCGGCCGCGTTCAGACCCGCCTGGAGGGCGGCCGACAGCATCGACCCGGACCGACGGGTGTCCCTTCCCACCAGCACCGGCCCGGAGCGGAGATACCCGCCGGCGGCGCGGCCGATGGCCAGAGCCAGTTCGGGCGTGAGGTCCGACCCCGCGGCGCCACGGACACCATCCGTGCCGAAGATGGGCTTCCCCTCGTCGAGGAGACGACGGAGGTCGGACATTGCGGGGAGACCCTACCGCTTCGTGTACTGGGGAGCGCGACGAGCCTTCTTCAGGCCGTACTTCTTGCTCTCCACGACACGGGCGTCCCGGGTCAGCATCCCCGCCTTGCGCAGGGTCGGTCGCAGCTCGGGGTCGAGGGCCACCAGCGCACGGGAGATGCCCAGACGGAGCGCGTCGGCCTGACCGGTGGTCCCGCCACCGTCGAGCGTGGCGTCGATGTCATACCGGCCCTGTGTCTGGGTCAGCGTCATGGGCTCGAGCACCCGGAGACGCATGGCCATGGTGGGGAAGAACTCCTCCAGCGAGCGGCCGTTGAGGGTCACCTGGCCCGAGCCCTCGCGGAGACGCACCCGCGCCACTGCCTCCTTGCGCCGACCCGTTGCCTGTACGAGGGGTTTGGACATCAGGCTTCTGCCTTTCGGATCTGCAGGTCGAGTGGTGCCGGAGCCTGGGCCTGGTGTGGATGATCGGGCCCGGCGTAGACCTTGAGCTTCTTGATCATCTTCCGGCCGAGACGGTTCTTGGGGAGCATGCCGCGCACGGCGCGCTCGATGATGACCTCGGGCCTGCGGTTGCGCAGGGCCTCGAAGGTCTCGGCTTTGATGCCGCCCGGGTATCCGGAGTGCCGGTAGTAGATCTTGGTCTGGCTCTTGTCCGAGGTGACCGCCACCTTCTCGGCGTTGACCACCACCACGAAGTCACCGGTGTCGGCGCTGGGCGTGTAGATCGCCTTGTGCTTGCCCTTGAGGATCCGGGCGACCTCGGAGGCGAGGCGACCCAACGGCAGGCCCGTGGCGTCGACCAGGTGCCAGGCGCGCTCGACGTCGCCGGCCTTGGGCGTGTATGTCTTCTGTGAGCTCATGCGTTCTTCGGTCTCCTCGCACGGACGAGGCAGGGGAATCCTCGAGGGAATCGATCCCGGACGGGAGCGGCCCTTATGCTACGTGGCTGGACGCAGTAAGGCCAACTCGTGATCAGCATCGAACAGGTCGAGGAAGCCCGGTCCCGATTCGGGGGCCATGTCACCCGGACCCCCCTCCTCCGCTCCAACTCCTTCTCACGTCTGTCGGGTCGTGAGGTCCATCTGAAGGCCGAGTGCATGCAACGAGCCGGGTCGTTCAAGATCCGCGGTGCGCTCAACGTGCTCACCCGGCTCGACGGCGCCCCGGTCGTGGCCGCCTCGGCCGGAAACCACGCCCAGGGCGTCGCGCTGGCCGCCCAGATCGCCGGCTCGCCCTGCACCGTCTTCATGCCCACCAACGCCGCCATCCCCAAGATCAAGGCAACCCAGGACTACGGCGCCAAGGTGAAGCTCAAGGGGCGGACACTCGCCGACGCGGTCGAGTCGGCCCGTCAGTTCGCCGAGAAGACGGGAGCGAGGTTCGTCCACCCGTACGACGACGAGCTGGTCATCGCCGGGCAGGGCACCCTGGGGCTCGAGATCCTGGAGCAGTTGCCCGACGTCGGGACCGTCGTGATCCCGACCGGTGGCGGCGGCCTGCTCGCCGGCACTGCGCTGTCGATCAAGAGCCATCGGCCCTCGGCCTCGGTGATCGGTGTCGAGGCCGAAGCCGCCGGGGTGTACACGGCGAGCAAGGCACAGGGCCGACTCGTCACCGACTACCCGAGGGGCATCCCGACGATCGCCGATGGCATCGCGGTCACGGTGCCGTCCGAGCCGGTCTGGGAGCTGGTCGAGAAGTTCGTCGACGAGGTGATCACCGTCGACGACTCGCAGACCATGGCCGCCCTGACCTTGATCCTGGAGCGAGCCAAGCTGATGGTGGAGGCGGCCGGGGCGGTCGGTGTGGCGGCGCTCCTGGAGAAGCTGGTCCCGGACGGCGCACCCGACCCCGTCTGCATCGTCCTTTCGGGCGGCAACATCGATCTGATGGTCCTGGGCAAGGTGGTCCGCCACGGCCTGCAGGCATCGGGCAGGTTCGCCCAATACACGGTCCATGTCCCGGACCAGCCGGGGAGCCTGGCAGGCGTGCTCGCGGCCATCGCCAAGCAGGGCGGCAATGTGGTCCAGGTGGACCATCACCGCGAGGGGCTGGCCATGCCCTTCGGCAAGGTGGAGATCGAGATCTCGGTGGAGACCCGGGACTCGGACCACGCCAACAGCATCGCCAGGGCGCTGTCCAACTACCTGGTAGACGACGGTCCCTGAAGGCTGCTCAGTAGCCGACCTCCCACAGGGTGAGGCCGTGCGGCGGGGCCACGGTGGCGACACGAGAACGATCTCGGGCGACGATCACGCCGGGGACGGAGTCGGGATCGGCGAAGCCCCGGCCGATGTCGTACAGGTGGCCGACGATCGACCGCACCATCTGGTGGCAGAAGGCGTTGGCCCGGATCCAGTAGGTGACGACCTCACCCTCCACCTCGAGGACCGACTCCTCGACCCGTCGCACGTTGCTCCCTCCCTCGACCGACCGGCAGAAGGAGCTGAAGTCGTGCTCGCCGAGGAAGTCGGCGGCCGCCTTCCCCATCGCCTCCACGTCCAGCGGGCGGCCGACCTCCCAGGTGTAGACCCGCGTCAGCGGGTCGCCTCCCGTCGAGGTCCCGATGCGGTAGCGATATCTCCGCCACAGCGCCGAGTGCCGGGCGTGGAAGCCGTCGTCGGCCACGCTCACCGACCTCACCGCGATCTCCGGGCCCAGGATCCCGTTGAGCGACCTGGCCAACCTGTCCGGGTCGACATTGCCGTCGTGGGTGAACGAGACCACCTGGCCCCGGGCATGGACCCCTGCGTCGGTCCGACCGGCAACCCCCGTCTCCGGCACCGAGCCGAGGACGATCCCCAGGGCCCTCTCCAGCTCGCCCTGGACCGTGCGCTGGCCCTCCTGGCGGGCGTAGCCGCGGAAGCCCGACCCGTCGTAGGCGAGGTCGATCCGATAGACCGCCACTTCACAGGCCGAAGACGGCGAACGGGATCTGGAACAGGAACCTGACCAGCGCCGCAAGGGCGAACCCGATGAGCACGGAGACGGCGGCACGCCTCGTGTCGATGCTGGTCCCTTCCCGCGTGGCCACGGTGAGGATGGCGAGGTGCCACACCAGCCCGACTCCACCGATCGCCGGCCCTCCGATCTCGAGGAGCAGGGGGAGCGGCGCCAGGCCGTGCATGGCGATCATCATCTGCGGCCGCCGCATGGCCGCCGAGAACAGCCGCGTGGCGACGAACCAGGTTGTCATGGCGAGGATCAGCCAGCCCATCACGAAGGCGAGCACGACCTGGAGGAGCCCGCGAATGCTCACCGAGCCCAGGGTGCCGGCGAGGGCCAGGACCGCCAGGTACACGACGGCGGCGACGACCGCGTAGAGGATGGCGCCGTCCGCGGCGGCGTCGTCGTCGAAGAAGGCTTCGTTGTAGGCGCGGCGGTCGAAGATCGTGGCCCTGGCAGCCCTCTTCAGCATCTTGAGCATCGATCCATTGTCGCCCGATGCCGACCGCTCCCACAAGCCCGATCGGTGGGCGGCCTGCCTCTTTCGCGATCACCGATGGGGGTGCGGGCGATTAATGTCTCCTCTGCAAGAGGGGGGAGATCCAATCGTGAAACGGGCTTTGATCACGGGCGTAACGGGCCAGGACGGGTCGCATCTCGCCGAGCACCTCCTGTCGCTCGGGTACGAGGTGCACGGAGTGATAAGACGGGCTTCCACCTTCAACACCCATCGCATCGACCACATCTATCAGGACCCGCACGACCCCGACGTCAAGCTGCGTCTCCACTATGGCGACCTCACCGACGGTTCACAGATCGCACGTCTCATCCGGACCATCGAGCCGGACGAGATCTACAATCTCGCCGCCCAGTCGCACGTCGGCGTGTCGTTCCAGCAACCGGAGTACACGGGCAACGTCGACGCCCTCGGGGTGATCCGTCTGCTCGAGACGATCCGGGAGGCGAGGATCGACACACGTCTCTACCAGGCGGGAACGTCCGAGATGTTCGGTGACTCGCCGCCGCCCCAGAGCGAGACCACCCCGTTCCGTCCCCGCTCGCCCTACGCGGCCGCCAAGGTCTACGCCCACTGGCTGGTGGCCAACTATCGGGAGGCCTACGGCCTCTTCGCAGTCAACGGGATCCTGTTCAACCACGAGGGCGAGCGGAGAGGTGAGACGTTCGTCACCCGCAAGATCACCCGGGCGGTGGCCAGGATCGTGGCCGGCCAGCAGGACAAGCTGTACCTCGGCAATCTCGACGCCTCCCGTGACTGGGGGTACGCCAGGGACTACGTGAAGGCGATGCACCTCATGCTCCAGGCCGACGAGCCCGATGACTTCGTCATCGGCACGGGTGAGTCCCACACCGTCAGGGAGTTCTGCGAGCGCGCCTTCGCACTGGTGGGTCTCGACTGGGAGCCCTTCGTGGAGGTCGACCCGGCGTACTTCAGGCCGACCGAGGTGGACTACCTCCAGGCGGACCCGTCCAAGGCCGAGCAGAAACTCGGTTGGAAGCCCGAGACCACCTTCGACGGGCTGGTCGAGCTCATGGTCACCAACGACCTCGCCGAGATCGGGCTCACCCTCGACGAGGCGCGCGAGGAGGCGTTGACCAGGCACCCCGGAGCCCGTCTGTGAGCACACCCTTCGACATCACCGGAAAGGACGTCTGGGTGGCGGGCCACACCGGGATGGTGGGCAGCGCCGTCGTGCGCCGTCTCGGGCGCGAGCCCATCGGGAGGCTGATCACCGCCAAGTCCTCCGACGTCGACCTGAGACGTCAGAAGGAGACCGAGGAGTTCGTCCTCACCGAGAAGCCACAGGTGGCGATCATCGCCGCGGCCCGTGTCGGCGGCATCCACGCCAACCGCTCCGCCCAGGCCGACTTCCTCTACGACAACGTCATGATCTCGGCCAACGCCCTCCGGGCCTGCCAGCTCGCCGGGGTGGAGAAGGTCGTCGTGTTGGGATCCTCATGCATCTACCCGGCGCTTGCGCCCCAGCCGATGAAGGAGGAGTACCTGTTCACCGGGCCACTGGAGCCCACCAACGAGGGCTACGCCGTGGCCAAGATCGCCGCCCTCGAGTACGGGAAGATGCTGCGGCGACAGTACGGGATGGACGTCATCTCCCTGATGCCGACCAACCTCTACGGGCCCGGGGACAACTACGACCTGGAGACCTCCCACGTCCTCCCCGCGCTCCTGCGCAAGACCCACGAGGCGAAGGTCGAGGGTCGGGACCGGATCACCCTCTGGGGCAGCGGCCGCCCGAGACGGGAGTTCCTCCACGTCGACGACCTGGCCGACGCCGTCGTGTTCACGCTGCGCAAGTACAGCGACGAGGAGCACGTCAACGTGGGCACCGGAGAGGACCTCACCATCCTCGACCTGGCCCGGCTCATCGGCGAGGTCCTGGGCTGGGATGGGGAGTACGTCTTCGACCCGTCGATGCCCGACGGTGTGCCCCGGAAGCTGCTCGACGTCTCCAAGCTCACCGCGATGGGATGGACCGCGTCGATCGGCCTCCGGGAGGGGATCGAGCACACCTATCAGGCCTTCCTGCAAGAGCACGGGTCCTGAGACCCGGCCTCAGCGACGCAGACGCACCCGCCGGATGGAGTGGTCTGCCGCCTTCTCCAGGATCAGGTCGGCCCGGTCTCTCGTGGGGAGGATGTTCTCGATCAGGTTGACCTCGTTGATGCGGGACCAGATGTCGAGAGCGATCTCCCTGGCCTCCTCGTCGCTGAGCCCGGCGTAGCGGCGAAAGTACGCGTCTGGCTCCTTGAAGGCGGTGTCCTTGAGGGTGAGGAAGCGCCGCACGTACCACTCCCGGATGTCGGCGACATCGGCGTCGACGAAGATCGAGAAGTCGAAGTAGTCGGACACGAACGCACCCGACCCGCCCGCCTGGAGGACGTTGAGCCCCTCGACGATGAGGATGTCGGGTCGTTCCATGACCCGCTTCTCCCCCGGGACGATGTCATACCTGACGTGGGAGTACACGGGCACCTCGATCCCGGACTCCCCCGCCTTGGCCCGGGAGACGAAATCGAGGAGCAGCGACCGGTCGTAGCTCTCCGGGAATCCCTTGCGATCCATCAGCCCGCGCTCCTCGAGCACGGCATTGGGGAAGAGGAAGCCATCGGTGGTCACCAGCTCCACCGAGGGGTGGTGCGGCCAGCGGGCCAGAAGCGCCTGGAGGACACGCGAGGTCGTCGACTTGCCCACCGCCACCGAGCCGGCGACACCGATCACGTACGGGACGGGCCGGGCGGGCGTCCCCAGGAACAGGTCGGTGACCACCGCCAGCTGCTGGCGCGCCTGGACGTGGAGGTTGAGGAGACGGGACAGGGGCAGGTACGCCTTCTCCACCATCTCCATGTCGAGGCCGTCGTTTATCCCCCGGAGCCTGGCGATGTCCTCCTCGCCGAGGGTCAGCGGAGTGGACGCCCGGAGACGGGCCCAGGAGTCGAGATCGAAGTCGATGTAGAAGGGTTGGGTCATGCGACGGCGAGCCTAGAGCCAGGGTAGATTGCCCACGACATCACGACTCATGACGGCACCAGAGTTCCCGGTCGATCGCGGCTTCCCCGAGCCCAGCCAGGCCACCACCGCGCTCGCCCTCGGTGTGATCGGGCTCGTGGTGCAGATCCTGGCCCCATTCGCGATGCTGGTCGCCACCCGCGAGATCGCCGGCATCGAATCCGGGCGCCGGGACCCCGACGGCCTGCAGACCGCCCAGACCGCCCGCGTCCTGGGGATCATCGGGGTCTGCATACTAGGCCTGGAGCTGCTGGCCGTCGTCCTGCTGCTCGGATTCCTGCGGGTCTCCTTCTAGATCGCGCGAAAGTCGGCGCGAAACCTGCCGATAAGACCGGCGATGGGCACTTTCAACGCGTCCTTGCGCACCCTCGGTGACAGTCGGGGGCTTCCGGCGACGGTGACCGTCGCCGACCATCGGATAACCATCGCGGCCGGTGATCAGGAGATCGGGGCCTGGAGTCTCGACGAGGTGGTCCTGGAGCCGACCAGTGAGTCGGTGTTCCGCCTCGAGGTGGAGGGTGACAAGATCCTCATCGACCTCGAAGACGCGGCCAGCTTCCGCGACGTCCTCGACTCGACCTCCCGCATGCGTCGCCGGCCCAAGGTGAGGGCCAAGAAGCCCAAGAAGGCGGCCGAGGCGAAGACCGAGCCGGTCCGGACGGCGACCGTCCGCGAGACGAAGGTCGAGGAGAAGGCCGAGAAGCCCGAGACGACATTCCTGATGCGTCTCGACGCCATCCTGGAGAAGGCGGAGAACCGCTGGGGCTCACTGCTCCCCTCGTGGGTGTTCACCAGGGCGACGGTCGTCGCGCTCCTGGCGGTCGTCATCGGCGCCGCCGTGGTGCCGGGGATCGTCTCGTGGATCTTGGTCCTCGGCGGCTTGCTCACGGTGCTCTTGGGCGCCGTGGTCTACACCGACACCATGCTGGCGACACGCTGGCTGCCCGGCCGCATGACACCGATGCACGTGCTCCTCTTCGGAGTCACGTTCGTGATGCTGGGCGTGCTGCTCGGCGTCGTGGCCTAGACCAGCTCGATGACCGCTTCCTCGGCGCCGTCGCCGCGCCGGGGGCCGAGCTTGGTGATCCGGGTGTAGCCGCCCGGGCGGTCCGCGTACTTCGGAGCCACTTCGGAGAACAGCAGGTGAACCGCTTCCTTGTCGGTGATCGTTCTGAGCACCACCCGGCGGGCATGGATGTCACCCCGGCGCGCCGTGGTGATCATCTTCTCCGCCAGCGGACGCAGGGCCCGTGCCTTGGCCGCCGTGGTCACGACCTTCCCGTGCTTGATCAGATCCGAGGCCAGGTTGGCCAGGAGCAAGCGCTCGTGTGACGGGGAACCCCCGAGACGCGGACCCTTGCGGGGACGTGGCATCAGCTGCCGCTCCCCGTGGGCGAGTCCGCCAGGCTCAGGCCCAGGTCGTCGAGCTTGGCGATGACCTCGTCGAGGCTCTTCTGTCCGAAGTTGGTGATGTTGAGCAGGTCCTCGGACGTGCGCTGCACCAGCTCGCCGACCGTCTTGATCTGCGCCCGGCGCAGGCAGTTGCGGGGACGCTCGGACAGGTCGAGCGCCTCGATCGGCAGCTCGAGGTCGGGGGAGGTGACCGTGTCGGGCACCACGTCGACCAGCTCGAGACCGCGGCCCTCGCCCATGTCGGCGAACAGGCTCATCAGCTCGGAGAGGGTCTTGCCGGCGGAGGAGATCGCCTCGGCCGGAGTGATGGCGCCGTTGGTCTCGACGTCGATGACGAGCCGGTCGTAGTTGGTCATCTGACCGACCTGGGTGTTCTCCACCTTGTAGGCGACCTTGCGCACCGGCGAGAAGATGGAG
This sequence comes from Acidimicrobiia bacterium, assembly GCA_036375695.1. GTDB lineage: Bacteria > Actinomycetota > Acidimicrobiia > Spongiisociales > ZC4RG35 > ZC4RG35. Next base: position 14,546 of record DASVBU010000027.1, on the reverse strand, counting down.
TCGATCGGGATCACGCCGATGGTGGAGATCCCGGCCTTGTTGCCCTCCGCCTGGCGGTAGCCGACGCCGGGGGCGACCGTGAGCTCCATCTCGAGACGTCCGGAGGAGCTCAGCGTGGCGATCGGGGCGTCGGGGTTGACCACCTCGACACCGGCCGGGACCTTGAGGTCGCCGGCCTTGATCTCACCCGGGCCCTTGGCCGAGAGGTACAGGGTCTGCTCGTCGACGCCGTCCATGCGGACCACGACCCGCTTCAGGTTGAGGATGATGTCGACCACGTCCTCCTTGACGCCCTCGATGGCGGAGAACTCGTGCTCGACGCCCTCGATCTGGATCCGGGTGATGGCCGCACCGGGGATACGGGAGAGCAGCGTCCGCCGCATCGTGTTGCCGAGGGTGTAGCCGAATCCCGGCTCCAGCGGCTCGACGATGAACTTCGACCGGTTGTCGTCGATGGTTTCTTCGTGGATCTGTGGGCGTTGGACGATCAACAACCTGGGTACCTCACTTCGAGTAGAGCTCGACGATCAACTGCTCGTTGATGTCGGTGTCGATCTGGTCGCGTCGGGGATGAGCGAGGACTTCGATGCGCCGCTGATCGTCGTTCACCGAGATCCACTCGGGGATGACACGATCGCGGGTGTCGATCGAGTGCTGGATCACCAGCAGGTCCCGGCTGCGCTCCTTGACCGTGATCACGTCGCCCGGCCGCAACTGGTAGGACGGGATGTCGACCTTGCGACCGTTGACCAGGAAATGGCCGTGGTTGACCAACTGCCGGGCCTGTGGCCTGGTGGAGGCGAACCCGGCGCGCCACACGACGTTGTCGAGACGCTGCTCCAGCAGTTGGAGCAGGATGTCGCCGGTGACGCCGGAGCGGCGGTCGGCCTCCTCGTAGTAGCGGCGGAACTGCTTCTCGAGGACGCCGTACATGGCGCGCAGCTTCTGCTTCTCGCGCAGCTGTATCAGATAGTCGCTCTCACGGATGCGGCCGCGGCCGTGCTGACCGGGCGGGTAGGGCCGGCGGTCGACGGGGCACCGCTTCGACTGGCACAGCGGCGTGCGGGCGCGACGGCAGGCGCGATGACGGGGGCCGGTGTAGCGCGCCATCAGCCGCGCTTCCTCTTCTTGGGACGGCAGCCGTTGTGCGGGAACGGGGTCACGTCCTTTATGTAGGTGACCTCCATCCCCATGTTCTGCAGGGTGCGGACGGCGGTGTCACGCCCCGAGCCGGTGCCGGACACGATCACGTCGAGCTTGCGGATCCCATGCTCGCCGGCGCGGCGTGCCGCCTCTTCGGCGGCGACCTGAGCCGCGTAGGGCGTCGACTTGCGGGAGCCCTTGAAGCCCACCGAGCCACCAGAGGTCCATGCGATGGTGGCCCCGGTCTGGTCGGTGATGTTGATGATCGTGTTGTTGAAACTTGCCTTGATGTGGGCCTGACCGTGGGAGATGTTCTTGCGCTCCCGACGGCGGACCCGCTTCTGACCTTGCTGCTGCTGTTTCGCCATGACCTACTTGGTGACCTTCTTCTTGCCGGCGATGGCCACGCGCCGGCCCTTGCGGGCCCGGGCGTTGGTGTGCGTCCGCTGACCGCGCACGGGGAGACCCCGGCGGTGACGGATGCCCTGGTAGCTGCCGATCTCGATCTTCCGCTTGATGTTCTGCTGGACCTCGCGGCGGAGGTCACCTTCCACCTGGTAGTTCGCCTCGATGTGACGGCGGATCTTGGCGACCTCGTCGTCGGTGAGGTTGCGTACCCGGGTGTCGGGGTCGATCCCCGTCTCGGCGCAGATCTGCCGCGCCCGGGTGAGACCGATCCCGTAGATGTAGGTCAGTGAGACTTCGAGCCGCTTGTCGCGGGGGATGTCTACGCCGGCGATACGTGCCATCGACTCAACCCTGCCGCTGCTTGTGCCGGGGGTTGGGGCAGATCACCCAGACGCGACCGTGCCGCCGGATGATCCGGCATTTCTCGCACATCTTCTTGGTGGAAGGTCGCACCTTCATCATGCACTCCAAACTTTCGTGTTACCCGCACGCTGACGCGTGCGATCCCAGGGCAGTCCGCCATGCAACCGGAGCATGTAGTGGTTGCAGGCACGAAGGCCCTGGTCGACAAGCCGCTCCTCCGGCCACAGGAGGAGCCGCAAAGACCCTCGAATGATAACGATGCCCCCGGTGCTACTCAAGTTCGCCTTGTTTTCCGGGCGTTTCAGCCCACCAGGGCCTCCACCGGGACCGGCTCCTTGGCTGCGGTGAAGACCATCGGGCCGTCCGGTGTGATGGCCACCGTGTGCTCGAAATGGGCCGAGAGAGACCCGTCTGCGGTCCGAACCGTCCAACCGTCCCGATCCACCTTGGTGTGTCTCGTCCCGAGGTTGAACATCGGCTCGATGCAGAGCGCCATCCCGACGCGGAGCTTCAAGCCCTTGCCCGCCTGGCCGTAATTGGGCACCTGGGGCTCCTCGTGCATCGCCCGCCCGATGCCGTGGCCGACGTACTCCTCGACCACGCCGTACCCGTGAGAGCTGCCCACCTCGTGGACCGCGGCGCCGATGTCACCGAGACGGCTCCCTTTGCGGACATGGTTGATGCCCGCCCACATCCCCTGCTCGGTGACCTCGATGAGCTTCTGCGCCTCCGGGGAGATCTCTCCGATCCCCATCGTGAAGGCGGCATCGCCGTGGAAGCCCTCGTAGATGGCGCCAGCGTCGACCGAGAGGATGTCTCCCTCCTGGAGGCGGTAGCCGTCGGGGATCCCGTGGACGATGACGTCGTTCGGCGAGAGGCAGAGATTCGCCGGGTAGCCCAGGTACCCGAGGAACGACGGTGTGCACCCGTGATCTGCGATCACCTTGGCCCCGATCTCGTCGAGCTCGACCAGGCTGACCCCCGGCTTGGCCGCCTGGCGCACGGCATCGTGGACCGCGGCGACACAGGCCCCGGCCCGGGCCATCTTCTCCAGTTCGCGTCTGCTCTTGATGGTGATCATGTGCTCGCTTCGCTCGCGCCCCCTCCCCCCTTCGGGGTACTCCCCCGTTCCGCTGCCGCTCCACGGGGGAGAAATCCAACGTACGGGGTACAGGGTACGGGGTACAGGGCCATGAACGCTTACAGAGCGTTCAAGATCCGTTCCGTCACCTCGTCGATATCGCCGATGCCGTCGACGCGGACGGTCAGACCCCGGGAGTCGTAGAGGTCGAGGAGCGGTTGGGTCTGGTCCAGATACACCTGGAACCGATTGCGGATGGTCTCCTCGGTGTCGTCGGCGCGGCCACGGGCGAGGAGACGCTTCACCAGCTCGTCCTCGTCGACCTCGAAGACCACCACCCTGTCGAGCCCCTGCTCGCCGAGGAGCTCGTCGAGGGCGACGGCCTGGCCGGCGGTTCTCGGGAAGCCGTCGAGGATGAAGCCGTTGTCGGCGTCGGGCTCGGCGATGCGCTGCTTCAGCATCTCCACGGTGATCTCGTCCGGGACGTACTCCCCGGCGCGCATGATGGCGTCGACCTTCTTTCCCAGCTCCGTGCCGGCGTCGACGTGCGCCCGGAACATCTCACCGGTGGAGACGTGGGGGATGCCGAGCCGCTCGGCGACACGCTGCGCCTGCGTCCCCTTGCCCGCACCCGGCGGTCCGATGAAGAGCAACCTCAAGTGAGGATTCCTTCGTAGTTCCTCATCGTGAGCTGGGACTCGATCTGCTTCATGGTCTCCAGGGCCACGCCCACCACGATGAGCAGGGACACACCGGAGAAGGCGATCTGGATCTGCCAGACCGCAGCCGCGATCGAGGGGAGCACCGCGATCGTCGCCAGGAAGATCGCACCCGGCAGGGTGATCCGGTTGAGGATGTGGGCCAGGTGCCGCTCGGTCTGCCGGCCGGGACGGACCCCCGGGATGAAGCCGCCCTGCCGCTGGATGATCTCGGCCTGCTGCTCCGGGTTGAACTGGATCGCCGTGTAGAAGTATGTGAAGAAGACGATCAGCAGGAACAGGATCACGATGTACCACCAGGACACACCCTGTCCGCCCGTCCCCAGGTTCTCGTTGATCCAGCGGAAGATCGCCTGCAACCAGGAGGCCTCGATCGGGATCGCGGTGACGATGAGCGCCGGGATCAGGAGCACCGACGTGGCGAAGATCACCGGGATGACGCCGGACACGTTCACCTTGAGCGGGATGTAGGTGGACTGGCCGCCGAGGACCCTCCGCCCACGGACCCGCTTGGCGAATTGCACCGGGATGCGCCTCTGGCCCTGGTCGATGAACAGGATGGCCACGATCATGAAGAGGAAGACCAGCGTGATCACGATGAACGGGATCAGGCGCTGGACGTCGTTGGTGCGCAGCCACAGGGCCCCGGTCTGCTGCCAGAGCTGGCCGAACATGAACGGGAACTGGCTGATGATCGACACGAAGATCAGGAGCGACATGCCGTTCCCGATCCCGCGCTGGGTGATCAGCTCACCGAGCCACATCACCATCGCCGTGCCGGCAGTCATGGTGAGCACGATCAGTGCCACCCGGCTCGGGGTGTAGTTGGGGATGAGGTCGATGTTCCCCGTGAACTGACCCGAGTGGAACATGTAGCTGAAGCCGGTGGACTGGATCAGCGCCAGGATGATCGTCAGGTAGCGGGTCCACTGGGTGATCACCTTGCGGCCCGACTCGCCCTCCTCCTGCAGCGCCTGCAGCCGCGGGATGACCACCGTGAGCAACTGCATGATGATCGAGGCTGTGATGTAGGGCACGATCCCCAGGGAGAAGACGGAGAACTGCTCCAGCGCGCCACCCGAGAACAGGTTCAGCAGACCGTAGATGCCACCGGCCTGCTGGATCTGCTGGAACAGCTCCACCGCCTCGAGATCGATACCCGGCACCGGGATGGTGGTGCCGAGGCGATACACCCCGAACATGGCCAGGGTGAACAGGATCTTCCTCCGGAGATCCGGGATCCTGAACATGTTGCGGTAGATGGAGAGCATTCAGCTACCTGATACTCGGTACTCGGTACTCGAACCAACCGCAGGCGATCTCTCCCCCACGAAGCGGGGGAGTGGCCCGAAGGGCCGAGGGGGCGCGGCGAACCCGTCCGTCACCCGATCACCTCGGCGGTGCCGCCGGCCGCCTCGATCTTCTGGATCGCAGCCTCGCTGAACTTGTGCGCCTTCACGGTGAGGGCACGGTCCAGATCGCCCTCGGCGAGGACCTTGACGCGGCCGCGATGACGGATCATGCCGCGCTCCCGCAGGGTCTCCGGCGTGACCTCGGCCCCGGCGTCGAACACGTTGAGGGAGCCCACGTTGACCAGGGCGAACTCCTCCTTGTTGGGGTTGCGGAACCCCTTGAGCTTGGGGAGACGCATGGAGAGCGGCGTCTGCCCGCCCTCGAACCCGGGGCGCAGGCTGTTGCGTGCCTTCAGACCCTTGGTGCCGCGGCCGGCGGTCTTGCCCTTGCCGCTGCCCGCTCCGCGGCCGACCCGGGTCCGCTTCTTCCTGGACCCCTCGGCCGGCTGCAGGTGGTGCAGCTTGAGCTGTTCTCTGTCCTCAGGCATTCGTCAACTCTCCTCCACCTCTACGAGGTGTGAAACCTTGGCCAGCATCCCGCGCAATGCCGGCCCGTCGACCTGCTCCACGGTCTGGTTGATGCGACGGAGACCCAGCCCGCGCACCGTGGCGCGCGTCTTCGGTTTCTCGCCGATCAGCGAGCGCTTCAGGGTCACCTTCACCTTCTTCTCCTTGGCGGCCATCGTCTACCTCACGGCTCCGCACGCATCGACTCGGCGCTGTTGTAGGCGGCGAGGAGCTTCGGCGGGACGAAGTCCTCGGCGCGGCGCCCCCTGAGCTTGGCGACCTCGTCGGGGCGACGCTGGCTGGTGAGGGCGTCCATCGCCGCCTTGGCCACGTTGATGTGGGTGGGCGAGCCCAGCGACTTGGCCAGGGCGTCCCTGATGCCGGCGGCCTCGAGGATCTGGCGGACCGCGCCGCCGGCGATGACACCGGTACCGGGGGAAGCCGGCTTGATGATCACCTTGGAGGCGCCGTGGGTGCCGAGCACCTCATGGACCACCGTGGAGCCGGCCATGGGGACCTCGACCATCTCGCGCCGGGCGATCTCGAAGGCCTTCTGGATCGCGGCCGGGACCTCACGGGCCTTGCCATATCCGATGCCGACACGCCCCTTGCCGTCGCCGACCACGACGAGCGCGGCGAAGCTGAACCTGCGGCCACCCTTGACGACCTTGGCCACCCGGTTGATCTGGATCACCCGCTCGTCGTACTGGGTCTGCTCCGAGCTCGGTCTCTGTTGGCGTGCCATTAGAACTCCAGTCCTGCCTCACGGGCGGCGTCGGCGAGTGCCTTCACCCGGCCGTGGTACTTGAAACCGCCCCGATCGAAGACGACGGCGTCGATGCCCGCCTCCTTGGCCCGGGAGCCGATGAGGGCGCCCACCTTGGCGGCGGTGTCCACCGTCAGCCTCTCGGTGCGGAGATCGGGCTCCATCGAAGAGGCCGCCACCAATGTGGCGCCACGGACGTCGTCGATGATCTGTGCGTATATGTAGCGGTTGCTCCGGTATACCGCGAGACGGGGACGCTCCGCCGTGCCGCGCACACGCTTGCGCACCCGGCGGTGACGCCGCCCGCGGGCATCCTGACGGGAACCCCTCATCACTTACCTGCCTTCCCGGCCTTGCGGCGAACCTGCTCGCCGGCGTAGCGGATCCCCTTGCCCTTGTAGGGCTCCGGGGGACGGATCTTGCGGATGTCGGCGGCGACCTGGCCCACCAGCTCCTTGTCGATGCCGACGACGTTGATCTTGGTCGGCTCCGGGACCTCGAAGGTGATCCCCTCCGGCGGCTCCACCACGACCGGGTGGCTGAAGCCCACCTGGAGCTCGAGCGCCGAGCCCTTCATGGCGGCGCGGTAGCCGACGCCCTGGATCTCCAGGGACTTGGTGTACCCCTCGGCGACGCCGGTGACCATGTTGGCCAGCAGGGCGCGGGTGAGGCCATGGAGCGCCCGCGCCTCGCGTGAGTCGTCGACGCGGGTGACCGTCAGGGTGCCGTCGGTGAGGTCGACCGAGACGCGCTCGGGCAAGGAGCGGGTCAGCTCGCCCCTGCTCCCCTTGACCCTGATCCTGGCGCCCTCGACGCTCACGTCGACGCCGCTGGGCACGGTTATCGGCATCTTCCCGATACGGCTCATCTCACCAGACCTCGCACACGATCTCGCCACCGAGGCGGCGGCGACGTGCCTCGCGGTCGGGCATCAGGCCCTGGCTCGTGGACACGACCGCCACACCGATGCCGCCCTGGACCCTCGGCAGCTCGGAGGCACCGCGGTAGACGCGGTGGCCGGGCCGGGACACACGACGCAGCCCGACGATGGCCGGCCGGCGACGCTCGCCGTAGCGCAGCACCAGCTCCAGCGTCTTCGACGGGCCCTCGCCCTTGACCTCGTACCGGTCGATGAAGCCCTCGGCGACGAGGATCTCGGCGATGCCGACCTTCATCTTGGAGGACGGCATGCTCACGCGCTCGTGCCCCACCGCAACCGCGTTGCGGATGCGGGTCAGCATGTCCGCGATGGGGTCTGTAACCACGCCGGTGCTCACCACGAGGCCTTCCTCACTCCAGGGAGCTCGCCCTTCGAGGCCAGCTCACGAACACAGATGCGACACATTCCGAAGTCACGCATGTAGGCGCGCGCCCGGCCGCACCGCTGGCAGCGGTTGTAGGCCCGAACCTTGAACTTCGGCTTGCGGTTCGCTTTCGCAATCATCGATTTCTTGGCCATTGATCCTCCTAGGCCTCCGCCGAGACCTTCCGGAACGGGAAACCGAAGGCGTCGAGCAGGGCCTTGCCGTGCTCGTCGTTCTCGGCGGTTGTCACGATCGTGATGTCGAGCCCCCTGGTCTGGGAGACCCGGTCGAAGTCGATCTCGGGGAAGATCAACTGCTCCGAGGCGCCCACGCTGTAGTTGCCCCGCCCGTCGAAAGCCCTCGGGTTGAGGCCGCGGAAGTCGCGGACCCGCGGGATGGCGACGGCGAGCAGCCGATCGAGGAACTCCCACATCCGGGCGCCGCGCAGGGTGACGCTGACGCCGATGGGCATGCCCTCGCGCAGCTTGAACTGGGAGATGGACTTGCGGGCCCGGTTGACCCGCGGCTTCTGCCCGGCGATCAGCGCCAGCTCCTCGACCGCGTCGTCGATCACCTTGCGGTCGTTGATCGCCTCGCCGAGGCCCATGTTGAGCACGATCTTCTCCAGGCGCGGTACCTGCATCACGTTCTCCAGGCCCAGCTCGTCCTTGAGCTTGGGGGCGATCTCCTGCTGGTACTTGACCTTGAGACGCGGCTGGTATGTCACAGGTCACCCCCGCACTTGCGGCAGATGCGGTGCTTGCCCTTGTCGTCGACGCGATGACCGATCCGGGTCGGACCGCACTTCTCGCAGATGATCATCACGTTGGAGGCGTCGATGGGCATGTCCTTGTCGATGATCCCGCCCTGCATGGTCTGCCCGCGCGGCTTGGTGTGCCGCTTGGCGGTGTTGACCCCCTCGACCAGGACCTTGTTCTTCTCGGGGTAGACACGGGCGATGCGCGACTCCTTGCCGGCGTCCTTGCCGGCGATCACCATCACCTTGTCTCCGGTCTTCAACTTCATCACAGGACCTCCGGCGCCAGCGAGACGATCCTCATGAACCGGCGCTCGCGCAGCTCCCTCGCCACGGGCCCGAAGATGCGGGTCCCGCGGGGCTGCTGGTTGTTGTCGATGATGACGCAGGCGTTGTCGTCGAACCTGATGTAGGTCCCGTCCGGGCGGCGGGACTCCTTGCGGGTCCGCACCACCACCGCCTTGACCACGTCACCCTTCTTCACGGTGCCACCCGGGCTGGCGTCCTTCACGGCGGCCACGATCACGTCGCCGACACCGGCGTAGCGGCGGTGCGAACCGCCGAGGACGCGGATGCAGAGCACCTCGCGTGCCCCGGTGTTGTCCGCCACCTTGAGCCGTGACTCCTGTTGGATCATCGGGCACGCTCCACGATCTCGACGACCCTCCACCGCTTCTGCTTGGAGAGCGGCCGGGTCTCCATGATGCGGACGGTGTCCCCGACACGCGCCTCGTTGTTCTCGTCGTGGGCGTGGAACTTGGTGCTCCGCCGCACGATCTTGTCGTAGCGGGGGTGCCTGATCTGCTCGGGGACCTCGACGGTGACCGTCTTGTCCCGGACGTCGGAGACGACGACCCCGACGCGTACCTTGCGGCGCCCCCGCACCTGGTTGTCACTCATCAGGCACTCTCCTCGGCGCCGGAAGACGCCATCTCTCGCTCCCGCATGATCGTGAGGATGCGGGCGATGTCCTTCTTCACCTGGGTCAGGCGCGCCGTGTTGTCCAGCTGGTTGGTGGCCATCTGGAAGCGCAGGTTGAAACGCTCCTCCTTGGCCTCGGCCAGCGCCTGGGCCAGCTCTTCGTCGCTCAACGCTCGGAACTCGGAGGGCCTCATGCGTCCTCCCTCGTCACGAATCGGGTCTTGATGGGAAGCTTGTGACCGGCCTTGCGCATGGCCTCACGGGCCAGATCCTCCGGGACGCCGGCCAGCTCGATCATCACCCGCCCGGGCTTCACCACGGCCACCCAGAACTCCGGGTTGCCCTTCCCCGAGCCCATCCGGGTCTCGGCGGGCTTCTGGGTCACCGGCTTGTCCGGGAAGATGTTGATCCACACCTTCCCGCCACGCTTGATGGTCCGGGTGATGGCGACACGAGCGGCCTCGATCTGGCGGGCGGTGATCCAGCCGGACTCGAGGGCCTGGATCCCGTACTCCCCGAAATTGACCCGGGTCCCGCCCTTGGCCACACCGGTGAGGCGGCCGCGATGCTGCTTGCGGTGCTTGGTCCGCTTCGGCATCAACATGTCACTCTTCCTCCTCGTCAGGGCTGTCGGGGGAATCCGGGCTGTCCGGGGAGTCCGGGCTGTCCGGGCTCCCTTCGGAGTCGGCGGACCCTGCAGCTTCGACGGGCTCGGCGGACTCGGCGGCCCCGGTCGTCTCGGTGGTGGTCTGCTCGGTCTCGGGCTCGAAGTCGCCGGGCTCCACGGGAGCCACCTCGACCGGCTCGTCCTCGACGACCTGCTCCTCCTGGGCGGCCTCGTACTCGACCTTGGCGTCGGCGGCCGTGGGACGCCGACGACCGCCACCGGCCTCGATGAGACGGCGGCGCGGGGTCTCCTCCAGGGCCTCGACGGGACGCTTCCCGCCACCAGCCTCGATGAGACGCGGCTTCGTGGAGTCACCCGCGGCCTCCTCGGCGCGGGACTTGAGGCTCTTCCGGGTGCGTCGTGCCGGCCCGCCGGTGGCGAGGTCGGCCTCGGCGGCGATCCGGTCACCGGACACGGGCCGGGACTCGACCACCTCGCCGCGATAGACCCAGACCTTCACGCCGATGGCGCCGACGGTGGTGTGGGCGGTTGCGGTCCCGAAATCGATGTCGGCCCGGAGGGTGTGCAGGGGCACGCGGCCCTCCCGGTACCACTCGCGACGACCCATCTCGGCGCCGCCGAGACGGCCCTTGCACTCGACACGGACGCCCTCGGCTCCGGCCTTGAGGGCCGCGGCGACGGCACGCTTCATGGCCCGCCGGAAGGCGATGCGGTTCTCGATCTGGTCGGCCACGCCCCGGGCGAGGAGCGCGGCGTCCAGGTCGGGGTCCTTGACCTCGATGATGTTCAGCTTGACGCGCCGATCGGTGAGCTTCTCCAAGCCGTCCCGGAGACGCTCCGCCTCGCCGCCCTTGCGACCGATGACGACACCCGGCCGGGCGGTGTGGATGTCCACGATGAGCCGGTCACGGGTGCGCTCGATGTCGATGCGGGACAGCGCGCCCCGGGTCAGCTCCTTGCTGAGGTAGTCACGGATCTTCCAGTCCTCGTTGACGAAGTCCGCGTACTCCCGCTGCGTGAACCACTTCGACTTCCAGTCGGTGGCGACCCCGATGCGGAACGAGTAGGGGCTTACCTTCTGACCCATTTTCAGCTCACCTTCCCGTTCGTATCGGCCTTCTCCGCCACCACGATCGTGATGTGGCAGGTCCTCTTGTTGATGCGGGTGGCACGGCCACGGGCCCGCGGGCGGTAGCGCCGCAGCGTCGGGCCCTCGTCGGCGTACGCCTCGGCGACGATCAACTCGTCGGCGTCCAGGGCGTGGTTGTGCTCGGCATTGGCCACTGCCGACGCCAGCGCCTTGGCCACGGGCTCGGCCGCGGCGCGTCGGGTCAGCCGCAGGACGTCCGCGGCCTCCTGGACCGGGAGACCCCGGACCAGGTCGAGCACCCGCCGCACCTTGTAGGGCGACTGACGGACGTACTTGGCCTGGGCTCTCGCCTTCATCGCCTCGCCGCCTTCTTGTCGGCGTGACCCCGGAAGGTCCGGGTGGGGGCGAACTCGCCCAGCTTGTGCCCCACCATCGACTCGGTGACGTAGACCGGGACGTGCTTGCGACCGTCGTGGACCGCGATCGTGTGCCCGATCATCTCGGGGATGATCGTGGAGCGACGCGACCACGTCCGGATGACGCGCTTCTGCCCGGTGCGGTTGAGTTCGTCCACCTTCTTGGCGAGGTGGTCGTCGACGAAGGGGCCCTTCTTCAATGAACGCGCCATCAGCGCCGTCCCTTCTTCGTGCGACGCCGCACGATGTACTTGTTCGAGGCCTTCTTCTTGCTACGGGTGCGGCCCTCTGGTTTGCCCCAGGGGCTCACGGGATGACGGCCGCCGGACGACTTGCCCTCGCCGCCACCCAGGGGATGGTCGATCGGGTTCATGGCCACGCCCCGGGTCTGGGGGCGGACGCCCTTCCAGCGCTTGCGGCCGGCCTTGCCCAGCTTGATCAGCTCCGCCTCGACGTTCCCGACCTGGCCCACCGTGGCCCGGCAGTCCAGTGAGACCTGCCGCATCTCGCCAGAGGGGAGACGGAGCAGGGCCATGTCGCCCTCTTTGGACATGAGTTGCACGGCGGCGCCGGCGGACCGGGCCATCTTGGCGCCGCCACCGGGGCGGAGCTCGATGGCGTGGACCATGGTGCCGGCGGGGATGTTGCGCAGGGGCAGGGCGTTCCCGGGCCGGATGTCGGCACGGGGGCCCGACTGAAGCGTGTCGTTCACCCGGACGCCGATCGGGGCGAGGATGTATCGCTTCTCGCCGTCGGCGTAGTTGAGCAGTGCGATCCTGGCGTTGCGGTTCGGGTCGTACTCGATGGCGGCGACACGCGCGGGGATCCCGTCCTTGTTGCGACGGAAGTCGACGACGCGGTAGCGCTGCTTGTGGCCGCCGCCACGATGCCGGGAGGTGACCCGGCCGTTGGCGTTGCGCCCGCCGCTCTTGGTCTTGTTGTCGAGCAGCGACTTCTCGGGCTCGGTCTTGGTGATCTCGGAGAAGTCCGAGACCGTCTGGAACCGGCGGCCCGCCGAAGTCGGCTTTCTCTTCCTGACAGCCATCAGATCACACCCCGAAAAGATCGATCTCGTCGCCCTCGGCCAGCGTGACCAGGGCCCTCTTCGTGTCCTTGCGCTTCCCCCACCGGTAGCCGAAGCGGGTCTTCTTCCCGGTGCGGTTCATGGTGTTGACCCGGAGGACCTTGACCCCGAAGATCTTCTCCACGGCGTCCCGGATCTCCTCCTTGTTGGCCCTCGGGTCGACCTCGAACGTGTAGGTGTTGTTGCGCTCGATCTGATCGAACGTCTTCTCCGAGACGACCGGGGCGAGGATGACGTCGTACGCGCTCTTCATCACGCGGCTCCCTCGTCCTTGACGAAGTCGCTGTCGCTGACCTCGTAGGTGCTCGACCTGCCGGCGGCGCCGACGGTGTGCGAGGTGAAGATCACGTTGTCGGACCAGAGCACGTCGTAAGCCGTGAGCTGCCCGGGCTCGACCACGACCGCGTCTGCGATGTTGCGGAACGAGCGTCCGGCCACACTGTCGATCTGGCTGATCACCACCAGCGTCTTCCCCGTGGCGCCGATGGCTTCGAGGAGCGAGACGGCCTGCTTGGTCTTGGGGGCGGCCCAGTCGAACTCCTCCACCACCATCACGGCCTGCTCGGAGGCGCGGGCGGAGAGGGCGCTGCGGAGGGCGAGACGCTTCATCTTCTTGGGGGTGCGCTGGGAGTAGTCACGCGGCTTGGGTCCGTGGGCGACGCCGCCACCAGTCCACTGCGGGGCCCGGATCGAGCCGTGACGGGCACGGCCGAGGCCCTTCTGACGCCACGGCTTGCGACCGCCGCCCCGCACCTCGCCACGGGTCTTGGTGCTGTGGGTCCCGGCGCGGGCACCGGCCAGCTGGGCGGTGACCACCTGATGGAGGACGTCGAGGTTGGGCTCGATGCCGAAGACCTCGGGGTCGAGGGCGATCTCGCCGGCGCGGGTGCCGTCGGACTTGAACAGGGGTGCGGTCAGCTCAGCCACGTGCCTTCACCGCCTCTCGGAGCAGGACCACGGTGCCCTTGGGACCGGGCACGGGGCCGTTGAGGAGGACCAGGTTGCGCTCGGCGTCGACACCGACCACCTCGAGGTTGAGGGTGGTCACCTTCTCGCCGCCCATGCGGCCCGCCATCCGCATCCCTTTGAAGACACGGGCCGGCGTGGCGCAGGCGCCGATGGAACCGGGGGCGCGGTGCTTCTTGTGGTTGCCGTGCGATGCGCCCTGGCCGGCGAAGCCATGGCGCTTCATGACCCCGGCGAAGCCCTTGCCCTTGGAGACGCCGGACACGTCCGCCTTGGCGCCCGCCTCGAAGATCTCGGCGACGCCGATCTCCTGGCCCACCTCGTACTGGGACGGGTCCTCGACCCGGACCTCCACCAGATGACTGGCGGGCTCGACTCCGGCCTTGGCGAAGTGGCCCTCGAGCGGCTTGTTGACCTTCTTGGTCTCGCCGTAGGAGATCTGGATGGCGTTGTAGCCGTCCCTGTCCACGGTCTTGACCTGGGTCACCTTCACCGGGCCGGCCTTGACCACCGTCACGGGGATCGCCCGGGACTGGTCGTCGAAGACCTGGGTCATGCCCAACTTGGTACCGAGGATGGCTCTGGGGTGGCTCACAGCTTGATCTCCACTTCCACCCCGGCGGGGAGCTCGAGACGCATCAGTGAGTCGACCGTCTTCGGCGTCGGCTCGAGGATGTCGATCAGACGCTTGTGGATCCGCATCTCGAAGTGCTCACGGGAGTCCTTGTGCACGTGCGGGCCACGGATGACGCAGTAGCGATGGATCTCGGTGGGCAGCGGAACCGGGCCCTTGATGCGGGCCTGGGTCCGGAGCACGGTCTCCGTGATCTTCTTCGAAGACTCGTCGACCACGTTGTGGTCGTAGGCCTTCAAGCGGATGCGGATCTTCTGTTCGCTCATTTGGTGATCTTCGTGACGCGGCCGGCGCCTACGGTGCGGCCGCCTTCTCTGATGGCGAACCGCAAACCTTCGTCCATGGCGATGGGAGCGATCAACTCCACCGTCATCTCGGTGTTGTCCCCCGGCATCACCATCTGGGTG
>DASVBU010000026.1:0-5009 GCA_036375695.1 Acidimicrobiia bacterium | reverse complement strand
CGATGCGGCTCGAGTCACAGACCGATGTGGTCCCGTTCCTGGAGAGCCTGGCGGTGGCGAGGGAGCTCCACATCTTCTGAGGCGGTCGGGTAGTCGCCTTTACCATCGCGGCCGCATGAGGAGCGTCGCCGACATCGTCGTCGAACTGGCCGAACATACCCGTCCCGAGAACGCGGCCAGGTGGGACCCGGTAGGGCTGCAGCTGGGCGACCCCAGGGCGAACGCGGCCACCGTCGCCGTGTGCCACGAGGTCACCGAGCGCGTGGTGGCGCGGATCGAGGAGTCGCCGGTCGACCTGCTCGTCTCATACCACCCCCTGCTGTTCTCACCCACCCGTCGGATCGTCGCCGGTCGCTCGGCCGAGGCGAGGGCATTCCGCCTCATCCGCGCCGGCACGGCCCTACTCGTGACCCACACCGACTTCGACGCCGCCCCCGGCGGCGCGGCAGATTCCCTGGCCGCGGCGCTGGGTCTCGAGAGGGTCGAGCCCTTCGGAGGCGACGAGGAGGAGCCTGCCATCGGCCGCTTCGGGCCGTGGGACGGGAACCTGCGAGACGTTGCCAAAAAGGCGGCCGAGCTGTTCGGCACGGCAGGCCTGCGAGTTCACGGGGACCCGGGTACCCGCATCGAATGGGTGGCCGTCGTGCCCGGATCCGGATCGTCGTACATCGAAACAGCCGCCGAGGTCGCCGACGTGCTGGTCACCGGTGACGTCTCGCATCACAACGCCGTGCGCGCCGTCGATCTGGGGCTGGCGGTGATCGACCCGGGTCACACGGCCACGGAGCGCCCGGGGATGCGGGCGCTCGTGGATCTGGTCGGCGGGATCGAGGGAATCGAGGTGGTCGACTTGACCGGTCTCGACCCGAGAACCTGGGCCTGACGCGCCACTACGCTCCACCGTCCATGACGGTTTCGGGTCTCTACGACCTGCTCGAAGTGCAGAAGATCGACCTCGAGATCGATCGCCTTCTCGATCGGCGTCAGTCGCTGCCCGAGCTCGAGGAGTACAAGAAGGCGCACGAGACCCTGCAGAAGCTGGAGAAGAAGCACGCCACCGCCTCCGATGAGCTTCGGGAGCTGGAGCGCTCCGTGGACAAGAGCGAGGGGGAGCTCTCGATCCTCGAGTCCAAGCTCAACGAGCACGAGACCCGATTGTTCGCAGGCGGCATGAGCTCCCGCGAGACCGAGTACATGCGGCTCGAGGTGGAGAGTCTCCGGGGCCAGCGCGAGGCGATGGAGGGGAGGGTGCTGGCGCTCCTCGATCAGCTCGACCCCGCTCGGGAAGAGGTCGCCAGACTCCAGGCCAAGATCGACGAAGCCAGGGCGGAGCACGCCCGGCTCGACGCAGCGATCCGGGAGGCGTGGCGGCAGATCGACGCCGAACTGGCCCGCAAGGAGGAGGCCAAGAAGGAGGCCCTGGGTTCCGTCCCGCCGGATCTCGTCGACATGTACGAGGACCTGCGGCATTCCAAGGAGGGGGTGGCGATCGCGGCTTTCGAGAACGGGGTCTGCGGCGGGTGTCACATGGCCCTCTCACCGTCGGAGCGGGAGGAGGCATTCTCCACCGACCTGCCGCGGTGCGTGCACTGCCGCCGGATCCTCGTCGCCTGAATGATCGCCTGGCACCTGGGAGCAAATCTCTGGCTGTTCCGGTGGATCTTCCGCGATCCCAAGGTCGACGTGCGCTTCCTGTTCCTGGGCGCCCTCCTGCCCGACCTCATCGACTTGCCCTTGGGCACGCTCGTCCTCGCCCGCTATTCCACATCGGAGCTCTGGGCCCACTCTTTGCTCCTGCCCACGATCTACATGGTGGGGGTGTTGTTCCTCACCAGGCGAGGGAGGCGGCGCCGGGCCTTCATGGCAGTCGGCGTCGGCTGGCTCTTCCACCTCCTCCTCGACGGGATGTGGGTGGACCAGGAGGTGTTCTTGTGGCCGTTCTTCGGCGATTTCCCGGCGGGGGAGGCGCCGTTCTGGCCCGCGGCATGGGAACGGGCCTGGGCGGATCCGTGGCGTTGGGCGAAGGAGGCCGTCGGCTTGGGCTACCTGGTCTGGCTCTGGAAACATCTCGACCTCGGTGACCGGTCGCGGAGGAGAGAGGTGCTGGAGACGGGGAGGCTCCCACAGCATGCGTCGTAGGGCCACCTTCCTGGTGCTCGCCGTGCTGCTCGTGGCCTGCGACCGCGGGGTGGCCCCACCCGTCCCCACCCAGGGTGCTGACACGCCGACGGCGGTCGTCGAAGCCCTGATCGAGGCGTTCTCCACCCCGGACTTCGAGTCCGCGGTTGCCCTGGCGATGCCCGGTCAGGCCGCTCTGGCGTCTCTGGCCGAGGGTGCGAGCTTTGGCGACGTCGCCGAGGCCCTGCGCGGTGACGGGGCCCAGGTGACGGCGAACTTCTGGTCCGGTTTCGCCCAGGGCGCGGGCGACTACCTCACGGGGGAGTTGGACATAGCCGACCAGGGAACCGAGACCGTGGGCGAGGTGGTGTTCCACCAGGTGCGTCTGGTCCTTCCCGACCAGACGAGCCGTCGCATCTACGCCCGGGAGGCCGACGGGTACCGGATCGACCTCTTCGCCTCGTTCGGCGGTGGCATCGCCGGGCGGATGATCCAGCCCGTGGAGCGGCTCCTCACCACTCAGACCGACGACGCCCGGCTCATTCTCAGCGAGTTGCGGAAGATCGTGCCGTCGCTGATGGTGGCGGCTTCGAACACGGACCTGCAGCCGGCGGTGATCAACGACCTTGCCCGTCTGATCGAGGTGATCACGCGGGTCAGCTGAGGTCTACTGGTAGCTGACGAAGATCGGGGTCGGCTGCTTCGACATCGTGGATTCGGGGCTGGGCGGCCCCCCGTCGTCACGGA
Source organism: Acidimicrobiia bacterium (assembly GCA_036375695.1). Classification (GTDB taxonomy): domain Bacteria; phylum Actinomycetota; class Acidimicrobiia; order Spongiisociales; family ZC4RG35; genus ZC4RG35. Next base: position 2,144 of record DASVBU010000026.1, on the reverse strand, counting down.
CGAAGAAGTTCTTCCAGCCCCAGGCCCAGTGGGCGTCCTCGGTGCCCTTGGTGATGGCGTTCCAGGTGTTGTCCTTGAGCTGCTCGGAGCCCTCGCCGTCCATCTGGATGACCATCTGCAGCTCGGGTCGCTCCTCCAGCGTCTCCCGGTTCTGGATCATGCTCTGGCGGAACTGGTGGACGATGAGCATCTTCTGGGGCAGCCCGTTGTCCCGCACCAGGTCGGCCAGCCAGTGGACGACTTCGTTGACCTCGGCGGCGTCGACGCTACCGATCTGCTCGAGATGCACCTGATCGGGACCCAGCCTCCACTCCGGGTCCAGGGCGAGCCCGACGTGCGGGTAAAGGAGGAGCTCCTCGTAGAACTGGGCCTGGGACAGGAAGTCGGAGCGGCCCGACTGGAGGTCGAGCACCACGTACATCCCGTTCTCGGCGGCGAACTCGATCCAGGGGAGGAAGGTCTCGGGTGGCCACTCGGTGGAGTAGTCGCCGTCCTCGCCCGCATTGGCGGCGGCGACCGAGGCGATCATCTCGAAGGTGGGGATGACCTGGTGGCCATCGGCGGTGTAGGCGTCGAGGAACGGCTGCATGCGTTCCAGCGTCGCCGCCGGGCCGTCCTGCTGCCCGAGGGCGCCGAGTGTGGGCGCGCCGGGGTGGCCGTAGAAGGCGACATACCTCCGCGGCGTCTCCGGGGTGAGGATGTGGAAGCCGCCTCCGGGCAGTTGCTGGCCGCGCGCCAGGGCCTTGATCTCCCACTCGGCCGCATCGGGAATGCCGCCGACATAGCGGATGGTGGACGGGTCCCTGCCCGAGAGGGTCGAGATCAGGGCGGTGTTGCCGAGGAGGTCCCCGCCGTCGAGGGCGAGGACCGTTGCGCCCACGGCGTGCACGGAGGCGGAGGCGAAGAGGAGGGTGACGGGGTCGGATGCGTCCACCAGCCACAGTCGCTCCTCGGTCTCCCGGGCCGCGAGACCCTCCACCACGGCGGCAGGGTCGATGGTGTGTGCCATCCCGGCAGTCGGCTCGCTATCGGGCCCGACGACCCTGGTTCCGGTGTCGATGGCCTCCACGGTGGCGACGAGGGCGGCTGCGTCGAGGTTGGCCCCCACACTGACCCGTTCCGACGTGCCGAGCGCATCGGCGGTCTCGTCGAGCGCCTCCAGCACCGTGTGCCGGGTCACCCGGGCGCCGGGAGGCGGGCTCACCTCCACGTCGCCGATGACGTGGATCGTCTTCGGTCGCAGCCGCCCCAACTCGGAGGAAAGCTGGAGGTCGGGGAAGAGGAGGGGCGACTTCAGGGCTGCGGCCAGTTGGGCGCCGGCCATGACGTGGTGGAGGTCGTCGGGGGAGACGACCACGACTTCGTCGGCGCAGACGAAGATCTCGCCCGCCAGGTTCATGGCGTCGCCGGCGTGGGACCCCGTGTCGACGTTGGCCGTGCCACCCGTGACAAGGATGCAGTCTCTGGGGCCGGTGGTGGTCGGATCGTTGCCGGGGTCGCCGGGCGCGGAGCTACAAGCCGCGACGAGGAACGCGACCGAGAGGGTGACTGCCGCCGCCTTTGTTGCCTTCAGAGCGATGGTGAGGCTAACCCGGGGGGTCTCCGTAGCCGGAGCATCTTCGAGGTCAGAACAGGGTGTCGGGCTCGGTGGGCTCGACGAGGTGCGGGCCGTCGTTCTTGACCGAGTTCACCGCCTTGGAGACCCGGTGCTCCATGAGGACCTCGGCGTCGACCTCTCCGATCAGCTCCAGGGCGACCTCGGGGTCATTCATCTGTCGGTCGAGCCAGGTCTCCCAGGCCTCCTCCGGAACGGTCACCGGCATGCGGTCGTGGATGGCCTCGACCACGCCCGCCGCCGGTCGGGTGATGATGGCGCAGCTGCGGAGCCACTCACCGGTCTCGGGGTCCTTGCGCACCGCCCAGATCCCGGCGAACACCATCGGGTGGCCGTCGGCCCGGTAGACCCAGTGGGGATGCCGCCCCTCGTCGTGGGGTCCCCACTCGTAGAACCCGTCGGCCGGGATGAGACAACGGCGCCTGGTGAACGACTCCCTGAAGGTGTTGTTGGTGGTGACGGTCTCGACGCGAGCGTTGATCTGACCTCGGTCCTTGGTGTCCCGGGCCCAGTGGGGGAGGAGACCCCA
>DASVBU010000022.1:0-3915 GCA_036375695.1 Acidimicrobiia bacterium | reverse complement strand
AGAACTGCATCGACTGGATCCACGGGTTGCACCGCCTCTGGATTGAGGTGGTGTTCTGGCTCGCTTCGCTCGCGCCCCCTCCCGGCCTACGGCCGTACTCCCCCGTTCCGCTGCCGCTCCACGGGGGAGAAGTCCGTACGGTGGGTCCGCGGGGCCCGTCCCGGCCTACGGCCGTACTGCCCCGTTCCGCTGCCGCTCCACGGGGGAGAAGTCCGTACGGCGGGTTCGCGTACTCCCAGGTCCCGTTCCCGCTCCACGGGGGAGAGGTCCGGGGCACGGGGGAGAGGTCCCGTGTCGGGGGTGAAACCCGGGCCGCCCTAGTACCGTCGGGGTAGTGCCGACTCTCGCTCTGCTCGACGGGAATTCCATCGCGTACCGGGCCTTCTATGCCCTCCCCGAGGACCTGGCCACCAAGTCCGGTCAGGTGACCAACGCCGTCTTCGGGTTCACCCGGATGCTGATCCGGATGCTCAAGGACTTCCATCCCGACGGTGTCGCCGTCGCCTGGGATGTCTCTCGTGAGACCTTCCGCACCGAGTCCTTCCCCGAGTACAAGGCCAACCGCTCCAAGGCGCCGGACCACTTCCGCTCCCAGCTTCCCTTGATGGACGAAGTGCTCCAGTCCCTCCAGATCGAACAGCTCAAACTCGAGGGTTACGAGGCGGATGACATCATCGCCACCCTGACCAAACGAGCGGTCGACGAGGGCTGGGACGTGCTCATCGTCACCGGCGACCGCGACGCCTTCCAGCTGATCCGCGACGGGGTACGCGTCGTCTACACGCGCCGCGGCATCAGCGACACCGTCCTCGCCGACGCCGCCTGGGTCGAAGAGCGGTACGGGATCCCGCCCTCCCGGTACATCGAGTACGCCGCCCTCCGCGGCGACACCTCGGACAACCTCCCCGGCGTGCCCGGCGTGGGGGAGAAGACCGCAGCCCGGCTCATCGCCGACTACGGCACCCTGGAGAACCTCTACGCACATCTCGACGACCTGACCCCGAAGCTACGGGAGAACCTGGCCGCGGCTCGGGAGCAGGTCTTCCTCAACCGGCGTCTCATGGGTCTCGTCGACGACCTCGGCCTCGACGTGGAGATCCCCGACCTCACCGTCAAATCCTGGGACAGGGCCACCGTCAAGGACCTCTTCGACTCGCTGGAGTTCCACACCATGTGGGACGACCTCGAGGCGGCGATTCCGTCTCACGGCGCCGTCACCGAGACCATGACCGTCGAGGCCGACCTGGTCACCATGCCCGACCGGATCGCCGAGCTCGCCCAGAGCCCGGCCCTGGTCTTGGGTCTCGCCGCCGACGACTACGGGATCACCGTCTCCACCGGGCCCGACCGGGCCGCGGTCATCCCGTGGGAGGCGGCCGAGCCGATCCTCGCCGGGATCTCCGAGGGAGGGATCGCAGCCGTCGGTCACGACCTCAAGCCTCTGGCCCGTGCACTCCTGGAGCGCGACCACGACCTGGCCCGACCGGCGATGGACACCGCGCTGGCTGCCTACATCATCAACCCATCCGCCCGTACCTATGCCCTCGAGGAGTTGGCCGAGCGTCTCCTCGGGTTGGAGGTGCGGTCCCCCGACGAGGAGCCGACGGAGCAGGGGATGCTGCTCTTCGAGACCGAGCCCGACCTCGACCGCGAGGCCCGGACCATCGAGGCCGTCCGCAGACTGGCCGAGCGTCTCGAGGAGGAGCTGAAGGACCGTGAGGAGCTCGACCTCTTCCGGGACTTCGAGCTGCCCCTGGTCCCCGTCCTCGCCCGCATGGAGCACGCCGGCATCGGCGTCGATCGCCAGTACCTCGAAGCGCTGGGGGAGGACCTGCGCAAGAAGCTCGTCGAGTTGGAGAGGAAGATCGTCGAGCTCGCCGGCGAGCCCTTCAACGTCAACTCCACCGACCAACTCCGGGCGATCCTGTTCGACAAGCTCGGCCTGCCGGTCCTCAAGAAGACGTCCACCGGCAAGCCGTCGACCGACGCATCCGTGCTGAAGAAGATGGACCACCCGCTGGTCGAAGCCCTCCTCGAGTACCGGGAGTTGGAGAAGCTCCGCTCGACCTATGTCGACGGGTACCTCCCGCTGATCGCCGCCGACGGACGAATCCACACCCGCTTCAACCAGATGGCCGCCACCACGGGCCGGCTCTCGTCGGACAGCCCCAACCTGCAGAACATCCCCATCCGATCCGAGAGCGGACGGACCATCCGCCGCGCCTTCATCGCGGCACCGGGGCATCGCTTCCTGGTCGCCGACTACTCCCAGATCGAGCTTCGGGTCCTGGCCCACATGAGCGGCGACCCGTTCCTCATCGAGGCGTTTCAGAGCGACATGGACATCCACACCGCCACCGCCGCCCGGGTCTGGGGCCTCGACCCGACCGAGGTCACCGCCGACCAGAGGCGCACCGCCAAGATGATCAACTTCGGCCTCCTCTATGGCATGGAGGCCTTCGGTCTCGCCGACCGTCTCGACATCTCCAGGGAGGAGGCGAGAGAGCACATCGATGCCTACTTCGCCCAGTTCCAGAAGGTGAAGGAGTACATGTCGTCGGTCGTGGTCCAGGCTCGGAACCAGGGCTACACCACCACGCTCTTCGGCCGACGCCGCTACCTCCCCGAGCTGAAGTCGGACAACTTCCGCATCCGGCAGATGGGGGAGCGCATGGCGCTGAACGCACCCATCCAGGGGACGGCGGCCGACATCATCAAGAAGGCGATGATCGACGTCGACGCCGCCCTCCGGGAGCGGGGGATGGGCACGACGTTGTTGCTCCAGGTCCACGACGAATTGGTCTTCGAAGTGCCCGACGACGAGTGCGACGTCGCCGAGAAGCTCGTGGTCGGCATCATGGAGGGGGCGGCGAGTCTCTCCGTCCCACTCAAGGCCGACATCGCCTGGGGCTCCAACCTGGCGGAGACCAAGAGCTGACCACGAAGTGCTCAACCGGCCCCGGATGCCACCGCTGAACCGGGAGGTCGACTGATGGTCGCCGGTGCGTCACTCTCCCAGCACCTCCGCCCGGACATCGAAGGGCTCCGTGCCATAGCCATAGGCCTGGTCCTCCTCTATCACGCGCAGCTCCCGTGGTTCCCGGGCGGCTTCATCGGCGTCGACGTGTTCTTCGTCATCTCGGGGTTCGTGATCACGAGCTCCCTGATCCGCGAGGCCGAAGAGCATGGACGCATCGACATCTTCAACTTCTACGCGAAACGCGTCCGGCGGCTTCTCCCTGCGGCGGCCTTGACGTTGCTGATCACGGCGATCGCCGTCCGAGTCCTCCTGCCGCCATCGATGTGGGCGGACTTCGGGGGAGACATCGCTGCCGCGGCGGCGTACTTCGTCAACTTCCGCCTCGCTGCCAGATCGGTCGACTACCTGGCCCAGGACGTGGGCGCCTCGCCCGTCCAGCACTACTGGTCGCTCTCGGTGGAGGAGCAGTTCTATCTGATCTGGCCGGCGCTGGTGCTCTTGGCCGTGGTGCTGGCGCGCCGGTGGAAGCGCGGGCCCAAGGTCGCGGTGGGGATGGTGGTCCTGGCTCTGGTCGTGGCGCCGTCCCTGGTCTACAACTTGTGGCAGACCGCTCGGGACCCGGCGGCCGCGTTCTTCGTCACGCCCACCAGGCTGTGGCAGTTGGGTGTCGGCGCCCTCGTGGCCTCGGTCTGGCACCGATTCCCCCAGCCGGGCCGGCTGGCCACGCCGCTCAAGCTGCTCGCGCTCGCGGCACTGGTGTGGGTCTCGGTGTTCATCGACACCTCCACGCCATGGCCCGGAACGGCGGCGCTGGTGCCGGTGCTGGCTACCGCGCTCCTCATACTCCTCGGGGGTCGGGGAAGAGACGGTGTCGAACAGGTGCTGGCGCTAACGCCGTTCCAGAGGATCGGCGCCTGGTCCTACTCCCTCTATCT
>DASVBU010000001.1:0-3174 GCA_036375695.1 Acidimicrobiia bacterium | reverse complement strand
TACAAGTTCCACTACCTCGACACCACCCCGCTCGGCGAGATCGTCCGGCGGTGGCCCATCGAAAGGAGCAGTGAGTGAGGATCTACGTGACCAGCGTCTTCGTGGACGATCAGGCCAAGGCCCTCGACTTCTACACCAATGTCCTCGGTTTCCAGAAGAAGACCGAGATCCCCCTCGGCGACTACTCGTGGCTGACCGTCACCTCCCCCGAAGATCCCGACGGCACCGAGCTGATGCTCGAGCCGGACAACCACCCGGCCGTCCCGCCCTACAAGAAGGCGCTCGTCGAGGACGGCATACCCGCCGCTTCCTTCGCCGTCCCTGACGTGAAGGCGGAATACGAACGCCTCACCGGTCTCGGCGTCACCTTCACCCAGCAGCCGATGGACGCCGGCGGGGTCACCACCGCGGTCTTCGACGACACCTGCGGCAACCTGATCCAGATCGTCCAGATGCCGGCCTAGCGGCCCGCCAATTGGACCCCGATCTCGGTCGCCTTGACCGAGACCCATACCTCCGAGCCGGGTGCCAGACCCAACTCGGTCCTGGCCGCGTCGGTCACCTCCGCCGTCAACGGCAACGGCTGACCGAGGCGGAGCCGCACCCGGCTCCCGAGGATCTCCAAGCGCTCCACCGTGGTGCGCCACACGTTGCGTGGGCTGCCCTCCGGGAACACGAGATGGATCGAGATCGCGCTCGGCTCGATGGTCACGAGCACCTCCCCGGTCACCGTCGTGTCGGCGAGATGGAGCTTCATCCCGCCGACCGCAACCACACCATCGATGGCCGTCCCGCGCACCAGATTGACCCCGCCCAGGTCAGCGGCGTACCGGGTCTTGGGCCGGAGCCGGATGTCGTCGGCTGTTCCGCTCTGGGTCACCCAGCCGTCCTCGACGACGTGGATGGTGTCGGCGAAGAGGAACGCCTCCGCCGGGTCGTGAGTGATGAGGATCCGTGGCCCGGCGAACGCCTCGAGGTGCTGGGCGAGGGTCACTTGCAGGTCCGCCCGAGTGGTCACATCCAGGGCCGAGAGTGGCTCGTCGAGCAGCAGCACCGACGGCTCGGTGACCAGCGCCCGGGCGAGGGCGACGCGTTGGGCCTGTCCACCCGAGAGATCGGAGGGCATACGACCACCCAACCCCGAGAGACCGAGACGATCCAGCCATTCAGCCGCCCGGTCCACGGCCTCCGTCCGGTGCACACCGCGGGACCGCAGCCCGAAGGCGACGTTCTCGACGACGGTCATCCTCGGGAGCAGCAGGTAGTCCTGGAACACGACTCCGACCCGCCGCTCCTCCGGCGGGATGAAGATGCCCTGGCCCGGGTCGTCCCACACCTCGCCGTCGAGGGCGATTCGCCCCGCGTCGATGGGTAGGAGCCCCGCCATCGCCGCGACAGCCGTCGACTTGCCCGCGCCATTGGGACCGAGCAGCGCGGTGGTGCTCCCTGCCGGCGCTTCCAACGCCATGTCGAGGGTGAACCCGTCGTTGCGGCGGACCACCATGCGCGCTTCGAGCGTGCTCACAACGTCCTCGTCCACCGATCCCGCAAGGCCACCAGCACCGCCAAAGAGACCAACACCATGAGCAGGCTGATGGCGACCGCCGTGTCCCGGTCGCGCTCCAGGGCCACGAACACCGCCAGTGGCAGGGTCTGCGTCCGTCCCTGCAGGTTGCCGGCGAAGGTGATCGTCGCGCCGAACTCCCCGAACGCCCTGGCCCAGGTGAGGATGAGACCGGCGGTCAATGAGGGCCCGATCATCGGGAGCGTCACCCGGCGCATCACCGTCCAGCGTCTCGCCCCCAGGGTGGCCGCCGCGCCCTCGAATCGCTGGTCCAGGTTGCGCAGCGCCCCCTCGACCGTGATCACCAGGAAGGGCATGGCGACGAACGTGGTGGCGAGGATCACGCCCCAGATCGAGAAGGGCAGGACGAGGCCGACGCGCTCGAGCGGCTCGCCGACCAGGCCCCGTCTCCCCAGCGCGAACAGCAGCGCCGCGCCACCGACCACAGGCGGCAGCACGAGGGGAAGTGTCACGACCCCCCTGACGACGGACCGTCCGGGGAAGTCGACACGGGCCAGCAGATACGCCAGCGGCAAGCCGAGGAGCAGAGAGATCAGGGTCGCCGCAACCGATGCCAACAGGGAGAGACGCAGGGCGTCGGTGACCACTTCGCTGGCCAGGAGCGTCGGGAGCGCAGGCCACGGCACGCGACCGAGGAGGCCGATGAGGGGGACCACGAACAGGGCGAGCCCGAAGCACCCCAGGATCACCAATGCCAGGGGCGGCCTGGTGCGAGGGCGTCTACCGGTGGGTGTGCTGCTCAAGGTGCGCCGAATCCGAACGAGGAGAGTATGGACTTGCCCTCCTCCGACATGACGAACGAGACGAACGTCTCGGCGGCACGGGGGTTGGGGGCGTCGACGAGGACGGCGATCGGGTAGACCGCCACCACGTTGTGCTCGCTGGGGATGTCGATCCCGACCACACCCTCCGCGGCGATCACATCGGTCACGTAGACGATCCCGGCGTCGAGCTCGCCCGCGGCGATCTTGGTGAGGAGCGACCTGACATCCGGCTCGTCGGTGTCGATCGAGGGCGCAACGCCGGCCTTGGCCAGTGACTGACGCCCCAAGTCGCCACACGGGACAACTTCGGCGCACAGACCGACGAGCAGGTCTTCCCGGGCGAAGTCGGCGAGCCCGGTGACACCACCCGGGTTGTCCCTGGGTACTGCGATCTGCAGCTGGTTGTAGGCGAATACCTGCGGCAGCCCCACCGCCCCAGCGTCCACGAGCTGGTCCATGTTCGCCTCGTCGGCGGAGGCGTACACATCGACGGGAGCCCCCTCGAGGATCTGTTCACGCAGGCCCGAGCTGGGCCCGAGGTCGAGGACCACGTCGATGCCCGGATTGGCTTCCTCGAATGCGGCCTCGATGGCGCCAAACACGTCGGTCAGAGATGCGGCGGCCGAGACCAGGACCTGCGCGCCTTCCTGATAACCGGGGGCACACGAGGCGATAGCCCAGATGGCGGCGATAGCCAACAGTCGAGCCACCAGCGACCGGAGCGACCTCACGTCTCAAGGATGGCATCTGGAGCCCCGGCGTCTCCCCCACATATCCTCCCGGTGTGGCATCGGCACTTTTCGATCGCGCCGAGTACCCCACCCT
>DASVBU010000044.1:0-46126 GCA_036375695.1 Acidimicrobiia bacterium | reverse complement strand
GCCTTCGGGCAGAAGGCGGCCGAGGTGGCCGCGCGCGTCGGTGACGGGCTGTGGATCACCGGGCCCGGGAAGGATTCCATCGACCACTACCGCGACGCCGGAGGCAGAGGACCCGTCTACACCCAGCTCCACGTCTGTTGGGCAGAGACCGAGGAGGAGGGGATCCAGACCGCCCACCGGATGTGGCCGAACACCGCGCTACCGGGTCAGCTCGCCCAGGACCTCCGGACCCCGCAGCACTTCGAGGAGGCCGTGGAGCTGGTCACCCGGGAGATGGTGGCCGAGAAGATCCCCTGCGGGCCGGATCCGAAGCGTCTGGTCGAGTCGTACACCGAGGCGATCGCCTCCGGCGTCGACCACGTCTATTTCCACCAGATCGGCCCCGACCAGGAAGGCTTCTTCACCTGGTGGGACACCGAGATGCGCCCGGCGCTGGCCGAAGCCGGCTAGCCGAGCAGCGACTCCAGCGTGTCCTGGTCCCCGAGGGCCAGGGCGTGCTCGGCCATCAGGTTCTCCCTGTCGCGGTAGATCGAGGCCACCGCGCGGATCATCCCGTTGGCCCGATAGGCCACCAGCACGTCGCGCTGCGCCGGGTCGCCCGACAGATCGGCCTGGTCCCAGCCCATGAGCAGCCCCGTCACGTTGATGGGGACGTCATAGTGCTGACTCCAGAAGAACGGCGGGTCGTTGAAGGGCTCCGCATGGCCGAGGATGCTCCGCGCCGCGTGCTGGCCCTGACGCTGGGCGTGGACCCAGTGCTCGACACGCACGGGCTGCCCACCCGGGCCCGGGTAGGCGGCGATGTCCCCTGCGGCCCATATGTTGGGGTCACTGGTGCGCAGCCTCTCGTCGACGATGACGCCGTCATCGACGGTCAGGCCCGCCTTCTCCGCGAGCTCGGTGCGGGGGACGACGCCGATGCCGACCACCACCAGGTCCGCAGCGACCGTGGAGCCGTCATCGAGGACCACCGCATCGTCGGTGATCTCCTCGACGCCCCGACCCAGCCGGAACTCGACCCCGTGCTCGCGGTGGAGATCGGCGACGAACCGGCCCATCTCGTCGCCGATGATCGTGGCGAGCGGGACCTCTTCCGGGGCGATGACCGTGACGGCGATCTCCCGATGACGTAGTGACGCCGCCACCTCGAGACCGATGAACCCGGCACCGACGACGGCGACGTTCTCGAGACCGTCGAGACGCGCCATGATCTCCTCGCTGTCGGCCATGGTGCGCACGTAGAACACATGGGGCGAGTCGCCACCCGAGACGGGGAGCCTCCTGGGCTCGGCGCCGGTGGCGAGGAGGAGGGCCCCGTAGGTGAGGTCACCGCCGTCCTCGAACACGACGCGACGGCCCGACGGGTCGATCGACGCCACCCGCCGGCCCTCGATCAGGTCGATGCCGTGGTCGGCGTAGAAGCCGGCGGAGCGGAGCGGCATCCAGTCCCTGGGCGCGGTGCCTGCCAGGTAGTCCTTGGAGACGTTGGGGCGGTCGATCGGCGGCTCGACGCCGATGAGTGTGATCGGACCGGCGTATCCGTATCGACGCAGCTCCTCGGCGGCGGCAGAACCCGCGGCCCCGGAGCCGACGATGACCACGGACTCCGGCACGCTGGCCGGCGGCGGAGCCTGGAACGCCCCCTCCCTGGCGCCGGTGACGAAGACCTTTCCGTCCCGGACCTCGATGTCGTACACCGGGATCGGGTTGAGGGCCGGCGTCCCCACCGCCTCCCCGCTCTCCAGGTCGAAGGTGGCGTGATGCCACGGGCATCTGATGGTGCCGGCGGCGCAGAAGCCGTCGCCGAGTGGCCCTCCGTAGTGGGTGCACTTGCCTCCCACCGCGCGAGGGCCGTTCGGGGTGTCCACCAGGACCACCGGCTTGCCGTCGAAGTGCCCGACCGAGGGGATGTCGGCGCCGATCTCTTCGATGGGCATCCCCTCGGTGGCGAGATCCGGTCCCGTGAGCTTGATTTCACCTGCCATGACTGACCTCTCTGGTCGATGGACCCTCGTTTCTAAAACTCGCTCGGCCCAACCTTACAAGGTCTTCATGGCGGCCGGGGCTCAGGAGCGATGCATCCAGAGACCGCCACCGGCGACCTCGTCGACCCTGAACCTGGCCATACGCTGGATCAGGTCCTTGGGGAGGGGTTGGTCCCAGGGGAATTGCACGGTGTCCGTTCCCGTCTCATACCCCTCGAGGTCGTCCCGGAAAGCACCGAGGGCCGTCCGGGTGGGCATGAACGTGAGATGTTTCTTCGACCCCTTGAACGAGAACAGGATCCGCTCCTGCTCGAACACCGGTGACCCCCACTTGATGGCCTCGGTGGCGTCGGGGACGACCCCTCTCAGGATCTCCCGGATCTCTTGGAGCTTGGCCCGGTGCTCCTCTGGCGACGTCGCGATGTACTCGTCGACGGTCTTGGGCTTGTCTGCCATGGGCTCCTCCTTGGTCGGTGGCCTCAACGGATCATCTCTCCGAGGGTCTTCGGCCCGGGAGAAGTCGAGCTCGGCCACGAGGTCGGAGAAGGCCATATGGCCAGCCTAACGAGCAAGGCTCCCTCCGCCTGAGGGCGGAGGGAGCCTCGACGAGACGAATCAGGCCGACGCCTGCTCCAGCTCGGCGATGCCGGGAGCAGGGCGACGGGCCCAGACGATGGCGGACACGAGTACAACCAGCGCCACTCCGGCGACGACGAAACGCCACTGCGTGTCGCGGGCGGCGATCACCGCCGGGAGGACGAGCAGCGAGATCAGGTTCATCACCTTGATCAGCGGGTTGAGGGCGGGACCGGCGGTGTCCTTGAAGGGGTCGCCGACGGTGTCGCCGATCACCGCGGCCTTGTGGGCGTCGGAGCCCTTGCCACCGTGGTGTCCCTCCTCGATGAACTTCTTGGCGTTGTCCCACCCGCCACCGGCGTTGGACAGGTAGTTGGCCATGAGCTGGCCGGTGAGGATGGTGGCCGCCAGGAATGCGCCCAGGGCCAGGTAGCCGATGCCGAACCCCACGATCACCGGTGTGAGCACGGCGAGCAGGGCGGGGGTGAGCAGCTCACGGAGCGATGCCGTGGTGCAGATGTCGATCACCGGTCCGTAGTCGGGCCGGCGCTCGCCCCGCATGATCGCCCCGTCGGCGAACTGGCGCCGCACCTCGCGGACGACGACGCCGGCGGTCTTGCCCACGGCGCGGATGGCCATCGCCGAGAACATGAAGGCGATCGAACCACCGATGAGGAGACCGATGAAGGTCACCGGGTTGGCCACGTTGATCGAGGTCTCGGGGAGCTCGAAGATCTCGCTCCCGGACACTTCGATGCCGAGTTCCGCGGCCGCCGTCTCGATGAACGAGGCGAACAGGGCCACGGCCGCGATCACGGCCGAGCCGATGGCGAACCCCTTGGTGACGGCCTTGGTGGTGTTGCCCACCGCGTCGAGGCCGACCATGATCCGCTCCGCCTCGCCCGAGAACTCGCCCGACATCTCGGCGATGCCGGCGGCGTTGTCGGCGACGGGACCGTAGGTGTCCTCGGACACGACGACGCCGGTGGTGGCCAGCATGCCCATGCCGCACAGGGCGACCAGATAGAGCGAGAACTGGAGGTTGCCGCCGCCCAAGGCTACGGCCACACCGATGGCGCCGGCGATGGCGATGATCGCCCACACCGACGACTCGAGACCGGAGGAGGTCCCGGCGAGCACGTTCGTCGCCGGGCCGGTCTCCGAGGCCTTGGCGATCTCGCGAACCGGGGTCCGCTCGGTCGAGGTGAAGTACTCGGTGATCCGGCTCGCGATCTGGGCCAGGATCAACCCGGCGAGCACCGCCCCGAACACCTTCCAGCCCTCGTTGCCGTTCTCGTTGCCCACGTAGAAGTAGGCGACGGCCAGCGTGCCCAGGACGGTGAGGATCCCCGCGGTGAGGAACCCGCGGTCGATCGGGGCCATGGCGGTCTTGTCGCCCGGACGGGCCTTGACCACGTATACGCCGACGATCGAGGCGACGACGCCGATGGCGCGGACGATCACCGGGAAGATGAGGCCCAGGGCCGGGTTGGCGCCGATCGAGGAGAAGGCGGCGACGCCGAGGATGATCGAGGCGACCAGGGTGACCTCGTAGCTCTCGAACAGGTCGGACGCCATGCCGGCGCAGTCGCCGACGTTGTCGCCCACGTTGTCGGCGATGGTCGCCGGGTTGCGGGGGTCGTCCTCGGGGATCCCCTGCTCCACCTTTCCGACCAGGTCGGCGCCGACGTCGGCGGCCTTGGTGAAGATGCCGCCACCCACGCGGAGGAAGAGGGCGAGCAGCGAGCCCCCGAAGCCGAAGCCGACGAGGATCGCCGACGAGGTGTTCTGGAACAGGATGATGATCAGCGTGGCGCCGAGCAGGCCCAGGCCAACGGTGAACATCCCCGCCACGCCACCGGTGCGGAAGGCGACCGTCAGGGCATCGGCCATCGATCCCTTGCGGGCCGCGGCCGCGGTCCGGACGTTGCCCCGGACCGCCAGGCTCATCCCCATGAACCCGGTGAAGCCGGACATGATGCACCCGACGATGAACGCCCCGGTCCGGGCCGCCCCGGACTGCAGGAAGGTCAACGCCTCGGTGCCGTCGGGCCGCAGCACTGCGGTCGACGTCAGGAACACCAGGACGATGAGCGGGATGAGGATCCAGCCGATGGTCCGGAACTGGCGCTTCAGGTAGGCCATTGCGCCTTCCTGGATCGCCTTGGCGATCTCGATCATCTTCGGAGTCCCCTGGTCGTAGGCGAGCACGTTGCGTGCCAGGATCAGGCCGACACCGATGGCCAACAGCGCGGTCGCCAGCGACCCCCACAGCCAGAGCCACTCGGTCTGGCTGAGCGTGAACTCCTGGAAGCCGCCCTCGGCGGCCAGGATCAGGTTCATCTTCTTCTCTTTTCTCCTCTGACTGCAGATGCATAGATGCCGGTGGCCAGCTTGTGGCTGACCACCCGCTCCACTCCGTCGACAACCACCACGAGGGGTCCCTCGAAGGGGTGACGCTCTCGAACCTGCAAGACCGTCCCGGGCCGGATCCCGATCTCGTCGAGGAAAGCTACGACGTCGGGATGGGTGGCACCGGGCATGGCCACCTCATAGGTGCCACCCGGCACGGCATCCGCCAGGGTCGGCAGCTCCGGTACCTCTTCGGCCTGGGCCTCGGGGATCGGGAAGCCATGCGGACACACGGCGGGACGGTCGAGTGCGACATAGATCCGCTGCACCACCTCGGTGGGGAGGGAGTGCTCGAAGGTGACCGCCAGCTTGTCCGCCTGGTCCCAGGGGTAGCCGAGCATGTCGGAGAGGAACCGCTCCACGATGCGATGCCGGCGGATGGCGTCCACCGCGGCGATCCTGCCTTTCCGGGTCAGCGTCACACCCTGATACGGGCGATGCTCCACGAGACCCTGCTCGCCGAGACGCTTGAGACGGGCGGTCACGGTGGCGGGAGATATGCCGAGAGCCTCCGCCAGGTCGCCGGGACGGGTGGTTCCCTCCGGCCCGGCCTGCCGGTAGATGGATTTCAGTGTCTCTCGCTCTGCCGCGCCCAAAGACATGTGAAGGCAGATCATAGATCGATTTTCGGATCCCTGAAAAGTGATATTTGCCCGACTCGCGGACCGGCTTGCTAGATTGACCCGCCATGCTGGAGCGGATCGCCGAATGGGCCGCGTCCGTGGTCGAGGCCCTGGGCCCGCTCGGAGTGGCCGCCCTGGTTGCCCTGGAGAACATCTTTCCCCCTATCCCCTCCGAGATCGTCCTTCCCCTCGCCGGTTTCGTCGCGGCCACCGGAGAGAGCAGTGCGGTGACCATGGTCATCGCCGCCACCGTGGGCTCGATGGCGGGCGCCTACCTCCTGTACGGCATCGCCGCCGCCATCGGCCCGACCCGTCTCCGCAGATTCGTGGTCCGGTACGAGCGCTGGATCGGAGTCGGCGAGGAGGACCTCGACCGCACCGAGGGCTGGTTCGACCGCTACGCCAACCGGGCCATCCTCATCTGCCGCTGCATCCCGCTGATGAGGTCCCTGATCTCGATCCCGGCGGGTCTGCGTCGAAGTCCCCTGATCCCGTTCACCATCTACACCCTTGTCGGGAGCACGGTGTGGAACATCGCCCTGATCACGGCCGGGTACCTCCTCGGCGAGAACTGGGAGGCCGCCGGCCGGCCCCTCGAGGTGGTCCAGGATCTGGTGCTCGTGGTCCTCGGCCTGGCCGTGGTTTGGTTCGTGTGGCGTCGCATCCTCCGCCCGAGGCTGACGGGTCCCCGTTCCGACGTCTGAACTGGTAGACAGACCTTCGTGACCTGGTATGCGGCCCTCCTCCGCGGGATCGCTCCGACGAACCCGGCGATGGCCAACGCCAACCTGCGGGCGGTGGCCACGGCCGAAGGCCTCGAGAACGTCGCCTCGGTGATCTCCAGCGGCAACCTCGTCTTCGAGACCGATCGCGATCCCGCAGACGTGGAGACCGCCCTGGAGGCCGCCTGGCCGAGGGAACTCGGGTTCGAGGCGATGACGACCCTCCGCTCCCGCGCCGAGCTGGAGGAGATCGTGGAGATGGACCCGTTCGCCGGCCTGACCCACGGCCCGAAGACGTACCTGCTGGTCACCTTCTCCAAATACCCGCTGGCGAGGATCTTCTGGGACGAGTCCGGTCCCGCCGTCGAGCTCGTCGCCGTCACCGAGCGTGAGATCTTCACCGTCAACGACACCACCCTGGGAGCGGGTCTCGGTGGCATGAACCGGCTCGAGGACGAGATCGGGAAGACGATCACCTCGCGAACCTGGCTCACCGTGGAGCGCATCCTCCGCAAGATGGGCTGAGCCGGTCCCCTACCCTCACGCCCGATGAGCGTCTCCGCCCGTCTCCAACCCTTCGGCGTCACCATCTTCACCGAGATGACTGCCCTGGCACAGGCCCACGGAGCCATCAACCTCGGCCAGGGCTTCCCCGACTGGGACGGGCCCGACTTCGTCAAGACCGCGGCCGCGGAGTCCATGACCCACGGCGGATCCGACCAGTACCCGCCGATGAGCGGCATCCCGCAGCTGAGACAGGCGGTCGCCGAGCGTTACGGGCCACTATTGGGCCGGGACCTGGACCCGGATGCGGAGGTCAGCATCACCTGCGGGTGCACCGAGGCCATCTGCGCGTCCCTGCTCGGCCTGGTCGACCCGGGCGACGAGGTGGTGATCGTCAACCCCTACTACGACTCCTATCCGGTGGGGGTCGCCCTCGCCGGAGCGGTCCCGAGACACGTCGTCCTGAGACCGCCGGACTTCAGACTCGACCCCGATGAGCTCGCCGCCGCCTTCAACGAGAAGACCAGGGCCATCCTCCTCAACACCCCGCACAACCCGACGGGAAGGGTGTTCGATCGGGAGGAGATGGAGGCCGTGGCCCGACTGTGCATCGAGCACGACGTCATCGCCATCAGTGACGAGGTCTACGAGGAGATCACCTTCGACCGGGACCACATCCGGCTGGCCACCCTGCCCGGGATGGCGGAGCGGACGGTCACTCTGTCATCCATAGGGAAGACCTATTCCCTCACCGGCTGGAAGGTGGGCTGGGCCATCGCCCCGCCCGGGCTGACGGCCGGCGTGAGGTCGGCCCACCAGTACATGACTTTCACCACCCCGACGCCGGTCCAACATGGAGCCGTCGCCGCCCTTCGTGCCCCCGACGACTTCTACCTGGAGTTGCGCCGGGACTACCAGGCCAGGCGGGACCTCCTCGCCGATGGGCTGTCCTCTGTGGGCTTCGACGTCCACATCCCAGAGGGGACCTACTTCATGCTCGCCGGCTACTCCCGCTTCTCCGACGAGGACGACCGCACCTTCGCTCGCCGGCTGGTCGAGGAGGCGGGGGTGGCCGTGATCCCGCCCGGCGTCTTCTACGACGATCCCGGCAATGGTCACGGCCTGGTCAGGTTCGCCTTCTGCAAGGGCATGGACGTGCTCGAGGCTGCCGTGGAACGGCTCAGCCGGCTGTCTCCCAGCTGACCTCGACCTGCCGGTCGAGGTCGGGCAGGGGCAGGGTTGCGGCCTCCGCCTCCACCGCAGTCGACTCTCCGGGCGTGAGGGACCGCCACGGGCTGGCCGTCACCCGATGACCGGTGCGACGCCACGTCCCCACGATCTCGCCACCGACGAGGATGGCTCCCGGCCACACCCGGGAGGTCCACAGCTCCCGACGCCGACCCTCTTCGGGGACCAGATACGCCCGATCGACCTCGTTGTGAAAGAGCCAGAAGACGTCACCACTGGGGAGGAGACGGGCAGGCGCCGGTGCGTCCGGCGGGGCGAGGAACGATTCCTCGTCGCGCGACAGGATGTATGCCGGTCCGGCTTCGGTCGTCACGGGGGTGAGCTCACCGGTCAACCGCTCGAATGCCGGTCTGGCGACACGAGGCTTTATGCCCGCCCAGGTGCCGAACCCTGCGGCCGTGCCGGGGCCCAGGACGTGGAGGTACCGCCGCGCCAACTCGACAGCCGCGTCGAGCGGGTCGAGATCGGGAGCCGGGACCGTCCACACGTAGACGGGGCCGGCACCCTCCCAACGCACCAGGACCGTCCCGGTGGCCGCCGCGTAGCGAAGCGCATTGTGATCCCCAAGCCTCATCCGTTCGCTCGCCTCGCGGATCAGCATCCGCTCCTCCCCGATGACGTCGTGGAGACGACGGGCGATCTCGTAAGCCCGGTCCGTTCCGGCCGGGTCTGCGGGGAGCCTGCTCATGGTGAAGATGCCCCTGTCGGATTCGGGAACGACGTAGGTGGCATATCGCGGGCCCCAGACCTGGACGAAGCCCGGGTCCTCCCAGACGTCGTGCGGAGTCTCCTTCACCCTGGCGTGGACCGACAGGACGGCGGATCGAGGGACGCTGTCCTGGAGCCCGGCGAGCGCCGCCGCAGCCAGTGCCTCGCGACCGGGCGGAAGACGGGTGTCGAGGTGCCCGGCGCGCCGGCGATGGGCGAGCACCTGATCCCTGGTCAGCGCCAGGATCGCCATCCCGGTCAGTCGCCCTCCATCGAGCGGCGCGAGGCTGCCAGGGCCGCGGCGCTGATCGCCAGGGCTGCCGCCGACAGCGCCACGGCGACGACCGTCAGCGGGCGGGTCCCCGCTCCCGCCGTGCTCCCTTCGTCACCGGCCGCGACCACCACCGATGGCGCCGGTTCCTCGAGATCGTCCGCACTCTCGCCCGAGGATGGGATGCCGATCCAGGCGTGTTCGAGGTCGCCACATCGCTGGACGACAGGGAAGTAGACGGTCTCGCCGGGCTCGACGTGGAGGGTGGCCCTGATCTGGAACAGGTCTGCGTGGCCGTCTTCGAGGCTCCCACCCGACCAGGTGACCCTGGTGACTCCCTCGGTGACGGGTTCGTCCCCATCGGTGATCGGCTCGGGCAGGGTGCCTTCCTCCACGGCGAGGTCCCAACCCGGCTTGGCGAACGGCTGAACCCCCGACACTCCGGCCGGGACCCGGATCGACACCTCGGTCGTGGGGCGGCCCTCGCATCCGTGCCCGATGCGGAACGAGAGCGTGATGCCGGTTCCCGCGGGCACCTCCTCCGGTTCGAGGCCGACGTGGGCCGACACCGGGAGTGTGAAGGCAAAGGCCAGCACCGACGTCAGGAACAAAAGACGCATCGTTCTCATCACCGAGTCCCGAGTCCGATCATCGTCACTGGCCGGTCACCTGTCCAACCACCTACTCCAGGACGTCGCCGAAGGCCACGACGTCCACCACGAATCGGTACTGCTCTCCGGCGGCCGTCTCCAGGACGAGCGGCACCGTGTCGCCCGGCTCGAGACCCTCCAGCACCCCTTCGCACATCAGATGGAGCCCGCCCGACTCGAGCACCAAAGGTTCCGAAGCCAGCAGCTCCATCTCCTCACGAGGTTCCATGGTCGCCGTCCCGTCGGCCTCGACCACCGACTCGTGAAGACTCACCGCGCCGCAGACCGGGGAGGAGGCAGCGACCAGGCGGCCGTCGAAGGACGGCACGAGGGTCATGTACACCGAGGCGGTGCCGGAGCCGCCCGGTGGGGCCGGCACGACCGCTCCCGATGCCAGCATCCCGGATCCTGGGATCAGCGTCCCGCCTTCGTAGCCGATGGTCTGCACCGCCTGGGTGAAGGTGTCGACCCGGGCGCGGATCTCCAGCGCCCATGGCGATGCATCGGGGAGCTCGACCGTGGTGCCGAACCCATCCCCCGCCGGTTCCGTTTCGTAGGTGACGCGCTCACCCGAGCGATCGGTGATCGTGATTCGGGGAGGCGAGGGCAGCACGGCTGGGTCCCCTACGGTCGTGAGCACGGTGAGGGTCACCGTGTTCACACCGGCCTCTCCAGGGTCGAACCGCAACGACAGGAGGTGCTCCCCGAGGGTCGCCTGGATCGTCCCCGTTCCCACCGAGGTGGCCGCGCCGGCGCCCCCGGGGTCCTGCTGGACCAGGAAGCCGGCGACCACGAGGATCGCCGCCAGGACGGTCGCCTCGACGGCGGTGGTCGATGCGAGACGACCGGCGCGCTCCGGTCTCGTGGCGAGAAATCGGTTGGAGAGCGCCAGCAGCACCGCCGCCGCCACCAAGCCGACTTTGACCAGGACCAGCCTGCCGTGGTCGGTGCCGACGACACTCGACCACGATCCGTGGAGCCTCCAGACGAGCGCCGTGCCGGTGAGGACCACTCCGAGCAGACACCAGACACCGAAGCGTCCGAATCTGCGCGTCATGTCGGCCGCGCCGGCGCGTCTCTCTCGAGCCACCAGCGCCAGGCCCGCCAGGCCGCCCGTCCACACCGACGCGGCGAAGAGATGGACCGCGTCGGCCCCGGCGACCAGCCAGGAAGGCTCGAAGCTCCGCGTGTGCCCGACGAGTGCCGGGGCCGTGACGGCGACGATCACCCCGGCCACGGTGAGGAGACGCACGGATGCAGTCGAGGCCAGCAGCGCCCCGAGGACGAGTGCGACGGCCATCGGCGCAGACCCGGTCGGGAGGAAGGCGGGATCGAACCGACCTCCGGCCGCCACGGCTTGCAGGGCCAGCGAAGCAAGGCCCGCGGCGACACCGACGGCGAGGAGAGCGCGGGAGAGCCGCCGGAGGCGAGACGCCTCGGCGCCTCCGTCGTGGATGACCGACATGAAGAACGCCAGACCGCCCCCCAGGAGGAGACCGAGATGGGTGAGCACGTCGAGAGCCGCCACCGCGGGGCCACCGGCGGCCTCGTCGTCCACCGCCGCCGGCCCGGGCTCCTCGGTGACTTCACGGACGTGGAAGACGAGCTTCCCCCCGATGGGGTGGCCGTCGTCGGACACGACGCGCCAGTCGAGCACCGCGGTCCCGTCGGGGACCGGGCCGGCGGGCGTGAAGACGACATCGGTGCCGTCGAGGCGAACCTCCCCTGGAAGGTCTCGGCCCCCCGAGCGGAGCACGAATGCCTCGGGGACGAGCGTCACCTGGCCGTTGAAGTGGAGCTCGATGACCGAAGGCGGCTCGTCGACGATGGCCCCATGGACCGGATCGGTGCCCACGAGCTCGGCATGGGCGGCAGCCGGTGTGGCAGGGACTGTGAGCAGCAGCGCGACGACGGCGGGAAGGAGAAATCGAGTCCGACGCCTGCGACGCACCCGGCGGCTCCTCAGCGCCCCGCTCGGGCGAGGGCGTCTTCGATGGCGGAGACGATCTCAGGAGCGTCGGGCGGCGTCGTGGGCCGCCATCTGGTCACTCGGTCATCAGGGGTGAGCATGAACTTCTCGAAGTTCCACTTGATCCGGCCCGCCTTCCCGGAGGTGTCGGGCGTCTTGGTCAGCTCCGCGTAGAGGGGATGCTGGGTGCGCCCGTTCACCCTGACGCGGGCGAAGAGCGGGAAGGTCACGTCGAAATTGGTGCTGCAGAACTCCTTGATCTCCTCCTCGCTCCCCAGCTCCTGGAGGAATTGGTTGCTGGGGAACCCGAGCACCGAAAAGCCCCGCTCGGAGTACTGCCTATGGAGACGCTCCAATGCCTCGTACTGGGGTGTGAGCCCGCAGCGGGAGGCGACGTTCACGATCAGGACCACACGGTCGGACCACTCGGCCAGCGAGGTGGTCTCGCCGTCGATGGTCGTCAGGGGTATGTCTCGGATTCCGCTCATGTCGCCTGGCACCCGTCCATCTGGCTCAACCTAATGCGATACGGGAAACGCCCGACATCGGTTGCAGAACCCCTGCCAAGCTCGGATACATGACGTCCCACCGCGAGCCTCGCGGCATCATCCTGGTCGAGGGCCCCAGCGACCGGGTGGCGATAGAGGCCCTGGCCGTGCGTCGGGGACGCGACCTCGCCTCCGAGGGGGTCGAGGTCGTGAGCATGGGTGGGATCACCAACCTGCGGCGGCATCTGGCCGAGATCGGAGCCGGCATCCGCATCGCGGGCATGTTCGATGCCGGTGAGACCGACCTGGTGTGCCGAAGCCTGCACGCATCCGGACGAGGCGATCCGGTCGCCGCCGACGATTTGCGCCGACTCGGCTTCTGGGTGTGCACCATCGATCTGGAGGACGAACTGGTGAGGGCCCTGGGGCCCGAAGGCGTCCTGGCCGTGTTCGAGGCAGATGGCCGCCTCCACAAGTTCCGCTCGTTCCAGGCCCAACCCGACAAACGCGGCCTCCCGCTCGAGTACCAGCTGTGGGACTACCTCACCAACTGGAAGATCCACTACGCCCGGCTCTTCGTCGAGGCACTCGACCTCGATCGTGTGCCCGAGCCGCTCGACGGGGTACTCACGTCGGTCGATGCCCGTTAAGGTGCCCGGCCCCATGCATCCCGCAGACAGCCACGACCAGATCCGGGTCCACGGCGCCCGGGAGAACAACCTCAAGGACGTCAGCATCTCCCTGCCCAAGCGGAGGCTGACGGTCTTCACCGGTGTGTCCGGGTCGGGGAAGAGCAGCCTCGTGTTCGACACCATCGCCGCCGAGTCCCGGCGTCTCATCAACGAGACCTACAGCGCGTTCATCCAGGGTTTCATGCCGACCCAGGCTCGCCCCGACGTCGACCTGCTCGAGGGTCTGACCACGGCGATCATCGTCGACCAGGAGCGCATGGCGCCCAACGTCAGGTCGACGGTCGGCACGGTCACCGACGCCAACGCCCTGCTCAGGATCCTCTTCAGCCGGTTCGGGGACCCGCACATCGGGCCGCCGACGGCGTTCTCCTTCAACGTGCCCTCGGTCCGGGCCAGTGGGACCCGACAGGTGGGCAACCGGGAAGAGGAGGAGGTCGCATTCGACGTCCTCGGGGGGATGTGCCCGCGTTGCGACGGGACCGGGTCGATCAAGGACATCGACGTCACCCAGCTCTACGACGAGGACAAGTCATTGGCCGAGGGCGCCATCACCGTTCCCGGGTACACCTCGGGTGGCTGGCCCGTGCGGATCTACATGGAGTCGGGGTTCGTCGACCCGGACAAGCCGATCCGCGAGTTCACCACGACCGAGCTGCACGACTTCCTCTACCGGGAAACGACCAGGCTCAAGGTCGCCGGAGTCAACGTCAGCTACGAGGGCCTGGTCGTCAAGCTGCAGAAGTCGATCCTCTCCAAGGACCCTGATGCCCTCCAACCCCATGTTCGGGCCTTCGTGGACCGAGCGGTCACGTTCCTCCCCTGCCCGGACTGCGAGGGAACCCGGCTCAACGAGACTGCCAGGTCGTCCCGAATCGCCGGTCTCAACATCGCCGAGGTCTGCGCCATGCAGATCACCGACCTGGCCGAGTGGATCCGCACACTCGATCTCCCCTCTGCGGGCCCGCTGCTGGCCAACCTGCAACATCTCCTCGACTCCTTCGTGGAGATCGGTCTGGGATATCTGTCGTTGGACCGCCCGTCGGGGACCCTCTCCGGCGGCGAGGCGCAGCGGACCAAGATGATCCGTCATCTCGGCTCCTCCCTGACCGACGTGACATATGTCTTCGACGAGCCCACGGTCGGCCTGCATCCCCACGACATCGGTCGGATGAACGAGCTCCTGATCCGGCTCCGGGACAAGGGGAACACGGTCCTGGTGGTAGAGCACGAGCCCGACACCATCGCCATCGCCGACCACGTCGTCGACATGGGCCCCGGTGCCGGGTCGTCGGGGGGCCAGGTGGTGTTCGAGGGGACCGTGGACGAGTTGCGGGCCGCCGGGACCCTCACCGGGAAGCACCTGGACGATCGGGTCGGGCTCAAGACGGAATTCCGTCAGGCGACGGGCCACATCGAGGTGCGCGGCGCCAACGAGCACAACCTCCAGGACGTCGACGTCGACATCCCCCTCGGTGTCCTCTGCGTCGTGACCGGGGTCGCCGGCTCCGGGAAGAGCTCTCTCATCCATTCCTCCATCCCGAGGGACGCGGGGGTGGTGGTCGTCGACCAGACCCCCATCCGGGGATCACGGCGATCCAACCCCGCCACCTACACGGGAATGCTGGAGCCGATCCGGAAGGCGTTCGCCAAGGCCAACGATGTCAAGCCGGCGATGTTCAGCCCCAACTCCGAAGGCGCCTGCCCGATGTGCAACGGTGCCGGAGTCGTGTTCACCGAGCTCGGCTTCATGGACGTCGTCGCCACCACATGCGAGGAGTGCGAGGGGAAGAGGTTCCGCCCCGAGGTGCTCGAGTACCGGTTCGGCGGTCGGAACATCGACGAAGTGCTCAACATGCCGGCGAGCGAGGCCGCCGGCTTCTTCGGCGCCCCCGACTCCAAGGTCCCGGCGGCATTGGCGATCCTGGAGCGGCTCGTCGACGTCGGGCTCGGTTACATCAGTCTCGGCCAGCCACTGACCACCCTTTCGGGTGGTGAGCGGCAGCGTCTCAAGCTCGCCATCCACATGGCGGAGAAGGGCGGGGTCTATGTGCTCGACGAGCCCACCACCGGTCTCCATCTCGCCGACGTGGAGCAACTGCTCGGGCTGCTCGACCGATTGGTCGACTCCGGGAAGTCGGTGATCGTGATCGAGCACAACCTGGCGGTGATGGCCCATGCCGACTGGATCATCGACATGGGCCCCGGTGCAGGTCACGAGGGTGGCCGCGTCGTCTTCGAGGGGACCCCGGCGGACCTGGTCGCGGCGCGTTCCACCCTCACGGGTGAGCACCTGGCGGAGTACGTCGGCGCCTAGCGCCGCTCGTCGCCGCGCTTGTAGTTGCCGGTGAGGCGGGCCATCAGGAGTTGGAGGGCGCCATGGTCGAGCAAAGCCGCGCTGGCGCGGAACTTGACCGCCTTGTCGCCTCTGAGGGTGGCGGCGATCCGGCCGTGATGGGTGATCACCACCTCGCCGGATTTACGGCTCTCGAATGCGAAGCCCGACGGCGCGCCCAAAAACGGGGCGCCTATTCGTCGTCGAGGTTGTCGACGAAGTCGGACGCGGCCTCCTGGCCCTTGTCCACGTGTTCGGCGTACTTCCCGCCGGTCTTGTCGTCGATGAAGTCACCGGTCTTCTCGATGCCGTCCTTCACCGCATCTGCGTTCTCGGCGGCCATGTTCTTGGCCTTCTTGAACCAGTCACCGATCCCCATAGCTTCTCCTCGCTGTCGGGGGTGGCCGACTCTACGTGATGTCCCGGTGGTTGTCAGGGTGCTAGACAGATCGCCATGAATCCCGGGATGGTGAGACGCTGGTCCCGCTGGCACCGAGCGTTGTACCGCGCCACCGGAGGACGCCTAGGAAGGCGCTTCGTCAACGCCGACATCCTCCTCCTCACCACGACCGGCCGGAAGAGCGGGGCGAAGCACACGGTGCCCCTCATCTACCTCCGTGACGAAGACCGGGTCGTCGTGGTGGCGTCATATGCCGGTCGCCCGGATCCACCCGACTGGTACAAGAACCTCTTGGCCGACCCGGTCGTCGAGGTGGAGACCCCGGAGGGCAAGTGGGTGGGCCGCGCTCGCACCGCCGATCCCGACGAGCGAGCCGTCTGGTGGCCCCGGGCCGTCGCGGTCTACAAGCCGTACGCCGACTATCAGACCAGGACCGACCGGGTCATCCCCATCGTCTTCATCGAGCCGGTCGGAGAGAGCTGACCGGTGGATCACACGGTCAGGCAGCCGACGACACCGGCTCCCAGGCGGGGAGCGACTCGAGGAAGGAACACTCCTCGCGGACGGATTCACTGATGCCGCGCATCCGGGTGGAGGCCTCGGAGGCGTCCCAGCGGTAGGAGGCCAGGGCGGCGGACTCGGTGAACATCCGGTTCGACAACGCGTTGCGTTGCTCCTCGTATGCCCGCAGCGCGGTCTCCGACTCCCTGGGGTCGGTGAGGGCGGTGTCGACGGCGCGGGCGCACAGTTCCGCATCGCGGAGGGCGTCGCTGATCCCATGGGCGGAGATGGGGTCCTTCGTGTACCCGGCGTCTCCCACGAGGGCCCACCCCCGTCCCCAGGGCCGGCGCAGGAAGCCGGGGAGGCCCGGTGTCCCGCGGAACGGCGTCATCCGCCGCCCCGCCCGCACCGCTGCCACCAGGTCGCTTCCACCCGCCGCGAGCAATCGCTCGAACTCCGTCTCCGGGTCGTCCTTGAAACGGGAGAGCACTGTGCGATCCCTGCCCACGAAGACGCAGGCGAGACCGTCGTTGGTCGGGATGATCCCGGCGTTGACCCCGGGAGTGAACTGGAACCAGAAGCCGTCCACCGCGACGTCGCGGTAGTACGCGTAGTGGACGGCATTGGTGGGCCGATGGCTGCGCTGGGTCACGGCATCGACGAGGCCCGCGGTCCGGGACCAGACGCCGTCGGCGCCCACCACCATCCGGGCGGTGACGGGCTCCACCGATCCATCGTCGCCCTCGACCAGGACTCCGTGGACACAGCCCCGACGATCCTGGATCAGGTCGACGACCCGGGTCCCGCCCCGGAACGAGGCACCGGCGTCGACTGCGGCATCGAGGATGATCTGGTCCAGGAGCAGGCGTCGGGGCGCCAACAGGAAATCGACCCCGTTCTCGGGGCGGATCTCGAAGGCGATCCGCTCGTCTCCGAATCCGAGGGTGACGTTCCGCACCGGAGGGGTCCCCGCTTCGACCACACGGTCGAGGAGACCCCACCGGCGCAACTGCAGCACCCCGCTTCGGAGGATGGCGTGGGTGGAGACGGTGTCCGACGGAAGGGAGGCTCGATCGAGCACGAGCACCCGATGGCCCTGGCGGGCGAGGAGCATGGCCGCGGACGCTCCGGCGACGCGAGCTCCGACCACCACCACATCCATGTCACGGCTCATGACGCTCCTCACCCTCCCTTCAGGCGACGTCGACGTTGACGGTGACCGGGGTCCCGTTGGTGAGCACGTCGTAGACGGCGGACCGGGCGATCGAGCGCTCCACCACCTTTCGCAGGGTCTCGGCGTCGGCGCCACCCTCGATGATGATGTCGATCTCGATGCCCGTGTACCCGTTCCGGACGGTCTCGTCGAGCCCGAGAAGCCCCATCAGGTCGATGTCCCCACGCACCGAAGAGCCGACCCTGGTCAGCTCGATGCCCCGGGCCGAGGCGATGTTCCCGATACCCGCCGTGATGCAGGAAGCGAGGGCGTGGAGCAGGAACTCGATTGGCGTGGGCGCGGCGTCCTTCCCGATCAGTTGCTCGGGATGGTCGGCCTCGTACTGGAAGCTCTCCAGGTGGGTCTGCTCACCGCCGAGCCCGTAGAAGCCGTGGATCGTGCTCCGGCTGTTGGTCCCCCGGATCCACTCGTTGGTGGCGCGGAACTGGAACCTGGCCGCCTCCGGCGCCTGTCTCACCGCATCCAGGGCGGCGAACAGACCATCGACGTTGACACCGTTTCGGCCGCTGGTCTCTGTGGTCATGTCATTCTCCTCTCTCGCACAGATTCGTTCGGTCGTTCGATCAACAAGTGGCAGATGTGGGTCGATTCGGTTCTCCTTTCGTCTTCGGTCAGATCAGATCGGCGATGAGTCGGGCGGCACGCGAGGCGCCGTCCGTCTCGACCGGGAGGTAGTCGACCTTGCGCCCCATCTCCCGGGCCATGGCCTCGGCGAGCTGCTCGGGGTCGGTGTCCCGGTAGTCCATGTGCCGGCCGGCCCGATACTGGTCGAGCCGATGCCGCACGTGGAAGTTCTGCTCGAAGTGGTTGATCAGCGGGAAGTAGAGGAAGGGCCGCCGGGCTGCGGTGAGTTCCATGGTGGTGGTGAGACCCCCTTGGACCACGGCGACGTCACAGACGGCGAGATGCCGGTACAGCCCGTCCACGTATCCCCGCACCTCGAGCCCATCGTGTGCGGGTAGCGAGTCCGGGTCGATGCGTGGGCCGGCGACGGCGATCATCCGCAACTCCGGGACCAGTTCCTTCGCCTTGGGGAAGGAGGCGATCACCTTCTCCAGGAGGTCGAGGCCGACTCCCGAGCCGCCGACGGTGACGATGCACACCCTTTCGTCGGGTCCGTAGCCGAGCTCGTGCCGCCACTCCTCCTGCTGGGCGGGTGTCGGTGGATCGAAGCCGGTGACGTAGCCCGAGAAGTCGAAGTGTTCCTCGGTCCAGTCCCGGATCTTCGGAAGGTCGCCCCCGAAGGTACCGGGATAGATGTCGTCGGGGTTGCCGACGAAGATCGCCCGGTCGCGGATACGGGGGTACCGCGCGATGTGCTCGATCATCTCGGCGTTGTAGTCGGTGGTGAGGAACTCCTCGTGGGGACCGCCGTCCGGCATAGGGATGAACCCGACGAAGTCGGTGAGCCAGGCATGGGTGCCCCGCTTCAGTTCCGGGTTCTCGTGCCAGTAGTGGTCGACGTCCCAGGCCTCGTCACCGATCACCAGGTCGAAGAGGCCTTCTTCCACGACCTCCTGGAAGATCATGAAGTTGGCCACGAGGATCTCGTCCATCCGACGCAGCGCCTGGAAGCAGTGCAGCTCGTGGCCGGCGGCCTCGGAGGCGATGTGACCCGACTCCGACGCCAGCCACTCGCTCGCCGGGTGGATGGTCTCCCCCGCGCTCTCCAGCACTCGGGTGACGGGGTCCTGGGCCAGCCAGACGATCTCCAGATCGGGCTCGAGCCGCCTCAGCTCCTGGGCGATGGCGAGGTCGCGGCGGGCATGTCCGAGACCGATGGGTGACGAGAGATAGAGGGCGCGTCTGCGGCGACTCATCCCGCGGGGGTGGAAGCGGTGGGGCGCAGGGCGGCCAGCCACCTCGTCGACGAAGTTGCGGATGGCCATGTTCACCTCCACCGGCTCACGGGCCGGGGTCAGGTGCCCGGCGCCTTCGATCACCATCAGGTCGCCCCGGGTCAGTCGGGCGAACTCGATCCCCCGGTCCACGTGCTGACAGACGTCCAACTCGCCGTGGATGGTGAGGGTGGGGACGCCCAGTGAGCGGCACATGTCCACGACGGTCTCCCGATCCGGGATCCCGATGTCGAACCCCTCTTCCGCAGCCGCCAGGACGTCGCCCGTCGACTCGAGCGCCCATGCCACCGCGTCCTCCAACTGCTTCGTGGAGTGCGGCTCCACGAGTTGCTCCCTGAAGAAGAACTCCACCCAGTCACGGTGTCGCTCGACGATGACCTGGCGGTTGTACAGCTCCCAGCCCTGGGGGTCCTCTATGGCTTCGCCCCACCGGGGGGCGGTGTCGAGCCAATGCTGATGGGGTCGTCCCAGATAGGGCACACCGGGCTCGATGGCGACCAGGCCGAGGACACGCTCGCGATGGGCGTGGGTGAACGACACGGCCCACCAGTTGGTGTGACAGTGGGCGATCAGAACCGCCTGCTCCGTGACCGTGGCATCGAGCACGGCGAGCATGTCGCCGACGTTCGCCTCGGTGCGATGGGCATCCGGGTCGGCGGTGCGGCCCGATTTGCCGTTGCCCCTGGCGTCGAAGGTGACCACGCGGTGATGACGAGCGAGGAACGGGATCTGTGCCTTCCAGATGCGGGAATGCGTGATCGGCGCCGGCGGGATCAGGAACAGCGTCGTGTCGCCATCCCCGTACACCTCATAGAAGATGTCGAGACCGTCGCTGGTGACTGCGCCCTCGGTGTGTGGAAGCGCAGCTCTCACGCCACCAGCCTCTCGATGAAGGCGCGCATGGCGAGGTTGACCGTGACAGGATCCCTGACGTTGGGAATGTGCCCCGAGCCCTCCATGGCCAGGAGGGTGCCTTCGCCGAGACGGGCGGCCTCGACGGCCGTCGCGAAGGGCTGAACCCGATCATCCGTCCCATGGATCACGAGGACCGGGCAACCGACGCCGGCGACCAGTTCGGCCGGATCACCGGGCCACAACGGCTTGCGGGCCTCCGCCTCGAGGACATCGGGTGTGGTCTCGAGAGCCCAACCCACACAGTCCTCGATCGGCTTGGTCGAGTGCGGCTCCCCGAAGCACCGGGAGAAGAAGAACTCGGCGAAGTCCCGGTAGTTCTCGTGCCAGTACGAGACGTTGTATTTCTCCCAGCCATCCGGGTTCGGGACGTGGGGCTCGAACCTGGCCTCGAGGTGCGCGGCCCTTTCGGGAAGGGGCGGCACCAGGGGCAGGGAGGGCCCGATCAGGACCAGGCCCAGCACCCGATCGGGATGGAACGCGGCCAGACCGACCGAATAGGCGGCGCCCAAGGACAAGCCGGCGACCACGGCCCGCTCCGCGCCGCAGGCGTCGAGGACCGCCACCGCGTCGGCTACGTACGAGGACAGGTCATACCTGGCCGGGTCGGTCACCCGGTCCGACCTGCCGTTCCCCGGACCGTCGTAGGTGATGACCCGGAAATGGCGCGCCAGATAGGCCACCTGCATCTTCCAGAAGCGGGAATGGACGAGGGTCCAGGTCGGCATCAACAGCACGGTCGGGTCGCCATCACCGAACACCTCGTAGCCGAGCGCGACACCGTCCCGGATCACGTGGCCGGAGAGATCGGGGTATGCGGCTCTCATCGGCCCTCTTCCAGGCCGCGGAGGAGCTCGCCGAACCTCCGCAACGCGGATCGCATCGGGAGAACCTTCTCCTCGAAGCCGAGGAGTATCAGGGACTCGATGGCCAGGAACGGCGCCCCGGCCAGGACGCCGGCCTCGGCAGCGGTGAACGGCCCGAGACCGCCGATCCGCTCCGCGGCACGTTCGGCCACCTCGGAGAGGACACGGAACCACCCTGCGACCATCTGACGGACGGCGGCCGCGATCTCCGGATCGCTCCAACCAGCGGCGGTCATCTCCTGCAAGACCCGCACGTAGCCGGATGCAAGGTCGTCCTCGAGGAAGTCGCATGCCTGCTCCCATTGCTTCCACAGCGGGAGATCCTCGGCGTACATGGCCCGTTGACGCTGCAGCAGCCTCTCGTTCTCCTCGGCGAGGAGACTGAGCACCAGGCCCTGTTTGGACCCGAAGTGATAGTGGATCTGGCTGAGCGGGACACCCGCGATCTCGGCGATCTTCCGGGTGGACAGACCGGCGTACCCCACTCCGAGCAAGGTGTGCTTGGCGGCTTCGAGGATGGTGGCCCTGGTGCTCTGCTCGGCGGTCATGCCGATGGTCTCCTGTTCGGTCGTTCGACCGAACTATGCCCCAATGTCGGCCAGGTGTCAACCCCCTCTCGAAACATTCCCGTCGATCGGGGAAACACTGCGGTAATCGACCTTTATAGCGGTGGCAACAGATCGGAAACACATCGGTGTCACGCTGCGACCGGTCCCGACAGAGGAGGAGCGATGAACGCCGGCGACGTGGCATGGGTTTTGGCCTCGGCGGCCCTGGTTCTGTTCATGACCCCGGGCCTGGCCCTGTTCTACGGAGGCATGGATCGGACCCGCAATGTCGGGAACATGATCGCCATGAACTTCTGGTGCCTCCTGGCGATCCCGGTTCTCTGGGCCGTGTTCGGCTACTCGCTCGCTCAGTCGGGCGACGGCGCCCTGATCGGCAACCTGGACCTTGCTTTCCTCCGGGGACTGGGCATCACGGGTGAGGACGGCGGCGCCGGTCTCCTCACCGTGGCGTTCCTCGGGATGTTCGCCGTGATCACACCGGCCCTGATCTCGGGTGCGGTGGCCGGCCGTATGAGGTTCGCCGCGTGGATGGCCTTCTCCGTCGCCTGGTTCCTCCTCGTGTTCGTCCCGGTGTTCAAATGGGTCTACGGAGGGTGGATCGCGGACCTGGGGGCGCTCGACTTCGCCGGTGGGACGGCGATCCACGTCAACGCAGGCGTCGCCGCCCTGGCGGCGGTGCTCGTGCTGGGCCGTCGCCGGAGCCGGCCCGAACACGTGAGCGCACCGCATTCGATACCGCTGGTGATGCTGGGAGCGGGGATTCTCTGGTTCGGGTGGTTCGGGTTCAACGCCGGGTCCGCCCTGGCGGCCAACGGTCAGGCGTTACAGGCGTTCCTCAACACGTTCCTGGCGGCGTCCGCCGCCGGTCTCGCCTGGGTGCTGATCGAGAAGGCACAGACCGGCCACGTCACCAACGTCGGGGCCGCCTCCGGCGTGGTCGCCGGCCTCGTCGCCATAACGCCCGCCGCCGGGTTCGTGGCCGGGATGTCACCCATCGTGATCGGCGGCGCCGCCGGCGCCGCCTGCTACTGGGCCGTCTCACTGAAGACGAGACTCGGCTACGACGACGCCATGGACGTCGTCGGGGTCCATTTCGCCGGTGGCCTGGTCGGGTCCCTCGGCGTCGGCCTCCTCGCCGACCCCGCCTTCTTCGGTGGCAACTTCCTCGCCGGCCTGTTGCTGGGTGGCGGAACGAGGCTGTTCGTCGCCCAGCTCGTGGGCAACCTGGGCACGATCGCCTACTGCTTCGTGGTCACCACCCTGATCCTCCGTGTCCTGGACCGAGCGATCGGTGTTCGGGTGGCCGAGACGGTGGAGAAGTCCGGCCTCGACCTCGCCGAGCACGGCGAGCAGGCATACGTCCCGGAGCCCACCGGCTCCGTCGAACCGACCATGGCGGAAGCGGCTGCCTCCTAGCCGGAGGCCTACCCTCGGATGGATGCCAGGAGACATCGCCACCGAGCTCCGCGACCGGCGCGCCCAACTGGTCTCCGAGTTGGAGCGGCTCACCGAGCCACCCGCAGAGGGCGCGACCGTGTCCTTCGGGAAGCGGGTCGGCGACGGGACCACCGAGGCGGTGGAGAGGCTCGCCACCACCGCCACGGCCCGGTCGCTGGCCGCCTCGATCGCCGACATCGACCGTGCCCTGGAGAAGATTGGCGAGGGTACCTACGGGGTATGCGATCGATGCGGCGAGCCGATCGCCCCGGCCAGGCTCGAGGCGCTGCCCGCTACGGCTCTCTGTGTGCGATGCGCCTAGACGACCAGGGGCCAAATCCCCTGGTGGAACCATCTGGCCCCGGTTAGCGTCTCACTCGTTGACGGTGCGACAAGGCGCACCCCGAACGCCCCAGAAACCCAGGAAAACATGGAATCCCCGGTTGCGAACAGGCGTTCGTAAGGATGCATGGTTGAAATGAATCGAAACACCCACCGACAGGACACCCTGACGTCCGACCACCTCGCCCTCTATCTGGACGAGATCTCGCGGCATGATCTGCTCACCGCCGACGAGGAAGTCCAGCTCGCCCAGGCGATGGAGGCGGGGAACGAGGCGCGTCAGCGGCTCGATTCGGACGAGGACCTCGACCCGACGGAGCGAGTGCGTCTCCAGAAGCTGGTCCGCGCCGGTGAGAGGGCGCGCCAGCGCTTCGTCGAGGCCAACCTCCGTCTCGTGGTCGCCAACGCCCGTCGGTACGCCGGTGGCAGCGTGTCCATGCTCGACCTGATCCAGGAGGGGAACCTCGGCCTGATCACGGCGGTGGAGCGCTTCGACTGGAGGAAGGGCTTCAAGTTCTCGACCTACGCCACCTGGTGGATCCGCCAGGCGATGCAGCGCGCCCAGGCCAATCTCAGCGACAACATCCGGGTCCCCACCGGGGTGTTCGAGATCATCCCCACGGTCCGTCGCTCCGCCGATGAGCTCCGGGGCAAGCTGGGTCGTACCCCGACCTACGAGGAGATCGCCGACGAGACCGGGCTCTCGGTCTCCGATGTCGAGCGGGCGGCCGCCGCGGTCAGCACCGTGGCCCTGGAGACCCCGGTCGGTGAGGACGGCGCCGTCCTGGCCGACTTCATCGCCGACGACGAGACCCAGGACACCGCTGCCGAGGTCGAAGCCCGGGTCCTCGCCGAGGCCGTCCACCGGGCGCTGGCCGAGCTGCCCGAGACCCATCGCCGGGTCCTCGAGCTCCGGTTCGGCATGACCGGTGAGGCTCCTGCGACCGTGTCGTACATCGCCTCCGAGATCGACATGCCCGAGCACCAGGTGCGTCAGCTCATCTCCGAGGCCACCAAGCAGCTGGCTGAGAAGCTGGCCGACGTCGAAGAGCTCCGGGCCGCCTGAACCAGGTTCCCCGAGCCACCCGGCTCGGGGAACCGATGGTCAGAACTGCGCTTCCTCGGTGCTCCCCACCAGGGCGAGCGTCGAGGCCCGGCCGTTGGCCAGCGCCTGGCTGACCAGGTCGAAGTAGCCGGCACCCACCTCGCGCTGATGCCGGGTCGCCGTGTAGCCCTCGTCCTCCAGCTCGAACTCGCGGTTCTGCAGCGTCACATATGCGGACATGCCGCTCTCGGCGTAGCCGCGCGCCAGCTCGAACATCGAGGCGTTCAGCGCGTGAAAGCCGGCCAGCGTGATGAACTGGAACCGGTACCCCATCGCCCCCAGCTCCTTTTGGAACGAGGCGATGGTGTCCGGGTCGAGATGCTTCGACCAGTTGAACGAGGGCGAGCAGTTGTACGCCAGCATCATGTGGGGGAACTCGGCATGGATGGCGTCGGCGAACCGTTTCGCCTCTTCGAGGTCGGGCTTCGAGGTCTCACACCACAACAGGTCGGCGTACGGCGCATAGGCCAGCCCGCGGGCGATGGCCGACTCCAGCCCGCCGGTGACCCTGAAGAAGCCCTCAGGCGTCCGCTCCCCGGTGACGAACTCCCGGTCTCGCTCGTCGACATCGGAGGTGAGCAGCGTCGCCGAGTCGGCGTCGGTCCGGGCGACGATGATCGTGGGCACGCCCATCACGTCGGAGGCGAGTCGGGCCGCCTGGAGGCTGCGGATGTGCTGGCTGGTCGGGACGAGCACCTTGCCGCCCATGTGGCCGCACTTCTTCTCCGACGCCAGCTGGTCCTCGAGGTGGATCCCGGCGGCGCCGGCGTCGATGAACGCCTTGGTCAACTCGAAGACGTTGAGCGGGCCGCCGAAGCCGGCCTCGGCGTCGGCGACGATAGGGACGAACCAGTCGATGCCGTCCTCGCCCTCGGCCCAGTGGATCTGGTCGGCGCGTCGTAGGGCGTTGTTGACCCGTCCCACCATGGCGGGCGCGGAGTTGGCCGGATAGAGGGACTGATCGGGATAGACCTCACCGGCGAGATTGCCGTCGCCGGCCACCTGCCAGCCGGAGACGTAGATCGCCCGCAGGCCTGCCTTGACCATCTGCACCGCCTGACCGCCGGAGAGGGCGCCGAGGGCGTTGACATAGTCGGAGTCGCCGAGCTCCTCCCAGAGCTTCTCGGCCATGCGCCGGGCCAGGGTGCGCTCCTCCCGGAGGCTCCCCCGGAGTCGGACCACGTCTCCGGCGGTGTAGTCGCGGGAGACCCGGGCCCAGCGGGGGTCGGTGGCCCACTCGCGGGCGAGTTCCTCGGTGGCGGTGCGGATCCGGTCCATGTCCTGTCTCCTCAGTTGATCAGTTCGTAGGCGGCCAGGGTCAGGAAGTCGATGAACTCGTCGCCGAGAGCGACCTCCTCGAAGACCTTGCGGGCCTCTTCGATGCGCTCGGCGAACGGGCCCCGCTGCTCGCTCTCGACGACTTCGGCGGAGAGACTCCGCACGAGGGCCTCGTCGACCGGTTGCCCGTCCTGTGTGGCGACACCATGCCGGACCCACTGCCAGATCTGGGATCGGGAGATCTCTGCGGTGGCGGCGTCCTCCATGAGGTTGTCCAGGGCCACCGCGCCCGAGCCGGCGAGCCACGCCGCCAGGTAGCGGATACCGACCGAGACGTTGCTGCGGACACCTTCGAGCGTGACCTGACCCGGGAAGTCGAGGTCGAGGAGGTCCTCGGCGGTGACCTCGACATCGTCTCGGAGCCGGTGGATCTGATTGGGCCGATCGCCGAGGATCCGGTCGAACTCGGCCATGGCCACCGGGACCAGGTCCGGGTGTGCGACCCATGTGCCGTCGAAGCCGGCCTCTGCCTCCCGTGCCTTGTCGGCCTCGACCTCGCGCAGTGCCCGTTCGGTCGCCGCCGGGTCGCGCCGGTTGGGGATGAACGCCGACATCCCACCCATGGCATGTGCGCCCCTGCGGTGACAGGTGGCGACCAGGAGGTCGCAGTACGCCTTCATGAAGGGAACCGTCATCGTCACCTGCGAGCGGTCGGGGAGCACGAACGCCGGCTCGCCGTGGAACTTCTTGACCAGCGAGAAGATGTAGTCCCACCGTCCGGCGTTGAGTCCAGCCGAGTGGTCCCGCAGTTCGTACAGGATCTCGTCCATCTCGAAGGCGGCGAGGATCGTCTCGATGAGGACGGTGGCCTTGATGGTTCCCTGCGGGATGCCGAGCCGGTCCTGGGACCACACGAACACGTCGTTCCAGAAGCGGGCCTCGTGGTGGGACTCCAACTTGGGGAGGTAGAGGTAGGGGCCGGACCCCGCGGCGATCGCCTCCCTGCCACCGTGGAACATGTAGAGCCCGAAGTCGAACAGCGACGCCGACATGGGGACGCCGTCGACGAGAAAGTGCTTCTCCGCCAGATGCCAACCCCGGGGCCGGACCATCAGGGTGGCGGGGTCGTCGGCCAACTCATAGACCCGGTCCTCGGTCTCGAGGCTGATCTCTCCCCGGTAGGCATCCACCAGGTTGACATGCCCGTGCATCAGGTTGTCCCAGGTCGGGGTGGTGGCGTCTTCGAAGTCCGCCATGAAGACACGGGCGCCCGAGTTGAGGGCGTTGATCATCATCTTCCGGTCGACCGGGCCGGTTATCTCCACCCGACGGTCGTGCAGATCCGGAGGGACGGGGGCGATCATCCAGTCGTCGGCCCTGATCCTCTCGGTGTCGGGTGGGAAATTCGGGCGCTCCCCGGCGTTGATGCGATGCTGACGCATCTCCCTGGCGGCGAGGATTCGCCCGCGTCGCCAGCCGAACTCCCGCTCCAGGTCGACGAGGAAGGCCACGGCGTCGGGGGTCATCACCCGGCGCTCGACGGCGCTGTCATGGAACTGGTTCATAAGCACGCAGTGTTTTCCCAGCGATCCGACCCGCACTCCCATTTGCCGAGATAAGATCAGTCGATCTTTCGATTGGGGAGAGGAATGAGCAAAACCCCGAACCTGGATCCGCTGGTCTTGGGCCGACGGCTCCGCTTCCACCGCAAGACCGCCAACCTCACCCTCGAGGAGTTGGGCGAGAAGGTGGGAAAGCCCGCCCCGTACCTCTCGCTCCTGGAGAACGGGAAGAAGGAGCCACGTCTCAGCCTGGTCATGGAACTGGCCTCCGCCCTCTCGGTCGATCCGGCGCAGCTGCTCGATCACACCCCGCCGACCCGGCGCGATGCCATGGAGATCGAAGTGCTTCGGTTCCAGGAGACGGCCCTCTTCGACACCCTGGACCTGCCAACCGTCAAGCCGGGAGCCAAACTGGACAACACCACCCTGTCCTACATCGTCGGTCTGCAGCGCGCCCTGCGGGAGCGATCCGGTCTCGAATCTGCGGGTTCGGACGAGGTCCGACGCGCCAACGGTGCGGTACACGGCCTCCTCGGTGAGACCAGGGGCTACCTCCCCCATGTCGAGGAGGCCGCGGCGGCGGCGCTCCGGGCGGCGCGTCACGAGGGCCCGACGCCGTTCTCCTCCCGCAACCTCCTCGACCTCGCGGCGCACCTCGGTTTCGAGATCGTCTCCATCCCCGACATGCCCGGGTTCGCCCGGTCCATCATCGACACCGAGGCGCGGCGGGTCTACATCGCGCAGCGGAATGAGCTACGCACCCGGCAGGCTCGCAAGGCACTCGTACAGACCTTTGGTGCCTTCCTCCTCGGACACGAGCCCGACCCGGACCTGGACACGTTCCTCCGCCAGAGGATGGAGGCCGCGTACTTCGCCGCGGCGGTCTTGATCCCCGAAGACGCCGCCGTGGAGCACCTCGACGAGGCGAAACGGGAACGTGACCTCGATGTCGAGGACCTGAAGGAGCTGTTCTACGTCTCCTACGAGATGGCCGCATGGCGGATGGCCAACCTGGCGCATCGGCACCTGGGCATCGCCTCGCACATCGTGGTCAGCGACGAGGTCGGGACGGTGATCAAGGGGATGGTCAACGACGGTGCCCCGGTGCCCCGCGACGAGCACGGCGGCATCGAGACCCAACGTCTCTGTCGCCGCTGGGGGTCGCAGGTGACGTTCCGCTCGGAGGACCGCTACGCCACCCATCGGCAGTACACGGACACGCCGGCCGGGACCTACTTCTGCGTCACGCACATCGAGGAGGGCCGTGTGCCCAGCCTCGCCGTGACCCTCGGGGTCCCCTTCGACCAGGCCCAGTGGTTCCGCGGCCGGGAGACCGCCAATCGCGAGTCCTCCACGTGCCCCGATCCTTCCTGCTGCCGCACGCCGCCACCGGACCTGGCGGAACGGTACGAGGGGACGGTGATCGTCCACGCACGGGCGCAACAGCGCATCCTCGGGCTCATGGCGCCCGACCCGTTCCCCGAGATGGACGTGTCGGAGGTGCTGCGCGTGGTGGACCGTCACCGCCCCCACCCGCAGTAGTTACACACCTCCCTTCGCCGGGGCTCCGGGTCTGCCCATTCCGCTTGGGCGAAACCCCCTCCGGGTAGGTTGTCCGAATGAGCCCGGATGGCGCGGTGTTGTCGACTCGGCCACACGACGAGAGCGGGAGCGACGACGCCGACCGATGGCTCCGGATCGTCTCCCAGACGCTGATCGCGGCGCTCGTGATAGCCGGGATACTGGGCTTCCTCGGTCTCAAGACATCGACCGCCACCGGATCGTCGAACGGCTACACGATCGAAGTCCTCCACGCCGCGGTCACGCGCCCCGGCATCGCCACCCCGTTCGCGGTCACCACCACGAGGGATGACGGCTCTTCGCTACCAGGGTCGGTGACCCTTCGGATCGACCGCGCCTATCTGGGAATCTTCGACGAGAACGGCATCGACCCCGATCCGGCCTCGTCCTTCCAGGACGACCGTTGGACCTG
Source organism: Acidimicrobiia bacterium (assembly GCA_036375695.1). Taxonomy (GTDB): domain Bacteria; phylum Actinomycetota; class Acidimicrobiia; order Spongiisociales; family ZC4RG35; genus ZC4RG35. The sequence goes on along the minus strand of DASVBU010000044.1, from coordinate 16,888 downwards.
GTGGACCTTCGATGTGCCCGAGGGAAGCTCCAGCCTCACCGTCAGCTTCGATGCCCGCCTCCAGCCTTCCGTCCAGACCGGTGCGAAAGGCACCGTTGCCGTGGAAGCCGGTGGCGAAGAGGTCGTCTCCGTCGACTTCCGCACCTGGGTGATGCCATGAGGAGGGCCGCATGGACATAGTGATCAGGGCAACCGTCGTGTTCTGGTTCCTGTGGCTGATGGTGCGTGGCACCGGGAAGAGGTCGCTGGCGGAGCTCACTCCGCTCGACCTGATCCTGGTGGTGGTGATCGGCGACATCGTGCAACAGGGGATCAACCAGGAGGACATGTCGATCACGGGCGCCGTCCTGGGCGTGGCGGTGTTCGTGGGGTGGACCCTCGTGGGCAACTACCTGAATCGCCGTTTCCCCGCGACCACACGGCTCTTGGCCGGAGAACCGGTGATCATCCTCCGCGACGGTCAGCCGCTCGCCGACAGGCTGCGGCGCGAACGGTTGACCGTCGACGATCTCAAGGAAGCGGCGCGCATGCAGGGAATCGCGGATCTCGGCAAGGTCGAGTTCGCGGTCCTCGAATCCGACGGCCAACTCTCGTTCATCGAGAAGAGGTGACTTGGCCGAGTGGCGCCGGCCACTCGACTCGGTAATCATCCGGGGCACTCATGGTCGATCCGGTGCTGCTCGCTGCAATCGAGTCCGAAGGAAGAAGGCTGATAGCCGCTGCCCGTCTGGATCCGGGGCGGCGGGTTCCCCAGTACCCGAACTGGACGCTCGCCGACCTGGCGGCCCACACGGGATCGGTCCACGCCTTGGCGACCAAGGTGGTCGACACCCGGGCGACCGAACGTGTCACCCGGCCCACGCTCCCCGAGGGACGTGACGCCCTCGACTGGGCCGACCAGAAGTTGACCCAGCTCATCTCGGTCTTCCGCTATGCCGACCCGGACGTCCCCGTGTGGGGGTTCGGAGACGGCTCCACGGTCGCCCACTGGGTCAGGAGGATGCTCGTGGAGACCGGCGTCCATCGCTGGGACGCCCAGCACACCATCGGGGAGACCGGTCCTCTCGCCGACCTCGTGGCGTCGACCGGCCTCGACGAGTTCTCGGACATGTGGTTCCCCCTCATGACCGACCCAACGACGCTCCAGGTGCGGGCCACCGATCTCGACCGGACCTGGACGTACGGCGACGGCCCACCGGCACACACGGTCGAAGGCTCCGCCTCCGACCTCTACCTAGCACTGATGACGAGACCATCCCCGGTGACCCTTCCCGAGGAGTGGGCCGTCGCCTGCGCCACCCTGCCGCCTCCACCCGATATCTGAGCCGGGTCGGGGGTAGCCGCGCCTCCGCCGTAGCCTTCGCACGTGTTCGAGGACGGGCTCATCGGTGTCTCGGTGCTGGCTTTCGTCCTCGCTCTCGCGGCGTGTGCCACCCCGACCGGCAGTCCCGGCTCCACCGTCGCAGCGCCCACCAGCACCACGCCGTCGACGACCGCGTCGACCACCACGTCTCCACCGACATCGACCATCACCTCGGTCGTTCCCACCACCACCACTGCTCCGGCGCTGCCCCTGGCCGGTCGGGTCATCGTGATCGACCCCGGTCACAACGGGCGCAACTGGGCACACCCCGACGAGATCAACCGACAGGTGGACATCGGGACCGGCACCAAGGCGTGCAACACCACCGGGACCGCGGGCGGTGACTACGCCGAGGCCACCTTCACCTGGGAGTTGGCGCAGAAGACCGTCCCCCTCCTGGAGAGCGCCGGTGCCATCGTCGTGCTGACGCGCCACAACAACGACGGTTGGGGGCCATGCGTCGACCAGCGAGCCAGGATCGGCAACGAGGCGAACGCCGATGCCGTCATCGCCATCCACGCCGACGGCGGGCCGGCCGACGGCCGTGGATTCCATGTCATCCATCCGGCTCCCCTCGACGGGCTCACCGACGATATCTACGACGAGTCGCTCCGGCTCGCCACCGCCCTCCGTTCCGCGTTTCTGGCCACGGGCATGCCCATCGCCGACTACATCGCCAGGGACGGCTTCTCGGAGCGGGGCGACCTCGGAGGGCTCAACCTCTCCGATGTCCCCGCGGTGTTCCTCGAGGCCGGGAACATGCGCAACACCGACGACCTGGCGCTGCTCCGCAGCGACTCCTTCCAGGAGGAGGCGGCCAGGTCGATCGTCACCGCGCTCGTCGATTTCCTGTCCGCGTGACGCCCCCCTCGACGGGGTCGCGGTCGAGTCGGTCTGCGTACCCTTCTCTCGTGCTCCTCGAACGAGAAGAGCTTCTCGGCTACCTCGCCGACCGTCTGGTCGACGCCGCCTCCGGTCGAGGCTCGCTCGTCCTGGTCGCCGGGGAGGCCGGTGCGGGCAAGACCTCGCTGGTGCGGGCCTTCGTCGATGCGCTCGACGACTCGCCCCTCGTCCTCCTCGGCGCCTGTGACCCGCTGACAACGCCCCGACCCTTGAGCCCGGTCCGGGACTTCTCGCAGCAATTGCCCGGCCTCGACCTGGAACGGGACCCGATCGACGTGTTCGCCGACATCCTGGAGCGGGTCCGCCACACGATCCGGCCGGTGGTCATGGTCGTGGAGGACATCCACTGGGCGGACGCGGCGACGCTCGACTTCCTCCGCTACATGGGCCGCCGCATCGGCGACTCGAAGGGTGTCCTCGTCTGCACCTATCGCGACGACGAAGTGGTGGGAACACACCCCGCCCGACAGGTGCTGGGTCAACTCGCACCTCTCTCCTCCACCCACCGCCTCCACGTCCCCGCCCTGAGCATCGATGCAGTCGCCCAACTCGCCCGGGACACCTCGGTGGATCCGGAGGAGCTGATGCGGCTCACCGATGGGAACGCCTTCTTCGTCACCGAGGTCCTGGCCAGTGGCGGCGAGCTTCCCGCCACGGTGCAGGAGGCCGTCCTCGCCCGCGTCTCCCAGCTCGGCGAAAGATCGAGACGCGTGGTCGAGGGGGTCAGCGTGGCACCCAGATCCCTGGAGATCGCTCACGCCCTGGCGATCGCCGATGCCTCGCCCGATGACGTCGACGCGGCCCTGTCGGCCGGCGTCCTGGTGGGCGATGGGCACGCCCTGCGTTTCCGGCACGAGCTGGCCAGAGCCGCGGTGGAGGATGCGCTGCCACCTGCGAGAAGCCTGGGGCTTCACCTCCGCATGCTCGAGATCCTGGAACACGACGCCGAGCGAGACCTGGCCAGGATCGCCCATCACGCCATCCGCGCCGGCAGGTCCGACCTCATCGTCGAGCACGCCCCGGCGGCGGGGGACGAGGCTGCCGCCAAAGGAGCCCGCTACGAGGCCGTGAAGTTCTACCGGGCCGCCCTCCGGTATCCCGAGGCGCTGGGACCCGAGAGGACGGCGCGTCTCCATCTCAAACTCGGGATGGAGTTGCGGGCACTCGATCGTCCCGGGGACTCGGAGGTCGAGGTCCGGCAGGCGATCGCCGGCTTTCGCCGTCTGGAGCTCGTCGAGGAGCTCGCCAACGCGCTGGGCCAGCTCCAGGCCAGCCTCTGGAACCTGCGAAGGTTCGAGGAGGGCTGGGCCGCGATGAACGAGGCGCTCCAACTTCTCGAGTCGCTGGGGGTGACCGAGACCCTCGGATACACCTTATATCGGGTCGCCCATCACCACATGCTGAGCCGTCATGCGGCTCCGGCCTTCGAATACGTGGAGAAGGCGCGTCGGATCGGCGAGCAACTGGGGAGCAGGACCATTGCCTGGGTGTCCCTGATGATGGAGGGGACGACCCACATCGTGGTAGGGGACGCCGACCGTGGTGTCGAGTTGCTCCGACGGGCCGTGGCCGAGGCGGACCGCATGGACAATCGCGGATTCGTGAGCGCCGGCCTGGGAATGCTGGGGTCGGGTGGTGGTGAAGCGAGACGGTACGAGGTCGCCATCGAGGCGCTGCAACGCGGAATCGACGTCGCTCTCGCCATCGACGAGGACTACACCGTGGCGTACAACCGATCCTGGCTGGCTCGCATCGCCTTCGAGCAGGGTCGTTGGGACGACGCAGTCAGATACGCCGAGCTCGTGGAGCGGACCACACTGCAGCGGGAAGGCATCGCCTACATCACGGCGATGAGCGCACTGGGTCGGGTCCGGGTCCGCCGCGGGGACCCCGGCGCGGTCGACCTCCTCGAGGAGATGACGGCGCTGAGCAAGAGTCACGAAGTCCAGCACGGTTGGAACGCGGTCTGCGGCCTTGCCGAGCACCACTGGCTCGCCGATCGGCCCGAAGCTGCGATCGGCGACCTTGAGTTCACCTACAGACGGGCTCTGGACACCGACAGTCAATGGGCGCGCGGCGAGGTCGGCTTCTGGATGTGGCGCCTGGGCCGTATCCAGGAGCCGCCCGACGGCGCCGCCGAGCCCTTCGCCCTCCAGATGAGCGGCGACTGGGAGGGTTCCGCGGCGGCATGGCGCGAGATCGGGTGCCCCTACGAGGTCGCCACGGCCCTGGCCGACGGACCCCCCGAGGCCAAGCTCGAGGCCCTCGACATCCTCGATCGACTCGGCGCCCGCCCCCTCGGCGACCGGATCCGAAACGAACTCCGCTCGCAGGGCGTCGACCACCTGCCACCACGGCCGAGCGACCGCACCCTGGCCAACCCCGCCGGGCTCACCGACCGCCAGCTGGAAGTGTTGCGTCTCATCGCCGAGGGTCTCGGAAACGACGAGATCGCATCGATGCTCTACATCTCCAAGAAGACCGTGGAACATCACGTCTCCGCGATCTACACCAAGCTCGGGGTGGCCACCCGCGTCGAAGCGGCGCGGGCGGCGGCCCGCATAGGCGTGGGAAATAGGGGTGTGACCGCCCCCGGATAGGGGCGCACCCCGACGACGGCCCGAGGCCCGCTCCATACGTTCCCGGTCAGGGCCGGAAAGCCCGGTCCGAGGAACCAAGGAGGAACCCATGCCCCGATACATGGTCGAGCGCACCTTCCCGGGAGGTCTGGAGATCCCGACGACGACGGAAGGGCGCAAGGCGATGCTCGGTGTCGTCGAGAACAACACGGTGGAGCAGGTGTTCTGGGTCCAGACGTTCGTGACCGACGACCACTCCAAGACGTTCTGCGTCTACGACGGGCCCTCCCCCGAAGCCGTGCGACGCGCCGCGGAGCTCAACGGTCTCCCGGTCGACCGGATCTCCGAGATCTCGGTTCTCGACCCCTACTTCTACGTGGAGAAGTGAGCACGATGAGAGCGAGGATCGCCCTGCTGGTCGTGCTCGCGCTCGTGGCGGCGGGGTGCGCGTCCGCCACCGAGGAGACCACCACGACCGCGGGAGACACCACCACGAGTGAGGGGGCGCCCACGACCACCATGGCGGCGCCGACGACGACTGCCGCACCCATGGCCCATTCGGGCGCCGGCGAGGCGGAACAGGCGGACATCGTCGCGGCCACCCTGGCCGGCGCCGCCTTCCAGGACGTCTCGGCTGCAGAGGCGGCGGGCTACGGCTCGACCATGGATGCCCTCGGCTGCTTCGAGAGCGCCGAGGCGGGCGGAATGGGGCTCCACTACCTGAACGAGACCCTGATGGACGACCAGGTCGACATCACCCGGCCCGAGGCGCTGGTCTACGAGTTGGATGCCGACGGCGAGATCGTCGGGCTGGTCGCGCACGAGTACATCGTCCCGGTGGAGGCCTGGACGGCCGATCAGCCGCCGAGCCTCTTCGGACTCGATTTCCACCAGCACCCCGTGCTGCCCCTCTGGGTCTTGCACGCCTGGCTGTGGAAGGACAACCCTGCGGGCATGTTCCAGGACTTCAACCCCAAGGTCCGGTTGTGCCCCGAGGAGGCGAAGGTCTTCGGGGAGGACTGACTTCCCGCCTGCGAGGGAGCCGAGAAGGGGGGGTGGCGCCGTGACGCCACCCCCCTCGCCATTCCCGGACAACTCCCTGAGGGGTCTACGGTTCCGGGGAGCGTGAGCCGTTTCCGTCTCTTCATCCAGTCCCGCCAGGGCATGATCGCGGTGGCTTCGCTCGCCGCCATCGCCGCATATTTCCTCCTCGGCTGGGCAGGTGTGTCGGAGGCGATCCGGCTCATTCCTCTCTACGTCATCGTCGTCGCCGGCGGTCTGCCTCTCGTGTGGTCGATTGCGCGAGACCTGATCGCCCGGACCCCCGGGGCCGACCTGCTCGCCGCCCTCGCCATCGTCACGGCGGTCCTCCTCGACGAGTGGCTGGTGGCGGCGATCATCGTGTTGATGCTCTCGGGCGGTGAGGCCCTCGAGGAGGCGGCCACCGCGCGAGCCGCCCGGGTCCTGGAAGCCCTGGCAAAGCGTGCGCCAACCCTGGCGCATCGTCTCGTCGGCGACGAAGGCCGGACCGAAGATGTCCCCGTCGCCGAGATCAGGCCTGGCGACCGCCTGCTCGTCCTCCCTCACGAGGTCTGTCCGGTCGACGGAGAGGTCCTGTCCGGCCACGGCGCGATGGACGAGTCGTACCTGACCGGCGAGCCGTACGTGATCACCAAGTCGGTGGGCTCGGCCGTGCTCTCCGGGGCGATCAACGGGGAGGACGCCCTGGTCATCAGCGCCACCAAGACCGCGGCCGACTCCCGGTACGCGCAGATCGTGGGGGTGCTCGCCGAGGCTGAAGCCAACCGGCCGAGAATGCGCCGTCTCGCCGACCGCCTCGGTGCCTGGTACACGGTGCTCGCCCTCGGCATGGGCATTCTCGGGTGGGCGGTGTCCTCCGATCCGGAGCGGTTCCTCTCGGTGATGGTGATCGCCACGCCCTGCCCGCTCCTCATCGGAGTGCCGGTGGCGATCGTGGGCGCCATCTCGCTCGCCGCCCGGTCGGCGATCATCGTCAAGGACCCGGGCGCCCTGGAGCAGATCGCCAAAGCCACGACGATCCTCCTCGACAAGACCGGGACGCTCACATACGGGCGCCCGGCCGTGACCAACGTCGACGTTGCCCCCGGGTTCGATCGCTCCGAAGTGCTCCGGACCGCCGGCGCCCTGGAGCGCTACTCCCGTCATCCGCTGGCGACGGCGGTGGTCCAGGCTGCCGAAGAGGAGCTCGGCGAGGAGTTCGACGGAAGGGTGGAACGCCTGTCTGAGCGCTCCGGTGAGGGTCTCACCGGCGTCGTCGACGGTCGCGAGATCCGGATAACCAGCCGACGAAACGCCTCCGCCCTGCTCGGCGCCGAGTCCGGAGCGATCCCCGGGCAGGTCGCCGGCATGGAGGCCGTTGTGCTCATCGACGGCCACTACGCCGCCACCATCCAGTTCCGCGACGAGCCGAGAGTCGGGGCGGCCGAGTTCGTCAGCCATCTCGGTCCCCGGCATGGCGTCACCAAGACCATGCTCATCTCCGGCGACCGCGCCACCGAGGTCGAGTACCTGGCACGCCGCGTCGGCATCGCCGAGGTTCACGCCGAGGTCTCTCCCGAGGAGAAGCTCGCCATCGTGCGCGCCGAAAACGGAAGAGGGATCACCCTTTTTCTCGGAGACGGGATCAACGACGCTCCGGCGATGGCCGCGGCCGACGTCGGCGTCGCCTTCGGCCAGGAGAGCGACATCACCTCCGAGGCCGCCGCCATCGTGATCCTCGACTCGTCGATGGAGCGGGTCGACGAACTGATCCACATCGGGGAGCGAATGAGACGGATCGCCCTGCAGAGCGCGGTGGGAGGCATCGCCCTGTCGATGGTGGGAATGGTCCTGGCGGTGATGGGCGAGTTGCCGCCCATATACGGCGCAGTGGCCCAGGAGGTCATCGACCTGCTGGCGATCCTCAACGCAGCCCGGGTGGTCGCCGTCCGGGGCCCGCTCGCCGACTATCACCGCTTCCCGCTGCCACGACCGGATCCCGTGCCGGTCGCGAGCTGATTCCTGCGTAGGCTCGGATGTCATGGGCGTGACGCTCGAGGACATCCGGCGTGAGGCCCTCTCCCTCCCCAGGGCCTATGAGGCCCACGTTCGGGGGCGCGTCAAGTTCCGCGTCGGGAGCCTGGTCTTCCTCTCGGTGGAGGAGGGCGACGGCATCATGGGCTTCGGGTTCCCCAAGGACGAGCGCGAGGCGCTGGTCGAGGCCGAGCCCGACAAGTTCCTCATGCCCTTGCCGGTCGACATGCGATACCACTGGGCGCGGGTCCGCCTCGACGCCATCGACCTGGATGAGCTCGCCGAGATCGTCTTTCACGCCTGGCGGATGGTCGTCCCCAAGGGACTCGGCCGCGAGATCGCCCTGAAGCGGGGATTCGTCATCGTCGACGACTAGCGGCGGTTTGGCGGTGGCCTGGCGCGTGACCGGCTACATGGCCGGCGGGTAGCCGAGACGGGTGAGGAAGCCGTTGACGGTCTGCGCCAGGAAATCGACGAGGGTGCCCGCCAGAGTCTGCGCCGTTCGCAGGAACACGATCAACAGCACGACGCTGGCCACTGCGATGGCCCAGGTGAGGGCCCGATCGGAAAGCACGCCGAGCCAGCGCCGGTCTTCGCTCCGCGGTAGCTGGACCGCCGTCTCGACCCCGACCGGGAGCGGTTGGGCAATCGGCTCGACCACCGCCGTGGGAATGGCGCCGGGAGGCGTCACCAGCGGGGCACGCCGCGGGGTGCGTGTCGGTCGCGGTCTCTCCCTCAGGGCGGTGAGACCGGCACGGAGCATCTGAGTCGGTTGCGTCATCGAGGTCGACTTCACCCTTTCCCATGTCCGGACGACAGAGGCTTCCGTCACTTCGATCGCGCGAGAGACACGCACCGTGAGACCGTCGAGGAAGTCCGATGTGCTCCGCCGGACGTTCCTCGCCACGTCGCGCGCGGGCGGGAGCGGCCCGAGCTCCTGGGCCCACAACGGGTCCAGTCGGCGCTCGAACCTCATCTGATCGCTCACCTCTGTACCGTCCTCATGGCTCAGGATCCGACCGGTGCGCTGGTGGTCGTGTCCCCGATGGGCGCCGTGGTGTCCGGGCTCTCGTCGTCGGTGCAGGCCATCAGACCCATCCCGAGAACGACTCCCAATGCGATGGACAGCAGACGCCGTCTCATGGTGATCATGGACCTCCATACCCTTCGGAACTAGCGGCCATACCTCCTTACGCTTCCCGTGATGCGTCCGGACGCAAACACCGGGGCCGGTTGCGGCCGACGACTCCACCTCACCTCGCTGTCAGGCATGGTGTGTCTCGTCGTCCTCGTGGCCGCATGTCAGGCGGTGCCACCCGGGGCGAGCGTCCCGAGTCGGATGGTCGCGGCAACGACCACCACACAAGTTCTGACGTCGACGACCACGACGACGGTTCCCGCCACGGTGCCCCCAGCAGAGGTAGCGGCGGCACCGCCCGTGGCGAATCGGTACGTGGTGCCGCAGTCGGAGGTCGCCCCCGACGCCAAGCAGTTGGCGGTGGACATCGTCTACGACCTGACCAACTACGAGGGGGACACCGACCACGCCAACCGACTGCTGGTCCACGCCGATGCTGACCACGCCCCCCTCGCCGAGGTGGTCGATCCCCTCACCCATCCCGGGAGCTGGTCCCGCGGCGAGGTCATCTACCCCCAGCTCGGGGGTCTGACGGCGGACAAGGCATCGGTGATGGTGGTGACGCGCCAGACGATCGGGCGCGGATCGGAGCCCGCCGAGACGGTGATCCGGACCATCGACGTGCGGCTCGTGCGTGACGAATCCGGGTGGCGTTTCGATCATCTGGCATCGGCAGGTGGATCCTTCGGGAGCATCGAGGAACTCGCCCTGGCCCACGAGGTGGCGAACGACCCCCGCATCGAGATGCCCGACTCCGCCCGCCTCGACATCCTCGCCGGCCGCGTCTCCCCTGTCCTCCTGGACCTGATGGCCCAGCTCGCAGACGTGACGCCCTACTCGGTCACGGTCCTGGCGACGGGTCACCCGCACAACGTGTTCGACACCGACCGGCAGAGCCACCACACCGTCGGCCGCGCCGTCGACATCCACCGCATCGGGGACACGCTGGTCATCGAAGACCATGAGCAGGGCTCGGCATCGATGAGGGCGATGCAGTGGATGCTGGACCACCCCGACGTGGTCCAGGTGGGCGGCCCGTGGGACTTCGACGGCCAGGGCTCGTCGCGGTCGTTCACCAACACGGTCCACCTCGATCACATCCATCTCGCCGTTAGATAGATCAGGGAAGGAGGCTGGCGATCCACCGCACGGCCGCCTCGTAGACCATCTCGTGGTCCGAGTCCATGTAGACGAGGAGTACGCCGGCCGACTGCCGCGAGAAGACCGGCTCCGGATCTCCGTCGCCGAAGAAGGTCTCTGCCTCGATCGACCCCTGTAAGACCTCGGGGAGGCTCGACCGCCCGATCTGCTCGAGCTGCTCGTCGGTGAGACGGTCCTCCTCGTCGGCCAGCTGGTTGAAGGCGATCGCCGACTGGCGGGGGTTGAGCAGGTGGTCGCGGATGCCGTGGCCGATCATGATCGCCACGCCCTCATCGCGGGCACCGTCGAGATGCGTCATCGGGCTGCGGTGGAGGCATTCCTCCTCGGCTGCCGGGTCGCTTGTCGGGTTCCCTCCGCACGCGGCCCGGATCTGGTCGGCGTAGGCGCGACCTTCGTCCACCGACTGCTCGTAGAACCAGATCAGGTCGTATGGAGGGCCCCAGGCGGCTACACCCGTCACCTTGTCCGGGTGTCGTCCGGCGATGAGGAGGGACATCATCCCGCCACCCGAGTATCCCACCGTGAAGACGAGCTCTGGATCCACTCCGTCCTGGGAGACGGCGAAGTCGATCGCGTCGGCTACGTCCTGGACGGCCAGATCGGACCCGACGGCCTCCGGGTCGTCGTTGACACCCCTGAAGTTGGGTGCGATGACCGCCCACCCGTTCTCGGACGCCCACATGGCGTAGGGGATCCCGGCGTGCTGCCGGTAGTCGGAGCTCCAGGAGTGGAGGATCACCAGTAGGGGCCTCCCCTCTCCTTCGGGCGGCAGCCACCAGGCCGGCTGTTTCGAGCCGTCGGCGGTCGAGGTGATCATCACCTCCTCGACCGGGACCGACTCCAGCCATCTGGTCTTGCCGCTGGCAGTGAGCCCGGAGAAGTCGCCGATGGTGTCGATGTCGGCGAAGGTCTCGAAGGTCGGCTCCTCGACGGTTACAGCCGTTGTGGTGGGGGGAACGGTCGTGGGGGTCGAGGTCCCCGTCGTCGTGGTGGTGGTCGCCTCAGGACGCGTCGAGGAGGCGCGAGGGGGGTTGGCGTCGGCCTCGTCGGCCTCAACGGAACAGGCCACGACCAGGATCAGGGGCATGACCACGGCGGCGCGCCGGCGGAAAGGTCTCATGTCCTGCCCTACCCCTCCAACCTCGGAGGTGAAACCGGTCCGAAGGTTGCCGTCGGAGCACTGCGGGGTATGACGACATGTGAGACGCGTCGACGCTCTCGACGGCCTCCGGGCCCTGGCACTCCTGATGGTGATCGCATATCACATGGACAAGGAGCTCTTCCCGGCGGGTCACTGGGGCGTCGTCGTCTTCTTCGTCCTGTCCGGATACTTGATCACACGCCTGCTGTGTCAGGAGATGGACGAGTCCGGTCGTGTCGATCTGAAGTCCTTCTACGCCAAGCGGGCCATTCGTCTCTATCCAGCCCTCGTCCTGATGTGCCTGGTCCTCGTGGCGTTCGGGCTGGACTGGCGAAGGACGCTCCCCGCACTCGGCCAATACGCCAACTACGCCCGAATCGCGGGCGCCGAGCTCGGGGTCCTCACCCACACCTGGTTCCTCGCCGCCATGGCGCACTTCTACCTCTTCTGGCCGCTGGTCCTCGGGCGAATCCCGAAGCGGAGGCGAATCGTCGTCATCGGCCTGCTCCTCTTCGCGGCGGTGGTCTGGCGTGCGGTGACGATCTGGGTCGCGTCACCGGGGTGGGTCTACAACGCCACGGACACCAACGCGGCTGCGCTGCTCGCCGGCTGCTTCCTCGGTGTGGTGAAGCCGCGGTCATGGCGACTCGCCGGGATCTCCATCCCCGGCCTGGCCCTGGCCATGCTCCTCCCAGTCTTCGGCGAGGAGGGAGCCGGGTTCTTCTGGGGCCACTTCCTCGCCATCGCGCTCGGGCTGATGGCCGTCCAGTACGCCGTCGGGGGCGCAGGCTGGATGGGATCGCCGGTCATGGGCTGGCTCGGGGAGATCTCATACGGGCTCTACCTGTGGCACTACGTGTTCGTGGGCGTCGGTGTCGGGGTGGTGCCGACCCTCATCCTTTCCCTGGCGGTCGCCGCCCTGTCGTACTACTGGATCGAGACGCCCACACAGAGCTGGCTGGCACGTGTCGGGCGGCGCCGCGCCGAAAAGGCGATCCGGCGGGACCTGGTCGAATCGACGAACCGCCGGTGACCAAGCGCACCTGGTTTGTGCCCGGGGGCGTGGGGGTAGGGCGCGTTCCTAGGCCCCAAGGAGGCGAACATGGCTGAAGTCACAGCCGCAGTAGAAGTAGACGTCCCGATCAGCGTGGCGTACAACCAGTGGACCCAGTTCGAGGACTTCCCGCACTTCATGGAAGGTGTCGAAGAGGTCCGTCAGCTCGACGACGCCACCCTGCACTGGCGCGCCCAGATCGGCGGCGTCGAGCGTGAGTGGGATGCCCAGATCGTGGAGCAGGAGCCGGACCGTGTCGTCGCCTGGGAGAGCACCGGTGGGACGAAGAACGCGGGTCGCGTCGTCTTCGAGCCGATCGAGCCGGGCCGCACCCGGATCGACCTCACCATGGAACACGACCCCGAGGGGTTCGTGGAGAACGTCGGTGAGGCGCTCGGCATCGTCGAGCGGCGCGCCGAAGGCGATCTGGGGCGCTTCAAGGAATTCATCGAGGATCGCGGCTTCGAGACCGGCGCCTGGCGTGGCGAGATCCACGGCGGCCAGGTCGAGGACGAGGCCGCCGTCGTCGGTGACGTCGCTCCTGCCGGGTACCAGCAGGAGGACGTGGAGCCACTCGTCGACACGACCGAGTACGCCGAAGAGGACAACCCCCTCAGCGGCGACGAGGACACCTACCGCAGCTGATCCTCGAGACAGCGCAGCAGCGAACCGCCCGGCGCAAATCGCCGGGCGGTTCCGCGTCCCGAGCCGCGTGCACTTCGGATGGAGGAGGTCACTGCCGATAACAAGAGGCAGTGCACTCACCCCTTCTGTCGCTGCGCCGCTGGCGGACAGCCGGCCCTCTGACCGTGATCCTCCTCGGTCTCGCGGTGCTATTGCTCTTCCGGCAGGATCAGGCCGACACGCTGGGGCCGGCCGGGATGATGGTCGGGATGGGCACGGCCGGCGTCATCGGCTGGCGACGCTCGGCCTGGCTCGAGTCCCGCGAACGTCGAGCCTGGCGGGTCATGGCGATCGGGCTCTTCTCCGCAGCAACCGGCGTGTTCGTCACCGGCCTGCTCGTGATGGGCGGCGTCATCTTGCCTGCCTTCGGACCGATCGACGCCTTCTTCGTCCTCACGTATCTGTCCCTGGTGATTGCGATCTGGCTGCTCGCCCGCGCCGCCACGGTGGGCCGGGGCTGGATGATCACCTTGCTCGACGCGTTCATCGGTGGGGTGGCTCTGGCAGGGCTTCTCTGGTCCGTGCTCGAGGAGAGTCTCAGGGAGCACATCGGGTCGGCATCCGGATGGGAGCTCGCGTTGGCGGCGCTGTACCCGGTGATCGACGTGATCGCGGTCATCGCCTTGATGATCCTCGTCCTCAGGCGGAGCTACTTCCGCATGGACATCCGGCTGGTGTTCATCGCCCTGACCCTCGGGTTCCAGCTCGTCGGCGATCTCAGCTTCTTCCAGCAAGGCCTGGGCAGCACTTTCCAGGACGCCGACCCGCTCTACCCGCTCTTCCTCCTGTCGGCGGTCTGCAGCCTGCTTGCTTCGGCAGTCGTGGACCGCACCCCCCGGTTGCGGGAGTACCCGGAGCGCTCCACTCCTTTGCTCGCCCTGATGTGGCCGTATGCGATGGTCGCCGCCCTCCTGGTCAGCCACGTCATCAGGTACCACGAGATCACCGGGGGCCGGGCCGTCGTGCTCGACGCCCTGGTCCTGATCATGGTCCTCGTCCTGGTGCGGCAACTCGTCGTGATCCAGGGGCATCGCAACCAGATCGAGATGCAGCGATCGGAACTGGTTGCCTCGGTGAGTCATGAGCTGCGCACTCCCCTCACCGCCATCGTCGGATACCTCTCCCTCCTCGAGGAGGATGCGGAGAGCATCCCGGAGGACCTCCGGGACGAGATGCTGGCGGACGTCAGCGGTCAGGCGAAGCACATGGCACGTCTCGTCTCCGATCTGATGCTGCTGGCGAAGGGATTCGACCGCAGGGTCCCGCTCCACATCGGGAAGACGACGGTGTCGGAGGTGGTGAGGCAAGCGCTCTCGGGCTTGCCGTCGTCGACGGTCTCCGTGGAGATCCCCGAGGACTGCGTCATCCGGGTCGACAGCGACCGGATCCGACAGGCGCTGGTCAACATGATCACCAATGCCGAGAAGTACGGCGGTGGGCAGACCCTGGTGCGGGCCGTCGTGCGACACGAGCGGACGCTCGTGATCGAGGTCCACGACGACGGCGCCGGCGTCCCGACGAAGTACGAGAACTTGATCTGGGAGCGTTTCGAGCGGGGCGCCAAGCGTCTCGACGCCACCACGCCCGGCATGGGCATCGGCCTCGCCATCCTGAGGGCGGTGGCGGAGTCACACGGTGGCTCGGCGGCGTACCGCCGCTCCGAGCTCCTGGGCGGATCCTGCTTCATCCTCACCATCCCCGGCTGTGTCTCGGCCCGCCAGGTGAGGATGCGGGCCGACGACCAGACCCGGGAGCCGCTGTCCAGGGTCGCCCGGGCCCGACCCCGGGCCCGGTAGTAGAGCTGGTCCGGGACTACCTGGAGCGATCGAGGCGGCGAACCCGCCACACCACGTCGAGTGCCGGGGCGCCGCTCGGGCTCGGTTCGATCCGGTCGACCGCGTAGCCTTCCCGTTCGTAGAACTCGCCGGCACGGGTGTTGGCCGCGAAGTGCTCGATGTAGAGACGGTCCACGTCGGCCGGCAGCTGACGGATCAGCGCATCGAGCAGCTTGGGTCCGATGCCCCGGCCGCGATGCTCGGGATGCACGTAGAGCTTGTAGACGACGTGGTCGTCCCCGTGGCGGCCACGCTGACCGACGCCGAGGAGCCGGCCCTCGGACTCGGCGACGACCACCAGACCCGCATTCACCGCCTGACTGATCGCCTCCACGCTCCACCAGGCCCGGACCTGGGCGGCTGCCGCCTCCCTCCCGATCAACGGGGCGTAGTGATCCTCGATGAAGTCCTCGCCGAACCGGCAGATGGCCGGGACATCCCCGACGCCGGCATCTCTGATCACAAGGTCGCCTGGTTCGGTCATGATGGCCTCCTCTGCTGGTCGTAGACGACGAGCTCGCCATCGCGGCGTGCCTCTCCCGAGGGGACATGGACATCTTGTCGGCCGTCCTGCATCAAATGGATGACCTCCACGCCCCGCACCAGCACCAGATGGTCGGCCAACAGACGACGGTGGCAACGCCACCACACCGACTCGCTGCACATCACCGCCGGCAGGCCACCGATGTCCAGGAGAGTGTCCACCCCCCGGCGGAACTCCTCAGTCTCCATGTGGTCGGCGTACGCCTGGAACGACGGGTGACGGAGGGCGGTGTGTCTCGATCCCCGTATCGGGCGGCGTCTCCCACCGAGATCTTTCAGCCAGGTGTATCCGATCCCCGCCATCGGGAGCCAGCGGCTCATCTCCTCGCGCCCGTACTGCGGGTTGTGTCGACTTCCGGGATAAGACCTGATATCGACCACCTCCGTGACACCCACAGCCCTCAGGAGCGATGTGAACTCGTCCGCGGAGAGAGTCCCGTGACCGACGGTGAGGATTCGTCGCACCTTCCCAGGCTATGGGGAGGCCCGACAGCACTCAGAATTCGAATCGGGTCAGGCCACCGGGCTCGGTTCCGAGGGCCACCACGGCCGATCGCGGGTCTATGCGGAAGACCGTCCACGGTGGAGGTCCCTGTGCCGGCGCGTTGAAGGGTGCCGTGATACCCACACCGGTCTCGTCGGGCTCGACCGGCCAGCCTCCGGCGTTCCAAGCCTCCACCGCCCGGGCCACGTTCTGGGGATCGGAGACGGGCATGGCTTCGCCCTCGAGGACCACGTCGGCGTCCCGGATGGAGAGAGCGATGGAGCAGCGCGGATCGCGCATGATGTTCTGGCGCTTCCGGGTGTCACCGGTCTGGAACCAGAAGGTCCCATCCATCCAGATGGCGCCGACGGGGGTCACGTGTGGGCTTCCGTCTGCGTTCAGGGTCGTGAGCCAGGTGCTCCGCGCATTGTGGGCATCGGGATCCGGGCCGGTTCCAGAATCCAGTTTTTCGACGATCGAGCTCCATTCCACCGGTGGCAGATCGTCCGCCACACCGAGGTTGATCGACTTCATGACACGCTCCCGTCTCGGCTATGCCCCCTTTCTACCCAACACGGCGGCGACGAAAGCGTCGGATGTTTCGCTGGGATGGTTGCGGTCAAATCCTGACCGCAACGGGTCGTACGTTGCGCCAGATGGCCTACTTCGTAGTCATCAGTGACCAGGGACTCGCTTGGGATGAGTCGATCCCGATGCGCCAGCAGGCGGATTGGGCGGGTCACGCAGTGTTCATGAACGGCCTGACCGCGGACGGGTTCGTCCTCCTGGGCGGTCCCGTCGGTGACGAGACCCGGCACAGGGCGCGTCTGATCGTCAGGGCCGACTCGGAGGCCGAGGTCAGGAAGCGACTGGCCGCTGACCCATGGGCCCGCAATGGGTTGCTCACGATCGAATCGATCGAGGAATGGGAAGTCCTGCTCAGCCCCTT
>DASVBU010000043.1:0-52860 GCA_036375695.1 Acidimicrobiia bacterium | reverse complement strand
ACTTGATCTGTCTTGTACAGCTTCCGAAGATGGTCTGGTCCCCGGACGAACTCGGTAATCCATCCCAATGCGTCGGCTGCGGCGGCGCAGATAAGTGACCCTGCAACCTGCGGAAACAAATCGTCTTCTCTGCTGGACGAGGGCGACATGGACAATTCGAGCCTTGATGACGTCATGGCCTTATCCGGTTGGTTGGAGCCCAATCGCCAGGGAACTTGAAACCTCGGTAGTTCTTGGTAGCGACCATGATGGGCTGTTCCGGGAACTCTGGTGTGGGATTGGCTGCGTCGGCGGCTGCCTCGATCTCAGGTAGCCAGAAATCTCGTGCCTGTTCGTCGCAGAAGACAAAACCTCTGAATGTCGAGATAGGCACCTGGTTCGGAACGAAGATCTCGCTGTTAGCGGCCTGGTAGGTATCGGGATTGTGGAAGCAGGCGTCGAAGTAGTCGACGCCTGACCTGGCTTTGATATCGTCTGCGGGATATTCGTTGTAGGCGCTGTTGGTAGGGCAGAAGACAACGCCTTCACGACAACATACCTCCTCGGCGTCCATCAAGATGATTACCAACTCCTCCTGTCGCGCGCGACACATCCACCACGGCGGCATGAAACTGCACACGACGAAGTGCGCCAACTCTTCCTCCTTGCCGGGACTGCCCCAATAGTGCGGGTTCTCCGGTTCTGCGATTCCTCTCGCCCTGCGCGAGGCGAGGGATAGCAGGGCGCCACTGGCGACTATCGATGGAAGCCGATCGCAGGGCGTCATGTGACACACGAAGCGGATCCGTCGTCGACGAAGGCTGGCAGCGATCGGGTGTAGCGGGCTCATGTGCGAACATGTGTTCGATAATACGGTAACGGGTGTGACACGAAGTGTATTAGCCAGCGTGCTTGCCGGCCTGTAGGTCGGGCGCCCGTGGGGAAGCGACTTGTTCCCGCCGTCGCGTTTCGCGCTGGGAGCCAAGTTGGGAGCCATTCTCTAATGGACCCGACCGGACCCGGGTGGATGCCGGTGGACTCAAAAGCCCGTCGTTCCGCCCTCTGTGGACACTCATGGACCTCCGTGGACACGGCTTGGAGATCTACGGATCAGGAGGTTGGGGGTTCGAGTCCTCCCGGGCGCGCCAGATCGCTGAGACCGAGGCAGTCCGGCCCGGAGCCGACTCAGCCGCGGAGACGGTCCAGACCGTCGAGGATCAGATCCAGCGCGAACTCGAACTCGGTCTTGTCGTCACACCACCCCAGGGTCACGTCCTCCGTGTCGTGGGTGATCGCCTCGGAGAACTCGAGGAAGAGGGGGACCTCGGCGGCCATCTCGGCCATGAGCAGCTCACCGCCAACGTGCCCGCGCGTAGGATCGCCCGGGTGCTTCCGGCGACCAGTTACGCCACCCGCGGCAACGTCCACATCGCCTATCAGGTCAGCGGTGGCGGCCCGCTGGACCTGGTGCTGGTCTCCATCTGGTTCAGCCACCTGGAGGCGAGATGGGAGCTTCCGGGCTTCGCTCACCTCCTGCACCGCCTCGGCTCCTTCAGCCGCGTCGTCGCCTTCGACAAGTACGGCATAGGGTTGTCCGACCCGGCGCCTCCGGGGAGTCTTCCGCCTCTCGAAGAGTGGATGGACGACATCCGGACCGTCATGGATGACGTCGGCCTGGAACGCGCCGCCGTCTTCGGAGCTGCGGATGGAGGGATGATGGCTGCCCTGTTCGCAGCCAGCCACCCGGAGCGGGTGTCCTCCCTGATCCTGGCCAACGCCACTGCCAGGTTGTCGCAGGCCCCCGACTACCCGATCGGGATACCCCCGGAGACTCAACAGGCCCTGATCTCTCTCACCGAGCAGACCTGGGGGTCGTCCGCTCTGGCCGTGGCGACCAATCCGAGCCTGGCCGACGACCCCAACAACCAGGAATTGTGGGCACGATTCCTACGCCTGGCGGCCAGCCCGGCGACGGCCGCCGAGGTGCTTCGTACCCTGTTCAGCCTCGACGTCCGGGCCGCGCTCCCGGCCATCCAGGCACCGACGCTCGTCCTGCATCGACGCGACAACGTGACCGTGCCAGTGGCCAATGGTCGCTACCTGGCGGACCACATCCCGGGGGCGAGGTTCGTCGAGCTCCCGGGTGCCGACTACGGGCTCGGCTTTGGCGACATCGATGGTCTGGTCGATGTGGTGGAGGAGTTCCTGACGGGAGCCCAGGCGGCGGGGGATCCCGATCGGATGCTCGCAACGGTGCTGTTCACCGACATCGTGGCTTCGACGGAGAAGGCGGTCGACCTTGGGGACGAGCGTTGGAAGGAGCTGTTGGCAATGCATGAGCTCGTCACCGGACGCCAACTCGCCCGCTATCAGGGGAAGCTGATCAAGACGACGGGCGATGGCTTGCTCGCCACCTTCGACGGGCCGGCGCGGGCCATCCGTGCCGCGCTCGCCATTCGCGATGCCCTCCGTGGACACGGTGTGGAGATAAGGGCCGGTCTCCACACCGGCGAGATCGAGAATCTCGGAGACGACATCGGTGG
This sequence comes from Acidimicrobiia bacterium, assembly GCA_036375695.1. Classification (GTDB taxonomy): domain Bacteria; phylum Actinomycetota; class Acidimicrobiia; order Spongiisociales; family ZC4RG35; genus ZC4RG35. The sequence continues at coordinate 50,338 of DASVBU010000043.1, read as the reverse complement.
ACTGGGTGTCCACATCGCCGCCCGCATCATGTCTCTTGGTGAGCCGGGTCAGGTCTACGTGTCCAGGACGGTGAAAGACCTCGTTGCCGGGGCTGGGTTCACCTTCATCGACAAGGGCAGCCACACCCTCAAGGGCGTGCCCGAGGAGTGGCAGCTGTTCGCGGTCGACGGCTGAGGCGGGCAGAGCACGAACGGAGCGGCTCGCTCCAGGAGCAGTGTGTAGGTTGCACTGATCGTCGAAGAGTGGTCCTCCGTGGGGGCGTAGGCTCCGGTGGCCATGCGCTTCGGCATCGCCGCGCCGAACTGGGGAGCATGCGGGGATCCCCGCTTCGCCGCCGGGTTGGCGTCCGCCGCCGAGGAGGCCGGATGGGACGGCTACTTCGTATGGGACGGTCTCATCGTCAGGAAGGATCCCCCTCCCGTCCACGACCCGTGGGTGATCCTGGCCGCCGTGGCCGGGGCGACCGAGCGGGTCCGGATCGGGACCTGTATCGCGGTCGTTCCCCGCTACAAGCCGCATCTCTTGGCGATGCGGCTCGCCAGCCTCGACATCCTCTCCGGGGGCAGGATGACGCTCGGGGTCGGGCTCGGCGACTCGGGAGCGCGGCGCTCGTTCGAGGCGTTCGGCGAGCCGGCCGATCCTCGCACCCGGGCGGAGATGCTCGACGAGGGCCTGGACCTCATCGTGAGACTCTGGTCCGGAGAGGAGGTGGTGCACCGCGGGAAGCACTACGTCGTGGACGGCTTCGCCCTCACGGCCACTCCGCTCCAGAAGCCGCGCATCCCGATCTGGGTCGGTGGTGACAGCGCACCGGCGATACGCCGCGCCGCGCGCTGGGACGGATGGATCGGCCCCGACGCCAACCCCCTCGACACGAGACCGCAAGACGTCTCCGACGTCGGGCGGCGTCTCCAGGAGGCCGGTGCGAGGGAGGAGTCGTTCGACATCGCCTGGGCCGGCCGCAGTGCGTCGTCGGATGGTGATCTGGTTGGACGGTACGGCGCCAATGGGGCGACCTGGTGGATCGAGGTCCTTCTCGGGGAGCGGGAGGCGGTCGCGGCACGGGTCGCCGAAGGGCCACCGACCGGAGAGGCTTAGCCTCTTGTCGTGACCATCCACACCGAGCATCCGTTCATGCCGGATCCCGACGACCGTGATCCCCTGCGCCGATTCCGTGGCCGGCTCGCCATGCCGGTCACCATCGTCACCTCGGGAGGTGGTGCCGCCAGGGCCGGTCTCACGGTGTCCTCGATCCTGGTGATGGAGGGCGACCCGGGCGAGGCGTTGCTCCTGGTCAGTCCCAACACCGATCTCTGGGACACGATCTCCGAGACGGGACGGCTCATGATCCACATCTGCACGCCGGATCACCGCGGGCTCGCCGAGGTGTTCGCCGGTCGTCAACCCAGCCCCGGCGGCATGTTCGCCGGCCAGGCCGTCACCGACGGCCCCTGGGGACCGGTCCTCGACGAGCTTCCCGACCGCCTCGGGGTCCGGGTCAGCACGATGGACCCGGTCGGATGGTCGGGGATGGTGCGCGGCGTCGTCGAACACGTCGAGGTGAGCGGGATGGACGAGCCCCTCGTCTACTTCCGCGGCCGCTACCGCACCCTCGGCTGATCAGAAGGCGTACCTGAGGATGGCGGCGACGTCGCCGCCTCCGGGGACGTCTTCGCGTCGCACCGCCAGCACGGTGCCGCGGCTCTCCCAGACCCGGCGGGCGACTTCGTCGACGATGGCGTATGCCTTGGCGTCGTCCACCTCGGAGAACTCCACCGAGCCGTCCTCATGGACGAAGCCGGGCACCACGGAGTCCATGTCCACGATCAGGGTGTGCACCATCCCGAAGGTGGCGGCCCGGGCGACCTCGGCGACGTCGGTCACGGCCCGGCCCTCGGCGAGCCTTTCGTCGAAGAGGTCGTGCAGGTCTGCGAGCTGCCCGGCATAGAGGTCATCCAGGATCTGGCGAGCTCTCGCCCCGAGCTCATCATCGCCGACGACGTCGGGGTTTCCCGGTATGGCTGCGTCGGTCAGGTGCGGGTAGGAGTTCACCGAGCGATAGATCGACTCCAGGGGTTCGGCCGCGGCCAGGATCAACGGGACGTCCCTGCCGGCGATGAGCGGGCGGATGACACGGTCGACGGCGCGGCAGTAGATGCGGAGATGGCTCTTCTCGGCCATCGAGCTCTGTGTCTTGCCCTTGGGCGCCCGATCCTCGACATGGGCGATGGGGGCGGCGTCTTCGACGCCATCGGGCATGTCGGGGACTTCGACCTCGCCGACGCCGCCCTCGGGCAGGACCTCGAGCAGGCGGGCCGACTTCTGCGAGAGCGCCAGCACCAGTGCCACCTGGGGGAAGGTGATCGATCGGAGCAGCGGCTTGAGATGGAACCGGTCGGCCACCGCCACCATCTCGACGAGACGGTTGGGGAGCCGGAAGCTCACCAGCGACTCGGGTGTGGCGAAGATCGCCAGGGTGCGGGCCTGGTATCTCCAGAACACGTCGTCCGTCGCCAGGTCCTCGAAATGGGATTCGAGTGCGGCGATGTCACGCTTCGGCGTGCCTGCCTCGGTGAGTTGTGTCACCGCCTCCGAGACCAGGTTCTTCAGGGCGATCCGCTCCGCCTGACCGGCAGAGGCCGGGTCGGTGGGGAGGTAGATGGAGACCGAGGCCGGGTGGGTGTTGGCGAAGAGGCGGCTCACCTCGCCCCGGGTGGGGATGTTCGTGTGGAGTCTCAAGACGATGCCTCCTGAGGAGTGGTGGACTCGATGCCAAGGCTACGGGCACCTACGGGCCAACGGTTAGGGCCGTTGGTCAGGATCTGCTGGTCCGGGCCACGGGGTCCCAGCCGGGGGCGTCGATGACGTCGAAGCGGTTGCCCTCCGTGTCCTCCATCACGACGTAGTCGGCGTCCGGCGGGTAGCCGTCCCATGGGACACGGCGGCCCCCCAGGTCGACGAGCCGCTCGACTTCGGCCTGCTGGTCGTGGGCATAGAGGTCGAGATGGATACGCGGTGGGTAGTGCTGCGGGTAGCCCGAGACCGACAGGGCGATCGAGGTGCCGGGTTGGCCCGGCGGGGGATCGAGGATCAGCCAGTCCTCCCGCGGCTCGAAGCGATTCACGTACCCGAGGGCCCGACGCCAGAACTCGGCGGCCCGGTCCAGATCTTCGACGGTGATGACGACGGTTCCGACTGTGAGCATGCCGGGAACATACACCTTGACATGTGACCGAAAGGTCACATATGCTGCCCGTGTGGTCGACTACGAGACCCGGGACGAGCTGCACCTCGTGTTCAAGGCGCTGGCCGACCCGACCCGTCGCTTCCTCCTCGACCTGCTCTACGAGCGTGATGGCCAAACGCTCACGGAGCTGGAGTCAGGTCTGGAGATGACCCGGTTCGGGGTCATGAAGCACCTCAAGGTGCTCGAGGAGGCGAACCTCGTCGTGACCCGCCGTTCCGGGAGGGAGAAGCTCCATTACCTCAACCCGGTCCCGATCCGCATGGTCCACGACCGATGGATCGACAAGTACACGGAGCGACGGGTGACCGCGCTCCTCGACCTGAAGAACCAAATCGAGGAGATCTCATGACCGAAAGAACCGTGACGACGACCCAGGTCTACCGGGTGTACATCAAGGCCACACCCGAGCAGGTCTGGCAGGCAATCACGGACCCCGAGTGGACCAACCGATACGGCTATACCGGGTACGCCGAGTTCGACCTGCGTCCCGGTGGCAAGTACCGGGTCATCCCCAACCCGGAGTTCAAGGCGCAGGCCGAGGCATACAGTGGCCGGCCACTCGACGTGGTCACCGACGGCGAGGTGATCGAGGCCGACCCTCCTCGCCGGCTGGTCCATACCTGGCGTCTGCTGATGGATCCGGACATGATGGCCGAGGGCCACACCAGGCTCACCTACGAGATCCAGGAGGTGATGGGTGGCGTCGCCCTCACCCTCACCCATGAGCTCGAGGGCGCCCCGATGACCGCGCAGATGGTCGCCGGATCGGAGATCGACCCGGCCACCGGTGGTGGGGGCTGGCCGTGGGTCCTCAGCGACCTCAAGAGCCTGCTGGAGACCGGCAGCACCCTCATGGGCTGACCCATCGCACTCCGCCCCCGGCATCGACACCGGGGGCGGAGTCGTTGCTGCCGGCGGGGTGCACTATTGACATCTCCCGGCGGTTTCGGACATACTCGGACCGTGAACGACCCGTTACGCCCCCGCCTCGCCGGATCTCGATGGTGGCGCCGTTCGACAAAGGAGACGGCGACAGTGGCGTGCTCGTGGGTCGAACTGCGATGGTGACGACGACCTAGCCGGGTCACTCAGACGGATCGGCAGATCCGCTGCCAGAAGACGAGGAACCGTCTCCACAACCACCGGAGGCGGTTTTTTCGTGCCCCTCCCCGAGAAAAGGTCGTCCCAATGCAACCACCATTCGACATACCAACCGATCTCGACACACCGGTATCCGCCTATCTGAAGCTGCGGCCGTTCGGTCCACGCTTCCTGCTCGAGAGCGTGGAGCAGGCGGAGCGGCTCGCCCGCTATTCGTTCATCGGCTTCGGCGGCGGGTTGGACCTGGAGATCGGCCGTGATCGTGTGCTCCTCGACGGAGCCGAAATGCCACCGCCGCATGGACGCGACCAATGGCTCCAACTGATGAGGGAGGCCCTCGAGTCGAGTCCCCGGTTGGCCCCTGACATCACCTCCGTTCCCTACACCGGCGGAATGGTGGGCGCCGTGGGCTACGACACGGTGCGTCATTTCGAACGACTCCCGGCCCGCCACCGTGCCGGTGAAATGCCCGAGGCGGTCTTCTTCGCCCCGGAATCCCTCCTGGTGTTCGATCATCTCACCCGTCGCGCCGCCCTGCTCCACGCCGGACCGGAGGACGACCGGCAGGCATTGCGGGCCGAGGTGATCGAGGCGATGAGGGGCCCGGTTTCCCCAATGCCCAATCGAGGAAGGGTCTCTGCCCCGAAGGCGAGCGTCACAGAGACCGGCTTCGTGGCTTCCGTCGAAGAGGCGAAGCGGCACATCGCTGCGGGGGACGTCTATCAGGTGGTCCTCTCCCAGCGCTTCGAGGGAGGAGCGGACGTCGATCCGTTCCAGGTCTACCGCGCGCTACGGCTCCTCAACCCGTCTCCCTACATGTACTTCTTCGAGTCGGGTGATCTGGCAATCGCCGGCTCCTCGCCGGAGACTCTCGTCGGCCTGGAGCGGGGCGAGGCGCGTCTCAGACCGATAGCGGGGACGAGGCGCCGCGGCGTCGACCCTCCCGAGGACCTCGCCGTGGAAATGGACCTCCTGGCGGATCCAAAGGAAAACGCCGAGCACGTGATGCTGGTCGACCTGGCCCGCAACGATCTAGGCAGGGTGGCGGAAGCGGGCACCGTGGTGGTCGACCCCTATCGGAGCATCGAGCGCTACTCCCACGTGATGCATATGGTCAGCGGTGTCCGCGGTCGGCTCCCCGTGGGGATGGACGCGTTCGACCTCTTCGCCGCCGCCTTCCCGGCTGGCACCCTCACCGGGGCCCCCAAGGTGCGCGCCATGGAACTGATCGACGCACTGGAGCCATGCAGTCGTGGGCTCTATGGGGGGACCGTGGGCTACTTCGGCGTCAACGGGAACATGGACCACGCCATCACGATCCGCACAGTCGTCTTCAATGGGGACGAGTACAGCTATCAGGCCGGAGCGGGGATCGTCGCCGACAGCGTCGCGGAGAAGGAGCACCACGAAGTCCTGGCCAAGAGCGCGGTGCTGCGCCAGGCCCTCGATCTGGCGGGGGAGGGACTGTGAGCGTCTCGATCCTGCTCATCGACAACTACGACTCCTTCACCTACAACCTGGCCCAGGCCTTCATGGAGCTCGGGGCCGACGTGGCCGTGGTGCGCAACGACGCGATCACGGTTCCCGAGGCCAAGGAACTCGGAGCAACGCACCTGGTCATCTCGCCCGGCCCCGGTCGCCCCGAGGACGCCGGGATCTCGATGGAGCTGATCCGGGTCTTCGCCGGGAGGTCCCCGGTGCTCGGGGTTTGCCTCGGCCATCAGTGCATCGTCCAGGTTTTCGGCGGCAGGGTCGTCTCCGCCGCCACCCTGATGCACGGAAAGACGTCCGAGGTCTTCCACGACGGCCGGGCAATCTACGCGGGCCTGGGTTCGCCCTTCGTCGCCGGCCGGTACCACTCGCTCGTCGCCGAACGCGACACGATCCCTGACGATCTCCTGATCACGGCCCGCAGCGAGGACGGCGAGGTGATGGGTGTGAGACACCGTCATCTCGCCGTGGAGGGCGTCCAATTCCACCCGGAGAGCATCCTGACACCGGAGGGCGCCACTCTGCTGGCGAACTTCCTGTCGGGGGAGGTGGCCCGATGACCGAGGTGACTTCGCTCCTGGAACGGATCGTCGATGGTGGAGACCTCTCCGAGGCCGAGACCGCGGCTCTCCTCACGGAGATGGCTGAAGGCGCATTGTTCCCGGAGCAAACCGGTGCGATCTTGGTCGCATTGCGCATGAAGGGAGAGACCGCCGAGGAGATCAGCGGCCTCGCCACGGCGATGCGACGCCTTGCCCTCAAGCCTTCCCTGCAGGACGCTGGGCAGATCGTCGACGTGGTGGGAACCGGAGGGGACGGCTCGGGGAGTCTCAACCTCTCCACGGGCAGCGCCATCCTCGCCGCCGCGGCCGGGGCCCGCGTCGTGAAGCACGGCAACCGAGCCGTTTCGGGGCGCTCGGGATCGGCCGACGTCCTCGCCGCCCTGGGATTGCCCATGCCTCTCGACGCCGAGGCGGCGGCGGAGTGCCTCGCCCGGAACGGGTTCACCTTCCTGTTCGCTCCCCACTTCCACCCGGCCATGGGCCGGATCGCGCCGGTCCGCCGGGCGCTCGGGGTGCGGACCGTGTTCAACATCCTCGGTCCGCTGAGCAATCCGGCGGCGCCGCCCTTCCTCGTGGTCGGGGCGTTCAGCGCACCGGTGGCCCGGAAGATGGCCGGGAGCCTGTCCCGCATGCAGGGTGTGCAGCGGGCATTTGTCGTTCACGGCGCCGGGGGATGGGACGAGCCGACACCGGTGGGCCCGTTCCTCTGCTTCGATGTGCGTCCCGGTCGCGTCGAGGAGACGGTGCGGGACCCGCTGGACTACGGCCTCCAGCCCTGTGATCCGCGTGAGCTGGAGGGAGGGGAGCCGGACCACAACGCACACCGGCTCGAAGCCGCTCTGGCCGGAGACGACCTCCCGTCCCATCGCGATGCCCTGGCTCTGGGTGCCGCGCTGGCCCTTGAAGTGATGGGCGAGGTGTCCGACGTCAGGGCTGGGCTGGATCGAGCCCGGTCCGCCATCGCCGACGGGTCGGCAACTCGTGTCATCGAAGGACTGGCCCACTTCGGGAAGGTCGTCGGATGAGCGGGTTCCTGGAGCAAATGGCCGCATCGAGCCTCGAACGCGCCCGTCGGGCCCGGCGGGCGATGCCTGAGGGGCAGCTGCGGTCGCGGATGGACGCAGCGCCTTCGCCCCCGGCGCTGGAGCTCGACGGCTTCGACGTGATCGCCGAGGTGAAGCATCGGAGTCCCTCGCGCGGTGTGCTCGGTGACGACCGCGACCTGGAGCGCCGTGTCAGGGCCTACTGCGCGGGCGGTGCCGTGGCCGTGTCTGTTCTCACCGAGCCCGACGAGTTCGGTGGGGATCTGGAGCACCTGCGGGTGGCGTCACGGGTCGCTGGTGAAGCGGGAAGACCCGTGATGCGGAAGGACTTCCTGGTCGACCCCTACCAGGTCGTCGAGGCGAGGGCCTCCGGGGCTGGTGGCGTTCTCCTCATCGTCAAGATCCTCTCCGATGCCCAACTGAGCGAGCTGATGGCGGGCGCCAGCGAGCTGGGGATGTTCTGTCTCGTCGAGGTGTTCGGCGTCGAGGACCTGCACCGCATCGGCGACCTGCTCGCCGGTTCCACTGCGGGATCGGTGCTGGTCGGAGTGAACTGCCGCGACCTCCGCACCCTCGAGGTCGACCCGACGAGGTTCCGGGTCCTGCGGGATCTGATCGGCTCCGGGCTTCCTGCGGTTGCGGAGAGTGGCATCGAGTCGCCTGACGATGCGGCGGCGGTGGCATCGGATGGTTACCGGCTGGCGCTGATCGGTTCGGCGCTGATGAGGTCGGTGGAGCCGGATGCGGCGGTGGCGGCATTCGTCTCGGCCGGGAGGCGCACGATCGGGGGGTCGCCATGTTCGTGAAGATCTGCGGGGTCAACAGCCTCGAAGCGGTGGATGCGGCAGCCAACGGCGGCGCCGATGCCGTCGGGTTCGTCTTCGCCGACTCGCCACGTCAGGTCTCGGCGCTGCAGGCCCGGGCCCTGGCTCGTTGCCTGCCTGCCGACGTCGTGAAGGTGGCCGTGTTCCGGCGACCGCAGCCGCAGGTGCTCGAGGAGGTGCTGGAGCTGGTCGAGCCCGACTGGGTTCAGGCCGATGCCGGGTCGCTGCTTGGTCTGGAGCTGCCAGAGGACGTCGACCTGCTGCCGGTGCATCGCTCCGGTGGGCCCACGGCCGCGGAGCCGCCACTGAGACTCCTCTACGAAGGTACGGTCAGCGGGCGGGGGGTGAAAGCCGACTGGCACCAGGCCCGGGAGCTCGCCGGTTCGACACAGCTGATCCTGGCCGGAGGTCTCGACCCGGGGAACGTCGCCGACGCCATCCAGGCGGTGGGACCGTGGGGCGTCGACGTGTCCAGCGGTGTCGAAACCGAGCCTGGTCGCAAGGATCCGTCCCGGATCGCCGCCTTCATCGCCAACGCCCGTGCCGTGTTCGCCTCGGCGCCGGGGAGGACGCATGCTCACTGACCACACCCTGCTCGCCGACCTCCTGGCCGGACGAATCCCCGACTCCACCGGTCGTTTCGGGCCCTACGGGGGACGGTTCGTCCCCGAGACCCTGATGGCGGCACTGACCCGACTCGAGGAAGGGGTCCGCTCCCTGCTCGGCTCGGAGCGGTTCCGGGCGCGGTTATCGTCCGAGCTGAACGACTGGGTGGGTCGGCCGACACCCATGACCAGGGCCGGATCCCTCAGCCGGGCGTGGGGAGCCGAGGTGTTCCTCAAACGAGAGGACCTGGCGCACACCGGAGCCCACAAGGTCAACAACGCCATCGGGCAGGCCCTGCTCGCCCGAGAGCTGGGAGCCAACCGCGTCGTCGCCGAGACCGGCGCCGGGCAACACGGAGTGGCTGCAGCCGCGGCTTGCGCGCGTGTCGGCATTCCGTGCACCGTCTACATGGGAGCCGTCGACGCGGAGCGTCAGGCGCCCAACGTCGACCGGATGCGCCGGCTCGGGGCCGCGGTGGTCGCAGTGGAATTGGGAGATCGCACCCTCCGGGCTGCCATCGACGAGGCGATCCGCGACTGGGTGGGCGACCCTGAAGGCACCTACTACATGATCGGCTCGGCGATCGGCCCGCATCCCTACCCGTATCTCGTCCGTGAGCTGCAGTCGGTGATCGGCCGGGAGGCGCGTGCCCAGATGGCCGACGTCGGATTGCCGGACGCCGTCTTCGCCTGTGTCGGAGGCGGCTCGAACGCCATCGGGCTCTTCCACGGGTTTCTCGACGCGCCCGAGGTGGAGCTGTTCGGCGTCGAGGCCGGCGGGCGCGGCGAGGGCGTCGGGGAGCACGCCGCCACCATGGTGCGAGGAAGACCAGGTGTGCTCCACGGCACGTACTCGAAACTCCTTTACGACGACGACGGGCAGATCCAGGAGACACACTCGGTCTCGGCCGGTCTGGACTATCCGGGAGTCGGCCCTGAGCACGCCTTTCTCGAGGAGATCGGGAGGGTCGCCTACCTGACCGTGTCCGACGACGAGGCCCTCGCCGCGCTCGACGAGTGCTGTCGCACCGAGGGGATCCTTCCGGCCCTTGAGAGCTCCCATGCCCTCGCCGGGGCGCGTCGTTGGGCGCTGGACCACCCGGGGTGTCGAATCCTCATCGGACTGTCGGGTCGTGGCGACAAGGACATGTCGATCCTGACCTCGCTCGGGGGAGGGAGCGAACCCGATGAGTGAGCCTCGTGATCGAATCCGTGCCGCCATCGAGGGCAGTGATGGACCTGCACTGGTGGCCTTCGTGACCGCCGGGTACCCGTCGCGAGACCGGTTCCTCGACGACCTGGCCGCGGTGGCGCGATCTGCCGACGTGGTCGAGATCGGTGTCCCGTTCTCCGATCCCATGGCGGATGGCGTGACCATCCAGCGGTCAAGCCGGGTGGCCATCGAGAACGGGGTGAGTCTCCGCTGGATCCTCTACGAGCTGCGGAAGAGGACCGGGCAACTCTCGGCGCCCATCGTCCTGATGAGCTATCTCAACCCGCTGCTCGTTTACGGCTTCGATCGGCTGGCCGAGGACGCACTCGAGGCAGGAGTGGACGGATTCATCGTCCCCGATCTCCCGATGGAAGAGTCGGCCTCTCTGCTCGGCGCGCTCAGCCGACGCGCCCTGGCCCTGATCCAATTGGTCACGCCCGCCACGCCGGAGCAGAGACTGGCCGAGCTCGCCCAAGCCGGCTCGGGGTTCGTGTACGCCGTCACCCGCACCGGCACGACCGGTTCCGGTGGGATGGCACCCGGGCTCTCGGGGTATCTCGAAGCGGTGCGCCGTGTGTCCGACCTACCCGTCTGCGCCGGATTCGGTGTCCGGACACAGTCGCACGTGGTGGAGATCGGTCGCCATGCCGACGGGGTCATCGTCGGTTCGGCGCTGATCGAGGTCCTGGAACGCGGGGACGACCCTGCGGCTTTCCTCACCTCGTTGCGGGGCTGAGTCCCTAGCCGTCCCCGCCGGAGTCGTCCTCCAGGGCCCTGGCCAGGTCCTCCGTCAGCTCGTCGACCGCCAGGAGATCGGGATCGATCTTGCCGGTGCGGTAGCCGGCGCGGGCCACGAAGCTCGCCGAGACGGGTGCCGTGATGAGCTGGAACAGCCCCACGAGGATCAAGGTGGCTATCACCGATGCCGACCGGAGACGGAGGCCCAGGCCGATCAACGCCAGGACCACGCCGACCACTTGCGGCTTGGCTCCGGCGTGGATCCGCGACAGCAGGTCGGGAAAGCGGAGCACGCCGATGCCGGCAGCCAGGGTGAAGGCCGAGCCGAGGAGGAAGCACACCGCGGCCAGGAAGTCGGCTACTGCGTCCCAGCTCACGACGTCATCTCCTCGTCCCTCCGGGCCTTGGCCTCGGCCTCGGCTCGGGCCGCCGCCTCTTCTTCCCTCCTGATCGCCGCTTCCTCGGCGGCGACCTCCTCGGGCGTCTTGATCCGCCGCGCTTCTTCGGGCTCGGCCGATGCGTGACGAGCAACCGCCACCGACGAGATGAAGCCCACCAGGGCCAGGGCGGCGAGGATCGGAACCGTCTCGGTGCGGAGGTTGACTGCGGCGTCGAGGGCCACGGCGATGATGAGGATGTTGCTCACGATGTCCAGCGCCACGATCCGGTCGAGTGAGGTCGGGCCCTTCTCGACGCGGATGATGGTGAGGATGGCCCCGACGGCGAGCATCCCCGCGGAGATGAGCCCGACGGTCCTCACCGGCTCACCCTCGCCTGAGCGAGCTCGTCGTCGGAGGCGATGGCGCGCATCACCCTGGCCTCGGTCGCCAGTACCCCCTGTCTCATCCCTTCGACCCCGCCCTGGAAGTCGACGTCGATGAAGTGGACGTAGAGCATCCCGTTGGACCTGATCGCCTCCACGACCACCGACCCCGGCACCAGGGTGGTGATCTGCGCCGTGAGGGTCAGATACAGGTCGGAGGCACTTCGAGTCTGGACGCCGATCACCGCTCCACGGGGCAGACGGCGCGGGTCGAGGGCGATCGCCGCCACCTGAAAGCTGGCCACGATGAGGTCGGTGAAGAAGCGGAGGACCAACTTGAGGAGGTACCAGGGGTGGATGCGCCCCGAGTAGGGAACCCGCGGCAAGGGGAGCAACTCTTGGACCACGACTCCGATGAGAGCCCCGGCGAGGATGTTCCCCGGGTGAATGTCGCCCCAGAGGAGCACCCACAGGAGGGCGACCCAGAACACGGTGCCCCACGAGATCTTGCGAAAGCGCGGTCGTCTCATGGCGTCGACCCCAGGATCGCCTCGATGTAGGGAGTGCGGGCGTACATGTCACGAGCCGCCTCGGTGGCGTAGTCGAACAGTGGACCGGCGGCGAAGGTGAGGGCGAGACCGAGGACCACCAGTGCCGCGGCGGTCCCCAGCATCCCGGCGGGAAGTCGGGTCCCCTGTGTCGGGTCGATTGGCGGCTGCCAGAACGCCTTGTTCCAGGCCTTGGCGAACACGTACAGGGTGAGCAGGGAGGTGAGGATGCTCCCGCCCACCAGGACGTAGGCCAGGGGAGTGGCCGCCTCCACCCCGGCCTGGAGCAATCCGAGCTTGCCCAGGAATCCCGACAGCGGCGGGATGCCCGACAGATTGAAGGCGGGCACCAGGAAGAGCGCCGCCAGCAGCGGCGCCGATCGGGCGAGTCCCCCGAGACGGTTCAGGGACGTGGTGCCTTCGCGTCGCTCGATGAGCCCGGCGACGAGGAACAACGAGGTCTGCACGGTTATGTGGTGGAGGACGTAGAAGATCGCCCCCGCCAGCCCGGCCTCGCTGGAGAGCGCGATCCCGAAGACCATGAGACCGATGTGGCTGACCAGGGTGAAGGAGAGGAGACGCTTGAGGTCGGTCTGGGCCACGGCGCCGAGGATCCCGATGATCATGGTGGCGAGGGCTGCCCACATCAGCACCGTGTCCGCCGGGCCCTCGCCGAACAGGAGGGTCTGGGTCCGCAGCATGCCGTAGATGCCCACCTTGGTGAGCAGGCCCGCGAACACGGCCGTCACCGGTGCCGGGGCCGTCGGGTAGGAGTCCGGGAGCCAGGCCGACAGGGGGAAGATCGCCGCCTTGACCGCGAAGGCTGCCAGCAGGAGCACCTGCAGGGTCAGCTTGATGCCGGGATCGATCTCCTGGAGGCGACCGGCGAGTTGAGCCATGTTCACCGTCCCGGTCGCCGAGTAGATCAGGGCGACGGCGAGCAGGAACACGATCGAGGAGGCGATGGCCATCACCACGTAGATCGTCCCCGCGCGGATGCGGGCGCGGGTGCCGCCCAGGGTGATGAGCACGTAGCTGGCGCCGAGCAGGACCTCGAACCCGACGTAGAGGTTGAAGAGGTCGCCGGCGAGGAACGAGATCGAGACCCCGGCGGTGAGGACCAGGTAGGTGGGGTGGAAGATGGCGACGGGCGAGTCCGGGTCGCCGAGGGCGAGGTCCTGGGCCAGGGCGAAGAGGAGGACGCAGAACGTCACGGCCGACGAGATCACCAGCATCAGCGCGGAGAGGCGGTCCGCCACCAGCGAGATCCCGATGGGGGCAGGCCAGTCGGCCACCTGGACCACGAGCGGGCTGTCGTTGACCGTGAACAGTAGGCCGAGCGATGCGGCCAGGATGCTGGTGAGGGAGACGACGCTGACGATCCGCTGCAGCTGCGACCGGCGGCCCAGTGCCACGGCCAGCCCTGCGCCGGCGAGCGGGATGACCACCGGGAGCGGGACGAGCCACGTCATCGCACGTCCTCCTCGGCGAGCCAGTGCTCTTCGACGATGTCGGCCGTCTCGTCCCTGACGCCGGCAGCTTCCTCGTCCAGGGTGACGATGCCGATGTCACCACGCTCCTGCGCGGTCTCGATGGCGGCGAGACGGGCGATGCGGCGGTCCTCGAGGTCGTCCTGCACCTCGTCGTGGCGGTGGAGCTGCCAGGAGCGATGAGCCATCGCCACGAGGAAGGCGGTGAGGGCAAGGGTGATGACGATGGCGGTGAGGATCATCGCCTGCGGCAGCGGGTCTGCCATCGCCTCCTCGGGGGTGACGTCGACGATGGGGGCGCCACCGCGCGGGCCGCCCGTGATCAGGAAGAGGATGTTGACCCCGTTTCCGATGAGGATCAGGCCGACGGCGACACGCGTCAGTGAGCGCTCCAGCACGAGGAACGCCCCACCGGCTATCAGGACGCCGGCTGCGATGACCAGGAAGAGGTCGGGGCCGAGGACGCTCACGACTCCCTCCTCACGATCGTCTTCGCCGGCTCCAGCGCCTGTCTGACCGGCTCGCCGTCCTCATCGAGAACGTCTCCCTGGTGGTCGAGCTCCGCGCCGAGGCTCCGCAGGATGTCGAGCATGAGGCCGATCACCACCAGGAAGACGCCGATGTCGAAGATCAGCGATGTCACCAGCTTGATCTCGCCGAACACCGGCATCGTCCAGCGAACGATCGCCGACTCGAGGACCTCGCCGCCGAAGATCATGGAGGCGAGGCCCGTGCCTGCGGCCAGGAACAGGCCCGACCCGAGCAGGAACGCCGGCTGCAGGGGGGCGGCCGCGCTCAGCTCGTAGCGCCCACCGGCGAGATATCGGGCTGTGATGGCGATCCCCACGACCAGACCGGCCACGAACCCGCCGCCCGGGGCGTTGTGCCCGGAGACCAGCAGGAACACCGCCACGACGATCATCGTGTGGTAGAGGAACCTGACCGCCACCTCGAGGATCACCGAGCGACGGTGCGGGGCCAACGTGACCCCAGCCACCAGCCAACTGGCGCGTCGGGTCGGGGCCTCGTCGTGCCGGGGACGTCTGAGGCGCGCCACCGGGTCGGGCTCGGAAGCACCCAGCTTGCCGCTGATCTCCTCGAACGATCCGGGGCGGGGCCGTTCCGTGCTGCGGTGACGGAGGAAGATCAGCGACGCCACGCCGGTCGCCGCGGCGAGGAGCACGGAGATCTCCCCCAGCGTGTCCCAGGCTCGGGTGTCGACGAGGATCACGTTGACCACGTTCTTCCCGCCGCCGAACTCCTCGGCGGTCGTCGGCAGGTCGGCCGAGTCGGGCTCGTGGATGCGGGCCTGGGGGACGAGCAGCGCCAATCCCGCCACCAGCAACCCGAACACCGCGGCGACGGAGAGACGCAGCCACCGGCTGGCGACGAGCGGCCGATCGGAGAAGTAGATCGGGAGTCGCCGCAACACCAGCACGAACACGACGAGGGTCACGGTCTCCACCAGCACCTGGGTGAGAGCCAGGTCGGGCGCCCCGTAGACGAGGAAGACGAGTGCGGTCGAGTAGCCGGTGATCCCGGCGAGGATCACCGCTTTCATCCGCCGTCGGGCCCGGACCGCCAGCACCGTGGCGGCCACGATGGCGATGCTGGCCGCGATGACGATGACGTCGGTCCCGAGCCACAGGTTGGCCTCCACGCCGGCGGTGAGGAGACCGGGCAATGCCCCCACCACGACCACCAGGAAGAGGATCCCCAGGTAGAAGGGGAGCGAACCTCTCTGCACGACCGCGGTGGTGGCTGCCGCGGTCTGGTCCACCCGTCGCAGGGTGTTCCGATAGACCCGGTCGCCGTCCCACTGCTCCGGCCACGGGATCCGCCATCCGGAGAGGCGGTGGCGGGCGAGGAAGACGGCGATGCCGATGGCGAACGCGGCCAGGGTGACCTGGAACGCCGGGCTGAACCCAGACCACATGGCGAGGTGGCCCGGCTCTCCCAACGGGTAGGTCCGGGCATGGGGCCGGAGCAACGTCTCTCCGAGCCCGGGGAGGAGGGCCGTGGCGATGCCGGCCAGGGCCATGGCCATCGGGGGAGCCACCAGGAGGAGCGGGGGGCGGACCACCTCCAGTGACGCGGTCACGTTGCGCTTGGTGGCGAAGGCGCCCCACCAGAACCGGAGGCCGTAGGCGATGGTCAATGCCGAGCCCAGGGCGAACACCACGAGGATCGGCCAGCCGAACGGGGCCAGTGCGGCCTGATCGTCGATGATCGCCTCCAGGGCGGCCTCTTTGGCGACGTAGCCGGCGAATGGGGCGACCCCGATCATCGACGCAACGCCGAGGGCCCCGATCGTGGCCGTGACCGGCATGCGACGGCCGATGCCCGACAGCAGGTTGAGATCACGGGTGCCGGTGGCAGCGTCGACGATGCCGACCACCAGGAAGAGGCAAGCCTTGAAGAGCGCATGGGCGCCGAGAAGCGCCAGACCGGCGAGTGCCCCTGCCTTGAACGGCGACCCGACGAGCAGCACGAGCATGCCGAGCTGGCTCACGGTGCTGAATGCGAGGATGAGCTTGAGGTCGCTCTGCCGCAGTGCCCGGAACCCGCCGTGGACGATGGTGATCAGGGCGAGCACGCCGATGATCGCCTGCCACACGGGCAGGGTGGAGAAGCCGGGGGCGAGACGGCCGACCAGGTAGACCCCCGCCTTGACCATGGCCGCGGCATGGAGATAGGCGCTGACCGGTGTGGGCGCCGCCATGGCTGCCGGCAGCCAGAAGTGGAAAGGGATCAGCGCCGACTTGCTCACCGCCCCGACGAGGATCAAGGCGATCGCCGTCGAGGTGACCGCTCCGGTGGGCGGCGCGGTGAGGATCTCGCCGAGCTCGTAGGTCCCGGCCTCGTGGCCGAGGAGGACGATCCCGGCGAGCATGGCCAGACCACCGAGTGTCGTCACCAGGATCGCCTTCATCGCCGCCCGGCGGGAGGTGACCCGCTCCGAGTAGTGCCCGATGAGCAGGTAGGAGAAGATCGTGGTCAGCTCCCAGAAGACGTAGAGCTGGATCAGGTTCTCGCTGGTGACGAGACCGAGCATCGCCCCGGCGAACCCGACGAAGACGGCGGCGAAACGGCCGAGATCAGAGGATCGGGCGGAGAAATAGCGGGTGCTGTAGATGAGGACGGCGCTCCCGATCCCGCCGACCATCAGGACGAGGAGCCAGGAGAGGGTGTCGACCCGGAAGACGAGGTCGAGCCCCAGTGCAGGCACCCAGGAGATCGAAACCGTGGGCTCCCGACCGTCGAGCACCGCATTGGTAGCGGTGATAGCCCATACGGCGGCTCCAGCGGGGACCGCTGCCAGGAGCAGGAAGGCGCGCCTGCCCAGCCAACGGACCAGGGCAGGTGCGGCCAGGGCCGCTGCCAAATGGGCTATCAAGAGCTGAAGCACGTCCTAACGACGGGGTGGGGCGTACCGTCACCGGAGGTTACCAGCCAGGGGTTTCCCCCCTTCGGGACCTCGACGGCGCCCGACGACCTGGAATCGACACCAGAGGCCGGTGATTCTCTAAGGTGTTCCCCAGATGGCGGCGATCTTGGGGTTCGGGGGATACGTCCCGGAGCGCATCTTCACCAATGACGACTGGGCGGCGCGTCTCGACACCAGCGACGAGTGGATCACGCAGCGCACGGGGATCAAGCGCCGACGGTTCGCCGCCGACGACCAGGCGACCCTGGACCTGGCGCTGGAGGCCTCCCTGAAGGCACTGGCCGACGCCGGCATGGAGCCGGGCGACATCGACGAGATCGTCCTCGCCACCGACACGCCGGAGATGATCACCCCGGACACCGCGGCCCTCGTCCAGGACCGACTCGGCTGTCGCAACATCCCGACCTACGACCTGGGCGGCAGCGGCTGCGCCGGCTTCATCCAGGCCGTGGACGTCGCCGCCAGCCGGATCGCCACCGGCACACGGAACATGCTCGTGATCGGGGTCGAGGTGATCACACGTCTCATCTCGTGGGAGGACCGCGCCACCGCCGTCCTCTTCGGGGACGGGGCGGGTGCGGTGGTCATGGGGCCGGGGCCCGGGCGGGCGTCGGTGCTCGGAGCGGTGAGCGGCACCGACGGCGCATCCTCCGGGATCCTCACCCTCGCCGCCGGCGGCACCCGCAACCCGTTCAACGCCCAGACCCTGGCCAACGGCGACTTCAACCGTCTCGTCATGGACGGCCGCAGGGTCTTCACTGAAGCCGTCCGCCGCATGAGCGAGGCATCGCTCCAGGTGCTGGAGAAGGTCGGCCGATCGCTCTCGGAGGTCGCCTTGGTCATCCCCCATCAGGCCAATCGGCGCATCATCGATGCCGTCACCTCGAAGCTCGGGCTCTCCGACGAGAAGGTCTACGTGAACATCGAGGAATACGGGAACATCGGATCTGCCACGGTCCCGTTCGCGCTATGGGAAGCGGTCGGTGCCGGCCGGATCGCCGCCGGCGATCTGGTGATCCTCACCGCCTTCGGCGCCGGGTTCCACTGGGCCGCGGCCGCTATCCAGTTCTAGGCGAGCGCAGCCCGCGCCGCGGCGTAGCCGCACATCCCATGGACCCCTGCACCCGGTGGCGTGGCCGACGAGCACAGGTAGACACCACCGCCGAGGTCGTAGGGGCGACGGAGCCCGAACTGGAGGACCTTCCCGATCCCGAAGCGACCGCCCCCAATGTCGCCACCGATCAGGTTCGGGTTGTGGGCGGTGTAGTCCCGCGTGGTCATCACCGATCGGTGGGCCACCACCTCGCGGAATCCGGGGGCGAACCGCTCGATCTGGTCTTCGATCGCCCCGGTCATGTCCACCGTGGAGCCGTTGGGCACGTGGCAGTAGGCCCAGAGGGTGTGCTTCCCCTCGGGAGCACGGGTCCGGTCGAAGAGCGACTGCTGCGCCACCAGGACGAAGGGGCGCTCCGGGTGACCCCCCGACATGACCTGCGACTCCGCTTCGCGGATCTCCTCCCAGGTCCCGCCGACGTGCACGGTCCCTGCCTGGCCGCTGAGCGGGTCCGCCCAGGGGACGGGCCCGTCGAGGGCGTAGTCGATCTTGAACACCCCGGGACCGGGCCGCCACGAACGGAGACGCCGCGACGCCGACCCGGAGATACGGGTCACCGCCATCGACCTCGCCGCCGGCGGCATCACATCGAGGAGGTGGACCTCGCCCGGGAGCTCCTCCACCCGGGATACGGGCTTCCCGGTCTCGATGACGCCACCCAGGGAGGTGAGCCGCTCGGCGAGGGCGCCGGCGATCCCCGCCGATCCGCCACGCACCAGCGGCCATCCGGCGACATGGGCCAGGGCGCCGAGCACCACACCCACGCCGGCCGTCGCCAGGGCCCCGAAAGGAGCGATGGCGTGGGCGGAGAGGCCTCCCAGGAGCGCCCTCGCCTCCATGGTGGAGAAACGCATCGCCAGGGTGGCCGCGGGTGGGCCACCCATCAGCAATGTCTTCAGGGAGGCGCCGATTTTCGGGGGCGGGATGCGGATCGGGCGGAGGACGACGTCGAGCACGTCGTCGATCCCTTCCACGATGGGCCCCATGAACCTGCGGTAGCGGTCGGCATCTTCCCCGAACTGCTGGGCGGTGTCGTCGAGCGACGGGAACAGGGCGACTGCGCGGCCCCCATCGAGGGGATGGGCCAGGGGGATCGTCGGGTGGATCCACTCGACCTCGAGCCCGATCTCTTTGAAATACGGCGACGCGGCGCCGGTGGGATGGATTGCCGAGCAGACGTCGTGGAGGTATCCCGGAAGCGTCAACTCTTCGGTCCGGGCGCCACCTCCGATCCGGTCCGAGCCCTCGACCAGGAGCACCTTCCGGCCATTGCGGGCCATCTCGATGGCGGCGGCGAGACCATTGGGCCCCGCGCCTAACACGGTGACGTCGAAGGCGGCATCGGACGGCATCCGGGGATTGTTGCCATCGGGGCGGCTGTCGCACAACTACGCACATGAAACGAGGGAGGGACTTGCGTCCCTCCCTCGACCTCCCTACCCGGGAGCCTTCAGAGGAGGACGGCTCTGCGGCGGATCCTGAGGAAGACGTACCCGACCAGGGTCAGCGTCGCTCCGACGGCCATCGCCATCGCCGCCAGGGCGTAGGAGATGATGCCGAGGTTGAGCGCCGTGGTCAGCGTCGTTGCGTCCAGCCAAGAGGCACGGGCTTCGTTGGGAACCATCACCGGCTCACCGTTCCCGTCGAGGACGGGATCGCCGTTCTCGTCGAGCTGGGGAACCTGGCGGGGCATCTCGGAGTAGTACAGACCGCCCGTCCGATCCAGCTGATGATGGGTGATGATGTCGGACTGGGCCCACATCGTCAGCGGGCCACGGACAGCGGCGTTGGGGATCCGGGCATCTTCCGGTGTCGTGATGTTCTGCTCGGCTGCCTGATCCCAGGTGTACCAGGCTCCGAAAACTCCACCGGCGAACGAGCCGATGCCGACGGCGAATGCGACCAATGCTGCGACCAGGAGGAGGGTGCTCTTCTTGGCGGGGCTTGCCTCTGTCCTGATGCGCTCTCTTTCGAGGATGGATGACATCTGAAGACCTCCCGTCTTCGTGTTGACGCTCTGCCAACACGCTGATCATCGCCATAGGGGGCATGGCGCCACGAGGGGCCAAAGTCACTTGGACCGGGACGGAAGTCCCTATCAGGTGCCTGTGTAGCGAGGCGGCCGCTTGGAGAAGAAGGCGTCGAGGGCCTCGGCCATGTCGTTGGAGACGAGCCGGCCGGAGTTCCAGACGGCCATGAGCTCCAGGGCCTCGGCCAGGGTCCGGCCACGGTTCGCCTGGATCATCCGCTTCACGCCCTCGAGGACGAGGGGGGAGTTGACCGCGATCCGCTCGGCCAGGTCCCGGGCCGCGGCGAATGCCGCTTCGGCGTCGTCGTGGATCGAAGAGACGAGACCGTTTCGGAATGCCCATTCGGCGTCGAAGTCGTCGCCGGTGAAGGCCATCTCGGCGGTCACGGCGTCGCCGACGATCGAGGGGAGACGCTGCAGCACGCCCACGTCGGCGGCAAGGCCCATCTTCGTCTCCCGGATCGAGAAGACGGCATCCCTGGAGGCGACCCGGAGGTCACAGGCCGTGATCAGGCTCATTCCGGCCCCGAGGCAGTAGCCGTGGACGGCGGCGATGAACGGGAGTGGCGACTGGGCGATCCGATTGAAGGTCCCCTGGAGACGGAGCACCGTCTCGTGGATCGTCCGGGCCGCTGCCGCCTGTGACTCGGCCTGCGGGCTGAGCGAGGCGAGGAAGGTGACGTCGATGCCCGCCGTGAATGCCCCGCCACGTCCGGCGATCACGACTGCCCGGGTGGCTCCGTCCCGCTCGACCTGCTCCACTGCAGCAGGGAAGTCGGCCCAGATGTCCTCCGACATGGCGTTGAGCTTCTCCGGACGGTTGAGCCAGATCGTGGCCACCGGCCCGGAGGTCTCTATCTCGACATGGGCGAAGCTCATTGGTCGGCGCCGCGCCAGGCCTCGCGGAGCTTGGTACGCGTGCCGATGCGGAGCAAGGCGCCGGAGTAGATGCGGCCGGCGACACGGACCAGCAGGCCGATGCCCACCAGGGCTATGGCGACCGCCAGGATGAACTGCCAGCCGGGGATGCTGTCCATGGCCACCCTCACGGGGACCACGAACGGGGCGGTGAGGGGGATGAGGCTCCCGACCACCGCCAGGGTCCCGTCGGGATCCTCGAGGACGGCGAACGAGAGGAACAGGCCGGCGACGGCGATCATCGACATCGGCATGGCCACGCCCTGGGCGTCCTCGGTACGGGAGGCCAATGAACCGGCGGCGCCGAAGAGGACGGCGAACACCAGGAATCCGAGGACGAACCAGAGCACCAGGTTGGCGATCAAGATCGGGTCGAGTGACGGGATCTCGATGCCCGCATAACGGATCGCGCCGAGCGCAACGAGGATGGTGATCACGAACTGCGCCAGAC
Organism: Acidimicrobiia bacterium; assembly: GCA_036375695.1. Lineage (GTDB taxonomy): Bacteria > Actinomycetota > Acidimicrobiia > Spongiisociales > ZC4RG35 > ZC4RG35. The sequence goes on along the minus strand of DASVBU010000043.1, from coordinate 28,751 downwards.
CGAGAGTGCCGATCCCGAGCACCTTGCCGCCGAGCAGCTGCCACGGGTGAACCGCCGAGAGCAGGACCTCGACCACCCGGCTCGACTTCTCTTCGGTGACCCCGGTCAGGATCCAGGAGCCATAGACGAGGACCGCCATGTAGAGGAGGAACATGCCCGCCTGGGCCACCAGGAACCGTTCGCTCCCACCGGCCTCGTCGTCGCCCTGGGGCGTGCTCACCTCGAGCGGGTCGGAGGTCAGCGTCTCGATGACCACGGCGGCGACCTCGCCGTGTTCCTCCAGCGCCTGCTCGAGGGCGCGAGCTGCGGCGGCCTGCTGGAGCAGGCTGGTGACCCCGGAACCGGTGATGCCGAGGGTCTGGACCACCACCTCGGAGTCGTCGACGAGGACCACGCCGACGTCACCCGATTCGAGAGCGGCGATCGCCTCCTCGCGGGTGGCGAATGTGGTGGTCTCGATCTCCACTGCAGGCTCGTCGCCATCCTCGACATTGGCATTGCCGAGGCGCACGGCGGCGTCGACGATCTCGGCGCCGCCGTCACCCACGAGCCCTACGGTGTAGTGGTCTGCCCCACCCTCCAGCAGCCGTGGCACCACCACGATGGCGGCGACGATCAGGATGGTGATCGCGGTTGTGATCAAGAAGGTCTTCGACCGGAGACCCTCCCGCATCTCCCTCATCGCGACCAGACCGAGTCGTCTCATCCCACCGCCTCCCGGAACAGGTCGGACAGCGACGGGGCCGTGTACGAGAAGCTGCGCAGATGCCCCGAATCCTGGGCCCGGGCGAGGAACGGCCGGATGTCGGTTCCGGCGTCGACGGTCAAGCGGTGATGGCCATCGAGGCTCGAGATGTCGTGGATGCCGTCGATCGATCGGGTGAGCTCGCCGATTTCCCCGTCGAAGTCGATCTCGAGGCGCCGGTATGGCGACGCCTCCTTCAGGGCCTTGACGTCGCCCTCGACCACGACCCGCCCCTTGTGGATGATGGCCACGTCGTCGCAGAGGTCCTCGACCAGGTCGAGTTGGTGGGAGCTGAAGACGACGGCTTTCCCCAGTCGCGCCGCGTCCCGGAGGATCTCGGACATGGTGTCGACGGCGATGGGGTCCAGACCACTGAATGGCTCGTCGAGGAGCATCACATCCGGGTCGTGGACCAGCGCTGCCGCCAGCTGAACCCGCTGCTGGTTGCCGTGAGAGAGTGCCTCGACGCGGTCGAGGGCCCGCTCGGTCAGGCCGAGACGCTCCAGCCAAAGATCTGCGCTGTTTCCGGCGGCGGTGTTGGACATGCCGTGGAGCCGGCCGACGTAGACCAGCATGTCCCGGATCCGCATCTTGGGATAGAGGCCGCGCTGCTCGGGCATGTACCCGAACCGGCTCGCCGTCTCCTTCTCCACCGGATCGCCGTTCCAGAGGACGCGGCCAGAGTCGGGGCGGACGAGGCCGAAGACGGTCCGCATCGCCGTGGTCTTCCCGGCCCCGTTCGGCCCCAGGAAGCCGAGCATCCTGCCCGGCGCCACCTGGAAGGAGCAGCCATCCAGGGCCCGGATGTCACCGTACGACTTGTGCAGGTCCTCGAAGACGAGCATGGGCCGGGTCAGGTTAACGATCACCGACGTAATCAATGCAGGAGAGCAGGATCAGTCCCCCGGACGGAGGCCGGGGGAAGGTACCGCCGCCGAAGGCGGGGGTAGGGGGCTCAGTCCAACAGGGTCGGGCGGTAGAGACGGTCGTGGGTGCGGAGGGCGAAACGGTCGGTCATTCCCGCCACGTAGTCGATCGCCCGGGTCAATGGGTCGGCCTCCGGGACGCTGTACGAGTCGGGCACCTGCTCGGGATGCTCCGAGTAGTACCGGACCAGGTCCTGGATGACCATGACCGCCTTCTCCTTCTGGGCCTGGGACTCCGGGCCGAGATAGACCCTCTCGAACATGAAATCGCGGAGGAGGCCCATCACCTCCAACTCCTCGGGGCGCATCCCCACCTGCCCGGTCTCGTAGGAGTGCTCGATCACCGCCCCCACCATCGACCCGATCCACTCCCGGGCGGTGGCCCCGAAGGTGGTCAGGGCCGGCATGGGCAGCTCCCGGTACTCGATGACACCGGCGCGCAGGGCATCGGCGACGTCGTGGGTGAGGTAGGCGATCCGGTCGGCGTATCGGCACACCCAGCCCTCCGGTGTCGCCGGCGGCGGGTCGATCTTCCAGGAGTGGGCACGGATCCCGTCGCGCACCTCCCAGGTGAGGTTGAGGGGCTCGAGCAGGGAGACGGTGCGGACACCGTGGGCCGAGTGGAGCCACTCGCCCTCGACGAGCGGAGTCAGGGCGTCCTCCCCTGTGTGCCCGAACGGCGAATGCCCTACGTCGTGGGCCAGGCAGATGGCCTCGGTGAGGTCCTCGTTGAGGCCGAGCGCCCGGGCTATGGCCCTTCCCACCTGGGTCACCTGGATGGTGTGGGTCATCCGGGTGACGAAGTGGTCGCCGTCGGGATTGAGGAACACCTGGGTCTTGTGCTTGAGACGGCGGAACGCCTTGGAGTGGATCACCCGGTCCCGATCACGCTCGAACGCGGTGCGGAACTCGTCGGGCTCCTCGTCCTCCTCCCGGCCGCGCGACTCGTCGGACTTGGTGGCCAGATCCGAGAGCAGCTCGTGCTCCAGCCGCTCCCGCTCCGTGCGCGTCCTACGGGCGAGGGAAGACATCTTCGACCGGTGTCTGGAGTTGGACCAGCAGGAACACCAGGGTGGCGATGCCCGCGGCGGCCAACACCAGCATGCCGATCCTCTGCAGCGCCCCCGCCGTCTTGAAGGTGGCCAGCGGCCCCGGCTCCCTGCGACCGGTGATGATGCGGCGGCGGAGTCGGGCCGAGATCATGTCGATGATCAGCACCACCACGATGGTGAGGAACAGGACCGTGCCGACGCGCTGGTAGTTGTGGAACTGCATCTGCTGGACCAGCTCCAGACCGATGCCGCCCGCCCCGATCACGCCGAGGACGGCCGAGGCCCGGATGTTCACCTCGAACCGGTAGAGCCAGTAGGCGACGATCACGGGCATCACCTGCGGCAGCGCCCCGAACCTGATCTGGGCGAGCCGGCCGCCGCCCACGCTGGCCATCGCCTCGACGGGGCCGGGGTCGATGCCCTCGATGGCCTCCGAGGTGAGCTTGCCGAGGGTGCCGATGGAGTGGATCCCGATGGCGAGGACCGCGGTGAAGGCTCCCAGCCCCGTGATGGGGATGAGGATCATCGCCAGCAGCAGCTCGGGGAAGGCGCGGATGACCACGAACAGGCTCTGGATGGCCCCACTGACCATCCGGTTCGAGATGTTGCGCGCCCCCAGCACCGCCAGCGCCAGCGAGAAGGCAGCCGCGATCATGGTGCCGATCCAGGCGATGAACAGCGACTCCATGACCTTGGGCATGGCCCGCTGCACCACCTCGGCGGACAGCTCGGGTGGGACCATGAGCCGAAGGAGGTTCCACGTGTCCGTGGGGGCGTTGAGAATCCGTTCCCAGGTCAACTCGAGGCCCATGGCACCCCAGATGACCGGGAGGAGGATGACCAGGGTTGTCCCGAGCCGGAACAGCTTGGGCCCGACCGGCTCCTTGGGTCGGACCGGAGCCACGGTCTCGGCGGTGACCGTCACACCAGCCTCCCCCGCAGCCAGACGCTGATCCGCTCCAGGGCGAGCACCACGAGCACGATCAGGATGACGATGGCCATGATCCGGTCGTACTGGTAGAAGACCCGCTGGGCCTCGAGGACGCGGCCGATGCCACCGGCGCCGACGAAGCCGATGATCGCAGAAGCCCTCAGGTTGAGCTCGAAGACGTAGAGGGCGTAGGCGACGTAATTGGGGAGGACCTCGGGCAACACGGAGGATCGCACCGCCGGGAAATGACGGGATCCGGTGGCCCGTGCCGCCTCGAGCGGGCCGGGCTTGGCATCGTCGATCGTCTCCGAGAAGAGCTTCGACATGATGGCCAGGGAGAACATGACCAGCGCCACCGTCCCGGCGAAGGCGCCGATGCCCAGGGCCGCCACGAACAGCACGGCCCAGAAGAGGTCGGGCATCGTGCGGATCAGGTTCATGAAGCCCTTGGCCGCGAGATAGACCTTCTTGTTGGGGGCGGTGAGCGACGAGGCCAGGAACGAGAGGGGAAGGGCCAGGGCGCAGCCGACGAACGACGCCACCACGGCGATGCGCAGCGTCTCCACTAGGGGGTTGGCGCGTTGTGGGGCGCCGAACTCCCACGACGGCGGCCACCACCAGGTGCCGGTCTCCCCGATCGCCCACTCCCAGTCGGGCGGCCAGTAACCGGCGAGATCGACGTTGGCCAGGTTGCGGAAGAACAGAGGGATGTCGAAGTGCACCGCGGCGCCGGCGAAGATCGTGAACAGGATCACCGAGGCGCTCACCGCGAGGGCCGGCAGCCGGGTGATGGCGGCGTAGAACGCGGCCAGGCCGATGCCGAGCGCGAAGACCCCGGCCGCGGCGTAGTCACCGGCACCGAAGACCGGGTCGACCCCCCTACGCAGGGATGACAGCGGCACCAACACGCCGATGGTCTCCGCCGCGGGGAGCGCGAAGGCGCCGGCGAGGATCCAGGCGAATCCGGACGTGAACAGGTTGGCGGGGGCGACACGCCGTCGTCGGAGCACCAAGGCGGTGGCCACCGCGGCCGGCGCCCAGGCCGCGGCGAAGTAGAGGGAGATGAGGACGTCCACGTCCTCGGGGATTGCGGGCATGACGACGTAGCTGAGGACCGCGGATGCGATCAGACCGGCGGCGAGCACGGCGCGCTCGAGGTTGTCGAGACCGACCTTGCCCAGCCACAGGCCGACCAGCGCACCGGCGGCGATGATCACCCCCCATAGGAGCCCGTAGGCGATCTGCGCCGTCATGGCCCCGGCGACCCCGATGCCCACCCCGACGATGAGGGGGATCGCCATCGTCCAGGCGCGACGCGGGGCGGGAGGTCTCATTGGAGCGGTGGCGGTGATCGCCTCCGCGGTCACAGGCCGGCGCCCTCGAGGAGGTCGTCGGGGGTCACGGAGCGTCCATAGATGCCGCGGAAGGTCTCCTCGTCGACGTCGGCGATGTCGCCGTCGTAGACCAGCTCGCCGTTGCGGAGCCCGATGAGACGCTTCCCGTAGGTGCGGGCCAGGTCGAGGAAGTGGAGGTTGATGATCGTAGTGATCCCGAGCTCGCGGTTGATGCGGTGGAGGTCCCGCATCACGGTGTGGGAGGTCACGGGGTCGAGGGAGGCGACCGGCTCGTCGGCGAGGAGCACGTTGGGCTGCTGGGCGAGGGCCCGGGCGATGCCCACCCGCTGCTGCTGGCCGCCGGAGAGGTCGCTGGCACGGACGTACGCCTTCTCCACGATCTCGACCCGTTCCAGTGCCTGGAGGGCGATCTCCTTGTCGTCGTCGGGCCAGAGCCCGAGCATGGCTCGGAGGAACCCGACGGACGCCAGACGTCCCATCAGGACGTTGTTGATCACGGTGGTGCGGTTCACCAGGTTGAACGTCTGGTAGATCATCCCGACGCGGGCCCGGAGGGCCCGCAATTGCTTGGGCGACGCCCCCCTCACCTCGACACCATCGACCTTGACCGAGCCGTTGGTGATCGGGACGAACCCGTTGATGGCACGAAGGAACGTGGACTTACCCGCCCCGGACAACCCGACGATCACCACCAGTTCGCCGTCGGGGATGGTGACCGTCACGTCCTTCAGGGCTTTGAGCCCGTTCGGATAGGTGACGTCGACGTTGGTGAATTCGATCATTGGAATTGAACCCCTGGTTCGCCGCGCCGGCGGCGAGCCTAGCGCGAGTGTGGGGCCGACCTCCCGGTCGACCCCACACCTGCAATCGCTAACCGGATCGGCTCAGCCGTCGAAGCCCAGTTCGTCGATGGCCCGCTCGATGAGCTCGAACGAGCGCTCCGTCGTCTCGTCGGCACGGGTCAGGTCGGTCCAGCTGTAGATCGTGGACATGAGCGCCTGGCCCTCATCGGTGGAGATGTAGTCCACCAGTGCCTGGAAGATGGCGTCCTTCAGGCTGTCCGGTAGGTTGGCATCGACGGCGATGACGTCGTTGGCGATGGGGGCGGTGATGTTGAACACGATCACCTTCTCGCCCACGTCCGGGTTGGCCTCGCTGACGTTGTTCCGAGCGTCGTCGAAGGAGACACCGAAGTCGGCATCGCCGTTGTAGACGGCGAGCACCGAGTTGTCGTGGCTGCCCGAGAAGAACGACTCGTAGTCCACACCCTCTTCGAGGCCCTTGGCGTTGAGCTCGAGGACCGGGAAGATGTACCCGGAGGTCGAGGTCTCGGTGCCATAGGCCATCCTTCCGCCCTCGATGACGCCGATGTCGACGGGCTCGGGGCAGACCAGGCCGGCGGAGATCCCTTCTTGACGAGTGCCGTCGGCGTTCCAGCCGACCTGGAGTGCGGGCGCATCACCAGGCTCGAAGAAGGCGACGTTGCCCTCGTCGTCGTAGTCGTACTGGCCCTCCACCGGGTCGGCCCCGCAGATGCTGGGGTCGTTGGTGAAGTACTGGGCGTGGTAGGTCGACGAACCGAACCGCACCGACTGCGCCAGCAGCTCGATGTTGTCGAACTCCCGTGCCGCCAGGACGTAGTTGGCAGGTGCCAGGGCGCCGATCTGCGCCTGGCCGTTCCCAAGGGCGGCGCCGAGCGCGGTGTAGTCGGCGCTGACGATGCCGGTCACATCCAGATCGAGCGCGTCGGAGAGGATCTGGGCCAGGACGTCGACGTTGTCCTGAAGCTCCTCGGCCTCACGGGACGGCACGAACCCAAAGGTCAGGCTCTCGGGCCAGTCGGCCCGGTCTCCTCCACCGGTCGTAGTCGTGCTCCCGCTCCCGCAAGCGGCTATCGCGACAGCTAGCACTGCCAGCAGCGCCAGTGCTGATCTCTTCATGGTTTCTCCTCGCTGGTATCTGTCTGTGATCGCTCCCGCCCAGGGCATCCGAACTCCGCCGTGTTCCGGGAGGCCGACGGCGAGCGTAGCGTCATCCCGGAACCGGTGACACTCCGGAGACCACCTCGCGAAACTCGTCGAAATCGTGGACGTCGACGGCACCCGGCACCGGGTCGTTCCAGGGTCGCACATAGCGGCAGACGACACGGTCGGGGCGATGTTCGACGAGAGCCGGGATCATGTGAGGTCCGTCGTCGAGATAGACGTCGCAGTCGATGGTCCACTTGCGATCTATGACGTGGACCTCCCTGGCGGGGATCCCGACTCGCTCGACCCACTCGTAGGTGTCCTCGATCGCGTACCTCGGCTTCTGGGTCAGGATGACGATGTCGTGGCCCTGTCCGTGGAGGTCGGCCAGCGCCTCGATCGCCCCCGGGAACGGCTCCAGGTGCCAGAAAAGGGATCGGCCGTCCAGATCCGACGCCCAGCGCCAGAACTCGCCCATGTCCCGGAAGTGGGTGAGATGGACGATGTCGTTCCACCGCTGCGAGTCCGCCTCGACGAGGTCGGTCCCGTATTGACGGTTGTAGAAGTGCATCCAGCCAGCGGTGAAGTTGGCCACCACACCGTCGAGGTCGATTCCGAGTCGCATCGGGGAGGCAAGGTAGCCGGGAGCTCAGTTCACCTGCACCCAGGCCATCACTTCGGGGAGGCGCCTCCGGAGGAGACGGGAGGAGACGGCGAGCGAGATCGCATAGACGAGCACGCCCCAGGCGACCGCTATACCTGCTGTCACCCAGACGGACAGGGCCTCACCGAACGCCACCGTGAGCACCGTGGCCGAGGCCGGGATGACCAGGAGGAGGCCGATGGTGAAGAACGACACCGTCTGGGCCGCGATGGCGAGACAGCCCTGTTCTGTGGACTGGGCGAACACGTCGGTGCCCTCACGGGGCAGACGGAGGGGCGCCAGCACCGAGACCAGGTTGCCCACCGCCAACTGTGAGCCGATGGCCGAGATCATCAATGGGACCACGAGCGGGGTCCAGCGCCAGTTGCCGGTGAAGGAGGCCAGGGCGAGGGCGATCACCGTTGTCTCCACCGTCAGGGCCAGGGCCACGGCGAGGTTCTTCCCCACGAGCATCTGGCGGGGGGTCACCGGCAGGACGAAGAGGTAGCTGGCGGCGTTCCGCTCCCAGCCGAACAGGTTGAGGGCGATGGGGAGACCGACGAAGAGGACCAGGACCGGGGCGAACAGGGGAGCCCAGGCGTCACTCTGCAGGTCGGTGACCATGGAGGCGCCGACCATCGAGCCGGCGACCGCGAGGCCGACGAAGATGACCGTGCCCGTCCACACGAGTCTCTGCCGCGGGTCGCGGATGTAGAAGCGGAGCTCCTTCCTGGCCAGGCTGGGGACCACTCCCCAGGGGCCGGTTGCCATGCCACGGCGGCGTGAGCGTCGGGCCGGCCGGCTCCCCTCCTGTGGTGTGGTCAGCATCCGGCCGAGGAGTGCCCGCCACACCAATGCCAGGGCCATGAGCCCGAGGACGGCTGCGCCGAGGTGGGACATGGCGGAGACGGCGTCCCCATTGGCCGCCTCGAAGATCGCCCGCTGGGCCGCCGCCGGTGGGATGAGATAGGCCCAGTCGAAGATGGGGACGCTGCTCACGGCATCGGCCACGCCGATCGCCTCGATCCGGTCGGCGACCGTGCGGTAGAGGTAGAAGGACCCGGCGGCCATTCCGAGGATGAGGAAGGTGGCGATGTCTCGCCCACGCCGGGTGCGGAGCATCGCCGAGATGGCGGCCGAGAAGAGCTGGCTTCCCACGGCGAGGAGCCCCAAGAACACCGCGGATGCAGGGAGCACCATCCACCAGCCCGACGAGAGGGCCGCGGCATTGGCCCCGAGGAGGATCAGGGGGACCGCCGTCGCCGGGGCGACGAGGCTGGCCGCGGCGAGGCCGGCCACCATCTGGTTTCCGGTGATGGGCAGCACGGCGAGCTGCAGCGGGTCGAGGTTCTCGTCGAGGGGGAAGATGATCACGGGGAGGGTGACCCAGGCCCCGAAGGCGATCAGCGCCACCCAGGCCATGTAGTGGGGGAGGGCCGCCGGGTCGGTGGCCCCGAGCATCGAGCTGAGCTCGAGGTGGTGCCCGGCCAGCCAGATACCGAGCCAGGTGAGCAGGCCGGTGGCGATGGGGAAGCCGAACCGCCGCTGCGGGTCGTGCTTGATCCCGTTCCAGGTGAGACGGGCCTTGAGCTCTACGAAGTGGCGTACCACGAAGCGCTGTCGACTCCCTCGCCGCCGACGGCGGCGATGAAGGCGTCCTCGATGTCGTCCTTGCCGGTGAGCTTGCACAGCCCCTCGGGTGTCTCCTCGATGACCAGACGCCCGCCGACCATGATCCCGATCCGGGTGCACAGCTTCTCGACGAGATGCATCTCGTGGGAGGAGAAGATGACCGTGGTGCCACCGGCGGCGGCCTCCTGGAGGAGGTTGCGGATGATGCGGGCCGAGACGGCGTCGACGCCCTCGAACGGCTCGTCGAGGAACAGGACGGGTGGCCGGTGGATGATCGCCGCGCCGAGGGCGACCTTCTTGCGCATGCCCCGGGAGTAGTCGCCGATCAGCTTGGAGGCGGCGTCGGTGAGGTCGAGCATCTCGAGCAGCTCGTTGCGTCGGGCGACGGTCTCCTCGCGGCTGAGGCCGTGCATGGCACCGGTGAAGTCGAGGAGCTCGGCGCCGGTGAGACGTTCATAGAGGTTGAACTCCTCGGGGAGGACTCCGATGCGGGCTTTGACCTCTTTCGGGTCGCGCCAGGTGTCGTACTCGCCGATGCCCGACGAGCCCGAGTCGGGGCGGAGCAACCCCACGATCATCCGGATGGTGGTGGTCTTCCCGGCACCGTTCTGACCGAGGAGGCCATAGAACTCACCCGCCTCGATGGCGAGATTCACGTGATCGACGGCGACATGCTTGCCGAATCGTCGGGTAAGGCCCTGCGCCCACACCGCAGGCCGTGGGGCTTCCCACGGGTTGTCGGGCTCGGGCTGAAAAGTCACGGGGTCAAGTATCGACGTCTGCGTGCGCTGAATGAAGCGCAGAGGATGTGTCCCCATGCGAAGCATGGGGGAAGGGACCCGCCGCCGCAGGCGTGCGGGTAGGGGGTCGGTGAATCCACACGTGACTTCGCCGCGCGTCGGTGCAACTCGTCACCGGCAGGCGGTACGGTTGGCACCGCATGGAGTACCAGGCCCTCTACCGCAAGTACCGCCCCCAGACCTTCGACGAGGTGATCGGCCAGGGCCATGTCACCACCACCCTGGCCAGGGAGGTGGCGGAGGGGCGTGTCGCCCATGCGTACCTGTTCGCCGGGCCACGGGGCACCGGGAAGACCACCACCGCCCGCATCCTGGCCAAGGCGCTCAACTGCGAGAACCGCGGCAAGGACGGGACACCCTGCAACGAGTGCGGGAGCTGTCTGGCCATCACCGAGGGGTCTTCCCTGGACGTGCTCGAGTTGGACGCCGCCTCGCACAACTCGGTCGACGACATTCGTGACATCCGGATCAGCGTCACGACCGTCGCCTCGGTGGAGACCTCGAAACGGGTCTTCGTCCTCGACGAGGCCCACATGCTCTCCAAGGCCGCGGGCAACGCCTTGCTGAAGACCCTGGAGGAGCCCCCCGACCACGTCATCTTCGTCCTGGCCACCACCGAGCCCTACAAGCTCCTCGACACCATCCGGAGCCGCACCCAGCGTTTCGACTTCCACCCGGTGCCGATCGACGAGCTGGCCGGCTACCTCTCCACCATCTCCGACCGGGAGGGTTACAAGGCCGAGCCGGCCGCACTGGTGGCGATCGCCCGGCATGCCGGCGGGTCGGTTCGGGACTCCCTGTCCCTTCTCGAGCAGGTGGCCGCCCTCGGCTCGGGGAAGGTGGACTCCGCGGGGGTGCGTCGGGCGCTCGGGCTCTCCGACGCCGAGGCCATGATGACTCTGGCCAGGGCCGTCGCCGAGAACGACGCCAAGTCCGCCCTGGAGCTGGTGGCGGAGATGGCCGGCGACGGGGTCGACCTGAGGAGGTTCGTCTCCGAGGCCATCGGGTTCTTCCGGGGCGTCTTCCTCGCCCAGTACGCACCGAACCTGGCGGAGATCTCCGACGAGGCCGAAGACGTCCACGAGATGTGGATGAAGGCCGCCGAGATCGTCCCCCGCAGCGACGTCCTCCGTGCCATCGACCTCCTCTCCGACGCGCTGGTCCGTCTCCGTGAGGGCCGGGAGGAGCGGCTCATGACCGAGCTGGCGCTGATCAAGATGACTCGCCCCGAGACCGCGTCCGATCCGGAGGCGTTGATCTCCCGGATGGACCGCATCGAGCGACGGCTCCGCGGCGAGACCGTGCTCCCGACGACGCCGGCTCCCGAGGCACCCGTGGCCAAGCCGACTGCGGAGGCGCCCGCCGAACTGGCGGCTGTCGAACCGGCTCCTGCCGAGCCGTCGAAGATGGAGGCCCCAGGCGAGGCCGGGGCCGAGCCCGAGGAGGGGCCCGACGGGTCGATCGACGTCACCCTCGACGGTCTGGTCAAGGTGTGGCCCGGCTTGTTCGGATCGCTCAAGGACGTGCTCGGCGCCCGTCGCTGGGCCTTGTTCAAGGAGGCGGTCCCGGGGGCCGTGGAGGGGCGGACGATCATCCTCGAGGTCCCGGCCGGGTTCCATCTCAACGCCCTCCAGGAGGACGACGCCGTGGCCAGGATCGTGGCCACCAAGGCGAGCGACCTACTGGGCACGCAGGTGCGCATCGCCTTCCGCGCCAGGGGCGCCGCCGCCAACCCGAACGACCAGATCGACCTCGACGAGCTCGAGGAGAGACCGGTGGCCGATCCGGAGACCCTGCTCGCCACCGAGCTCGGCGCCCGCATCGTCGAAGAGTGAGTCAGTCGGGGTCGGCAAGTACCCTGGCCCCATGAACCGCCAGCCCGACATGCGTCAGCTCCTCAAGCAGGCGCAGCAGATGCAGCAGGAGATGATGGCCGTCCAGTCCGAGCTGGCGCAGGAGCAGTTCACGGGCACCGCCGGTGGTGGCCTGGTCACCGCCACGGTGACGGGGAGCCAGGAACTGGTCGAGGTCAAGATCTCGCCGGAGGTGGTGGATCCCGAGGACGTCGAGATGCTCGAGGACCTGATCGTCGCCGCGGTCCGCCAGGCGACGGAGGCTGCCTCGGCCGCCGCCAACGACCGGCTCGGTGGCCTCGCCGGCGGGCTGGGAGGGCTCTTCGGCTGATGTTCGAAGGTCCCGTTCAGCGACTCGTCGACGAGCTGAGCAGGCTTCCCGGCATCGGGGCCAAATCGGCGCAGCGTCTCGCCTTCCACCTGCTCACGGTGGAAGAGGCCGACGCCCGGCGTCTCGCCGCCGCCATCTCCGACATGCGGGACCAGGTCGGGACCTGCGCGCGGTGCTTCAACGTCGCATCGGGCGAGTTGTGCTCGATCTGCCGGGACTCCCGTCGCGACGAGACCATCATCTGCGTGGTCGAGCGACCCCAGGACATCGTGGTGGTGGAGCGGACCCAGGAGTTCCGGGGTCTGTACCACGTGCTCGGCGGGGCGCTCTCGCCTATCAACGGGATCGGTCCGTCCCAGCTCCGCTTCGACGAGCTCAAGGGACGCATCGGCAACGGTGTTGCCGAGTTGATCGTCGCCACCAACCCCACCGTGGAGGGTGACGCCACCGCCATGTACATCGCCCGGGAGTTCAAGCCCCTGGGCGTGCGGGTGACCCGGCTCGCTTCCGGTCTGCCGGTCGGCGGCGATCTCGATTACGCCGACGAGCTCACCCTGGGTCGCGCCCTGGCCGGCAGGGCCGAGCTCTAGCCCGTCGTCACCCCCCGAGCAGACGTCGGACCGAGGCTCGGGCGCGCTCCAGACGGACCGGGTCCTCGAAGAGCACGAAGTTGACGTCGGCGCCCACCAGGATGGCGTCGATCTCGTACGCCATCTCCGAGGGGTCGATGTCCTCCGGCAGGTCACCCTTCCTCCGGGCGACGTCGACATTGGTTGCGAAGAAGTCGAGGAGCGTCTTCTGTGCCCTGGCGAGTGCGTCCTTCACCGGTCGTCTCAGGTTCGCCGGGTCGAGGAATGAGGCGATGAAGAAGCAGCCGCCGGGGAAGGGGCCCGTTGCGATGTACTCGAGGAAGGTGTCGGCGAAGGCGACGATCTGAGGGATGCCGGGCTCGTGCTCCGCGGCCTTTGCCATCACGTCCCGCCCGTACATGGCGACTGCGGTCTCGACAACCGCCAACTGGAGGTCCTCCTTGGAGTCGAAGTGGGCGTAGAGCCCGCTCTTGCTCATCCCGAGATGCTCGGCCAGGCGCCCCAGCGAGAGCCCCTCGAGACCTTCGACGCTGGAGAGGGTGGCGGCGGCCTCGAGGATGGCGCGACGGGATCGCTCGCCACGCAGTCTTCGCCCGTCGGTGGTGGTGGTCACCCTTGACAAATTAGCACGATCGGTCGTAAGGTTTGTTACCGACCGATCGGTCGTTTTTGTTTCGAACGGAGGAGCCTCATGACTGTCGATCTCGGATGGGTCGACGAGATGAAGACCAGGGCGAGGGTGACATGGTCGTCCGGGGACTACGACGCAGTGGTCGACGGCATCTGGGAGGCCGGTGGCGTCGTCACCCGGCTCGCCGGTGTGGAGGTCGGTGACGAGGTGCTCGATGTCGCGTGTGGCAGCGGAAACGCCGCCATTCAGGCGGCACAGGCGGGTGGCAGGGTCACGGGGGTCGATCTGACCCCGCAGCTGTTCAGAGCCGGCCGGCGCCGCGCCGCAGAAGCGGACGTGACGGTCGAGTTCGTCGAAGGCGACGCCGAGGCCCTCCCGTTCGAGGACTCCTCGTTCGACGTCGTCCTGTCCACCTTCGGTGTCATGTTCACACCCCGGCACGAGGTCTCCGCTGCCGAGATCGCCAGGGTGCTCCGACCCGGTGGGCGCATGGCGCTGGCGACGTGGGATCCCGGCGGGACCGTCGGCGACATGTTCCGCACCGTCGCCCGCTTCCTCCCGCCACCGCCACCCGGCTCCCGGTCGCCCCTGCTCTGGGGGGATCCCGAGCACGTCCGGTCGGTCTTCGGAGACCGGCTCCGGCTCGAGTTCGCTCCGGCGGTGATCACTCTCGCCGGTGACGGTGAGCCCGAGGAGCGGGCGGAGCAGTTCATGGCCGTCTTCCCCTCCCTGGTCATGGCCCGGTCGCTCCTCGAGTCGGAGGGACGCTGGGAAGAGGCGGAGCCCCAGATCCGCCGGGCGGTGGAGGCCATGTACCGGACGCCGCCCACCTATCTGCTCATCACCGGGACCAAACCGCTCTGAAGACCTGAGACCGCCCGGGCCCTGAGGGGACGGGCCCGGGCGGTCGGTGGGTGGGCCTCAGTTGGCGAACTGCTCGGGGAACTGGTTGATGATCCCGGCCGAGAGGGCCTCGGAGAGCATCATCATGTGGTCGTAGGCCCGGTCGAACTCGGCGATCGCCCTGGGGTAATCACCTTCCAGCAGGGCGGTGGCATAGACCACTGTGCTGTCGATGTGACCTTTGAGCATCGGGCTGGTCACGTTGAGTGGCCAGGCCTCGGGTCCGGCGGCGGACACGAACTCGGCCACGTCCTGGGCGTTGCCATACCAGTCGTCGAGCGCGGCATCCAGTGCCTCGGAGTCGCCGTCACGGGCCGCCGTGAGCACGGGCACGGCGAGCTCGATGTGCTCGGTCAGCAGGGCGGCCAGTTGATCTCCGGCTTCCTCCCCGAAGAAGGGCTTGATGGCGTCGCCGATCTCGACCTGATTCGCCAGGAGGCGGTCGAGGTTGGGCTGGAGCTCCTCCGGGTTGTTGAAGAAGGCGTCGACGGTGAAGTAGGTCCAGAACATGTGCTCGGCCCACAGGTCCCGCATTCGGTTGCTCAACATGACATGGGGCCCGTAGTCCCCGCCCGCCGCGGTCGTGGAGGGATGGTCATGGGTGGTGGTCGGGGCGGGGAGCGTCGTGGTGGGGTTGGCCAGGGTGGTCGTCGGCGCCTGGGCCTCCGGCTGCTCCGAAGCGGCGGCACAGCCGGCCAATCCCAGTGTCGTCGCTGCCACCAGTGCGACGATCCGCTGGCGGGTGGTCATGGCGTCTCTCCTCTCTTCCGATCCGAGGATCTCTCTAAATCGTGATCGGATAACTTTTAGACTGCCAGACTTTCTAAAACTTGTCAAGAGTAGATTTAGAACGTGACGTGGGAAGGCCCTGGGCGTCGAAGGGGGATGGCGTCAGGAGGGGCGAACGGAGAGGCGGACGCAGCAGTAGCCGTCTTCGGGGGCGAACCGGGCGTCGGCGTCGGTGCCCGAGCCCTCCACCATCCCCTCGACCAGGGCCACGTTGAGGCAGCACGTGGTCTCCTGGTCCTGCTCGCGGAGGGCATGGAACGGGCAGTTGCGGAATCGGATCTCCCCATTGGTGGTCACCGGCTCGTATCCGGTCTCCTCGAGCGCCTGGGCGAGTCCCTCCCTTCCGATCTCCCTGCCGGTGCGACGCGCCGCCTCGACCAGGGTCTCCCTCGGAAGGTCCCCGAACCGGACGGCGTCGAGGAGGATCTGGGCGGCGAGGACATAGCGCCGTGGCGGGATCGACACCTGATGGTCCTGCTCCGACCGGCGGTAGAGCTTGGCCGGTCGCCCGGCACCCGGGCCGGTCTTGCCGGTGAGACGGCGGAACTCCACTTCGAGGAGTCCGTCGGCGGCGAGACGATCGAGATGATGGGCGGCGACCTGTCTGGAGACCTGGACCGCCGCCGCGGCATCGTCACGACTCACGGCGTCGTCGGACGATGCGACGTAGTCGTAGAGGGCCTGCCGCACCGGCTCGGCGAGTGACGACAGCGCCTCGAGGTCGGCGCGGTGATATGAGCCCATGAGGCATTCTAAAACCAATACGTCGCGTTATTACAGACCCAAGTCGTACTGAGGTCTTGGACCGGTTCGGCACCCCCCTACCCCCGCCTCCGCTCCGCTCTGCGGCGGTACTTTCCCCCAGCCTTCGGCTGGGGGACTCATCCTGTTGCTAGTCCAGGATCCCGTCTTCGGAGAGCTCCCGGAGACGATGCAGGTCGTGATGCGCCTCCATGTACCGGATCGACCCGGTCTTGGACCGCATGATCACCGAATGGGTGACCGCCTTCTCCTCCCCGGCGAAGACCACCGGTCTCAGGAACTCGCCTCCGGTGACACCGGTGGCGGCGAAGAAGACGTTGTCCGAGGAGACGAGGTCGCCGGTGGTGAGGACCTGGTCGAGGTCGAGACCGAGGTCGTTGGCCTGGAGACGTTCCTCTTCGTTGCGCGGCCAGAGCCGGCATTGGATCTCGCCACCCATGCATTTGAGAGCGGCGGCGGCGATCACTGCCTCCGGTGACCCGCCGATGCCCAACATGACGTCCACTTCCTCGTCGTCCTCGGCCGTGGCGATGGCGGCGGCGACGTCGCCGTCGCGGAACAACGAGATCCGGGCGCCCACGGCCCGCACCTCCTCGATGTGCCGACGGTTGCGGTCCCGGTCGAGGATCAGGCATCGCAGCTCCCCGAGCTCCTTGCCCCGCGCCTTGGCGATCTTGCGCAGGTTGTCGGCGATCGGCCCCTCCAGGTCGATGAGACCGGCGGCGTCGGGCCCAACCGCGATCTTGTCCATGTAGACCAGCGGGCCCGGTGCGTACACGGTTCCCCGTCCCTCGGCGATGGCGATCACGGAGATGGCGCCCGGGAGACCATGTGCGGTGAGGGTGGTCCCGTCGATGGGGTCGACCGCGACGTCGACCACCATCCCGGCACCGCTCCCCACCTTCTCGCCGTTGTGGAGCATCGGGGCTTCGTCCTTCTCGCCTTCGCCGATGACGACGACCCCGTCGATGTCGAGGGTGGAGAGGTGGAGACGCATCCCGTCGACGGCGGCTTGGTCGACGGCCTCCTTGTCACCGCGGCCCAGCCACCGCGCCGCCCCCAGGGCGGCGGTCTCGGTGACGCGGACCAGGTCCAGCCCGAGGTTGCGCTCGATCGGCTCGGCCATCAGGGAACTTCGAGGATCATGGCGTCGCCCTGCCCGCCGCCGCCGCACAGTGTGGCGGCACCGATCCCGCCTCCCCGGGCCATGAGGGCGTTGACCAGCGTTACCACGAGCCGCGCGCCCGTCGCGCCCAGAGGGTGGCCCAGTGCCACCGCGCCACCGTGGACGTTGACCTTGTCGATCGGCAGGTCGAGGAGTCGGGCCGACCAGAGGGACACGGCCGCGAATGCCTCGTTGATCTCCACGACGTGCAGGTCGTTGGGGGAGAGGCCGGCCCGCTTCAGCGCGATCTGCAATGCCTCCGCCGGTCGCTCGTGCAGGGTGGCGTCGACGCCGCCCACCTGGCCATAGGCCAGGATCCGGGCGAGGACCGGAGCGCCCACCGCCTGGGCGGCCTCCTCGGATGCCACCACGACTGCAGCTGCGCCGTCGGAGATCTGGGAGGCGTTGGCCGCCGTGATGGTCCCCGAAGGGGAGAAGGCTGGTCGGAGCCGGGCGATGGATTCGATGGTGGTCCCCGACCGTATGCCCTCGTCGGTCTCGATCGGCCCGTCGGGGCCCTGGACCGGGATGATCTCCTTGGCGAAGTGGCCCGAGCGCGTCGCCTCCTCGGCGCGCTGATGGCTGCGCACGGCCCATTCGTCCTGCTCCTCCCGGGTGATCCCGAGACGCTCGTTCTTGAGGTCGGACGACTCGCCCATCGTGCACTGGTCGAACGCACAGAAGAGACCATCGTGCTGCATCACGTCGACGACGTTGGCGTCGCCCATGCGGACTCCCCAGCGAAGGTCGCGGATCACGTGCGGGGCATTGGTCATGCTCTCCATCCCGCCGGCTACGACGAACTGGGCCTCGCCGAGGCGGATGGCTCTGTCTGCGAGGCCGATGGCCGACATGCCGGAGAGGCAGACCTTGTTGATGGTGGTGCAGGGCACGGTCATGGGCAGACCCCCGGCCACCGCGGCCTGACGGGATGTGATCTGGCCCTCCCCGGCCTGGAGGACGTGGCCGAAGAGGACTTCGTCGATGGCGGCAGGATCGACTCCGGAGCGCTCCATCGCCCCGGCGATGGCGGCTCCGCCGAGTTCGACGGCGCGCATGGAGCGGAGGGCTCCTCCGTACCTGCCGATCGGTGTCCGGGCAATGCCGGTGATGACGGTCATTGGAGGGATTGTAAGGAGCCGGGACGGGTGCGGCCGGATCGCGGTCGAGCGGGTACTTGGTACTTGGTATTTGGAAACCCGACACGCAGTACGGTGGTCTGACTCCAAGTACCAAGTACTGAGTACCAGACACCAAGTACATGAAACTCCTCAATCTCGATCACGTCGGCATCGCCGTCCATGATCTCGATGCCACCATCGCCGGCTATGCGGATCGCTACGGCGTGGAGCCGCTCTACCGGGAGGTGGTGGAGTCCCAGGGGGTCGAGGAGGCGATGATCCCGGTCGGGGGCTCCTTCGTTCAACTGCTCATGCCCTTGGGCCCCGAAACCCCGGTGGGTCGGTTCCTGTCAAAGCATGGTGAGGGAATGCACCACATCGCCTTCGCCGTCAGCTCCATCGACGCTGCCCTCGAGCATCTGCGAGCCCGGGGGGCGCGGCTGGTCGACGAACACCCACGTCCGGGCGGCCGGGGGGCCAGGATCGCCTTCGTCCACCCGGCCGATCTCGGCGGGACCCTGATCGAGTTGTTGGAGCCGAGCCATGACTGATCTCCATATCCAGGGCGGGGCCGGAGAGTTCGAGGCGGCGGTGATCGCCATCGTGATCGATCACCTGGCACGCGAGGAGGCCGCTGCTCGAGCCCTCGGTGGTCAACCCGACTCGATGCTCCCGGCGTGGGTGCGGGCGACCCCGCAGCTCACTCCGGATCGAGTGTTTCCGGCAGCGCCGTCGGTCCGTCGCTGACGCGACGCCTCCGGGTCACCTCCTTCAACTCGGGTGCCCGCACCACGAGCGCGCTGATCACGAACACCACCGCCGTCACCGCACCGGCCACGAACAGCGTGAGCACCCCGACGATCGGGTTGTCACCCACGGAGAACATCGAACGTGCCACCGCCCTGCCTGCCAGGCCGGCCAGGGCGGCCGCGATCGCAGATCGGAAGATGGTCGGGATGAGGGTTCCGGCGATGCCCGCGCCCGACTCGCGCCACCAGGCGACCACCAGTGCGGCGGCGTAGAGCAGCATGCTCAGCGTCGACGCCAGCGCCATGCCCCGCTCGCCCGACGTCGCCCGTCCCAGCAGCCACATCGGAACGGTGGGCACGACCGCCGCGGTCCCGATGACAACGGGCAGCCACATACGACCCTGGGCGTAGAAGTGGCGGGACATGATCTGATGGATCCCCCAGAGAGGGATGGAGAACGCGTACACGGTGAGGAGGGCCGCCACCACCGTCGTGTCCGACGCGGTGAATCGCCCGTAGGCGAAGAGGACCCGGACGAGTGGCTCCGCCAGGGCCACCAGGGCCGCAGTCGCCGCAGCCGAGACGAAGATCGTTACCCGGGTCGTCCTGGCGGTGGTCCGATGGAGGGCCGGTATGTCGCCACGGGCGGCGAGGCGCGCCAGGAACGGGAACGCCGCCACCCCCGCCGCCTGGGCGACGACACCCACCGGGAGCATGTTGAGCTGCCGGGCGAACGAGAGGGCGGACGTGGCGCCTTCCTCCACCTGACCGAAGAAGCGGACGAACTGCTCGTCGAGCACGGCCACCGACTGCCCGATCATGAGCGGGAGGGCCATAAGCAGGTAGTCGCGGACGGCGGCCCGATCGCGGCCGGGGACGAACCAGGTCCCGGTCGGCCGGGCCCCGACCCACTGCAGCAGGAAGTTGCCCACCGCCGACCCGACGACCGCGCCCACGAGGAAGGACTCCGGCCCGGGGTCGCCGATCGCCGCGCCGACCAGGCCGCCGAGGATGATCCCGCCGTTGTAGACGAGGGGTGCCATCGCCGGGAAGAGGAACCGACGGTGTGTGTACTGGACCGCCATCAGGAGCGACCCGAGGACGAGGAACACCTGCGCCGGCAGGGCGATCCGGGTGAGCGACGTGAGACGCGCCTGGTCGGCGACATCGGGGAAGACGAGGCGGACCAGAGGCTCGGCGAACACCCACATGAGAGCGGTGAGGACGACGATGAAAATGGCGACGAAGCGGAAGACGGCCGTGAACGCGTGGCTGGCCGCCTGCGGGCCACCCTCCTCGAGACGCCGGCTGAGGAGGGGCACCAACGTGATGGTCAGGTAGGCGCCGGCGACCAGATAGTTGAGGAAGTCCGGCACCAGGAAGGCGTGCCGATAGAGGTCGCCTTCGATGGTGACCCCGAACATGGTCGCCAGGAGGACCTCTCGCAGCAGACCCAGGATCCGGGAGAGGAGCACGCTCGCCCCGATGATCAGGGCGGCACGGCCCATGCCGACGGGCGGTCTCAAGCCGCCCGCTCCCGGAGCTGCTCGACCACGTGTGACGGGATGTAGAGGTCTCCATATCCGACACCTGGCTGGAGACCCGGCTTGTAATCGCCGTGGAAATCGCTCCCGCCCGAGGCGACGAGACCGAACCGACGCGCCAGGTCGGCGTAGCCCTCCCGTTCATGCCGGTGGTACCCGGCGTAGTAGGCCTCGAGCCCGACGAGCCCTGCGTCGACAAGCTCATGGAGCACGGCCCTCATGTCAGCGGCCGTGGTGATCCCCAGGGTATGGGGGTGGGCGAGCACGGGGACCGCTCCCGACGTCCGCGCCAGGGCGATTGCCTCCATGGGCGAGAGACGGGGACGCTCGACGTAGGCGGGACGGCCACGGGCGAGCCACAGGTCGAAGGCGGCGCTGATGCTGGTGACGTAGCTCTTCTCCACCATCAGTGCGGCGATGTGAGGCCGTCCCACGGTCCCACCGCCGGCCTGCTCCGCCAGCTCCTCGGGTGTGATCTCGATGCCGGCCCGGGCCAGCGCCTCCAGGATGGCCAGGTTCCGTTCGTCCCTGCCCGCCCGGAGCCACTCGAGACGGTCTTGGAGGGGTCCCGGTCCCGGCTCCAGCCAGAGGACGACCAGGTGCATGCCGCCGTCGTACTCCAGGGACAGCTCGGTCCCGGGTATGAGGTCGATGCCGACACGTTCGGCGGCCTTGCGTGCGGCCGGTATCCCATCCAGCGTGTCGTGGTCGGTGAGGGCGACGGTGGCGAGACGATGCGACGCCGCCAGCTCCATGAGCTCCTCGGGCGGCACGGAGCCATCCGAGGCAGTGGAGTGGAGATGGAGGTCGACCGCCATGCGGTACATGATGTACCGGATGAGTCCCCCAATGCGGAGCATGGGGGAAGGGGGGCGGTGAAGCTGTCCGCATGCGGCGACGCGCGCTAGAAGCCATTCTGCTGGGAACGACCCCCCTACCCCCGGGCTCACCACGTTCACCCGGCGGTACTTTCCCCCAACCTGCGGTCGGGGGACTCATCCTTCCTACTCCACCGTGATCTCGATGGACTCGATGTATACCGTCTCCAGCGGGAAGCTCTCCTCGGCGTTCCCCGGTGGGGCCACCCGCTCGATCTCGAGCATCCGGTCGATCACGTCCTGGCCGCCGACCAGCCTGCCCAGGCCGTTGAACGTACGCGTCAGGAGCCTGCCGTTCTCGTGGACCACGATGAAGAACTGAGACCCGGTCGTCTGCGATCCGCGGTTGGCCATGGCCACCACGCCAGGCTCGTAGACGAAGTCTGTCGGTGGCCGTTCATCGCGGATCGTGTAACCGGGACCGCCCGTGCCGTCGGCGAGGGGGTCGCCGCCCTGGATCACCAGGTCGGGGTTGATGCGGTGGATCGGGACCCCGTCGTAGAAGCCCTCGCGGGCCAGGAAGACGAAGGAGTTGACCGTCTGCGGGTAGCTGGCCGGGTCGAGCTCGATGATCAGGTCGCCGCACGACGTCGTGATGGTGGCGGTGACCTTCGAAGCCTCGGTGATGTCGGTCTGCTGCTCCGGGGCCTCGAAGGTCATCCTCTCCACGGGTGGCGGCTGGGTCCCCCCGCAGGCGGTGGGCTGGGAGCGGAAGGTCTCGTAGGCCGTCGCCACATCGCCCCGGTCGGAGAAGAGGCTGAGCACGATGATCCCGCCCACGACGACCACGCCAAATACGAACGCGGTCACTATGCGGCGGCTCATCTCCTTGCGCCGCTCGGCCTTGCGCTCGCTCTCCCTCTTCTGGGCGCGGAGTTCCTTCTGACGTTGGCGTCGGTCGGTCATGGGTCGCCGACTTTAGGTGGAGCACGTCGTGTAACCCGCTTCGAGGAGTCGCACGCGTTTGTGGTCCGATGCGACCGAACAGGGCACAGAGCACGCCAAACTGTGGGGTGATGCCGGTTGTGGTGCAGAAGTACGGGGGGACGTCGGTCGCCGATCCCGATCGGATCCAGAAGGTCGCCGACCGGGTCCGCGACACCCGCCTCCAGGGGAACGACGTGGTGGTGGTCGTGTCGGCCATGGGGCAGACCACCGACGAGCTCCTCGATCTGGCGTCACAGGTCTCCGACTCTCCCCCTCGCCGTGAGCTGGACATGCTCCTCACCACCGGCGAGCGCGTCACCATGGCGCTGCTGGCGATGGCGCTCGACGCCAGGGGCATCCCGGCCGTCAGCTACACGGGGTCCCAGGCAGGCGTGCTCACCAACTCGATGCACGGCGAGGCCCGCATCACCAAGATCACGGGCGAGCGGGTGCGAAAGTCCCTCGAGGAGGGCAAGGTGGTCATCGTCGCCGGCTTCCAGGGTGTCGATCCGGAGACCAAGGAGGTGACCACTCTCGGGAGGGGCGGCTCCGACGCCACCGCCGTCGCCCTTGCCGCCTCGCTGGGGGCGGACCATGTCGAGATCTACACGGATGTCGACGGCGTCTACACCGCCGACCCGCGCATCGTCCCCGTGGCCCACAAGCTGGAAGAGGTCGGCTACGACGAGATGCTGGAGATGTCCGCCTCGGGCGCCGGCGTCCTCATGACCCGCTCGGTGGAGATCGGGCGGCGCTACGACATGCCGATCCACGTCCGCTCCTCCTTCCAGGAGGGGGAGGGGACCTGGGTCCACGACGCCATGGAGCAGGCGATCGTCTCCGGGGTCGCCCACGACCGCTCCGAGGTCCGCATCACCGTCACGGGTGTGCCCAACCGCCCGCGGATCGCGGCTCAGATCTTCGGCGCCCTCGCCGACTCCCGGATCGTGGTCGACACGATCGTCCAGAACGTCTCCCGCGACGGGACCGTTGACATGTCGTTCACCGTCCCGGCCGCGCACGCATCCGAGGCGGAGCGGATCACCAAGGAGGTCGGTGCCGGGATGGGCGCCACGGTGGAGATGGACGACGGCATCGGTAAGGTGTCGATCGTCGGCGCGGGGATGAAGTCTCAGCCGGGTGTGGCCGCCAAGATGTTCACCACCCTCGCCGAGCGTGACATCGACATCGAGATGATCTCCACATCCACCATCCGCATCACCTGCGTGATCCGTGCCGACCGGCTCGAGGAGGCCGTCGCCGCGCTGCACGAGGCATTCGGTCTCCAGAACGGGGCATCGTGAGCCGGACCGTCGCCATCGTGGGGGCGACAGGTGCGGTGGGCCGCACCATGCTCTCCGTCCTCGAGCAGCGACGCTTTCCCGCCGACCGGATCCGTCTCATCGCCTCGGCGCGCTCGGCAGGCACGAAGATGGACACCGCGTGGGGAGCGGTCGAGGTCGAAGACCTGGCCGAGACCGATCCTGCCGGCATAGACATCGCCCTGTTCTCGGCGGGTGGGGATCGATCCAGGGAGCACGCCCACAGGTTCGCCGCCGCCGGCGCCGTCGTCATCGACAACTCCTCGGCCTTCCGCATGGTCCCCGACGTCCCGCTGGTCGTCGTCGGTGTCAACGACGATGCCGTGGGCCGGCACAAAGGGATCATCGCCAACCCGAACTGCTCGACGATGGCCCTGATGATGGCGGCCGCTCCTCTGCATCGGGCCGCGGGTCTCGAGTCGATGGTCGCCGTGACCTATCAATCGGTGTCCGGCTCGGGACAGAAGGGCGTCGACGAGTTGATCGAGCAGACCGACTTCCTCCGCCCTGACGTAGAAGGCCTCATGGATGGCACGGCCCCCGAGCCGCAGCCCAAGCTCTTCAGGAGACCGATCGGGTTCAACGTCCTGCCCTACGCCGGCTCTGCCTCCGGTGACGAGGGCTACACCGACGAGGAGCTCAAGCTGATCAACGAGACGCGCAAGATCCTCGACGCTCCGGGGATCAGGGTCGAGCCGACCTGTGTCCGGGTGCCCGTGGTCACGGGGCACGGTGTGGCGGCGACGATGTGGTTCTCCCGACCGGTCGCCGTGGAAGAGGCGGAGTCGCTCCTCACCGGTGCGCCGGGTCTGGAGCTCTGGACCGACGAGATCCCGACGCCTCAGGACTGCGCGGGGCGCGACGAGGTGCTGGCAGGCAGGGTCCGACCCACCCTCGGCTCACCCGGCGGGATCAGCCTCTGGGTGGTCGGTGACAACCTGCGCAAGGGCGCGGCCCTGAACGCGGTTCAGATAGCCGAGTTGCTCTGAGGCTCGGCCGCCTCGGCCTCTGGCGACCAACCGGCCGACTCCTGCTCCCGCAGCAGCGCGGCGATCCTTCGTCTCAGGTACGGGTGCGCCTGACGGAGACCCAGTTCGACGGCGAACTTGGCGTCGTCCCTGATGTCGAGGACGACTTCTTCCCCTTCCGCCCTGACATGGAAGCCGTCGAGCAGTGCGGCGATGCGGATCTCGTCACGCGACCAGTCGGCGACCTCGACGTCGCCGGCGGTGACCACCATCCGGTCATCGGTCAGGTCGATGACGACATGGATCGGCGGATCCTGCGTACCTTCGATGCGGAGCTTGGCGTCGTAGCTAGCCATCCGACCTCCTGACTTGCTCGCAGGATATCGACGATTGCCTAAAGGCAATGTCAAGCGCGAAACGCCTTGTCGGACCGGTCTCTTATGCTGGCCCGGAATGATCGAGGTGGAGTCGGCCCAGCCCCTACTGGGGCTGACCCGCGAAGAGGTCAGACAGCGGCAGGAAGCGGGGCTGGTCAACGTCGTCCTGGACGGCCCCAGCCGCACCGTCGGCGAGATCTTCAGGGCGAACTTCGTGACCCGGTTCAACCTCCTCCTCGGTGGCCTCCTCCTCATCGTCCTGTTCGTCCTCCGGCAGCCGCGTGACGCCCTGTTCGGCTTCGTCCTGTTGATCAACTCGGCGATCGGGGTCATCCAGGAGTTGAGGGCGAAGCGGACCCTCGACCGTCTCGAGTTGCTGGCGGCGCCCGTGGCGGTGATCGTCAGGGAAGGCCGGTCGGCCGAGCACCCCGTCACCGACATCGTGGTCGACGATCTCATCGAGCTGAGGCCAGGCGACCAGGTGGTCGTCGACGGCGAGGTCATCGTCTCCAACGGGCTCGAGATCGACGAGTCGCTGCTCACAGGTGAATCCGACCCGATCCACAAGGAGGTCGGGGACGAAGTGCTGTCGGGGAGCTTCGTCGCCGCCGGGTCGGGCCAGTACAAGGCGACGCGGGTGGGGGGCGACTCCTACGCCGCCCGGCTGGCCAAGGAGGGCAAGCGCTTCACGCTGGTCCGGTCTGAGATGCGGGAGGGCATCGACTGGATCCTCGGGGCGGTGAGCTGGCTGGTCATCCCGATGATCGTCATGCTCATCTGGAGCGCCGTCCGCGCCGACCGCAGCTTCATCGAGGGCCTCGCCGCCGGTGCCGCGGCCGGTGTCGCCATGGTTCCGCAGGGCCTCGTGCTGTTGGCGTCGATGGCTTTCGCCGTCGGCGTCATCCGCCTCGGGAGACGCCAGGTCCTGGTCCAGGAGATGCCCGCCATCGAAGGGCTGGCACGGGTCGACACCATCTGTTTCGACAAGACGGGGACGCTCACGAACGGGCACATCACCGTCGAGCAGGTGATTCGGCTGTCGGACGACGACTACGCCCCAGCTCTGGCCGCCCTGGCCGCGATGGACAGCCACCCCAACGCCACCGTGCAGGCAGTGGCGGCCGCCTTTCCCCAGCCACCGGGCTGGGACGTCATGACCACCGTCCGCTTCTCCTCGGCGCGGAAGTGGAGTGGCGCCAGCTTCGCGGGCCACGGCACGTGGGTCCTCGGCGCCCCGGAGGTGCTGGCCCCCACCGACGACCGGGTGATCGACATCTCCACCGAGGCGTCGGGGGAGGGGCGTCGCGTGGTCCTCGTCGGCGTGACCGACGCCCCGCTCGGAGGCGGGGACCTGCCTCCGGCGGGTCTGCGGCCGGTCTGCATCCTGATCCTCGCCGACCAGGTCCGCTCCGACGCACCGCAGATCCTGGCCTACTTCGCCGAGCAGGGGGTCAAGGTGAAGGTGATCAGCGGTGACCACCCGAGGACGGTGGCAGCGGTCGCCGCGGAGGCGGGACTCGATGTCACCGGGGTGATCGACGCCCGGCACCTGCCCGAGGAGGGGCCGGAGCTGGAGCGAATCATGGACGAGAACTCCATATTCGGGCGGGTCAGCCCCCACCAGAAGCGGGAGATGGTCAAGGCCCTGCAGAAGCGTGGCCACGTCGTCGCCATGGTCGGCGACGGGGTCAACGACGTCCTGGCCCTCAAGGACGCCGACATCGGCATCGCCGTCGGTGGCGGGGCACCGGCGAGCCGTGCGGTGGCCCAGCTGGTACTCATCGACGGGCAGTTCTCGTCGGTCCCACACATCGTCGGCGAGGGCAGACGCGTGACGGCCAACGTGGAGCGGGTCGCCAACCTCTTCATCACTTCGACCGTGTACGCCCTGGGCCTCTCCGTGGCGAGCGTGATCTCCTCGCTGCCCTTCCCGTTCCTGCCCCGTCACCTCACGCTGGTGGGGAGCTTCACCATCGGCATTCCGGCGTTCTTCCTCGCCCTGGCACCCTCGCGTCGGAGGACACGACCCGGATTCGTGAGCAGGGTCCTCCGGTTCGCGGTGCCCACCGGCACGGTGGCCACGCTGGCGACGTTCACCGGCTACTGGCTGGCCGAGTTCGAGGGTTCCTCGGTTGATCAGGCGCGGACGACCGCGACTCTGATCCTGGGAGCGATCGGGATGATCGCCATGGCCATCGTCGCCCGGCCGCTGGTGCCGTGGAAGAAGCTGATGCTTTCGACGATGATCCTCTGCTTCTCCCTCGCCTTCTTCCTGCCCGCCACGCGGGAGTTCTTCGCCCTGTCCATCCCTCGCCCCGTGGTGCTGTTCGCCGGGGTGGGGATCGTGGCCATCACCGGGACTGTGATGGTCCTCGCCCTGCGGGCGTTGGGCTGGGTCAAGTCGTTCCCCGACCTGTTGCGGGACATTCCGCCCCCTCTTGCCGAGGGGGGCTGGACCCGGTTCAAGCAGCGCATCGTGGACAAGTCGGGGTGGAATCGATCGTTCCCCACGACGACCGAGATCAGCGCCATCGTCACCGGCAAGGAGCCGCCCGGGGAGCCAGGCGAGGAGTGAGACCCAGGTGGTCGTGACCGCAGGTCGCGCCTACCATTTGGGACACGGGACGTGGCGCAGTTTGGTAGCGCGCAGCGTTCGGGACGCTGAGGTCGCCGGTTCAAGTCCGGCCGTCCCGACTCAGAAACCCCAGGTCAGGCCGCTCTCCGGAGCGGCCTGCTTGTTTGGGACCCGTTTCCATCGCGCGTCCATCGCGCGTCACAGACCGCGACCTTGACCTCGATCGCGGGCCTGCCGGGGTAGAAATCGCTCCCCGAGCCGCTCGGCGGCCTGCCGGTCGGCTTCGGTGGTGGCCTGAGCGTAGATGCCGAGGGTCAGCCTGGGGTCGGTGTGACCGAGGCGCGTCTGGGCCGTCTTGAGGTCGACGCCTTCCAGGACGAGCCCGGTGGCGTTGGCACGGCGGAGGTCGTGGAACTGGGCCCACTCGACCCCGGCCTGCTTGCGAGCCGGGTACCAGATGCGGTGCAGCCAGTTCGAGTAGTCCAGGTGTTCCCCGTCTGGGGTGGCAAAGACGAAGGCATCGGTGTCCCTCGTGGTGAGTCCACGCAGCTCGAGATGGTTTGCGAGTAGCTCCATGAGTATGGGTGGGGCTGCCAGAGTTCGACGGCTGGCTTCGGACTTGGGTGGTCCCATGACAGAGCGTCCTCCGACGCCTCGCGTGACCTGTTCGGCGATGGCGATGGTCGACCGGTCGAAGTCGATTCGGCCGACGCGGATACCGGCGCATTCGCCCCAACGAAGCCCGAGCACTGCCCCGAGATGGACCATCATCCCGTAGTGGGGACCCTGCGCTTCGGCGAGATCCGCCAGCTGGTCCCGGGTGAGCACGGGCCGGTCTGTGGGCTGTATGGCAGGTAGTCGGATCCCTCGACAGGGTGACCGGGCGATCCGATCGTCGAGCACGGCGGCGTTGAGGACCGCCGAGAGGGTCTGGTACACCCGCCTGACGGACCGTGGTGCGAGACGCTCGGACCAGCTGTTCACGCATCGCTGGATGTCAGATGGGGCGATTGCCCCGATCGATCTGTCTCCTAGCGCGGGGAGGATGTGCACGCGCAGTGCCGAGTCGTCGCGGGCTCGGGACGAAGGACGTTTGGCGGGATTCGAATCGAGCCATCTGCCGGCGACCACCCGGAGCGGCTCCTCCGATCGGCGTGGATCGAGCCAGTTGCCCCGACGTCGGCTCGCTCGTTCGTCGGACTCGAACGCCTCTGC
>DASVBU010000031.1:0-117450 GCA_036375695.1 Acidimicrobiia bacterium | reverse complement strand
ATCAATCCTTTCGACCCGAACAAGACATCCGACGAAGTCCTGCGCGGCGTGTACGACATCGTCGCCGCCGTGGAACGTGAGGAGTTCCCGGAGGACGAGCCGGCCCCCTTCGAGTACTGGCTGACACGGTGGCGCGCTCCGTCACCGGAGCACCAGATCCATCATCGCTTCTACGCCGAGTCGGGTGGCCGGGTGGTGGGCTATCTCGCCACCCTTCGACTGCCCCTCGACGATCCCGCCAACATGATGATCCGGATCCTGGTGTCTCCGGGTCACCGTGGCCGTGGCATCGGCCGGATCCTCCTCGGCCACGCCCTCGACTGGTCCGAGCCCTTTGGCATCGAGAAGCTCATCGCCGACGCGCCTGAGGGTTGGCCGGTGGAGGCCGTCATGAAGCGATTGGGGATGCGTCACTCGATGACCGTGCGTCGCAGCCGTCTCAAGATGGCCGACGTCGACTGGGATCTCATGGATCGGTGGATCGAAAAGGCCAGGGAACGGGCAACCGATTACGAGCTGGTGCGCTTCGAGTCCCGCGTCTCCGACGAGCACCTCGAGCAATGGGCGAGGATCAAGAACGTGATGAACACGGCGCCGAGAGAGGATCTCGAGGCAGCCGACTTCGACATGACACCTGAGAAGTGGCGTGCCGAAGAGGACACCGCCGACATCCGCGGGGACGACTACTTCGCCATCGGTGCCCTCCACCGCCCGACCGGGGAGTTCGCCGGCCTTACCGACGTGTTCCTGCCCCGGCACTTCCCGCAGCAAGCCTGGCAGGAGGACACCGGAGTCGATCCCGCCCATCGCAACAAGGGTCTCGGACGGTGGCTCAAGGCCGAGATGATCACGTGGATCGCCACCGATCGCCCCGAGGTGGAGCGGATCGACACCCACAACGCCGGCTCCAACGAGCCGATGCTGGCCATCAACGTGGAGATGGGTTTCAAGCCGGTTCTCATCGAGAACGTCTGGCAGGGCAACGTGGATGAGATCCGAGCCAAGCTTTCCACGGGTACCGTCGCGGTGTGATCCGCGATCTCTCCACAGGTGTCACCATCGATGACCTCGATGCGGCCCTCCTCGCCGAGGAGCGGGCCGCCACGGGTCGTCCCTGGGTGATGCTCAACATGGTGACCTCGATCGACGGAGCCACCGCCGTGCGCGGTGGTTCCACGCCCCTGAGTGACGACGACGACCGGGAGCTCTTCCGCGCCCTGCGACGGATCTCCGATGTGATCCTCGTCGGCTCGGGGACGGTGGACGTCGAGGATTACGGGCCCGACAGCCGGTTGGCGATCGTCAGTGGGCGGCTCAGCGTCGACCTGGGCAGACGCGTGTTCAGCGACCCGGAGAAGCGCCCAACGGTCATCGGTTCCTCCAAGGCGGACGAGGACAAGGCCGCCAGACTGCGCGAGGTGGCCGAGGTCGTCCTGCTCGACGACCTCTCCGGTTCCAGCGTGATCAGCGTCTTCGAGCCCGGCTCGATCGTCCTCTGCGAGGGAGGACCCACCCTCAACTCCTCCCTGTTCGAGTCGGACGTCGTCGACGAGATCAACTGGGCGGTGTCACCCCAGATCGTCGGCGGTTACTCCAATCGGATCACCGCGGGGGATGCGCTCACGGATCCGCGCCGATTCCGGTTGGCGCGCACGTGGATGGGTGACGAGACCCTGTTCCTCCGATACGTGCGGGTCTAGAGCAGGTCCTGCAGGTCGATGTCGCAGGACGGGTGGCGCAGCTTGGCAAGCCCCCGGGCCTCGATCTGACGGACACGCTCCCGGGTGGCGTCGATCACCTTGCCCACGTCGGACAGGGTCCAGGGCTCGTCCCCGTCGAGGCCGAATCTGAGCCAGATCACCTGCCGCTCCTCGGGGTCGAGGTGGTTCAACGCCTGGATGAGCCGATCCCGCCGCCAGGCGGCCGCCGCCATCGACTCGGGGTCGACTGCGGTCTCGTCGTGGACGAAGTCCTGGAGCGACGCGTCGCCGTCCTCGCCGACGGGGCGGTCGAGTGAGACCGTCTCCGCCGGCGCTTCCAGGGCCGCCAGCACCCGCTCGGTGTCGAGCCCCGACGCTTCGGAGATCTCCTCGAGGGTCGGGGCGCGGTGCAACTGGTCGTGCAGCGACTGCCTGGTGTCATGGACGGTCCGCACGACGTCGACCATGTGCACCGGGAGCCGAATGGTCCGACCGTTGTTCCCCAGCCCCCTGGTGATCGCCTGCCGGATCCACCACGTGGCGTAGGTGGAGAACTTGAAGCCCTTCCGCCAATCGAACTTCTCCACCGCCCGGATGAGGCCGAGGTTTCCCTCCTGGATGAGATCGAGGAGGTCGAGCCCACGGCCCGTGTAACGCTTGGCGATGGAGATGACCAGCCGGAGATTGGACCGGATGAAGGTCATCTTGGCTTCCTCACCCGCGGACACCGCCCTCATAAGGGCGGCTCTCTCCTCCGGGTCGATGGAGGCGTTGGACTCGAGGGCGGCTTTGGCCTTGCGGCCCTGCTCCATGGCCCTGGCCAGATGGACCTCGTCCTCGGCCGTGAGCAGCTCGTGACTCGAGACCTCGTCGAGGTACAGACCGACGGTGTCGGCCGGGTTCGTTCCCCGGTCTCTTAGTTCACGGGCCTTGACTGCCATAGCCAGGTGCCCTCCTTGGCTGTGGAAAACCTAGTGGTCGGTGGCCAGGGTGGCAACCGATCCGGGCCGATTTGACGGGCTTTCCCGCCGTCGCCGCGGCACTCCTACCCCCTGTGGATGAATAACCTTCCGAATCTGGTGTCGCGTCAGACCCAATTCCGCCTGCTCGTCATGATCACCCTGGCGTGGGTGGTGTGGGCCGGTTGGTCGATGGCCAACCGTGCGACGCCCTACGAGCTTCAAATCCTGGACGACCTGGGCGCACCGGTGGAGTTGGCGGTCGCCGACGCCGGAGGACGGCAGTTGGGGACGTCTGGTCCCGACGGGGTGATCCCGATGGAGTGGGATGGCTCGACGACGGTGATCGAGGTGACCGCTCCCGGCCACGTCCCGCGCCGGGTCACCGTCTCGGAGCGACCCGAGGAACCGGTCGAAATAGTCCTCACCGCACGGTTCCTCCGGGGGGTGGTCACCGACGGCGAAGGCCAACCGCTCTCGGGAGCCGTGGTCAAGTCGGGATCGGGCACGGGGGAGACCGATTCGGACGGTCGTTTCAGCATCAGGGGCGCCGAGCCCGGGCAGGTCACGGTGGAGAGGCCCGCCTGGCACCCGACGACCTTCGAGTGGGACGGCGGGCAGGGCGATCAGTCGGTGCAGCTGGAGCCCATGGTTCTCCGTGCCGTTCACGTCTCTGGCGAGGCGGTGCGCGACCGGTACGACGAATTCCTCCAGCTCGCCACCAGCACCGAGCTCAACGCGGTGATGATCGACATCAAGGACGAGACCGGGCTCGTCTGGTACGACACGGAGGATCCGACGGCCAACGAGGTCGGCGCCAACTACCAGGCGTTCGATCTCTCCGAAGTGGTGAGACGCGCCAAGGAGCAAGATCTCTACGTGATCGCCCGACTGGTCGTCTTCAACGACCCAATCGCCGCGATCCGAGAGCCTGAGATGGCGGTCTGGGACTCCGAGCTGCAGAAGCCCTACAGCGCCAACGGGCAGTACTTCCTCGATCCAACCGATCCCGACGCCCGGGCCTACGGTCTCGCCCTCGCCGTCGAGGCGTGCGGTTTGGGCGTCGACGAGATCCAGTTCGACTATGTCCGTTTCCCGGACCAGCGGCGCGAGTCGGCCATCTTCGACGAAGGCGTGTCGGCCGATGTCCGGCTGGCCACCATCAACGGCTTCCTCACCGAGGCGGTCTCCAAGCTCCACCCGATGGGATGCGCCGTGGGTGCCGACGTCTTCGGCTTCATCACGAAGGCGGTGGACGACGGAGCGATCGGCCAGAAGTGGGAGGACATCGCCAACATCGTCGACGTGGTGTCGCCGATGGTGTACCCGAGCCACTACTCGACCGGCTGGTACGGGTTCGACAACCCCAACGACCACCCGGGGCCCATGGTGGAGAACGCCCTGAGGGACGGGATGGCGCGGCTCCCGCGCCGGGTCGTGGTCCGTCCATGGCTCCAGGACTTCGGCTACGACGCCTCCCAGGTGCGCGAACAGATCGACGTCGTGGAGCAGTTCGGGCTCGGCTGGATGCTCTGGAATGCCCGTTCCAACGTCACCGTTGAGGCCCTCCAGCCGAGCAGCTGACGGGATTCGCACTATCGGTGTAGGGCAAATAGCATCGGTGGTAGTCCCTCTTTTGGAGCGCCGATTTGCCCGCGTTTGACCAGACCACCCACGCTGACATCGTCGCCCGGGCACCCGAATGGCGACGTTCCGCCATGGAGTCTGCTTTCGCGGTGTTCTCGTCCCTCGAAGAGCCAACCGGGGCGGAGGAGGACTGGCGCTACGTCGAATACGACCTGCCGTTCTCCAACCTCTCGCCTGTCGGGGAGCCCGGTGCTCCGATGGCTCCGGGCCCCTTCGTCGGCGCCATCTCGTCGACCTCGGGCCGGGCGCTGATCGTCGACGGCTCGGTCGTGGAAGCGGATTCCGACACGGTTGTCGTGCGTCGACTCGCCGACATAGAGCCGGATCGTCTGGCGAGCCGGGTCCCGGCGGGTCACAACAAGCTGGCCGCGGCCCACGCCGCCTTCGCCCACGATGGCCTGTTCATCGACGTTCCGGCTGGTGCCTCGGTCGCCGAACCCTTCCTCATCGACCTTCAGGCGGTCACCGCCCACACGGCGTCCTTCCCCCACATCTCGGTGCGGGTGGGAGACAGCGCCGAGGCCGGTGTCATCGTCGTCTACCGCAGCTCCCCGGGGGCCAGCCTGCTCATGGTCCCGGAGATCCACCTCGAGCTCGGACAGGGGGCCAACCTCCGGTTCCTGTCGCTGCAGAACATGGATCACGCCGGCACCAGCGTCACCCACGAGCGGGTCGTGGTCGGCCGTGACGCCACCGCTCGGATCGGAGAGGTCGGCCTCGGCGGCGACTTCGCCCGTCTCGATCTCGGCATGGACCTGGAAGGCGACGGCAGCTCGGCCGAGACCGTGGGCCTCTACTTCGGAGAGGGCAGCCAAACCCTCGACTACCGACTCGTCGTCCGGCACTCGGGGAAGCACACCACCTCGGATGTGTTCCTCAAGGGGGCCGTCGGCGACGAGGCTCAGAGCGTCTTCACCGGCCTGCTCCGCATCGAGAAGGAGGCGGTGGGGACCAACACCTTCGAGACCAACCGCAACCTGGTGCTCAGCGACGGCGCCAAGGCCAACTCGGTGCCCAACCTGGAGATCCTCTGCGACGACGTGGTCTGCGGCCATGGCTCCTCGGTCGGCCCACCCGACGAGGAGAGCCTCTACTACCTGCAGAGTCGTGGACTGCCGCGGCCGACCGCGGAGCGACTCCTCATCAGGGGCTTCTTCCAGGAGGTCATCGATCGCCTCCCCATCGGCGGGATGGAGGAGCCAATCGCCGCCGAGGTGTTCCGCCGGTTCGTCGCCGGTCAGAGCAGCGAAGGACGGGTGGCGTGAAGTTCGAGGTCGGTGATCTGCAGGCGCTCCCCGAGTCCAAGGGCCTGCGCTTCGAGATAGGTGAGCACCGCATCGCGGTGTTCCGGATCGGCGAGGAGGTCTTCGCCATCGGGGACCGCTGCTCGCACGCAGAGGCGTCGCTGTCCGAGGGCGAGGTGTGGGACTGCACCGTCGAGTGCCCCCGACACGGCTCCGAATTCGACCTGCGCACTGGTCAAGCCCTCAGCCTGCCCGCAACCAGACCCGTCCCCGTCTACCCGGTCTCCATCGAAGACGACGGGTCCGTGTATCTGACACTGGAGGAATCGTGAACCCCGCTCTCAGCGTCACCGACCTGACCGCGTCCATCGCCGAGAGGCAGATCCTCAACGGTGTGGACCTGGAGGTCCCCTTCGGCGAGGTCCACGCCATCATGGGACCCAACGGGTCGGGCAAGTCGACCCTCTGCCACGTCCTCACCGGGAAGGCCGACTACGAGGTAGCCGGCTCGGCTCGTCTCGATGGTGTCGAGATCCTCGATCTCCCGGTCGACGAGCGTGCCCGCCTCGGCCTGCTGCAGAGCTTCCAGTACCCGACGGAGGTGCCCGGGGTCCGTCTCCGCGACTTCGTCTACGAGGCCGCCTTGGCCCAGGGCCTGTCGCCGGAAGAGGCGGAGTCCCGAATCGAGAAGGAAGCCGACCGCTTCGACATGGACCGCTTCCTCGATCGGGCAGTCAACGACGATCTCTCGGGCGGGGAGAAGAAGCGGTCGGAGATCTTCCAGATGGCGGTACTGCGGCCGAAGATGGCGCTCCTCGACGAGATCGATTCGGGCCTGGACATCGATGCCGTGCGTCAGGTGGCCGAGGCCGTGGAGGAGATGAGGTCCCCGGAGATGGGTGTCCTCATGATCACCCACTACAGCAGGATCCTCCGATACATGACACCTGACCGCATCCATGTCATGATCGACGGCAGGATCGTCGACAGCGGTGAACGGGAACTCGCCGACGAGTTGGAAGCCGGCGGATACGAGGCGGTTCGCCAGCGACTCGGACTGGTCCGCACGCCGGTCGCCATCGAGCGCCGGCCGTCGGACTTCTTCACCGAGACGCCCTTCGACGCCTGAACCGTCGAGAGGAGTAGCGATTGGCCAACCGGGCCACCGCGGAGAAGTGGCTCCGCGAGCTCACCAACCTGGTCACTGCCTCGGGTCTCGAGGACGAGGTCGTGGAATGGGTGGAGGCATGGGTGGAGCGGCGCCCCGATCTGAAGCTCTCGATCGACTCGGGTGGCAACCTGCTCATCACGCAGAAGGGCCGCAGGCGTCGGGCGCCCGTGATCGCAGTGGCCCACATGGATCATCCTGCGTTCGTTATCACCAGTGTCGATGACGACGTCGTCGGCTTCGAGTTCCGCGGTGGTGTCGATCCCGTCTATTTCTGGGGGGCGAAGGTGAGGATCCCCAAGATCGGTGGGGCCCACATGCTCGAGGTGACCTCGTACGACCCCAAGACACACACCGGGACCATGTCGAAGGGGATGTCCCGTGGCCAGATCCACGTCGGTGACATCGCCATGTGGGTCTTCCCGCCTCCGATGACCGACAACGGGATCCACTCGGCTCCGGCTTGTGACGACCTCGCCGGGTGTGCCGCGTCCCTCGTCGCCCTGGACCGGGCCCGGAAGCGGGACGACCTCAGGCATTTCGGCGTCCTCCTCACACGGGCCGAGGAGGTGGGACTGGTCGGAGCGCTCCATGCCGCCCTCAACGAAACCCTCCCACGAGACTCCCGGGTCATCTCCATCGAGACGTCGCGCGAGCTCCCCGACGCCCGTGTGGGAGCCGGTCCCATCATCCGAACCGGAGATCGGTCGACCGTCTTCGACCGTGACCTGACCAACCGGATCAGCAACGCCGCCGCGAACGCCGGTATCACTCATCAGCGAAAGCTGATGGACGCCGGGGGATGTGAGGCGACGGCGTTCGGGTCGCTGGGCTATCAGGCCGCCGGTCTTTGCGTCGCCCTCCGCAACTGGCACAACCGGGGGAACCTGGACGCCGTCGAGGAAGGGCGTGGCAGGGCGATCGCCATGCCCGAAGAGATCTCCCTCGCCGACTATCACGGTCTCATCGACCTGATCCTCATCGCCGCCGGTGCCGCGGACGACCCGGACCCGCTCCCGGACCGTCTCCGCAAGCTCTACGAGGAGGAGAAGCACTACCTCGGGCTCTCCCCCTGAGCGAAGCGAAGGAGGAAGCCCGGCAAGGGGACCAGAGGCACGGAGTACCCTCGACGGCATGACCGAATACCGCATCGAGAAGGACTCCATGGGCGAGGTCCGGGTACCGGCCGATGCCTACTACGGCGCCTCGACGCAGCGTGCCGTGGAGAACTTCCCCATCTCGAATCTCCGCTTCTCCCGCCGCTTCATCTGGGCCCTGGGTCTCCTCAAGGGGTCGGCCGCCACTGTCGCCGCCGACATGGGCTTCAAGGACGCCGAGGTGGCCGCCGCCATCCGGCAGGCGGCCGACGAGGTGATGAGTGGCGATCTGGACGCGCATTTCGTCCTCGACATCTTCCAGACCGGCTCCGGCACCTCCACCAACACCAACGCCAACGAGGTCATAGCTCGCCGGGCCACCGAGATCCTCGGTGGCGACCGCAAGGTCCATCCCAACGACGACGTCAACTTCGGCCAGTCCTCCAACGACGTCATCCCCTCGGCGATCCACATCGCCGCCGTGGCCGGCATCCGCGACGGTCTCCTCGACGCGCTGGACGGTCTGGCGGCCTCGCTCGAAGCCAAGGCCGACGAGTTCGCCGACGTGGTCAAATCCGGCCGCACCCATCTCATGGACGCCACCCCGGTCACCCTGGGTCAGGAGTTCGGTGGCTACGCGATGCAGGTCCGCAAGGGGATGGAGCGGATCGAGCGAGCCCTGCCCGATCTGGAGGAGCTGGCCCTCGGCGGGACCGCAGTCGGTACCGGGATCAACGCCCCGAAGGGTTTTCCCGCCCGGGTCATCGACCTGATGGCTGAGCGGACGGGATATCCGTTCCGGGAGGCCGACGACCACTTCGAGGCCCAGGGTGCGAAGGACGCCGCAGTCGCCGCTTCGGGCGCATTCCGCACCGTGGCGGTCTCCCTGTTCAAGATCGCCAACGACATTCGGTTCCTGGGTTCCGGGCCGACTTCCGGGATCGCCGAGATCCGCATCCCCGACCTTCAGCCCGGTTCTTCGATCATGCCCGGCAAGGTCAACCCGGTGATGTCCGAGATGCTGATGATGGTGGCGGCCCAGGTGATCGGGAACGACGCCACGGTCGCCTGGTGCGGCGCCAACGGGAACTTCGAGCTCAATGTGATGATGCCGGTTCTGGCCCACAACCTGCTCGAATCCATCGAGCTGCTCACCACCTCTACGCGGACGTTCGCCGTCAGGTGTGTCGACGGCATCGAGGCCAACCGTGATCGGGCCCAAGAGCTCCTGGAGCGCAACGCGATCATCGTCACCGCCCTCAACCCCTATATCGGCTACGACAACGGCGCCAAGATCGCCAAGGAGGCTGCCGCCACGGGTCGCTCGGTTCGGGAGCTGGTTCTCGAGGCAGGTCTTCTCAGCGAGGAGGAGCTGGACAAGGCCCTCGATCTCAAGAAGATGACAGAGGGTGGAATCGTCTGACCTGACGACGACCTTCGGCGTCGCCGAGCTGCTGACCCGAGCCGGGTCGGCCGTCGCCGGGGTGTTCCCCGGGCCGGTTTGGGTCCGCGGCGAAGTATCCGGTCTGCGCCGAACGCCGAATGGCGCTGTCTTCTTCCGTCTCGTCGACACGGAGTCCAACGACCTGTCGCTCGAAATCGCCGCCCGCGGGCTCGTGATGCGAGAGGTCGACCTGGCGCTGGATCGGGCCGGGGTGGGCAGTCTCCGTGAGGGGGTCGAGGTGCGGGTTTCGGGGACCGTGGGCGTGTCCAGACGCGGCGCGGTGCAACTCTCCCTGCTCGACATCGACCCGGCCTTCACCCTCGGCCGCATGGCGTTGACCCGTGAGGAGGTCCTTCGACGTCTCGCCGCCGACGGCACGCTGGACCTGAACAAGACACGTCCGATCCCGTTGGTGCCACTCCGCGTCGGCCTGGTCACCAGTCGGGGCTCGGCTGCGCACGCCGACTTCCTCGATCAGCTCCGCAGGTCCGGCCGGCGCTTCCGGGTGCTCACGGCTCACGCCAGCATGCAGGGGGAGCGGGCTCCTGCCGGGATCGTGGAGGCTCTCGACCGGCTGTCGGCGCAGGCGGTCGACGTGGTGGCGGTGGTGCGTGGCGGCGGTTCGAAGCTGGATCTCGCGGCCTTCGACAACGAGGAGGTGGCCCGGGCCATCGCCCGCATGCCCATGCCGGTCGTCGTGGGGATCGGTCACGAGATCGATCGAAGCGTCGTCGACGAGGTGGCAGCCATATCGGTGAAGACGCCGACCGCGGCGGGGGAGTGGTTGGTGACACGGGTGGAGGACTTCGCGGGGCGCATCGACCGGGCGCGGGCGGCGATCAGCGATCAGGCGCTTCGAGCCTTCCAACGATCCGAGAGCATGCTCGCGTCGCTGGCGTCCGGGGTGGCGGGGGCGAGGCATGCGGTAGCCGGCCAGCGCGAACGGCTCGATCGCCTGGCGGAGGACGTCGCCGACAGAGCCAGGGCGTACCTGCAGAACAAGGGTCGAGAGCTCGACCGTCTCGGGGATACCTTGGCGGTGTTGGGCGTGGAACCGACGCTACGGCGAGGATTCGCCGTGGTGACGCGGCTCGACGGGTCGGCCGTGACCCGTGCGGGTCAGCTGAAGGCGGGTGAAAGCGTGTCGGTCCGCTTCGCCGATGGTTCGGTGCCGATGAGAGTGGAGACGGAATGAGCGAGGAACAGCAGAGCTACCAGGAGGCCCTCGACGAGCTTCGGGCCATCCACGCTCGCCTCACCCGGGAGGACGTCGACGTGGACCGCCTCATCGACGACGTGAAACGGGCGGCCGACCTGCTCGCCTTCTGCCGGGAACGTCTCACCGCGGTCGGTGAACGCCTGGAAGAGGTGCTGGAAGGCTTCGAATAGGGAACGGCCCCCCTACCCCCGGCTCCGCTGCGCTTCGCCGGCGGTACCTTCCCCCAGCCTTCGGCTGGGGGACTAATCCTGGGTCTGCAGGGCGTCCTGCAACACCGTCCAGCCCAGGGCGGCGCACTTGATCCGCACCGGGTACTGCCGGACACCTTGGAGGGCCTCCATGTCACCGAGTGACGCACCGGGCCGATCGGGGTCGAGGTCGGGGTCCACGCCACCCTCCAGGGACATCATCCCCCGGAAGCGGGCCATGAGATCGGAGATCTCCTCGCGGGTCTTCCCCTTGATCGCCTCGCTCATCATCGATGCCGATGCCTGGCTGATGGAGCAACCCTGGCCATCGATGGCCACCTCGGAGACCATGCCGTCGGAGAAGGCGAGCTCGATCCTGATCTCGTCACCGCAAAGCGGGTTCATCCCTTCGGCAGTCGCATCGGGATCGGCGAGCCGACCCCGGTTCCGGGGGTTGCGGTAGTGGTCGAGGATGACCTCCCGATAGAGGTCTTCGAGTGCCATCAACCCACTCCGAACAACTCGCCGGCCTTGCGCAATCCCGCCACGACCGCGTCGATGTCCTCCTCGGTGTTGTAGACGTAGAAGCTGATCCGCGCCGTCGCCGCCACCCCGAGCTCACGCATCAGCGGCTTGGCGCAGTGGTGCCCGGCCCGCACCGCGACACCGTGCTCGTCGAGGATCGTCGCCAGGTCATGGGCATGGGCACCGTCCATCGTCACCGAGATGACCCCGCCCCGGCTCTCGGTGTCGCGCGGCCCGTGGATCCGGACGCCCGGCACGTCGGAGAGCCTCTCCAGGGCCACGGCCGTGAGCTCCTGGTCGTGGGCGAAGATCTTGTCCATGCCTATGGTCTCGAGGTAGTCGATGGCGGCATGCAGCCCCACGGCCTCGATGATCGGCGGCGTGCCCGCCTCGAAGCGGTGGGGAATCGCGGCCCATGTCGCGTCGTGGAGGGTGACATCCGAGATCATCTCGCCCCCACCCTCGAACGGCTCCATCTCCTCCAGAGCGTCCATCCGCCCCCAGAGAACCCCGATGCCGGTCGGGCCGAGCATCTTGTGCGAGGAAAAGGCCAGGAAGTCCGCGCCGAGTTCGCCGACATCGGCGCCACGGTGAGGCACAAGCTGGGCACCGTCGACCACGACACGGGCGCCGACTTCATGGGCCAGTCGTGAGATCTGGGGAACATCCGGGATCGTCCCCAAGGCGTTGGACATCCCGGTCACGGCCACGACCTTGACTCGATCGTCCAACTTCTCCCTGAAGGATTCGAGGTCCAGACGGCCGTCATCGGTGATCGGGACGTGATCGAGAGTGGCGCCGGTCCGCTTGGCGACCATCTGCCATGGGACCAGATTGGCGTGATGTTCCATCACCGTGGTCAGGATGCGGTCGCCGGCGCCCAGGTGCTCCACGCCCCAACCGAACGCCACCATGTTGAGAGCCGTGGTGGCGCCCCGGGTGAAGATCACCTCATCCGGATCGGCGCCGAGGAACACCGCCACCCGCTTCCTCGCCGCCTCATAGGCGTCGGTGGCGGCGACGGACAGCTTGTAGGCGCCGCGGTGCACGTTTGCGTAGGACGTGCGAGCGAAGCGGTCCATCGCCTCGAGGACCTGGATCGGCTTCTGGGAGGACGCCCCGGAGTCCAGGAAGTGGACTCCGGTCTCGAGGATCGGGAAGTCGGCTCTGAGGTCTGGGAACCCGGTCAAGACACCTAGGTCAACACCGAGCGGAAGGATTCGTATCCCTCTTCCTCGAGACGGGCGGCGAGGTCGGGCCCGCCGCTCTCCACGATGCGCCCGTCGAGGAAGATGTGGACCACGTCGGGCGTGACGTACTCGAGGAGCCGCTGGTAGTGGGTGATGATGAGGAAGGCTCGCTCCGGGCCGGCGAGCTTCTTGACCCCGTCGGCGACGGTGCGGAGGGCGTCGATGTCCAGACCCGAGTCGGTCTCGTCCATGATCGCAAGCTCGGGTTGGAGCACGGCCATCTGCAGGACCTCGTTGCGCTTCCGCTCCCCGCCCGAGAAGCCTTCATTGAGATACCGGTCGGCGAAGGAGGACTCCATGGCGAGTTCCTTCATCGCGTCCATGACTTTGAGTCTCACCTCGAGGACGGTGAGGTCGACGCCGGTCCGGTTGGAGAGCGCCTGGCGAAGGAATTGGAGCACCGACACACCGGGGATCGCCTCGGGGTGCTGGAACGCCAGGAACATCCCGGCCTTGCCCCGCTCGGTGGGTGGCCAGTCGGCGATGTCCTCGCCCTTGTAGTAGACGGCGCCCTCGGTGATCTGGTACGCCGGGTGGCCGAGCAGCACCGAGGCGAGAGTGGACTTGCCCGATCCGTTGGGGCCCATGAGGGCATGGATCTCCCCATGCCTGACCGTCAGGTCGACGCCTTTGAGGATTTCGGTGCCGTCGACGGAGACGTGAAGATTCTCGATCCGGAGGAGGGGAGCGGTGTCGGACACGACCATCATGCTATTTGCCCTATCGACGTAGGGAAAATCTCTTTTGACGGCGGCGCTCCGCCCCGCCGGTACTTGGTACTGGGTACCCGGTACCGACTACCTGTACCGGCTACTGGGAAACTTGGCGTACGAAAGGTGCTCGCTGAGGTGCCCGCGCGCTCCGCCTACCAAGTACCAGGTACCAGGTACGGAGAACGGAATATCGGGCACCGTTATGGTGCCCGATATGCAGTTCTCCCTGATGACCGAGCCACAACTCGGCGGCACCTACGAGCAGCAACTCGCCGCGGCGCGCTGGGCCGAAGCCGAAGGTCTCGTCTCCTTCGCTCGCAGCGACCACTACTACTCGAGCGGCGACCCGACGCCTGACGCCACCGACGCCTTCGCCTCTCTTGCCGGGCTGGCCCGGGAGACCGAGAGCATTCGCCTCTGTCTCCTGGTGGCACCGATCACCTTCCGCCATCCATCGGTGATCCTGAAGAACGCAGTCACCATCGACCAGATGTCAGGGGGCCGTTTCGACCTGGGTGTGGGAACCGGCTGGATGGAGCTGGAGCACGACGTGTACGGCATCGAGTTCTACGACTGGAAGGAGCGGTTCGCTCGCTTCGAGGAGGCACTCGACTACCTGGAGGCCGCCTTCGGCCCCGACCCCGTGGAGTACGAGGGGCGCTACTACCGGATCAACGGGAACATCAGACCCAAACCCCAGGGCATCCGTCTCGTCATCGGTGGGAGCGGGGAGAAACGGACCCCGACCCTGGCCGGCCGCCGCGCCGACGAATACAACATGTTCCTCCGCCGCCCCGAGGACGCCGCGCCCCGCATCGCCGTCATGCGTGAGGCCGCCGGCGATCGACACGTCGAGGTGACGATGATGGGCCCCGCCCTCGTCGGCCGCACCCAGGCCGAGTTCGAGGAGCGCCGCGACGTCGCAGCCGCCAGGAGGGGGCTGGGCGGCGATGAGCTGGAGAAGCGCTGGTCGGACGCCGGCTACCTGGTGGGCACCCCCGACCGTGTCGCCGAGAGCATCGCCGCCCTGGAGGAGGTCGGTGTCGAGCGCATCTATGTTCAGTGGCTCGACCTCTCCGACCTGGACGGCATGAAGGAGACGGTGGAGATCGTCCGTGGCGGTTGAGTTGCCTGCTGCCACCCGGCGGTTGATGGAGCGCGTCCCGGGGATCGCCGGAAGATCCAGGTTCTTCCCCGACGGGACCAAGACTGCCGGGGATGCCGCCCTTGCCATCGGCTGCCCGGTGGCTGCGATCGTCAAGTCGCTGGTGTTCGTGGTCGAGTGGCCCGAGGGTGCCGAGCCCGTCGTGGCGCTGGTGCCGGGCGACCTCATGCTGGACACCGGCAAGCTGGCGGACGCGGCCGGCGGTAGCAGGGCCCGGAGGGCGACTCTGGATGAGGTCAAGGAGGCGACGGGCTATGCCGCCGGGGGCACGCCGCCTTTCGGGCACGACCGGCAGCTGCGGGTGTTCGCCGACCCGGAGCTGAAGCGGAACGACCCGGTGTGGGCGGCAGGCGGGACGCCCAACACGGTGTTCCCGATCTCGATCGCCGAGCTCGACGAGTGGGCATCT
This sequence comes from Acidimicrobiia bacterium, assembly GCA_036375695.1. Taxonomy (GTDB): domain Bacteria; phylum Actinomycetota; class Acidimicrobiia; order Spongiisociales; family ZC4RG35; genus ZC4RG35. The sequence continues at coordinate 102,722 of DASVBU010000031.1, read as the reverse complement.
CCTATTTGGGCTGACATCACGCAGTCCGGTTGACGGGATCGCGCCGGGCGGGCTGACCGTAGTTCAGCCCTGATACGCCTCGACGAGCAGATCCAGCTCCGAGGGGCTGAGCCCGAACACCTGCAGGTAGTACCGCTCACACCCGGCATCGGCGAGCTCGGCGAGCATGTCTCGGGCCTGCGATCCGTACCCGTGGGGGATGGAGCGTTCCGCGTAGACCTCTTCGATCCGCTCCGTGGACTGACCGGTGACCTTGGCCAGGTGCTCCAGGAAGCGCCGGTAGTCGGATTCCTCGACCGCGGCGAGACCTGCCCCGATCGAGGTCCACGTCAGCGCATCGGCGTCACGCCCGGCGTCCACCAACTCCTCGCGGGTGAGCTCCCTGAGCCGACGGAATTTGGTCGGGTCGGTGACGGTCAGGTTGTACTCGTCGGCGTACCGCACCGCGATCGAGCGTGACACCCGCTTCGCCGACCCGCCCATGATGAGTCGGACATCGATGGGGTGGGGATGCGGGTCGAACTCCTCGAGGCGGTAGTGCTTCCCCTCGAACCCGACGGCTTCGGGCGTGATGGCGGCCCGCAGATACGCCATGGCCTCCGCGAGCAACTCCATGCGCTCGCCCACGGGCGGGTACGGGATCCCGTACGCCTGGAACTCGTCGTCCATCCACCCTGCTCCGAGACCGAGGCGGAACCGCCCGCCGGAGATCTCGTCGATGGTGACGGCGATCTTGTACATGACCGCGGGGTGGCGGAAGGTCACCGGGCTCATCAGCGAGACCAGCTCGACGTTCGACGTGATCGACGCCAGGGCCGCGAGCTGGGTGGGTTGGTCGTGCGCCGGAGTGTTGCGGCCGCCGCGGTTGAGGTAGTGGTCGGGGATGGCGATGGCGGCGAGCCCGTTCTCCTCGACCCAGAGCGCGGTCTCCCTGATGGCCGGCCACGATCCCCGGGACTGGATGGCGAGCTCCATCAGGCGCCGACGGTCTCCGCAACCAGCGACCTGGCGTGCCGTGCCAGGTCGAATGTGGGGTCGAGGACGTAGTGGAGAGTCATCCCGTTGAGCGAGGTGACCAGCACCTCGGCACGTTGGCGGGCGTCCCCCGGGTCCAGGCCGGGCCGGGAGCGAGCCACGGCGGCGGCGAACCGCTCCACACGCCCCTCGTGATGCCTGAGCACCCGCTGCTTCAACTCGGTCCGGTTGCGGCCACCGGACACGGCGATGGCGATGTAGACCCGGGCCAGGTCCTCCTGCTCGGTGACGAAACGGATGTAGGCGTCGATCAGGTCTTCGAGGCTGTCGGGGCCTTTGTGCTCAGGGTCGGGGTCGACGGCGTCGATCGCCTCACGGACCACCGTCAGGATCGCTTGCTCCTTGGAGTCGAAGAGGTTGTAGAAGCTCCCCGGGAGCACCTCGGCACGGGCGCAGATCCCCTTGATGGTCGTGCCCTCCAGCCCGAAGTCGGCGATCAGGCTCCGGGTGGCGCCGAGGATCCGTTCCCTCGCCTCGAGACCCCTGCGGTAGCGCATAGACGGCGAGGGTAACCGCTTGCGCCCGGGCCGAAGGACCCTACACATTGAGCGTTCGCTCAAATTACGATGAAGGACGTGAGCCACTACAAGTCGAACTTGCGCGACATCGAGTTCAACCTCTTCGAAGTCCTCCGGGTCCAGGAGTACCTGAGCGACGAACTGTGGCCGGGTGTCGACGCGGACACCATCCGTGACGTGCTTGTCGAGATAGAGCGTCTGGCACGTGAGGAGTACGCCGCCTCCTACGTCGACCAGGACCGCATCCCCCTCGAGTTGGCCGACGGCGAGGTCCATCTCCCCGACTCCGTGAAGAAGAGCATCGCCGCCTTCAAGGAGGGCGGGTGGGACGCCCTCGGCCTCCCAGTCGAGATGGGCGGCAACCCGGTGCCCGCACCCGTCATCTGGTCGATGACCGAGATGCTCTGCGCCGCCAACACCACTGTCCAGTTCTATGCCGGCGGCGCGCTCTTCGCCCGGGTCCTCTTCGAGGAGGGGACCGACGAACAGAAGGAATTCGCCCGTATGTGGGCCGAGCGGGGCTGGGCCGGGACAATGGTGCTCACCGAGCCCGACGCCGGCTCCGACGTCGGTGCCGGCACGACCAAGGCCATCGACCAGGGCGACGGCACCTGGCACGTCGAGGGCGTGAAGCGTTTCATCACCAGCGGCGAGCACGACTCCGCCGAGAACATCATCCACCTGGTGCTCGCCCGGCCGGTCGGGGCCGGGCCCGGGACCAAGGGCCTCTCCCTGTTCATGGTCCCCAAGTACCTGGTCAACCCCGATGGCTCCCTCGGCTCGCGCAACGGGGTGTTCGCCACCAACATCGAGAAGAAGATGGGGCTCAAGGGCTCGGCGACCTGCGAGCTCACCTTCGGAGGCGAGCTCCCGGCCGTCGGGTTCCTCGTGGGGAACAGGCACGATGGCATCCGCCAGATGTTCCGGGTCATCGAGTACGCCCGGATGATGATCGGCGTCAAGGCGATGGGAACCCTCTCCACCGGCTACCTCAACGCCCTCGAGTACGCCCAGGAGCGGATCCAGGGTGCCGATCTCACCCGGGCCACCGACAAGACGGCCCCCCGGGTGCCGATCATCCGTCACCCCGACGTTCGTCGCATGCTCATGGAGCAGAAGGCCTACGCCGAGGGTTTGCGGGCGCTCGCGCTGTACACGGGCTGGGTCCAGGACCAGGAGCGCCTCCATCCCGAGGACGACACCTGGCCGAGGCGGAACGACCTGCTCCTCCCACTGGTCAAGGGCTACTCGTCGGAGAAGGCCTACGACCTGCTCTCGCTGTCGCTGCAGGTGTTCGGTGGCTCCGGCTACACCCAGGACTACCCGATCGAGCAGTACATCCGGGACGCCAAGATCGACACCATCTACGAGGGCACGACCGGGATCCAGGCGATGGACCTGTTCTTCCGGAAGATCGCCCGTGACCAGGGGACCGCGCTCGCGTCCCTGTCCGCCGAGATCGTCCAGTTCGTCAAGGGCGGCGGTCCCGATGACCCCCTGGCGGCCGAGCGGGAGCTGCTGGGCAAGATGCTCGACGACGCCCAGGCTCACATCGGGAAGATGGTGGAGCACCTCATGGCGTCCATGGGAGGTCAGCCCGAGGAGATCTACAAGGTCGGTCTCCAGGCCACGCCGTTGCTGGAGACGATCTCCGAGGTGGTCATCGCGTGGCTGATGCTCCGACAAGCCGAGGTCGCGCTACCCAAGGTCGACGAAGACCCGTTCTATCAGGGCAAGGTGGCTGCGGCCGGGTGGTTGGTCAGGGACGTGGCCCCGAAGGTGGCGGCCCGCTCGCAGCGGGCGCAGGCCGAGGACGGCTCCCTCATGGACCTCCCGGTCGAAGCTTTCTGATCGCAGGCGGTCCCGACCGCCGGATGCGGCCCGTCTTTGCCAAGACCGGGTGACCTGTCACATACTCCCATCGTGTCGCCCGGCGCCATCGTGCTGTTCGTCGCCTTCTTCGCCGGGATCCTGCTGGTGATCCTGGCGTTGATGGTGTGGCAGCAGGCCCGGGTCAATCCGACTTACCAACCGCTGGAGTACGTGGTCGAGCACGCCATCAGCCACATCTCGGGGCGCCTCCCCCCGGAGTCCAAGCTGAGCCGGGCCGACATCAGGCGGATCCTCGAGTACGAGATCCACTACATGCAGGGTCTCGCCCAGGAGAACCGGCGCAACCCCATCGAGGCCGTCGCAGGCGGACACGACGAGTCGATCCGCTGGATCTCGTCCGAGATTCAGTCACGTCACGACGTGACCTACTCTTTCGAAGACATCGCCACCGTGCTGGCGCTGGAAGCCGACTACCTCATGGCCATCGGCGCGGTGGGCGACCCGGTAGAGACACAGGGAGAAGAAGAGGAATGAGGGTCCGTTGCGGCGCATGCCGCACGCAGTTCGAGGTCTCGGGGGCGGGCCGTTTCGCCTGCCCGGTCTGTGGTTCCGTGAACGTGGTGAGAGGAGCGGACGGACCGCAGAACTCCGGCATGGGCGGCTACCCCCAGGGTGGGCCCGAGCCGCCACCGCCACCACTTCCGAGGGTCACCTGCCCGCAATGCGAGTTCAGCTTCGTCGTGGGTCAGATCGCGGTGGCCACCTGTCCCAACTGCAACGCCGAGGTGCCCACAGGTCAGGAAGTCGACGAGAGCGCGCAGTGAGCCGTCTCGCTCGCTTCGAGGAATTTCGATGGGTGGGGACACGGGACACGATGCGGGTCTACGACTGCGACGATTCCGGGCAGTTCGAGGAGTTGAAGAACCGGGTGGAGAGCGACGACCTGCTCCGACGTCTGCAGCTGCAGGCCTTCGGTCCCGACACCCTCGAAGAGGCGATGAACCGCGGCTTCAGGCCCATCCGATAAGTCCCCCAGCCGAGGGCTGGGGGAAGGTACCGCCGGCGGAGCGGAGCAGAGCCGGGGGTAGGGGGATAGTTCCCACCAACGGAGCAAAGCCGAAGGCCGGAGGGACAAAGCTCACCGTTCCAACCCCTCCGCCACCAGCAGCCCGATCCGCTCGCCGCGACCGTGGAAGAAGTGGTCGCCTGGCGTCAGCACCAGATCGATCCCTTTGGCGACGGCGTATTCCTTCAGGGCCTCACCGTCGATCACCTGGTCCCGGGACCCGAGGACGATCCGCTTCGGGCCCGTTGGGAGTTGGTCGGGCAGATCCTCGGGTGGCGGGGCGACGCCGGAGTACGGGATCTCGGCTCGTTGCGACGCCACCCATGCCAGGGCCATCCGGGCCCCGAAAGACCAGCCGCCGATGGCGATCGGCAACCCGAGGGTCTCGGCATAGCGGACCGCGGCGGTGACATCTTCGAGCTCCGCCTCACCCTTGGTGTGTGTGCCCGTCGACTCGCCGACGCCCCGGAAGTTGAAGCGGATCACGGTGTGGCCCCGCGCGACCAACACCCTGGTGATCGCGATCATCAACGGGCTGTTCATCGTCCCGCCCCATTCCGGGTGGGGGTGGCAAAGCACCGTCACCCGGGTGGGCCGATCGGCGTGGTCGACCTTCGTCTCCAGTTCGACGCCGTCGGTGGTGGTGAGACGGATGCGCTCGGTCACATCACTATCCGCCAGAGCCAGATGGCGGCCGCGGCGACGATGACGATGGCGAGGACGGCGGAGGCGATGAGGAGCCAGCGTGTGGGCACGGATGGCAGCGTAATGAGGTGCTAAGTCTCGCTGATCGGACTAGCTGCCACCCAAACTAGGCTCAGGTTCCCGAGGCACCGACAACGAAAGGCCGGTCTTGGTAGACGTCGCAATCATCGGAGGTGGGCCGGGCGGCTACGCCGCGGCCCTGTACGCCCGCAACTTCGACCTCGAGGTCGCGCTGGTCGAAAAGGACCGCCCCGGCGGCACCTGTCTCATAAGAGGCTGCATCCCGGCCAAGCAGTGGCTCCAGATCGCCGAGGTCTACACCACCGTCGCCGAAGCGGCCGAGTACGGCGTGGTCACATCCGAGCCGAAGATGGACTGGGCGGCCGCACTCGCCAAGAAGAACAAGACCGTCGACGGGGTGGTCCGTGGTCTCGCCGGGCTGCTCAAGTCCAAGGGCGTGGAGGTCGTCCAGGGGACCGGCCGTCTGGCCGGCCCACACAAGGTCGAGGTCGCACTCGCCGATGGCGGTTCCCGGACCATCGAGGCGGCCAAGGTGATCCTGGCCACCGGGTCACACGCCAGGACCATCCCCGGCTACGAGATCGACGGCACGACCATCGTGACTTCGGATCATGCCCTCGACTGGGACACCCAGCCGCAACGGGTCGCCATCATCGGCGGTGGGGTCATCGGCTGTGAGTTCGCCTCGTTCCTCGCCGACGTGGGGAGCCAGGTCCACGTCTTCGAGATGATGGACCAGATCGTCCCGGGCTCCGACCCGGAGTCGGCCCGTGTCCTCCAGCGTCTGCTGGGCAGACGGGGTGTCCAGTTCCACATCGGTGTCGGCGTCGACCCGGCCGAGAAGACCGAGAACGGCGTCGTCGTCTCGGCGGGCGACGAGCGGGTCGAGGTCGACGTGGTGCTGGTGGCAGTGGGACGGGGCCCCAACACCGATGGGATCGGTCTGGAGGGGACACAGGTCCAACTCGACCGGGGCTACGTGGTCGTGGACAAGACGACCATGGAGACCGGCGAGGCAGGTGTCTACGCGGTGGGCGACATCGTGGCCGGGACACCGCAGCTGGCCCATGTCGGCTTCGCCGAGGGGATCGCCGCCGTGACCCACATCGCCACGGGGGAACCGGCGCCCGTGAACTACGACGCCATCCCCCGCGTCACCTACACCCATCCGGAGTTCGCCGAGGTGGGCATAGGGGAGGAGGAGGCGGCCCGACGCGGCATGAAGGTCAGCTCCGCCAAACACTTCTTCAACGGCATCGGCCGGGCGGTGATCATCGGCCAGAACCAGGGCCACGTGAAGGTGCTCACCGCCGAGGACGGCCCCATCGTCGGTGCCAGCATCGTGGGGCCCCAGGCGGGCGAGATGATCCACGAGTTGATGTACGTGGTCGGCTGGGAGGCGCTGCCGTCGGAGGCTGCCGCCCTGATCCACGCCCACCCGACCCTTTCGGAAGCAATAGGTGAGACACTGATGTCGGCGGCCGGCAGGCCCTTGCACTGAGAGGAGACGGACAAGTGGCAACGACGGTTTCGATGCCCCAACTCGGGGAGACGGTCACCGAGGGAACCATCCTCAAGTGGGCCAAGAGCGTCGGGGAGGCGATCCAGGAGGACGAGGTCCTCGTCGAGATCTCCACCGACAAGGTCGACACCGAGGTCCCGTCCCCCGTGTCGGGGACCATCCTCGAGATTCTCGTCCCCGAGGGCGAGACCGTTGCGGTCGGCACGCCACTGGTCGTGATCGGCGAGGCGGGTGAGCAGCCGGCGGCCGCGTCCGCGCCTGCCGCGGAGCCGGCGGCCGCAGAAGAGCCCGCCGCCGAGGAGCAGCCCGCCGCCGCGGAGGAGCCGGCCGCACCAGCGGGGGCACCCGCAGCGCCGGCGGAGCAGGAGACCCCGCAAGCCGTGGCCGAGGACCTTCATCCCGCATCGGAGACGCCCAGGGGCCCCGACACCGGCTTCGAGGCCGGTGAGCCGAGCGATGAGGAGGTGGAGGCGTTCTTCGCCGAGCCGTCCCCGGAGAAGACGGCGGCACAGCTTCTCTCGCCCGTGGTGAGACGTCTGGTCCGTGAACACCAGGTCGACCTGTCGCAGGTGAAGGGCACCGGCGAAGGCGGTCGCATCACCCGCAAGGACGTCGAGGCCTATCTGCAGACCCGGGAGGCCGCACCGGCAGCTGCCGCTCCGGAGCCCGAAGCAGCTCCTGTCGCGCCCGCTGCCCCGGAACCCGTTGCGGCGGCACCCGAGCCGGCGGCAGCACCGGCTGCCACTGCAGCCCCCGAGCCCGCACCAGCCGCCCCGGCCGCTGGCCCGGCGGCCGCGGCCGCAGAACGCGTCGGCGAGGAGCGTGAGCTCGACCGGATGCGGATCCGTGTCGCCGAGAACATGACCAAGGCGAAGCAGACCGCGGCACATGTCTGGACGTCCGTCGAGGTCGACTACGAGCGTCTGGAGCGGGTCCGGCAGGCCCATCGCGAGCGGTTCAAGAAGGCCGAGGGCTTCTCCCTCACCTATCTGCCGTTCATCGCCAGGGCAACCATCGACGCTCTCAAGGCGTTCCCGGTGGTCAACAGCTCCTTCTTCCTCGAGGAGAAGAAGGCGACCTTCCACAAGAAGGTCGACCTGGGCATCGCCATCGACCTCAACCAGCAGGGCCTGGTCGTGGCCCGGATTCGCGACGCCGACAACCTCCGTCTGGTGGGGATCGCCCGCAGCATCCGCGACCTCGCCGAGAAGGGCCGTGCCGGGAAGCTCACGGTCGACGACCTGACGGGCTCGACGTTCACGATCACCAACCCCGGCCCCTTCGGGTCGTTCATGTCGGCACCGATCATCAACGTGCCCAACGTCGCGATCCTCTCCACTGACACCGTGACCAAGCGGCCGACCGTGATCACGACGCCCGAGGGACAAGACATGATCGCCATCCGTCATATCGGTTATCTCGGGCTGTCCTGGGACCACCGGGCCTTCGACGGCTCGACGGCGGTGCTGTTCCTGCAGCGGATCAAGGAGAACATCGAGACCTGGGATTGGGAGCAAGAGCTGGCATGAGGCTCGCTTCGCTCGCTGTACTCGGTACTGAGTACTGGGTACTTAGAAGGGGTGGTGCACGCTGAGCGCCGAGCAGTCTCGGTACCGAGTACCAAGTACCAAGTACCCGGGCACGGAGCCGCTCCTTCGCACCCGTTGGCTCGGACGCCTTCCGTACGAGGAGGCCTGGGACCTGCAGCGCGCCTTCCACGAGGGCCGGGTCAGAGGGCGGTCGTCGGACGACTACCTGTTCCTGGTCGAGCACCCGCCCGTGTACACGCTGGGGCGCAACGCCGACGGGTCCAACTTCCTCGACCCGGAGACCGCCCGGGCACGGGGCGCCGAGGTGTTCGAGGTGGACCGTGGCGGTGACATCACCTTCCACGGACCGGGACAGCTGGTCGGCTACCCGATCATCGAGCTATCCGACCCGAAGCAGATCGTTCCCTACGTCCGGAGGCTGGAAGAGGTCCTGATCCGTCTCCTCGCCGACTTCGGAGTCGACGGATGGCGGGAGGAGGGCGCCACGGGCGTGTGGACCGAGAAGGGCAAGGTGGCCGCGATCGGCGTACGGGTCTCCCGACGCGTCACCATGCACGGGTTCGCTCTCAACCTGCACGCCGACCTGAGCTGGTTCCAGCTCATGAACCCCTGCGGAATAAGCGACCGGCCGGTGACCAATCTCAGCGATCTGGCCGGGCGCAAGGTGACCATCCAGGAGGCGGTGACGGCGATCATCCCGCATTTCGCCGATGTCTTCGGGTACACGGCGACCGATACCCAGCTCGGCGCCTTCACCCGCAGCCAGGGGAGGGAAGACAGTTACGAAGTCGATCGGCTCCTCGCCGACGGGACCTTCTCCGAGGAGAGGCGGACCGCCGAGCCGGTCCTGATCAACGGTCGGCTCCCCGGCGAGCCGCCCCGGCCGGAGTGGATGAGGGTGACGGCCCGCACCGACGGCGACTACCTCGAGCTCAAGAAGCTGATGCGGGGTCTCGACCTGCACACCGTGTGCGAGGAGGCCAACTGCCCCAACATCTACGAGTGCTGGGGGATGGGGACGGCGACCCTGATGATCCTGGGAGACAAGTGCACCCGGGCCTGCTCCTTCTGCAACGTCACAACGGGCAAGCCCACCGAGTACGACGTGCTCGAGCCTTTCCGGGCGGCCGAAGCGGTCGCCAGGATGGGGCTCGCCCATGCGGTGATCACGTCGGTCAACCGCGACGACCTCGAGGACGGCGGCTCGACGATCTTCGCACAGACCATCCGGGAGGTTCGTCGACGCTCGCCTCACACCGAAGTGGAGGTGCTCATCCCGGACTTCAAGGGCGACAAGGAGGCCCTGCGGACCGTGATGGACGCCCGGCCGGAGGTCTTGAACCACAACACGGAGACCGTCCTCCGTCTCCAGCGGGACATCCGGACGTCCGCCAACTATGGCCGCTCGCTGGCACTCCTGTGGCGTGCCAAGCAGATGTACCCCGAGGGTCTGGTCAAGTCCGGGCTGATCGTCGGGATGGGGGAGACCCGTGAAGAGGTGCTCAGCACGCTCGCCGACATGCGGGCGATCGGGATCGACATCGTCACCATCGGCCAATACCTTCGTCCGACTGCACGGCACCGTCCGATCCATCGCTACGTCCACCCCGACGAGTTCGCCGAGTACAAGGCCTTCGGTGAGTCGCTCGGCATCCCACATGTCGAATCCGGGCCGCTCGTCAGGTCCAGCTACCACGCCAAGGAGAGCCGGCAAGCCGTCCCGGTGACGATCGGCGCCCGGCCGTAGCTCGGTGCCGACGCACTCGCGTCAGCCGAAATAATGGAATCGTCCGCCGGCTCGTCCTATGGTCGCAGATCGGGCCTTCGGCCACTTCCTGAAAGATCCGTTTCCCGCACGAACGATGGGGAACGGGAGCCGAAGGCTCGTAGTCGACGGAAGGAGACCGAATGCGATCGATGATGAATCGCTTCAGGCCCGGTCGGAGGAGCGCCATCCTCGTAATCGTCGGTGTGATGGCGATGGTCACCGCAACGGCGGCGACGGCCGTAGTCGCGGGGTTCGAGGACGTGCCCGACGACCATCTCTTCGCCACCGAGATCGAGTGGCTGGCCGGCCACGACATCACGAGGGGCTGCAACCCGCCGGACAACGACATGTTCTGCCCCGATGACTTCGTCACCCGGGGCCAGATGGCGGCGTTCCTCTATCGGTTCGCCAACAACGTCCCCATGGCAGGTCCTGAGGGCCCAGAGGGTCCAGAAGGTCCACAGGGCCCAGAGGGGCCAGAAGGCCCACAGGGCCCACCCGGGGAGGCCCTGGTGGCGTATGAGATCACCGATGAGAACCCCTCTTTCGGCGGCGTTCGCGTGGTTGCGGTGCCGGCCGGAAGCACGTCCGGTCCCGACGATCCGACTGACGGCGTCGCTTTGGTCGACCCGGTGGTGTTGGAGCCGGGCCTCTATCGCATCGAAGGAACCGTTCAGTTTTTCGACTTCACAGGGCTCAGTGACGAGAACGTCGAGTACGGGGTGGCCCGGGTCTTCCTTGGCGATGACCCGATCGGCAGCTCCTGGACTGCGGACATCCCCGATGACGGGAACAACGCCGCTCAGGCCTACGGAGCGCTGGTGGTCGAAGTAGACGCCCCGACCACACTCTCGCTGCGGGCCGTCATTCGCACGTCCGAGCCCACCGACGGTGGGATCGCCGGGCACGCCGGTGGCAACCTGATCATCACCCAGATCGAGCAGGCATCCTGATCGATCGACGCGACTGGTGAACGATAGGGGGTGGAGCCTCGGCTCCACCCCCTATCCCATGGCCGACGAGACCGGTTGAGACGGCATCGGTATCCTCCGCGACCCGTGCCCACCCCCGATCGTCCGAGCATCACCGACGCGGCCCGACGGTGGGTCGAGGGCCGTCGGCCAAAGCCGGGAGTCGAATCGCTCGTCCACGAGGCCCTCACCAGTTTCGTGGCCGGCAGCTATTTCGGCATGGCCGACCGGCTGCGACGCATCCACGAGATCAGGCGCTCGATGTTCAACGACCCTCGCACCATCGGCGAGGCTGCCGGCGTCATCGACAGTGAACAGACCACACTGGACGTCGTCGCCAGGACGGCGACCCAGCCAGAGAAGGGTCGGCTTCAATTCCATCTGGCTCGGTCCCTGTCGCCGGGCACCATCGTCGAACTCGGTACCAGTATCGGAATCTCGGCCGCCTACCTCACACTCGGGTTGGAGAGTGGCCGCGGAGGCCGGCTGGTCACGATCGACCGATCGGTGGCGCGTACCACCATCGCTCGTCGGGTGTGGTCCGAGCTCGGGCTGAGCGGGATAGAGCAGATCCTGGGCCCATTCGGCGATGTCATGACGCCCGTTGTCGCAGAGTCCACCGACCTGCGACTGGCGTACATCGACGGGAACCATCGAAGAGATCCCACCCTGTCGTATCTGGCCGCGGTCGAGGCGCGGATGAGTTCTGGTGTAGTCCTTCTCGACGACATCAGATGGTCGGACGAGATGGAGGAGGCATGGCATGAGATCGTGGCGCAACATCCGTCATCCGTCGATTTGGGCTGGGTGGGTCTGGTGATCGTCCATTGATGATCACGTCCTCCAGCCTCCCCCTAGGCTTGCCCGAATGTCCGATCTGCCCGATCGCGACCGTCTGATCGACCTGCTCAACGACGAGCGGGCTCGTCGCGCCTGGGCCGAGAGCCAGCTGGCAGCCGAGAAGGAGAAGACCAAGATCTGGCGTCGCCGGGCCGAGGAGCGAGCGGCCGAGATACGGCGACTGCGTTGGAGGCGCTCGGCTCGCCGCGGGACGCCACCCGCCCAGCAGCCTTCGACACGTGAGAGCCAGGTCAGCCCGACACCTGCGACACGTAGGCCTCCCCTGTACCCCACGATCCTGGCCGCGGTCTGCGACCCACCTTCTTGGGCGGACGCTCTGTTCGATGTCGTCGACGTCGACGATCCGTCGGTGATGTTGGAAGCGGCCGATGTGGTGATCGTCGGCTCCGACCGCGCCCTGGATCGGCTCCAGGCTTGGCTCCAGCTTCCCGCACGCCCACCCCTGATCCTGACCACGGGCGTCAACCCAGAAGTCTGGGCACCCTTCGTGCACCCGACCGACCTGGCCATCGGGCATGTCGTCGGCCAGGCGGCCCACATGCCTCCACAACCCGTCATCGAGGCGCTTCCACCCATCGAATCCGTCCGGGAGTGGACGACACTCGAAGGCGGCGCGCCACTCGAGCGGGTGGTGGAACTCGCGGCGCGTGGCATACCACTCAAAATGGCCGGGGACGCCGTGGTGCCGGCAGGGGCAGAGGCGTTGGTCGGTCGTGGGGACCTTGCGAGGCAGGCGGTGCTGGGACGACTCCGCTCCCACTCGGCATTCGGCCTCGCTGCCTTCGCCCGACGATTGGGCGATCACGTCAGACTGCCGATGCCCGACATGACGCCGACGGTTGCCGCGCTCCTCGTCACCAACCGTCCCTCTCGCGTCGCAGAGGCCCTGGAGACCGTCACTGCCTTTCGATACCCGCGCATCGAGTTGATGCTGGGACTGCACGGTGATGGTTTCGATCTCACCGATCTGTCACGTCGTCTCGAAAAGCTGGAGGACGTCCCGTCGATAGGCGTCAAGCTCCTGCGATTCCCCGACGAGATGAGCCTCGGTGAGTGTCTCAACTGTCTGGCCGAAGGATCTGGTGCCCAGGTTCTGGCCAAGATCGACGACGACGACATGTATGGCCCGTGGTACTTGGACGAGGCCGTCGACGTGCTTCAGGTGTCCGGGGCCGACCTGGTCGGGAAGGCCACATACGCAGTTGCAGTGGAGTCGAGGGACGAGCTGCTCCTCCAATCGCACGGCAAGGAGAATGCCGAGGTGGGTTATGTTCCGGGAGCCTCCTTCGTGATGCGTAGACATACTTGGGAACAGGTGCCGTTTGCCCACCGCCGGAGTCGGGTGGACTCCACCGTGATCCGCGGACTGAGGGCCCGGGGGATGACGATATGGTCGAGTTCTCGTTTCGAGTTCGTGGTGAGGAGGAGCGCATCCGGTCACACCTGGCAGGTGTCCGACGAACTGCTGAGCGCCCAAGGCGAACGCATCGGGGCCATCTCGGAGTGGCGGTCCATGTTGTTGGAGCAGCAGTCGGGATGATCGGACCCGGCTCTTCCGGGACGGACGGCGGTAGGGCATGAGTCGCCTGCGGAAGCTGGTCAAGTCGGTTCTCCCGGCGCCGGTTGCGAAGCGCATCTCCGTGATGGCTCGTGGCATCGGTACCGCCAACGCTGTCGGCGAGGCGTCTGTTCGCCCGAGCGTTCCGCGTCTCATCGAGGCCTTGTGGAGTGGCGGCTCTCCGACCGCTCGAGGCGAGCTGGAGGCGGTGGCGCGGAGCGCTGCCATCGAGGACCGGGTTTCGGCACTGACGGCTCTCGGCAAGTGGTGTATGACGGCGGGCAAATGGCAGGAAGCAGTCGGCTATTTCGACGACGCCGCAGCCAGCTCGATCTCACTGGCCACCGAGGCGATCTCCCTCGCAGCCGACTGTCATCTCATGCTGGGAAATCCCCGGAATGCCATGGCGCGACTCGCCGTGCTCCTCGACAGGCGCAAGCCGGATCCCAGCACGGAATTGCGTCTCGGGGCGATCCGGTCACTCGAAGTCGGGGACCTTGCCCCGCTGGTGTCTTCCTTGAACCGGATCTACGTAGCCCGCGGTCTGGCGCCGCTACGGCGTCGGGACCCGACCCGCGCCACCGGTTGGGACAACCTCGACCACGGTGCTCCTCGATTCGAGCCCGCTGAGGCCTCCTTCCGTGTCTCCGTGGTGATCCCCGTGGATGCCGGAGACGAATTCCTCCCGATGGCCAGGGACTCGTTGCGACGGCAGACGTGGCCCGACATCGAAGTCGTTGTCGCCGCTTCGGGTGAGATCCATTTGGAGGATGACGGGGATCTCGTCGTGGTGAGAGCCGACCGGGGATCGCCGCGAGATGCCGGAGTGGCCGCGGCATCGGGTGATGTCGTTCTCGTCCACGCGCCGAACGAGATCTCACATCCGCAGCGAGTCGAGCTGCAGGTCGTGTCGCTCGGAGAACATCGGCCGCTCGTCGGTGTGCACGGGACGAGTCTCGACATTCGGGGTGTCCCTCTGCCCGGGAGCGGCATTCCGACTGGCGAGTTGATCCGTCCGATGAAGTCTTCCCTGGCCTGGCGGGGAGAGCTCCCGTCCACCGGTGACGCTCGCTTCGTCGCCGATGGAGTCCCCATGGCGCTTGTCGTCACCCACTCCGACCTTGCGGTGTCATCGCAGGGGGCGGTGTGATGGGAAAGGCAGGGGGTGTCATGGCCGGGATGGCCTCCTTTGGCCGGCGTGCCGACCTGTTGCAGCAAGCAGTTGCGAGCCTCATCGATCAGGTGGATCGGCTCGGGGTCTATCTGAACGGCTACAGCGACGTGCCGGACTTCCTCGACCACCCCAAGATCGAGGTGGCTCGTTCCCAGGATCACGGGGACATCCGGGACAACGGGAAGTTCTTCTTCCTCGACCGTGGGTACCGCTGCTACGCCGCCGTCGACGATGACATCGTCTATCCGCCGGACTACATCGCCCACCTCGAGTCGTGCCTCGAAGACGCCGGCGAGGATGCCGCGGTGGCCGTCCATGGGGCGGTCTATCCGTCCCGCATCCTGGGCCTGTTCACCCCTCGCCACCTGTTCCACTATCGAGACTCATTGCCCCACGTCATGCCGGTGCATCTGGTCGGGACGGGGACGATCCTCTTCGATCAGGGGGTGTGGGGCCTGTCGTTCGACGAGTTCGGCACTCCAGGCATGGCGGACGTGTGGTTCGCGGTGGCTGCACGGAAGCGTGGCCATCGCCTTTTCGTGGCCAACCGGGGAAGGGACTGGCTGACCGACGTCATCAGCTCGCCCTCCGAGCGTGCCGCGTCGGGGATGCCTCGGCTCTTCAGTGAGGCGCTGCTGGGCGACGAAGTCCAGGTGGCGGCACTGGCGAGCGCAGAGATATCGACCGCGGGGTTCGACGGTCTGTTGGGATCCATGGCGAAGAGCCCGACCTTTCTCGAGAGGATCACGATCTCCCAGGCGCTGCTCCTCGACGAAGTACGCCGCGCCGTCGGCTACCCGCCCCTCTCCGAGTCGGCCGCAGCGGACCTCATTGAGCGGCTGCGATCCTCGAGGGAGACGTGGGCCAATGTCCCGGGATGGTCGAGTGAGGACCTGGACCGGTATCACCGTGTCATCGTGGGCGTCCTCGATGGAACTCTGGATTCCGGAACGGTGGTCGGGACCCTGAGTCGTCTCGAGACCTCCTCCCACAGCGGCACCCGCTCGAAGCTCCCATACGCATTGCGATTCGACAGCTCTTCGAAGAGATTGGAACGTATCGGCCCGAAAGTCCTCTTGCGTTCCGCCGAGCGCGATCCTGGCGGGATCTCCGTCGTCTGGCCTCGTCTTGTCGCAGCCGGCCACACACCTCTCCAGACTGCCATCGAGGCGGAGCGCGCCGGCATCGACACCGGGTTCATGCACATGCGTGAGCTCGACGATCTGGGGGCGCGCAACCCGAGCCGGGCCGCTGCCTGGATCTACGAGTACCACGAAGCCGTCGGTTGGGCTCGTCCACCCGAGGTGCTCCGGTGGCGGATGATCCTTCGATCCGCCTTCGAGGACGTGGGTGCCCAGCTGCTCCTCGGTATGGCGGCTGCCCGGTCGGGCCATGTCGAGTACGCGAGGAGAGTGGCGCACCGATTCGGCCTGGCGAGGCCGGCGCGGATCGAGCCGAGGATGCTGGCCGCCGCCATCGACGGGGTTGCCGACCCGGAGGGTGCACTCGGTCACAGCCTTCGAACTCTGGATGAGGTGGTGGCCAGGGTCGGAGTGAGACCTTTCACGTCCTTCGTCATGACATCGGCGGAGGAGTCCCACTGGATCCGCCGCCTGGAGTCATCCGCAGCCGAAGGTGCGGAAGCCGCCCCGGTTGTGAGCGTGATCATGACCGCCTTCGAGAGTGCGGGTTCCATCGCACAGGCTGTGCGATCGGTCCTTGCCTCCCAGGGTGTGCCCCTCGAGCTCATCGTTGTCGACGATCACTCATCGGACGGTACGGCGGAGATCGTCGGCGGTATCGACGACCCGCGACTGGTCGTGATTCGCAACGTGGCGAACATTGGACCCTACGCATCCAGGAACGTCGCTCTGCGGCAGGTGCGGGGCCGATACGTCGCCATCGCCGATGCGGACGATTGGACCCACCCGGAGCGCCTCAGACTCCAGGTGTCATATCTCGACGAGCATCCCGAGGTCTTCGGGTGCACCGTCTCCCACGTGAGGCTCCGCCCGGGTGGGGGTCTGGATCTCGAGAACAACCTCCGGTTCCTGGGACACGGGCCGGTCTCCCTGGTCTTCCGCCGATCGTTGCTGGACGAAGTCGGCGGGTTCGACACCGTGAGGACGCGTGGCGACATGGAGTTCATGCGCCGCGTCCGCTCGCGGTTCGGGCCTCAGGCGCTAGCCAGGCTGGAGGTGCCATTGGTCCTGGCCTCCTCGAGCCCCGCCTCGAATTCGAAACGCTTCCCTCTCGAGGCGTTGAATCGCTACCGGGAGGCGTTCCGCGAGTGGCACGAGAGATACGCCGGGTCGGAGAAGCTGTTCGTGCCACTGGGCGAGCGGGCGCCCTTCGTCGCTCCGGCAGAATTGCTCTAGGAGATCCGCTCCAACTGAGCCGTTCCCTTGAGGTGCTCGATGGCCGACGCCGACCATTCTGGGTACATCTCGATCCATCGCTCCACGATGGCGCTCTCTTCTTTGCGAGCGGCATCATCGAGGACGATCACGGCTTGGGGCGACAGCCGGTCATGGAGGAGGGGCATGGCCGGGAAGCGCGCCTCCTCCCCCGTGGCCTCGGGTGGGCCATCGATGAACACGAGATCGAACGTCTCATCCGGAATCGATACGGGGTCGTACCACAGCCACTCACGATCCTCGATATTCACGGGCACGAGATGGACGAGCCGTAGATCCACGATGTCGCTCAACGAGTGAGATGCGAGCCATCCCGCGGTCTGCTGTCGGTATTCATCCAGGTGTTCCAGTGTGACCAGCCTTCCCGAGCCGTTCTTCGACAAGGCGTAGGCCATGATCAGGGTGCTGACACCACTGCCGCACTCGAGGATCAGCCGCGGCCTTCTTTCCCGAATAGTTCTGTACAGATGCGCGAGGAGGTCGGGCGATGCAGCCCAACCGGAGGTGGGGGGCAGGGCGGTGACCGGCGACAGCTCGTGATAGAGCCCCAACAGTGCCTCGATCTGACGGTACGTCTGCAAGAGGTCCTTCTTTCGGCCCGACGCAAGACGATCGATCTCGCGACGGACCTCACGTCTCGTCTCCTCCACGAACCCCTGGACCAGCGCCTCCTCCTCCATTCGGGCGCGCGTCGTGGCCGCGTGGAAGGTCTGCAACAGCTGCTCCACGTATTCACCTGGCTGACGCAGGTGGTCCCGAAGCTCCCGGACGTCCGATTCGAGCTTCTCGGTTTGCCTCCAGATGAGGGCCTGGTCCTGTAACCCGGCCTGTATCCGCTCGATCCGTCGGCCGACGTCCTTCAGTGCCTTCTCCGAGGTGCGGTTGAGGCTGATCAACAGCCATGCCACCGCGAGGAGTGCTCCGGCGACGGCGAGGACGAGAACCGTGAGCCCCGCCACCTCACCCCATTTCCACCACGCGAAGATGGCGGCGGCGACTACCAGGGCCCCTATCGAGGCCGCGGCGATCTTGCGTCTTCCGAATCTGATACGCGTCATCGATGCCTGGTTCGACGTGCTGACTGGGCTGCTATGTCAGGGTGAGAACCTTCTCCGCACTGTACCGCCGCGCCATACCGGCCAGGCGGCGAAGCGTGTACTCCTCATGGGGAAACTGAGCTCCCACCCGCTCCCACTGCCACGGTGGCATGACCGATTCGAAGGGCAGGGGGAGGTGGGTCAGTTCGGCGCCACCACCGGCGACGAGGACGACGAGCTTGTCGGCGTGGCTCCGGACGGATTCGGCCAGGTGGCGTAGACCAGCCGGCCCGATCATGCGTGCGTCGACGATGACCCTCCCGTCGAGCTTTTCCAGTCGTTCTTTCAGCCCTGCCACCGCCACAGGCTCCGACTCGACGCCCTGCACCGAGTCCGACGGGACCTGTGGGGTATTCGGACGCACTTGGGAGGCGAGCCAGTCCGCCACCGCCTCGGCTCCCGACATCTGGATCAATTGACGGGTGGTGGCGGCAGCGATGTCGGACTCGTGGCGCCGCAGGGCCCGTGCGACAGCCTCCTGGAACTCGGGCTCGTCGATCGACGCCGCCGAGTGCGCTCGGCCGCTCCACTCGGCGAACATGGCGCGCCTCGGCTGGTCGTCGATCCTGGTCTGACGAATGAGGAAGGCAATAGGCAACCCGCTGGAGATGAGCTCGTGGTAGGAGTTGTATCCCGCATTGGACACCGCGGCATCGAAGGCTCGAAAGTACCGGGCCATGGGATAGACCGGTCGGCAGTTGACCCCGGGGATCTCGTCGAGCCCGGGATGGAGGGGATGCAATGGCGCGAACAGGTGCACCGGCTCCGGTGAGGTCGCCCGAATGACCGCGTCCCGTGCCTTGGTCAGGGTCCGCTTCAGTGACTCGGTCTCGGACTCGCCGAGCTGGAGGAGGACTGCTCTGCCGTCCTGGGGAATCCCCAGATGTCGCCGAGCCTCTTCCTTCGGGAGGTATTCGTCTGGTGAGATCAACGTGATCGGAGGCACGCGGAGAGCCACCGTGTCGGTAGCCGAGGCTCCCTGATCGATCGGTGAGGCGAGATCCATCGGTTCGATCACGGTCGTGAAGGACCCGGCGAGTTGCAGGGCGGCCTGGTTCTTGCCGGGCTTCCACATGCCTCGTCGCATCCATACCAGCTCCAGATCGGGCATCGTCATGCGCAACCGTGACAGGTCGGGTGGTGAGACGTGGTCGACCACGATCGCCCCGGCACCGGTCCAGGCGACCGCTTCGGCCAGACGATCGGTGATCAGCCCGGTCCACTGCTCCTTGGTCAGGCCGAGATGGCCGTACGACGGAAAGTGCTCGGCCGGCATTTCCCATTCGTCGAGCAGCCAGTATGCGAGGGAGAGCGTCAGGATCAGGGGTTGAAACCTCCCGGCGCCCCTGCGGGCGATGGCGAGGACCCGGCTCAGATGTCCCAGGCCGATCCCATTGTCGGTGAAGAAGATGACGCGCGGCAGATTCTCTCGACCGGAGGCACCGCCGCCTGAGGTCATGAAGCTGCCGACTCTACGTTGGAGCGGTACAGCTCCACAATCTCCTCCGCCTTCCCGACCGCTTTGACGCGACCCCGCTCCAGCCACATGGCCCGGTCGCAGAAGTCGGCGACGCTCTGCAGGGAGTGACTGACGAAGACGATCGTCCCGGAGCGCTCGAGCACTTCCTTCATGGTGTTCATGCTCTTCTCGCGAAACGCTTGATCGCCGACGGCGAGGACCTCGTCGAGGAGAAGGACATCCGGCTCCAGGTGCATGCTGATGGAAAAGGCGAGACGGGCGAACATACCCGAGGAGTAGGTCTTCACCGGGCGGTCGATGGCATCCTCCAACTCCGCGTATGCCACGATCTCGTCGAACAGCTCGTCGATCTCTGCCTTGCGCAGGCCATTCGCCAGGCCGCCGAGGTAGATGTTGCGCCGTCCCGAGAGCTCAGGGTTGAAGCCCACGCCGAGTTGGAGCAGGGTCGAGGTGCGACCGTTGACCACGACCTTGCCCGAGTTGGGGCGCAGCGTCCCCGCCAGGCAACGCAACAAGGTGCTCTTGCCGGCGCCGTTGCGTCCGACGATCCCGAATGCCTCGCCCCGCTCGACCCGGAACGAGACGTCGGTCAGGGCTTCGACGTAGCTGGTCTCCCTGAGTCGCATCCTGGCGAGCGAGCGGCGAAGGGTCGGCTTCTTGTCGATGAACTGCCGGAACCGGACGGTGAGATGTTCGACGAGGATGGCCGGGCGCGTGCTCACAGGTACCTCACGATGTTGCCCTCGTACTTGACGAAGAGGCCGATGCCGAGGATGCCCAGCCCGACGGCCCAGGCGGCGAACCCGAGCAGGGAAGCAGGGTCCAGGGGGTACCCGAGCAGTGCGGTCCTGTAGACGGCAATGATCGAGTACATCGGGTTGAACGACTCGAAACGGGCCAGGAGTCGTCCGGCGTCGGACTCGAGGAACGAGAGCGGCCAGATGATGGGGGAGAGGTAGAGCCAGATTCGGGTCAGGTAGGGGACGAAGTTGTTCACATCCCGGAACGGGACCGCCAGTCGTGCGGTGATGCAGCCGAGACCGAGGTTGAAGAAGAACTGCAGCGGCACCGCGACGAGGAGCAGGAAGATCCGCCAGTCCGGTAGACGACCATCGGTGAGCAGGGCCAGGACGACGATAAGCCCGAGCGACACGACGAATCCCAGGGCAGACTCCAAGAGGTTGGCGATTGGCAGGATGATGCGCGGGAAACGAAGGTTGGCGAGGAGCTTGGCGTTCTGCAGGACGGCGTTGGCTCCACCTGTCAGCGACTGGGCCGTGAAGTGGAAGACGAACATCCCGGATGTCAGGTAGAGGATGTCCCGCCCTGCCGGGAAGATGAGCCCGAACACCACGTAGTACACCAGGCTGAGCAACAGCGGATTGAGGACCCACCAGAAGAGGCCCAACGCCGTCGAGGCGTTGCGGGCCTTGAAGTTGCCCATGGCGAGGAACCAGATGAACTCGCGGCGTTCCCACAGATCCGCTAGGTACGTGCGCAGACGGCGCGAGTAGTAGACCGGTGCAGGCGCGGGCAGCGTCAATTCGGGGCCAGACTAAATGGCGAGCCCTCGTTTGGGTGCGTCGACTACTGCGCGGGCATCCAGGATGCCGTCACGGAGGAGCGACTCACGTTGGTGCTCGGGTTGGTGCCGGAAATGCAGACTTTGTAGGTCGTGGGCCCCGAGACCGTGTCCATGGCGTTGACCGGAAGGGTCATACGTTCCAGGTCGGTGTCGGCGGACGTCCACAGCGTCCCATGGTTGAGCAGCTCCCCGTTGCAGGTGTCGCGGACGATGAGTACCTGGTAGCTAGCGCTCGACGTCCCGGTCTTGGTGAATGTCACGGTGCCGTTGAGGACGACAACCGCATCACTCTCGGGAGCAACGGTTACCGAGAGGACCTCTGCTCTTGCCCCCGACACAGGCACCGGGATCAGGGTTCCCGAGTCTGTCCAGTCTCCGACGGTTCCAAACGCTCCGGCGAACCGGTGCAAGAAGGCCGCCATCTGCTCGCGCGTCACGTTGTCATCGGGGCAAAAGAGGCTGTTCGCGGGTGGGTTGCACCCTCGCGTGATGTCATTGTCCGCCAGCCAGGTGATGTCGTCGTGAAAGATGTCACCGGTGGGCACGTCGGTGAAGCGATGGCCGGCGATCACGGCCGTTGCCATGGCCACGTTGGCCAACAACGCGATGAACGCAATCGCCATCCAGCGGCGGGTCTTGGTGGGGTGGGGCATGAGACTCTCTCCGATCTTTCGCGACGGTGCCACCACCGTCCGGTTCGGGCGAGTCTGGCAAACACCTCCTATCGATTGCGGGGTCGATGTTTGGTGTCCGCTCAGCGTGGGTACCGGCGCGCCGGTGATCGGGCCGGAGTTCCACTAAAGGTGGCCCGAATAGGGTCGATAGGGACGGGCATGTTCAGCTTTGCCCGTTTCGCCGCGCTCGTCGCGGCGATTCTTCTTTCCACGCTCGCAACACCCCCCATCCCTGCCACGGCCGCCACATTCGACCCCGGCTCGATGGTCTTTCCTCTCAGAGGGGACGACTACCGACTGACCGACAACTTCGGGGCGTGTCGGGACGGCTGCGACCGTCACCATGAGGGCGAGGACATCATGGCGCCCAAGATGACCGAGGTGGTAGCAGTCGCTGACGGTCGAATCGCATGGGTCAACGTGAATCACAAGAATTGCGGTATCTGCGTGAACATCGAGCATGCCGATGGTTGGTCGACCTCTTATGTCCACCTCAACAATGACACCCCCGGCACCGATGACGGACAGGCAGTCGGGCTGGCTCCAGGGATTCAGCCCGGGGTGTTCGTCAGCAAGGGCCAGCTGATCGGCTGGGTCGGGGACTCAGGCAACGCTGAGAACGTCGGCTCGCATCTCCACTTCGAGCTCCGCAAGGATGGCGAGCCAGTGGACCCGCACCCGTATCTCCTCATCGCGGCGGAGTCATGGAACGGAACGTTCCGGGACGACGACTCATCGGTCCACGAAGCGGACATCGAGTGGATCGCAGAGCGCGGGATCACCCGTGGCTGCAACCCGCCGACCAATGACCGGTTCTGCCCCACGAGTCCGATCACCCGTGGTGAGATGGCCGCCTTCCTGGTGCGGGCCCTCGATCTCACGGAGGACCCCGACCACGACCTGTTCGTCGACGACGACGGCCACCTCTTCGAAGCCGAGATCGAGCGTCTCGCCGTGGCGGGCATCACCATGGGATGCAATCCACCCGATAACGACCGCTTCTGCCCCGATGATCACATCACCCGGGGACAGATGGCGGCACTCCTCAGCCGCGCCTTGAACCTACCGCCGGCGTCCGGTGACAGCTTCGTCGATGACGACGGTCATCTCTTCGAGGCCGAGATCGAACAGATCAAGGCGGCGGGCATCACCAAGGGATGCAATCCACCCGCCAACGATCAGTTCTGCCCGGACTCCTCGCTGACACGCGCCGAGATGGCGACCTTCCTGGTGCGTGCCCTCACCCTGCTCGAGAACTGAAGGCCTTCGTAGCTCGCCTCCTCGACCCGCGGGAAGTCGGTCACTGCCAGTACGAGGAAGGTGGTCACAACCGGGAGGAAGTGGATGAGGATCCGGACTCCCGAGTCTCCCGGTCCGAGGCGATAGGCACCGTCGCGGAGCAGGGGCAGCAGCCAGTAGAGGAGAGCCATCGCGGTGATCGCCTGCGTCCACAGGCGTCCGTAGGGGATGCGGTGGACGAAGAAGGCCACCAAGCCCAAAGCGACCGCTACCCACCAGGTGGTGAACCAGTACCCGCCGATCGTGTTCAAGACCGTCGCTCGAGCAGAGGCCAGGGCTGTCGTTGGAAACATAAGTGTTGCTCCCACCAGGGCCACAGCCATGCCGGCCACCAGGATCAGGCCGTAATACCGGGCCACTTGCCTGAAGAAGCCCCAACGCACCGAGATCAGAGCGACCGTGCCGGACAGGACCACCAGGATTCCGCTGAACACGGGTGAGGCCAGGGAGATCACTCCTGCGAACTCGGAGTAGCGGAACAGGATCAGACCGAGCCAGGAGAATCCGACCACGAGGGGAGGGGTCGCGATCCAGAGCGCCGTTCGATTTTCGGGCAGGAGCGATGCGATGACGACCATGACCATCCCCACGATCAGGGGCGAATCGGGGCGGAAGAGGAGCAGGGCGGCGAGGCCCATGCCGGAGAGAGGCGCCCAGGTCCAGCTCCTCGTCATCGCCAGCCACGCGGCGACGAGCGAGATCAGGAGGTACGCCGCCACCTGGACGTGTGAATTGATGTAGAACCACGAGTAGAGGAAGCGGTTGCCCGAGAGCAGGAAGGCCGCGGTGGCTCCGACCAGCCAGACACGCCACCGGGTCGACGGACCGGCCTTGTAGGTGATCCAACAGAAGAGCCCGATCGTGGAGAGCCCGAACAGGGTTCCCAACGAAGGGACGTATCTGAGACCTGTCAGCGACGACAGAGCATGGAGGGAAGCGAGACCGAGTTGGCGGGACACCAGTGGGGGTGGAGAGATGAGCTCGAGGGCGCCGGGAAGCTGGAACTGCAGTGAGAGATACAGGTTCTGCATGGAATCCTCGGTGAGACGCGCCATCGGGAAGATGTGGTTGACCGCCACGCCTCCGAGGGTGAGGGCGATGAGCGCGAGGCCCATGCCGGCGTCGTCGCGCCGCCATTCGCGTCTCGAGGAGATGACCACGGCGAGTCCCAGACCGATCAATGCTGTGGCCCCAAGAGCCACTCGCGGATCGACCCGCCCGACCGTGAGGAGCGAGAGCAGTGCCATCACCATGTAGATGAAGGCTCCGACTGGAATCGCCAGGAAGACGCGGCCAGTTTGACGGGCGGGATCCCGAAATGCGCCCGTCGTGAGGAATCCGGCGAAAGCCAGGACCGCCATCACCGACATCTCGGCGATCACGAGTCCATCTCCGGCACCGGGTACACGGATTCTGGAACCACGATCCACCCCGGCTCGACCTCGGCGAGCCATCGCCGTTCGCCGGGCTCGCCGGGGATGATCCAGTACCAGTGCTCCTGGGTGTAATCGGGTCGGAAGTTCCCGAGGGGGTCTTCCGACGGCCACAGTTCCTCGGGAAGTGCCGACGGGTCGATGTCCGCTCTCACAGGGGTGACCCCTCCGAATATCCGGAGGGCCCGATTGGATGTCGGGTTGTCGGCCCGGAGGACCAATTCGCTGCCCGCCATCTCCTCGTAGAGGCGGAACACGAACCCGTAGTTGCGCCGGATGTACGCCTGGTCGCTGTGAACGATGCCGGTGAGCTCGACTCGAGGTTGGATCTTCACTGGGTTTCCGACATGGTTGGCAGCGGTGGTCAAGCCGACGTTGATCGTCGCCGCGGTGATCAGCAGCAGTGGCAGAGCGGCACCCAGTTGAGTCCTGGTTCGCCTCTTTCCATCCGTGTTCGCCATCGACGCGCCCGCGGGGTTTGGCATCCGGTCACCTGCAGTCCCGTAGGCCACGGCCAAGGCGACCAGGGCGACCACGACGGACACGAAGTGGATGAGGATCCGGTTCCCCGAGTCTCCCGGCCCCTCCCGCCATGCCCCTTCTCGAAGCACGGGGAGGATCCAATAGAGGAGGGCGAAACCGACCACCGACACGGTCCACACCCTCCCGTGGGGAATGCGGTGGCGAAAGAACGCCAGGACGGCGAGTGGCGTCAGAGCCACCCAGGTGAACAGCCACGCCCCGAACTCGATGTTCATCACGGTCGCCCTGGCGGTGTCCGCTACGAGCTCGAGGTTCCGCCAGGCGAGGAAGCCGAAGGCGGCGAACATCACCCCGAGTGTGATCACGTCGGCATGACGTCCGATGGAGCGCAGGCGCGGGATCCATGAGAACAGGACGAGGGCAACTCCTCCCGCCACCGCCACCATGTTCCCCGCTACGGGCGACGTGTAGGACATGTAGCTCTGGTAGTGAGGGTGGGGGAACAGGGTGAGCCCGTACCACAGAGTCGTGATGAGTATGACCGGCGCCACGGCCGGGAGGCGGAAGCCCCAGCCCAGATGTGTGGCCGCGATCACTGCCAGGACCACCACGGCGAACAGGGGAGAGTCGGGGCGGAGCAACACGATGGCGCCGATGGAGATGCCCACCGGCCACGCCCAGTCGTCGACACGCTCCATGAGGGTCCACCATGTCCCGGCCACCGCGACCAGGAGGAAGGCCGCGACGGCGATGTGGGTGTTGACGTAGAACCACGCATAGAGGAAGCGATTTGTCGAGAGCATGAACGCCGCGGCCACCATCACGACGAGGAGACGGCGACGGTCCCGGCGCATCGCTCGTGCGAGGGTCCAGACCAGGAACCCCAGGGTGGAGATCCCGAACAGCGGCCCGATCGACGCCAGGTACTGGCGGTCGGTCAGGATCGAGAGTGAGTGCAGGGCCGGGTAGCCGAGCTGACGGTTGAGCAGGTCGGGTGAGTGAACCAGGGCCAATCCGTCCGGCGCCGTGATCTGGGCGGCGAAGAGCAGGTAGCGAAGCGAATCCGGGGACAGTTGGGTGAGATGCCATACGCGCATCAGCGCGGTGACACCGGCGATGCCGGCGACGAGCAGGATGCCTTCGCGCCAGAAGGCCCTGCGACCTCTCACCTGTGCGTCGACGAGCCCAACCACCCCGATGACGGTCGCCACGGCGAGCGTTCGGCCCGGGTCGAGGTTCCCCCGGATCACCACCCAGAGCGAGGCCAATGCCATATAGATGGCCGCGCCGATGGGGAAAGAGAGCAACGTCCTCGCCCAGGGGGACAATCGGGGCGCAGTTGCCATCAACAGCCCGAACCCTGTCACGCCGAGACAGACCGCGATCACGATCTCGGCCATCATCCGTCACCCTCCGGTAGCGGCATCAGGGAGACGGGCACGGCTACATAGCCCCCTTCGTGGGCCGCGAGCCAATAGTCGTCGCCCGGGTCTCCGGCGATCAACCAGTAGGGGACGGTCCGACCATCGACCGTCCGGAGTTCGCTCTCCGGTTCACCCAATTGCGGAAGGTCGTGATCGGCGGCCGGGTAGTCGGCCTCACGGAGCTCCATCCCACCAAGGGCGTCCAACAAGATCGGATCCAGGACTCCGGCCGGCGCGTAGATGCGTCTTCCTCGGAGCTCACCGATCCCTAGATAGAACCCATACTGATGAGCCAATCCTCGTTGACCCGAGAGGACGAGCTCGTAGAGGGAGCCGCCGTCCCGAGGCAAGACGGCCTGCAGTGAACGCGGGATCAGCTGGCCCGCCACGAGGTTGGCGAGAGTGGTGACGACGAGGACGGTCACGAGCCAGAACCCGACGCGAGAGTGCCGATCCGATGTCTCCATCGATCGAGGAAGCCTAAGCAGCCATCAGCCGCGGACCCGGTAGTACTTGTCGATCAGCTCCCGCCGGTGGCGGCGATACAGCGGGCTCGATCCGGGGAGGACGTGCTCCACGGGCGAGCCGAGCAGGAGGTCGTCGGGTGTGATCACATCGGTGAAGGCGAGTGGCATCTTCTGTCCCTCGCCTGCCGGCTCGGGACGGTCCACCAGTCGCACAGTGGTCCGTTGCCCCACCGGGCGTGGCGTGCGTCCCAGGAGGCGACGGACGACGTTCGTGCCCCTCTCCCCCAGCACCCGCTTCAGCGCGTCCCGGAGGTCCTGGAGACGGCCGATCCGCTCCAGTTCACGCATCGTCGCGGCATCGGCGGGTGGGATCAGACCGGTCACCCTTTCGGCCACTTCCCGGGCCCCCACCATGCGGGTCCTCGTCGCGGTGGTCGCTGCGGCCAGCTCACGTCGGAAGGTGGGGTCGAGGAGGCGCTCGGTCTGGGTGGCGACTGCTTCGAGGTGGTCGTCACGGGCGTGGAGCGCCAGCCCGAGTTCCTCGAGTCTCCTTGCCCGCGTCACCTGGTCGTCCGTCCGCGTCGACGTGTTGGAGACGAAGAGGGTCGGGAGCCCCGAAGGCACGAGCTCGTGCACGGCGTTGTAGCCGGCCGAGCTGATGGCGAAGTCGAACGCGGCGAGATAGCGGACCAGAGGGAACACACCCTCGAGCTGTGTGACGCGTGGCTCGACGGGGACTTCGCGGTTGGCAGTGACCCACCTGGTGACTGCCAGATGCACCGAACCGGAATCGAGGACTCGCTCGGTCGCCACCGCCCCTGGCCCGGCGACGTCGCCGAGACGACCGGTGCCCAACGTGATCAGCCCCACGGTCCCTTCGGCGGGCAAACCCAGCGCCGACCTGGCCTCTTCCCGCGTGAAGGGCTCCAGCACCTCGATGAGGCCGACGGGGGCCACGCGCACCGCATCGTCGCGCCCGGCGGTCGGGCCCGTGTCGGCATCGCCGGCCAGGTCACCCGGCTCCAGGACCAGGTCGAAGAATGCGGAGCGACGCAGCATGGCGCCCGTCCCCTCGCGCCACATGCCGCGACGAAGCCAGACGAACCTGGTGTCGGGGAGCGCCTGCCGCGCCCTGCCCAACCCGAGATAGGGGGCTACCCCATCGAACACGACCACCGACGCCCGGGTCTCGCGGGCGATGACCACCAGACGGTCCCGCAGGTAGCTCTCCCAGTAGAGGCGGTCGATGTGGCCGTTCTCGTAGCTCGGGCAGTACTCGCCCCGCACGCCCAGCCCGAGGACGACCGGGAGGCCGAGGGACAGCGAGAAGAGCGTCGGCTCGTGGTCGGGCTCGAGGGCTTTGGCCACTGCGGCCATCCGGATGAGATGGCCCATGCCCGTGCCGTTGCTGGTGACGAGTAGGACGTTGGTCACTGTTGCACGGCCGAGTGGATGAGTCGGGAAGCGCGTTCCAGGAGTGACCGGTAGCCCTCCACGCTCTTGTTCATCCGCGTGAGGTCGGCGCGCTCGGCTTCCAGGGTCACCGCGACGAGACGCGGCCCGTCGACCTCGTCGGTCCTGAGGACGAACCCCTCCATCTCCACCGAGGCCGCGAAGTCACGCACCTTGGGCCGGTATTCCAGGGCGACGAACGGCCTTCCTGCGGCCGCGGCGAGAACGCAGGCGTGGAGCCTCTCGCCGATGACCACCGCTGCGGATGCGATCGCCCGCATCGATTCGTCCACGTCCTCGTATCCGCAGAAGTAGTGGGTGCCGGGCCCCGCCATTTCCCGGATCATGAGGATGGGGCGATCGTCGGTGGGGTGGCAGGACAGCAGGGTCACCTTCCTCCCCTCGGAGAGGAATGCGGCCGTCGCCGCCGCCAGCTCCTCACAGACCTTCTGGTCCGATTCGCCCCAGAGCTCGCCACCTGTCCAGACGGGGGCGATGAGTACCGACCCTTCCTCCACGCCGATGTCGGGTCGTCTCAGGGCGAGTGCCGGATCGCCACAGATCTCGACCTCCCCCGTGTACCCCCAATCGGTGAGCGTCTGCGCCGACCGTGGTCCCCGGACCCCCACGTAACAACAGGTGTCGAGCCAGCGCTTCCATTCCTCGATGTCCTCCGTGATGCCCCAGTAGGAGGGACTGGCCACCCCCGTCCCGAACACCGCCCGCTCGATCCTGGGTGAGTCTCGCTCCGCGAGCCAACCCAGGTATTGGTTGCGGTTGATCAGGGTTCCGCCGCCCAGCAATAGCAGGTCTGTGGCCTCGCCGCGCGTGGACACCTCGCCCCAGGGCATGATCCGTGTCACCGCCTGGAGCATCGCCTCGTCCCCGAGGTTGTCCTTGCCAACCCAGCCGACGTAGCGGATCCCCGGCCTCTCGACGGCCTCTTCCCGAGCCTCCTCGATGGAGCGGGCACGCGGAGCGACACGCGTGGTCGTATAGGCGAAGGACTCGGGCCGATTCGCCCGGGAGTTGGCCGGGAGCGAGATCAGGGGTTGCCGGGTGTGCTGGGCTTGGGCGGCCAGCTCATCGAGAGCTTCGTCCAGTTGCCGGCCCGCGGCCAGTGCCTGTATCAAAGGTCGCCTCCGCACCGCCAGCGCAGTGGGGAGCCTGTATTCCCAGGCCTCGGTCAGGTGGGCAAGATCGGACGGCCTCCCGTGTGGTCCCCCAGGCGTCGTGATCCCGAACGTGAGGGCGGGGGTCGCGGGCCTCCGCTCGAGACGAACCCGCACGTTCTGGAGCAAGGAGTTGCGCGGTGCGGCATGGCCGCCGATGAAGACCAGGAACTCCGCCCGACTCTCTTCTATCGCCTTCACCGGGTCGGGCTGGAACCTGATGCGTCGTTCGCCCGACGCCGCGCCGGCGAACGGGTCGTGATCCCGGCCATCGGCCAGGTAGACCACCTCGAAGTCGGGTTCGGTTTGCTCTTCGAGCGCTGCCCAGATCTCCGGTGGCGAGCCTTGGGGGACGTCGTGGACGAGAATGGTGAACTTGGGAACTTCTGGCGCCGGGTTCGGGACCCCTTTGCGGTAGAAGCGGTGGGGGATCAGGCTGGAGAGCAGGCCCCGGTTGAGCTCTCTCGCTCTCTGCCGTCCCTCGGCCCCTTCCGAAGTGTCGGCGTCGAGCTGGTGGTAGATGACGTTGCTCGGGTCGTCGATGAACTCGGTGCCGGCCTGCCACAGCCTCCATCCGAACTCGGTATCCTCGCTGCCCCACCAGCGGAAGCGCTCGTCGAATCCTCCGGTCTCTTCGAAGAGGGACATGCGCATCGAGACGTTGGAGGAGACGAAAGCCCGGTAGCCCTCGTCGGTCCGTCGCAGACGCGAGGTGCGTCGGGCGAGGATCGTCCGGAAGTCGCCCCGTGGCTCCTGGGGGAGCCTCGTCAGGTCGATGCCCCTGGCAAGCTCTATCGGGTCGAGTTCCGCCCCGATGAGATGCACCCTTCGCCCGATGACTACCGCGCGGGGATGGGCGACGTGGTGGGAGACGTGGCGTGACACGTAGTCCGCGGGGGTGATGCCATCGGAGTCGAGGAAGACGACGACGTCGGCCTCGACCGATCTGGCGCCGAGGTTGCGGGCCCGGGCCGCACCGAAGCCGTCGTGCTCCTGACGCACGTAGACCTTTTGGAAGCGAGGGCTCCATCGGTCGACCAGGCCCGCTATGTCCTCGTCGGAGCCGTCGTCGGCGACCACCACCACGAGGTCGTCGTGGTCCTGGGTCTCGAGGGCGGCAAGGGTCCGTTCCAGGACCGTGATCCGGTTGTAGACGGGGATGACCACCGCCGCCCTCGTCATCGGGCCTGCTCCTCGAACGGCATGATCCGGTAGCTGGGAGCCATCAGGTCGACACGGATCACGTCACCCACCGTGGTGACCTCGGCCTGGGGCTGCTCGGCATGGAGATAGTCGTCGAGGCCGCGTGCCGCCCCCTCGACGTAGATGTAACGCCGGGCGGCTCGCATCAGGTCCCGGAGATCGGAGACGTCGTCGGCGCGGATGGCGACCGTTTCCATCTTCGCCGGTGCCAATCGGTGCTCGGCCAGCGTCGTGGCGTCCATCACCTCGCGGTCGGGGAGTTCGTCGATCAGGTCCGGTGCGTCCAGGAAGGCGATCCGCTGCACCTCCACGTCGCGGTCGATGGCCACCGCCAGCGGACTGGTCGGTTCCCTGGGCTCGGCGATCTCCCTCTTGGTGGTGGTGGCGGCGATGGCGAACAACTCGTCGACCCTGTGGGCGTATGTGTGCAGCCCCCTCGCCCGCTCCAATGCCGAGTCGGCGATTCGTTGCATGACGTCCATGTCGGAGAGGAGCCGCTGGCAGTCGCCCACCACGTCGTCACCGAGCACGGCGTACTGGGTCCCCTCGTCGAGCAGCACCTCCATCCCCGGCAGACGGTCGGACAGGAGGACGGCTCCCGAGCCGACCGTCTCGAACACCCTCATCGTGATGGGGTAGTGGCGGGTCCCCCCCTCATTGATCACGATGCGCGAGTCGGCGTACAGCTCCGCCATCTCCGTGGCCAGGACGTTCTCCCGGAACCCGAGCCTCTCCGGGGGGAAGGCCGCCGAGAGCTCGGCCACCATCTGTTGCCGGCGTCCATATGGCCCGCCACCGAAGAGCTTGGCGCCGACCATTGCCACGTCGTAGGTCCGCTCATTCAGACGCTTCTCCGGGCGGAGGAGATCCGACGCCATCCCGAAGGGGAACCTGTGCACGGGGAGGTGGGCGAAAGGCGCCAGATGCCATGAATGCGCCATGAGCACGGCATCGGCCCGGTAGCGGTCGGCGAGCCTCAGGTTGGCGTGGAGGTGGTGCTCGCCATGGTGGAACCAGAAGAGGGTGGGGACATCGGTCGAGCCTGTCACCTCGAGGGCTGGATAGGGCGCCTCGACGAAGACCACCACGTCGGTGTCGGCCGGGACGGTGTCGAGATCGATGGCGTCGGTCTCCACCCGGAGGTCGACGCCGGCCTTCCGCAACGCCTCCTCGAGATAGCGCCCCGGGTTTATCTCGCTCTTCCGGTAGCAGAGCACGACCTTCTTGCCCGCGTGGGCACCAGGCCTCGGCTCGTAGGGGGTCGGGTTCCAAGAGGGCGTGTGGTGGATGCCGGAACCGGCCGGCGGCTCGGCGAGCTCCGGCTGAAGGGGGGCGAGATCCACGAGGTCCACGTCCCCGGCTCGGTCCATCTTCGGTGTGCGGAGCACCGCGACCCCGTTGTGTCTCGCCGCTTCGATCGCTGCCTCCAACGCCCGGGGATCGGTCGGGAGGAAGAGGGTGGCCCCGGTCGAAGCCGCCCGATCGGCTATTGCCCGGAAGAGGCGGGTCCGGGCGTCCTCGTCCGGTCGTCGGCGGAACAGCCCCTTCTTGGGAGGGGGCGGGGTGGCGACCTGGATTACGGAGTCGGTGCTCGGGCCCCTGCCCGGGAGAACGGTGGTGACCCGATGGCCGGCGCGCTCGAGGACGAAACGCATCACCCGGGCGCGCGGATCCTCCAGGGCGTTGTTGGGAGCCACGAGGCAGACGTGCACGGGAGCGATGGTAGGGAGATGACCGGTTTCAGGGGTCGACCCCGTGGGGTACGACTGGCCTGGTAAGTTGGCCTGAGGTGAGGAGGAACCCGACTTGAGTCAGTTGCTCGCCCTCCTGTTCGCGGTTCTCCTCGCGCTCGCCCCCGGCGGCACCTTCACCGACGACGACGGCAGCATCCACGAGGGTGATATCGAGGCGATCGCGGCCGAGGGAGTCACCCGTGGGTGCAACCCACCGTTCAACGATCGTTTCTGCCCGAAGGGCTCGGTGGATCGGGGCGCGTTCGCCGCATTCCTGGTCCGCGCCATGGATCTGCCCGCCGCCACGCAGGACTGGTTCGAGGACGACGACGGTCATCTCTTCGAGGCGGAGATCAACGCACTGGCCGAGGCCGGTATCACACGGGGCTGCAACCCACCTGCCAACGACAGCTTCTGTCCGGATCGGCGGCTCAACCGTGGAGAGTTGGCTGCCCTGATGCGGCGAGCCTTCGCCCTGCCCAGCTCCTCGACTGATTGGTTCACCGACGACGAGGGCAATCTCTTCGAGGACGACATCAACGCAATCGCCGAGGTCGGGATCACCCGTGGATGCAACCCGCCGGCGAACACGCGTTATTGCCCGGGGCAGACCATGACGCGGGAGCAGATGGCGTCCTTCCTCACCAGGGCGTTCGGCTACACCGAGATGATCCCCCCACCCCGGCCGCCGTTGCAATGGGAACTGGTGGTGGGAGGGCTCTCGTCGCCGGTGCAGGCGCTGACGCCGCCCGGTGAGGACCGCATCCTGATCGTCCAGCAGGGTGGTCTGGTCCGCGTGTTCGAGAACGGCGCCCTGCGGAGCGAGCCCTTCCTCGACCTGACGGGAAGCGTGGTAACAGGAGGGGAGCGCGGCCTGCTCTCTCTCGCCTTCCATCCCGACTACCCGTCCGATCGGAGGGTGTTCGCCTGGTACTCAGGGCCGCTGCGGTCGGGCGGGTCGGGGAATCACACCACTTATCTGGTGGAGTTCGATGTGGCGCCAGACGGCGACACCGCCGGGTCGCCCCGCACCGTGCTCGCCGTGGACCAGCCCTACGACAACCACAACGGAGGCTTCGTGGGCTTCGGGCCCGACGGCTATCTCTATCTTGGTCTCGGCGACGGGGGATCGGGCAACGACCCGCAGGGACGCGCCCGCAACCTGAACACCCTGTTGGGCAAGATGATCCGCATCGACGTCGACAACGGCGAGCCATACGGGATCCCCCCGGACAACCCCTACGTCGGCCGCCCAGGTCGTGACGAGATCTGGTCGATCGGTCTTCGCAACCCCTGGCGCTGGAGCATCCACGACGGCTACATGTACATAGGCGACGTCGGCCAGGGGGCGCGTGAAGAGGTCGACATGGTGGAGATCGAACCAACCGGGTACGACTTCGGCTGGTCCCGGTTCGAAGGCACACTGTGCAATCCGAACGACACCGACCCTTCCTGCTCGACGTCCGGGATAACCATGCCGATTGTCGAATACGGGAGATCCGTGGGCCGCACCGTGACCGGGGGAGTGGTCTACGACGGTCCGACCGTCAATTCGCTCCGGGACTTCTACCTCTACGCCGACGTCTACTCGGGTCGCGTGTTCGCATTCAGACGTCTAGGGTCGGGGATCGTGGATCACACGGAGCTGACCGATCGTCTCGGTCGAACCGGGATCGTGAACTTCTCGAGGGACGGTGACGGGGAGATCCTGATCGCCGACCTCTTCCACAACGCCGTATACCGACTGGTTGGAGGATGATGGCTTGAAGAGGGGGAGCCTGTTGTTGGCGGTGGTGGGAGTCCTCGTCTCCCTGAGCCTCCCGGCTGGCGCAGCCGCCGACGAGTGGGAGTTCGACGGGGGAGGATGGGGCCACGGCGTGGGGATGTCCCAATACGGCGCCCGCGCCATGGACGCCCAGGGGAAGACCTACCAGCAGATCCTCGAGTTCTACTACGACGGAGTCCAGGTGAAGGACATGCCGTCGGATCATTGGACCGCCCAGCCGGAGCGGTTGCTCGTCGAGCTCGTGACCCACCGCTACTGGCATCCATCCAATCCCGACATCTCCCTGGTCAAGATCGGTGTCGAGGGCGCTCCCATCTCGGTCCCGTGCAGCGGGGGTGTCGGTTGCGTTGGTGGCTCCTGGCAGATCAACCCCGGTGAGAGCTGGTTTTATGAGGTGGTTCCTGGCAAGCCTGGCTTGTGTCGCTTCAGGCACGCGGGCGTTGGCAACACCGGCGAGGCCCCGTGCTCGGCCGAGATCCGCACCGCCGCGGGCACGGAGAACCGTTTCATCGTCGATGGCGTCAAGTACGCTCACGGGGTCGTGCGCTTCGAGCCGTGGGGCTCGGGCTCGACGGCCGGCTTCCACGTCGTTCTCGGGATCGACATCGAGACCTATCTCCTCGGCATCGCCGAGATGCCGGTCTCGTTCGGTACGGATGCCCTGCGAGCCCAGGCGGTCACGGCACGCACCTATGCCCTATTGACGGCGATCGAACGGGGAGGCTCGGACGGGAGCGACACCTATGGGCCATGTGCCTGTCACCTGCGCGCTTCGACGTTGGATCAGGTGTACAAGGGTCTCCAGCACGAGGTGCCCGCGTGGAAGGCTGCGGTAGAGGACACGGCACGCAAGGTCGTCACCCATCCAGCTTCGAAAGCTGCGTTCGACCTGATCAAGACCTTCTACTTCTCGTCGTCGGGCGGGGCCACCGAGGACTCAGGGGAGGTATGGGGCGGAAGCACGCCGGCATGGCTGGTGGGAAGGGAGGATCCCTGGTCCGTGGATCCCGCCGCACACAACCCCTACGCCACCTGGACCAACGTCGTAAGCAGCGAGGACCTGGCGGCATGGCTCGGCTGGGACCTGGTGACCGAGGCCAAAGTCATCTCGTTGCCACCCGGTGCCCGCATCGAGTTCAAGGGAACGAAGAATGGCTCCTCCGTCTCCACGATCCTGTCGGGTCGTGACGTCCAGGAGATCATCAGCGCGGTGGGATACCCGCGCGGGGGTGGGCCACTGCGGACCTCGCCCTACATCTCCGCCGTCCGGTACACGGGCAAGTTCCTGGACGCCGTCGGGCATCTCTTCGAGGAGGAGATCGCCTGGCTCGCCAACGAGGGCATCACCAAGGGTTGCAACCCGCCGCTGAACTCGTTCTTCTGCCCGGAGTCTTCGGTGACCCGAGGCCAGATGGCCGCGTTCCTCACCCGTTTCCTCGGCCTTCCGGCGACCAACCAGGAATTCTTCGTCGACGACGAGGACTCGATCTTCGAATCGGAGATCAACGCCCTGGCCGCGGCCGGGATCACCAAGGGTTGCAACCCGCCGCAGAACGACCGGTTCTGCCCTGATGCCGTCATCGATCGCGGTCAGATGGCGGCGCTACTCACCAGGGCGCTGGGTCTGCCACCGTCGTCGACCGACCACTTCGTCGACGACGACAAGTCGATCTTCGAATCGGAGATCAACTCGCTGGCCGACAGCGGGATCACCAAAGGATGCAACCCGCCGGCCAACGATCGCTTCTGCCCCACGCAGGTCGTGACCCGGGGTCAGATGGCCGCATTCCTCAAGCGGGCCTGGGACCGCCTGGGCAGCTGAAGCCAGGTTCACCTTCAGAGCCCCCTCTCCCATGACGATGGGAGAGACGGTGAGGCTCGCGAAAACTCTTGCTCTCCTGGTCGCGCTCGGTGCCCTGCTGCCACCAGTCGCCGCGCGCGCCGCGAGCGAACCGGTCGTGTTCGAGGGCGCCGGTTGGGGCCACGGCGTTGGCATGTCCCAGTACGGGTCCTTCGAGATGGCGAAGGAGGATAAGACGGCCGAGCAGATCCTCGCCCATTACTACACCGGCACCTGGACCGCCGACATCCACGACAGGCTGACCGGCTGGCTGGTCGACGACCCGGAGCCACTCTGGGTGCACCTGGTGTCGAGCTCCCAGAAGATCGATGTCCAGGGGACCGCTTCCGGCCTGATCGTGTGCCAACAGGAGCCGGACTACGTCGGGCTGATGAAGAACGGGAAGAACACCGAAGACGTCATTCCCTGGAATCGCCTCCTCGAGGAGAGGCTGGATGAGCTCGGGTTCGATCCCGGACCGGTCGACGGGATCTTCGACTCCGTGACTGATCAGGCGGTGCGGGCATTCCAAGATTCCCGTGGCCTGGATGACGACGGTCTGGTGGGGCCGATGACCAAGAGCGCCCTCTGGGATGGAGACGGCTCGGATTGGTGCGTCATACGCACTCCGGTATCCGGGACCGTCAGCTTCATGCCGATGGCGGGTGGATCGAGGTGCATGGTGACCGGCGCGGCGATGGCGGCAGGCTGCAACGGAAGTGTCCGTGGAGCCGACCCAGCGAAGCGGATTCGCCTGCCCCAGAAGCAGGTGCACGGCTCGTCCGTAGAACTGGCGCACGGAACGCTGCGGATCAGGCCGGACCGTCACGAGAAGACGGCGGCGTTCCTAGGTCTACACGCCGTACTCGAGATCGGAATCGACGACTACACCCTGGGTATCGATGAGACCATCCTGTCGTGGGCCGACTTCGGAGGGTTCGCGGCCCTCGAAGCTCAGGCAATTGCATCACGCTCGTACGGTGTGTCGATAGCGAGGAGCAAAGGCCCTGAATCGGGGTTCAGCGCCAAGATCAAAGACGACTGCTGGTGCCACCTCCGATCGGACACTTCCAGCCAGGTCTACTCCGGTTGGTATGCCGAGACCGCACACGGGGCCATCTGGCGTGTCGCCGCGAGCGAGACGAAGGGGAAGATCGTCACCCACCAGACGGCGGCGGTAGCCCAGACCCTTTTCAGTTCTTCGAGTGGTGGCAGGACCGAGGACAACAGCGCCTGGTCGGGGGGCGCCCAGCTGCCCTATCTCCAGTCCGTGGAGGACGAATGGTCGACGCGGCCGAGCAATCCGTTCCGGTCCTGGACTGCTCGGTTCGACCCCCAAGTCGTAGCTGACAAAGTCGGGCTGGATGAGCTGACCGGCGTGGCGGTCCTGGAGCGGAATCGCTCCGGGACGGCCCGCACGGTCAGGTTCGCGGGGAGGAAAGCCGGAACCGAAGTGTCGATCGATCTCAAGGGCACCGAGGTACGGAAGAGGTTCGGGCTGAGGTCGGCGTACTTCGACGTCTCCTGGGGTGATACGGGTGGGACCTTGCCGGGGCCCGGGTACCCGTTCGGCGACATCGCCGGCGACATCTTCGTCGATGACATCCTCTGGCTCTACGAGCAGGGTCTCACCAAGGGGTGCAACCCTCCGGCAAATGACAACTTCTGTCCCGACGACTCGGTGACCCGAGGTGAGATGGCGGTGTTCCTCCAGCGCGCCTTCGACTTGACACCCGGTTCGTCCGACCATTTCGACGATGACGACGGGAAGTTCTACGAGGAAGCCGCCAACAGCCTCTACGAGGCCGGGATCACCTCGGGGTGCGGTCCGCGTCGGTTCTGTGGCGGCGATGCCATTCCCCGTGAGCAGATGGCGGCGTTCCTGGCTCGGGCGCTGGACCTCGAACCCGCGCCGCAGGACTTCTTCGTCGACGACGCCAAGTCGTTGTTCCAGGATGAGATCAATCGCGTGGCGCATGCCGACATAACCCGCGGTTGCAATCCCCCCGCCAATGACCGCTTCTGCCCGACCGATCTCGTGACCAGGGGCCAGCTCGCTGCGTTCCTCAAACGGGCCCTGGACTGATCAGTTGTAGGTGTGCCACCACGTCTTGGTGGTGGTTCCGTCCGGTCCGGTGATGGTCCGCGTGATTCGCACCGTGCCGCCTCCGGCGGGGACCGTCGAAGGGCTGACCGACCAGGTGACCTTGCGGGCCTCGGAGCCACCTGTCTTCGTCACGGTCACCGTGGTCTTGCCGTTGCGATGGCTTCCGACGACTGTCCGGCCGTCATTGTTTCCCCACAACTCCACCGTGATCGAGGTGGAGGTATAGGAGGTACGGATCGTCACCGGCGTCCAGGTGTCGTTCCGGAAGACGATGTTGGGCGACGGGTAGCCCAGGGTCGCCTCGACCCCCACGGGATACCGGTCGATGTAGATCGAGTGCGCCCGGTGCTCGATGTCCTCATAGGCGCCGTGGAAGATCGTGTTGTAGATGGTGGTGGCGAACTGGCTGATCCCGCCACCGACACCCATCGTCAACTCCCCGCCGACGATGACGGGGGCCGGCACGTAGCCCTTGGCCGTGGTGCGCCTCCCGACGACCTCGTTGAGGTCGAAGACCTCGCCCGGGAGGATCACGTGCCCGTTCAAGGTGCGGGCCAGGAGTTGGATGTTCTTCACCCGCGGCTGGCAACAGGCGTGATAGGTGGTGAACCTGGACACCAGATGCACCCCGGGCCGGGGTGGCGGGATCAACTCCTCCAGACCGAGAGCGCGCGTGATGAACGCCGCCATCTCGCCTCGAGTCACGTAGGCCTTGGGGCAGTAGCGGTCGTTGGACGGCGGGTTGCACCCTTTGGTGATCCCGGACTGGGCGAGGGCGTCGATCTCGGCCTGGAATTCGCTGACGTCATCGTCGGTGAATCTGTCGACCACGGTGGCTGGTGGCAACTCGAAGGCACGCACCAGGAGGGCGGCCATCTCGCCGCGGGTGAGGTTGCGATCGGGGCAGAAACGGTCGTTGATGGGCGGGTTGCAGCCCTTGGTGTACCCAAGTTCGGCGATGGCGTTTATCTCGGCCTCGAAGAGGTGGCCATCGTCGTCGGTGAACCAATCGCTCGGCGATGCCCCGATGCCCAAGGCACGCACCAGGAAGGCGGCCACCTCGCCCCGCGTGATCCTCTGATCGGGGCAGAACTCCATACGATCCGAGCAGCCCCGGGTGATTCCTGCCAGGGCGATGGCCTCGATGGCTCCCTCGAAGATCGAGCCGTCGTCGTCGAGGTAGGTCCCTCCCGGCGTGGTGTGATCCGGTGTCCAGTCGGCTGCGGCCGCGATTCCGGTCATCGGGCCGCCGAACAGTGCGAGGAGGAGGGCCGTGATGACGGCGAAGCTCCATGCGCTGCGGCGATCAGTACTCGACTTCGACACCCTGCGGGAGGAGAGCCACGTAGACACGGCCATCCGGGAGACCGATCGGGTTCCCGGCTTCGTCGAAGAACTGGAAGCCCTCTGCGTGTGAGCGGCGGATCCACGTCCCCCGAGTGGCCTCTCCGTCATGGAGAGCCACCATACCCCCACCGCCGATGACGTCATAGGTGAACACGGGCGAACCGGCCCCGTCGGTGTACCCGGCAGACCGTTGCCCCACCTCGAGGAAGACGAGGACGTCGTGGGTGAGCGGGGCGGTGGGGCCGTCCACTTCCTCCATCACCTGGAAGGGCTCGGCGTCCTGGAGCCTCGTGTAGGCGTCGTTCTCGAACGTGAACTCGAGGCCCCATTCCGAGACCGAGGCGCTCGGCGCCGATGTGCCACCCGGGAGGCTCCCGGCCGGGAAGGCTGGATCGGCCGGATTGAATCCCGGCGTCTCGGCGACCAGGCCCGCGGCATCGACGAAGTAATGATGCGGCTGCGGCCTCTCGGCGATCATGAAGTGCGGTGTGGTGTCGGGCTCCACACGGGTGGTGCCGCCTGCATCGATCTCGCGAATCACGAAGGGCTGGCCGCCGGTCGACGCGATGGTCGGTGCCAGCAGGGGGAACAGATCGGCGTCGACAGGGCGTAGGGAGCGGACCGGGCCCAGGAGCCCCTCCGCGGACTGGTCGACGACCGCGATGAAGCGGGTTATCCCGCCTTCCGCCATGTACTCGACCAGGAGTGGGACACGGCCGATGCCCACCTGGGGTCGGGCGAGTGGTGCGTTGTCGATCTTGACCGCGAGCAGTCCCCGGAAGCCATCGGAGACACCCGGGTCCGTAGGTGAGCTTCCCGGGGTGCTCGTCGACGTGGTGGTCGAGCCGGTGGGTTGCTCATTCGGACCGAGAGCGACCACACCCAGGGCCACCGCCACCACCGCCAGGATCGTCGTGCTGGTCTTCCACGGGTCGCTGAAGAATTGCTTGAGACGATCCACCGGGGTCATCGTAGGAAGGGCCTTCGGATCGCGGGCGCACTTCGCCTACCTTTCGGCCCATGGACTTCGACTACGGGCCCCGCCTGAGCCGGTTGCGTGATCTGATGGGAGAGCGCGGTGTCGGGGCGCTCCTCCTCTCCATCGGTCCCGATCTTCCCTACTTCACCGGGTACGAGGCGCACCCCACGGAGCGGCTCACCATGGCCGTTGTGACCGATCAGGACGCGGTTCTCTTCGTGCCGCGCCTCGAGGCGCCCAAGGTCCCGGAGGGGCCGATTCCGGTGAGGGCGTGGGACGAGACCGAGGACCCGATCGGCCTGGTGACGTCGACGGTGTCCGGGGCGGACACGATCGCGGTGGGGGAGCAGACCTGGTCGGCGTTCACCCTCGCGCTCCAGGAGCGGCTCGGTTCTGTCCGATGGCTGCCGGCCGGCGAGCTCACCCGCGAGCTCCGCATTCGGAAGGACGACGGGGAGAGACGGGCCCTGGCCATCGCCGCGTCGCAGGCGGATGCGGTCGCCGCCCGGATTCCCGAGGAAGTCCGGTTCAGCGGGGCGACGGAGATGGAGGTGGCCGCCCGTATCCGGGAGATGCTGGTGGAGGAGGGTCACGATCAGGCCCTGTTCGCCATCGTCGCCTCGGGTCCCAACGGGGCGTCACCACACCACGATGCCTCGGATCGCGTCATCGAGCCGGGAGATCTGGTTGTGTGCGATTTCGGGGGCTCGTACCGCGGCTACCGCTCCGACACCACGCGGACGTTCTCGGTCGGGGCCCCGTCGCCGAAGCAGGTCGAGGTGCACGAGGTCGTCCTGGCTGCCCAACAGGCTGCGGAGGCGGCGGTCCGACCCGGTATGCAGTGCCAGGAGGTCGACCGCGCGGCCCGGCAGGTGATCACCGAAGCCGGATACGGGGAGTGGTTCATCCATCGGACCGGGCACGGGATCGGTCTCGACGTCCACGAGGACCCGTATCTGGTCGAGGGCAACGAACTCGCCCTGGAGGAGGGGATGGCCTTTTCGGTCGAGCCCGGGATCTACCTGCCGGGGGAGTTCGGGGTTCGGATCGAAGACATCGTGATCTGTGGCCCCGACGGCCCCATGGTGCTCAACGACTCGGCCCGCGCCCTGGTGGTCGTCGAGTAGCCGATCAGTCGGCTCGAACCGTGGCGACGGTCCGCCGGACGATGTCGCCGTTCCATCTCCACGTGACCACGAGGGTGTGGTTCCCTGCCGGGAAGGTGATGTTCCGGGTCCACATCCGGTAACGGAAGTTGCCCTGCGACGACTCGGGTAGGGCGCTCACCGAGTGCGCCGCCCCGTTCAAGGACACCTCGATCCTGGTCCCCGACGACCGGAAGGCTGAGGTGTCGCTGCTGGTCGCCGGCTGGACCAGGAAGTGACCCTCGCGCACCGTGTACTGGCGACCGGCGACCACGTCGTAGGTGACACGGCACTCACTGGTGCTCTTGCACGAGAACCCGGTGCCCTCGTCCATCGGGATCAGCAGCGTGTGATAGGGGATGTCGAGCGCCCGGCGGAGGAATGCCGCCATCTGCTCCCTCGTCACGTCGTCGTTGGGGCAGAACCGCGTGTTGCTCGGAGGGTTGCATCCACGCGTTATGTCCGCCGCGGCCAGAGCGTTGATCTCGGCCTCGAAGAGGTGGCCGTTGTCGTCGCTGAACCAGTTCGTGGACGAGGGGCTCAGGTGGAGTGCCCGGAAGAGGAGGGCAGCCATCTCGCCCCGCGTCAGTCTCCGGTCCGGGCAGAAGCGGGTGTTGGAGGGTGGGTTGCAGCCCTTGGTGATCCCTGCCGCCGCGATTGCGTTGATCTCGGCCTCGAAGAGGTGGCCGTTGTCGTCGCTGAAATGGTTGGTGCTCGATGACGGGAGATCCAGGGCACGGACCAGGAACGCCGCCATCTCGCCCCGGGTCAGCCGGGCGGTGGGGCAGAAGCGGGTGTTCGCCGGCGGGTTGCACCCACGGGTGATGTCCGCGGCGGCGATGGCGTCGATGTCCTCCTCGAGCGTCCGACCGTTGTCGTCGGTGAAGAACCCGTAGATGGTCACCCCGGTTGCCGGGTCGGCGCGGAGGACCAGCACCCCGATCAACGCCACCGCGAGAGTGAGCACGCCGACGCCGACGCGTCTGATCACGAGATCTCCAGCGACTCGACGATGGCGTTCGCCTTCGGGACCAGGTCCGCCCGGTCGATGTGGGAGCCGAGCACCACGTAGAGACAGAACGCCCTTCCCTCGTGGGTGAAGAAGAACTGGGTCCCGCTCTGGCCGGGCAAGGTCCGGTGGAGATTGTCCCTCGAGAACATGCCCGGTTCGAGTCTGGGGATCCCCTGGTGGGCGAAGAGGGGAGTGTTTGCCGACTCCGGGCCGTACTCCACGAGCATCACCATGACGTCGTCGGGGCCCATCCGCTCCACCGCCGACGCACCGAAGGTCGCCATGTCCGCGGGGAGCGGGAAGGACGCCACGTGAAGGGTCAGCATCTGGCGGGAACCGTCGGTGTCCAGGCCTTGGAACTCGGCGCCGCCGACCGCCGCCGCCTCCCAACCCGTGGGGACCTCGACGGAGACGCCGGCGCGGCGGATCCTGCTCATCGGTTCACGGGGTTCTCGTAGAGCGTGGGGTCATCGGGTGAGATGGCCGGCTCCGTCTCGGAGCTCGCGTCGGCTATCGACCGCTCGAGCAAGCCGAGCAGCTGATTCCAATTCGTGGCCGAGCCTTCGCCAAGGACCCGCCCCTGACCGTCGACGAGCATGAAGAAGGGCGTCAGCGGGACCCGGAACGCGTCCCAGGCGTCGCTCGACATCACCACCGGCAAGTCGGCCGGGGCCAGCTTGGCGACCTGTCCGGGCGACTCCGCCTCGGGTCCCTTTGTGACCACCACCGGACGCGTGATGGCGGTCGGCATCCGGGGACGCTCGGCCAGCGTCTGCCAGAACGTCTGGCAGGCGGCACACCCGGTCGACAAGAACGCGATCAGCGTGTCGCCCCGGCCGTGGGCGAGGCTGACGGTTCGGGTGGTGCCTGCCGGGTCTGTTCCCGTGATCTCGGTCATCGGGGCTTCGCCGAGACCTGTCACCCGGACGCCGCCCGGGCCCGTCTCCCCATCGATCCTCCCGCCGAGCCTGTGCAGCTCGCGGAGGATCTCGGCGTGCG
The DNA here is from genome assembly GCA_036375695.1 of Acidimicrobiia bacterium. GTDB lineage: Bacteria > Actinomycetota > Acidimicrobiia > Spongiisociales > ZC4RG35 > ZC4RG35. Next base: position 59,006 of record DASVBU010000031.1, on the reverse strand, counting down.
ATTTGAGCAGCCCCGCCATGAGGACCAGCAGGAGCAGGATGACCAACCCCTCGATGATCACCAACGCGGTCATGCCAGCCTCGTCCAGGTCAGAGGGACACCGTTGGCGTTGCCGAACGAGAACGTGGCATCGGGCGACCCTGAGGACAGGGCATTTCGGATCTGCCAGGTGCCGCCCGAGAACCATCCGACCCCCCAGATGCCGTCGGCGTTCCAGTCGCCGGTGACGGGTCGTCCGGATCCGCCGGACCCGAATGTGAAGTCGTACTCGGCGCCCCCGCTGTTCAGAGTGTCTCGCAGCAGCCATCGCACCTGGCCGCCCTGGACCCTGGCGTAGCCGATACCCGTGCGACCGTCACCGTCCCAGTCGCCGACGACGGGGATGTCGCCTTCCTGCCACCCGCTGAAGGTGATGTCGATGTCCGGGTCCCCCGGTGAGTTGCGATAGCGCAGCATCCATCGGTTCCCCCGGACCACTCCGATCTCGGAGACACCGTCCTGATCCCAGTCGCCGACCACCGGGTAGTCGCCCGGCCTGCCGTAGCGGATCACCAGGTCGGGGTCGCCCGGGCCCTCGACCTGGCGCAGGTACCAGATCAGACTGCTCTCGGTGCCCGCGATCCCGAACTTGGTGTTGCGCACCATGCCCGCGGTGCGGACCCCGGAATTGGAGAAGTCGCCCATAACAGGGTGGTCGCCCACCGACCCGAACGTGAAAGTGGTGTGAGGAGACCCGCCGCTGGCGCTGTTCCTCAGCTGCCACGTGTTCCCGGTGACCACCGCGACGCGCGCCGGCCGCGCCGGCTTCGGTGAGGTGTCCGGGAGCACCGACTGCGGTGGGTGGTTGTACGTGGCGTTGGCCACGGCCGTGGTGGTGGTGCACGACGAGTCCCACTCCCACGGCGGGATGCAGGTGACCACGCGGCACACGATGGGCCCGAGGCAGGGCTCATGGTTGTTGCACTGCCCGTAGCGGAAACGGGTGCACCCGACCTTGCGGTGCTGGCACGAGTCGAGGTTGCATTGGCAGTCGAACTGGGTGCATCCCGGCGGGCAGGTCCCGGAGGCGCCACAGGAGCAGGTGCATTCCGAGGCGTTGCAGTCCATGAAGTAGCGGACGCCCCCATTGCAGTAGTTGCCGTTTCCCTCGGCCCGCCACCAACCGGCGATCATCGACCCCGGCGGGCATGTGTTCACCGCGTGACCCGGCAGGTTGATGCAGAAGTCGGTCCAACCGTCGTTGCATGGAGTGTTCGGTCCGCAATTCTCGGGCAGCACTGCGGCCCGGGCGGTCGTGGGGCGGAGGAGATAGGTCGCCGGAGCCGCAACCACGGCCGTTCCCACCCAGGCGGCCCGTCTCAGGAAGCCGCGTCGGCTCACCTTGCGGTCGAGGAACCTGGCGGCGGTTTCGACGAGGCGTTTGCTCATGACGACCGGGCGAGACGAAGGACCGCAGGTAGGCGAGTCAACACCAACACGGATGCATAGGTCCCCAGCCCGACGAACCCGGCATAGACGATGGTCTCGATCGACCTCCCCGGCGGCAATGGCGAGAGGTTCGCCACTGCTACTGCGGCCAGTGCGATCGTGGCCACCACGTCGAAGACGAGATGGATGGTCGAAGGCGGCGTGTCCTCACGCCCGAAGCACCCGCATGACTGGAGCGGCGTGTCGCGTCGCAGCGCCTGCCAGGTGAAGACGGAGAATCCCGCGTAGAAGACGGCCGCCGGCGCCACCAGCGGACCACCCAGGACGAGCCCTGCGACCCCCGCCATGAATTCCGCCATACCCAGGAGGCGGACGATTCCAATCCCGGAGGGGAGGCCCGTGGCGCGCAGGGCGCCGCTGGTGTACTCGGGCTCCATCAGCTTGGCCAAGCCGGCCAGGGCGAGGAGGGCGAGGGCGACCGCGGAGGCTGCCTGGACCATCCGGGCCAGGGTAGCCAGGTCGCCAACCAGGGCTGTTCAATGGCACTGCGCATCCGATGGAGCGGCCTCAGGCGTGCCCGAGGACCCGGATTTTCACCAATCGCGGCGGTATCGTCCCGGGTCAGATGAGCATCCACTCCGATCCCGAATCCTTCTTTTCCCATGAGCGTTGGACCGTCGGCGTCGTGGGTCTCGGCTATGTGGGGCTCCCACTCCTGGTGACCGCGGTGCGCGCCGGTCTCGGTGCCGTCGGCTACGACATCTCCGAGGAACGGGTCCGCGCCCTCAACTCGGGTCGGTCCCACATCGATGACGTCTCGGACGCCGAGCTCCAGGAGGTGCTGGACGCTGGTGCGGTCTTCACCAGCGATCCGGCGCGGCTGGCCGAGGCCGACGCCATGTTCCTCTGCGTCCCGAGCCCCTTGGGTCGTCATCGCCAGCCCGACCTGTCGTACATCGAGTCCGCCGCCAGGACGGCCGGGTCGGCCCTCCGAAGCGGGCAACTCTTCGTCCTGGAGTCCACGTCGTACCCGGGCACGACCGAGGACTACCTGGTCCCGGTCGCCGAGGCCAAGGGGCTCTCGCTGGACGACGACGTCTGGATCGCCTTCTCGTCGGAGCGGGTGTCGCCGGGTGACGAGCTCAAGACGGCGGACATCCCCAAGGTGGTGGGTGGTGTCACCGAGCTCAGCGGTCGTGTGGCAGCCGCGGCCTACGGGCGAATCGTCCCCAAGGTGCACCTCGTCTCGTCGGCAAGGGCCGCCGAGATGTCCAAGCTGCTGGAGAACACCTACCGCGCCGTGAACATCGCCTTGATCAACGAGATGGCGCAGCTCGCCCACGAGCTCGAGATCGACATCTGGGAGGTCATCGAGGCGGCCAAGACGAAGCCGTTCGGCTTCCAGGCCTTCTATCCGGGTCCGGGGGTGGGCGGTCACTGCATTCCCCTCGATCCGCAGTACCTGGCGTGGAGGGCGCGCGAGGCCAACTTCGCCACCCGCTTCATCGAGACCGCGGAGCAGGTCAACTCGAAGATGCCTCTCTACAACGTCACCCGGATCGCGGAGCTGCTCAACGACCGGGAGATCGCGGTCAAGGGCAGCAAGATCCTGGGGGTTGGGATCGCCTACAAGCCGGACATCTCCGACGACCGGGAGTCGGCCGCCATCTACGTGCTCCGGGAGCTGCAGGAGCGTGGGGCCGAGGTCTTCGTGCTCGACCCGGTGGTCGGGGACGACCGGGTGAGGAATCAGGGCTTCACGCCGGCCCCCATGGATGGGGACTTCGGCCAATTCGACCTGGTCGCCATCCTCACCGATCACACCGTGATCGACTACGACCGCATCGCCAAGGAGGCGGCGGTCGTCTTCGACGCACGGGGTGCCTATCGCAAGCGGGGCCCGGTCCCGGACAACGTCGTCCAGTTGTGACCGTCCTCGTCGTCTCGACGGTCCACTCCGCAGACGACACCAGGATCCGGGAACGTCTCGTCCGGACCCTCTCCGACGGCTTCGAGGTCGTCTATGCCACACGCCCACCCGGCCCTTCGGACCGAAGTGGGCTCACCTGGGTCGGGTTGCATGGCGGGAGGGCCAGGCGATGGTGGGCGGCGTTGCGTCTCCTGGCATCGGGCGGGTGGGACGTGGCGGTCATCCATGATCCGGAACTGATCCCGGCGGCCGTGGTCGCCCGGGTCGTCAGGCGCCGGCCCGTGGTGTTCGACGTCCACGAGGACCTGGGCGCACAGATCGCCACCAAGGAGTGGATACCGCGTTGGCTCAGGCCCCCGGCCCGGTTGCTGGCCCGGTTCCTCTACTGGCTGGCCGAGCGTGCCCTCGTCCTCACCCTGGCGGAGGAGGGGTATCGGGGGTTGTTCCGCCGGGATCATCCTGTCTTTCCCAACCACCCCACATACGTCGGCTGGCCGGACCCCGTGGAGGAGGGTGACGGGACCGTGGTCTATGTCGGCGACGTCAGTGTCGTCCGGGGTGTCGTCGACGCCGCCGAGGCCGCCCGTAGGTCCGGCCTGCGGTTCCGGGTCGTTGGCCCCGTGCCCGAGTCGCTCCGCGGCTCGCTGACGGATGCGGAACTGCTGGGGAGGCGACCCAACCCGGAGGCCCTCCGCCTCGCCGCGTCGGCCACGGTCGGCATCTCGCCCCTGCGGGATGCCCCCAACTACCGACAGTCCCTTCCCACCAAGGTGCTCGAGTACCTGGCCCTGGGGCTGCCCGTCGTGGCGACGGATCTCCCGGGCACACGGGAGGTGGCCGGCAGGTGGGATGGCGTCTGGCTGGTCCCCCCGGGTGACGTGGACGCCATGGCAGGAGCGCTTCGGGAGGCGGCTCACCCGGAGGCGCGCGCCCTAGCTCGCTCCCGGGCTGCCCAGGTCCGCACGCGTTTCATCTGGCCCCGGGCCACCGTGCTCGACTGGTACCGACGTCTCGCGCAAGAAGCCGAGACCCCAGGAGAGGTGCATCACCGCCAGCGCGATCGGGACCAGGAGGGCGGCGGCGCCGGCACGCGGGATCGTCAGGAGGCCACCGACGATCAGCAGGCCTAGATAGGCCGCCGGCACGACCAACAGGCGCGGCTCGAAGACGGCGCCGAGGAGCGAGACTGCGAGCACCACGACCAGGACCGGTGGCGCCATCTGCCTCGGACGCAGACCACCACGGTGCTTCCGGGCGAACAGCCTCTTGGCCCGGCCGTAGTCGTGGTACTGGCGCGCCAGCGACCGCAGGGTCTTCCGGGGGCGATAACGGGTCTCTAGGCCAGGGTCGAACCAGACGATGCCGCCCGACTGGTTGATGCGATGGTTCAGCTCGTAGTCCTGGGTGCGGAGGAAGCTCTCGTCGAACCCGCCCAGTCGTTCCAACGTCGCTCGCCGGTAGACGCCGAGATACACGGTCTCGGCAGGCCCCGCTTCGCCACCCACGCGGTAGCGGGCGTCCCCGGCGCCCAGGGGGGAGGCCATGGCGGCGGCGATGGCCTTCTGCTTGAAGGTCGACCCCACGGGTATCTGCATCCCGCCCACGTTGTCGGCGCCGGTCTCCTCCAAGGTCTGCACTGCTCGGCTCACGTACCCGGGTGAGAGCTCGGACTGTGCGTCACAGCGGACGATCACCTCGCCGGTGGTGGCGGCGAGGGCCAGGTTGAGTCCGACCGGGGTGCGACCGGACGGGTTGTCCACCACTACCGCCCCCCGTCCGCGGGCCACGGCAGCCGTCGCCGCGTCTCCGGCGGCCACGACGACCTCCACGATGTTCGGGTAGTCCTGGGCCGCGATCGAGTCGAGGGCCGCGGGCAGGGTCTCCGCCGAATCGAGGGCCGGAATGATCACCGAGACTGGTGGAAGGCTCACCGGGTCATATGATGCCCGCCGTGTCGGCCGATGTGCAGAACCTCGCCGACCCGATCCTCATCCTCCTCGGTTGGGCGGCGGGTCTCTCCCTGGCGGCGGGAGTGATCTCCCTGCGCCAGGTGGTGGGCCCGGGGTTCACGTGGATCACGGCCGGTTTCGCCGCCACCGTCGGTCTGGGCGGCTGGGCCGCCGAGGGAGCGGTTTGGTCCAAGATGGCGCTCGGACTCGTGGTCCTCGCCCTGGTCTGGGCCAGGAACCGTCCCCTCACCGGCGTGCTCCTCGTCCTGGCAGGCACCGGATATGCACTCGACGCGGCGCTGCTCGGCGCCTGGCTGCCGGCGCTCTCGCTCACAGCGGCCCTCGGCGGGGTCACATCGGAGATGGCGCTGGCCCACTGGTATCTGGTCGACCCGAGACTCCCACGTTCCGTGCTGCGGGGCCTCGCCATCGCCGGGATCGCCGGGCTGATCGCCGACGGGCTGGTGTTGGCCTACCTGGGGGACTTCGCAACCTGGTCAGGATCGGTGATCGCCCTTACCGCGTTGTTCGTCACCTCGGTGGTCCTGATGGTCGGGGTGATCGGCGCCCTTGCCTGGCCTGCCTACAGCGGGGTGATGGCCGCCACCGGTTTGTCCTATCTTGCGCTCCTCACCACGTTGGGAGCCGTGTTCCTGGGCCGGGCGCTCGTCGCGGGTGTCGGCCCATTCGCCAGTTGAAGGAGATGCAGATGGAACTGAGGGTCGCACCCGCGGAACTCGACCTCGCCGAAGCCACGCTCGTGATCGGTGTGCTCGAAGACATGCAGCCCGTGCCCGGCTCGGAGGAGGACTTCGCCCACGCCGACATGGGCACCATCGAGGCGGCGGGGTTCGAGGGCAAGGTGAAACAGACCCTCGCCCTTCCCCACCCCGAGGCGCGAACGATGCTCCTCGTGGGCATGGGCACTGAGGTTGACTTCGAGAGTGTCCGGGCCGCGTCGGGCAACGCCGTGCGGGCAGCCAAGACCGAGCGGGTCGTGACCCGTCTCGCCCAGATCGGCATCGACGGCGCCACCCGGGCCGTCACGGAGGGCAGCCTTCTCGGCGGCTACGAGTTCAAGCAGTACAAGTCGAACGGCGGGAAGGTCAAGGTGGAGGTGGTGGACGTCGTCGACGGCGACGAAGCCGAGATGACCACCGCCGCGACGGTGTGCCGCTCGGTGATCCGGGCTCGCGACTGGGTGAACACGCCGGCGATCGACCTCTCGCCTGCCCAACTCGCCGAGCAGATGGCCGAGGCGATGACCGCGGCCGGCCTCGAGGTGGAGATCTGGGACGAAGACCGGATCAGGGAGGAGAAGCTGGGTGCCCTGATCGGGGTGGCGGCCGGGTCGGACCGTCCGCCCCGGCTGGTCCGCGCCACCTATCGCCCCGACGGGGCCAAGAGCCACCTCGCCCTCATCGGCAAGGGGATCACCTTCGACTCCGGTGGTCTCTCGATCAAGTCGGCCTCGTTCATGGAGGAGATGAAGGTCGACATGAGCGGGGCGGCGATCGTGGCCTCCGCCGCCGAGGCCATCGCCGAGCTCGACATCCCGATATCGGTCACCGTGGTGGCGCCCCTCACCGACAACGCGGTCGGAGGCAATGCCACCCGGCCCGGTGACGTCCTCCGGCCGGTGAAGGGGCCGACGATCGAGGTGCTCAACACCGACGCCGAGGGACGGCTCGTCCTGGCCGATGGTCTGGGTGTCGCCTCCGAGGCCGAGCCCGACCTGATGATCGACGTGGCCACGCTGACGGGCGCCATGCACGTGTCCCTGGGTGACAAGGTCGCCGGCTTCTTCGCCTCCGACACCGGGACCGCCGAACTGGTGCGCACCGCTGCGTCACGGGCGGGGGAGAGGTTCTGGGAGATGCCGCTGGTCCACGACTATCGAAAACAGCTCGACTCGAACATCGCAGACATCAAGAACGTGTCGGGGAGCCGGTACGGGGGGGCCATCACCGCCGCGCTGTTCCTCTACGAGTACACGGACGAGAGGCCGTGGGTCCACATGGACATCGCCGGACCTGCGATATCCCGTGAAACCGCAGGTGACCAGGTCAAGGGTGGCACAGGGATCGGTGTCCGGACGCTGGTCGAAGTGGCGCGGCATCTCGCCGACTCGTGACATGTGTGGCGACATAGGCTGGCGGGCATGACATCACAGCCGGAGGTCGTGATCAGGGACGACCTCAGCGAGAACGCATACGTGATCGAGGTCGACGGGCAGCGAGCGGGGAAGGCCGAGTACCGGATCAGGGAGAACCAGGTGGTCTTCACCCACACCGAGATCGACGAGGCGTTCGAGGGACGCGGTCTGGGCAGCAGACTGGCCCGCCATGCCTTGGACGACGTGCGACGCAAGGGGATGCGGATCGTGCCCCGGTGCCCCTTCATCGCTGCGTACGTCCGGCGTCACTCCGAATATCAGGACATGGTCGACAACGACTGACCGCCAGACCCGAATCCGACCCCACGACGACCGTCTCGCTGGTAGTTTTCCGCATCGATCACTCGTAGTGAGCGCCCCCCACGCGGGGCACGGGAGGGTTGGGAGACCATGAGCGGAAGAAGAACGCCGGGCGTCTGGCTGGTGGGCGCCTTGGTGCTGGCGCTGGTGCTGCCGGCCAGCCTCGCCACCGGTTCCGGATGGAAGAGCAAACACAAGAGCGGCACGGACGCACCGGACAACGTCGTCCTGCTCACGTTGGGGAAGACGAACCACGTCAAGTGGGGCGACCTCAAGCAGGGGATCTTCAGCAAGGGTGGCTGCAACGAGCCGCAGTTCGGGAATCCGGACATCCTCTCCGTCACCGCCGGGGGCGGCAGCCTCACGCTCAAGCAGGACGGTTTCGGTGTCAAGGCCCACACCGCGTGGGGGTGCGACACGGTCGACAAGGGTGAGTCGCTTACGGTCTCGTCGGGCGAGGCGCTCCTCGGCTGGCTGATGGCGGCCGTCGACCTCGACCTGGAGCTGTCCAAGGGCGCCAAGGTCGAGATCAGCTTCCGTCGTGACGGGAACGAGGTGGCTTCGGAAACCTTCTCGCCGTACGTGAAGTCCGACGGGACCCACGTCCGGTACTTCAAGCGTCCGAAGGACGGGGGCTCTCCGATCCTGTTCGACGAGATCGTGCTCACCTCGAAGGGGGGCTGGTTCTCGCTCGAGGGTGGCGACGACCAGAAGGATTACGGGAAGCTGGCCAAGTCGAAGGCGTCCCAGTTCGAGGTGGTGGCGTTCGACGGCGAGATCACCTGCCAGGACACCGTCACCATCGCAGAGCCGGAGATCACCACGGTGGCCGGCATGGTGACCATGCGTGCCATGGGGACCGACACTTGGCAGACCGACGACTGCCAGCTCAAGTTCTACAACGACGACGTGGGTCAGGACTTCATCGCCTTCCTGCCGTCGCTTGCGGGGCTGAGCGCCCGGTACACCATGGACCTGACCATCCATGGCCAGGCGATCACGTTCGCCGATGGCGTGATCACCTCCCTGGGCCTCACCTATGACCCGGAAGGCCAGCCGAACCCGACCCGTCCGTTGCTCGAGTGCCTGGCACAGCCGGTCCTGGGTGGCGAAGGATACGACGCCTTCTGGAGCCAGGCCGACGTGGGGCTGTTGCCCGAGGGCGAGACGGCCTGCTTCTTCGACGTCGGGCTGAAGCCGACCGGTCCGGGGGTCGGCACCGAGAGCTGGAAGATCTACTTCGAGGACGACCCGATCTTCGGGTTCAAGTGATGTCCGCCGTGCTCGCCACGCCGAGTCGTGTGGCGAGCTCGGTATAGCGATTGGTCCAGGCGGGGTCGGGGTCCACTCCGGCCCCGTCTGCGATCTGCACTAGCACCTCCAAGGCGAGGAACTCGGCGAGGAGATCTCCGGCCGCTGATTCCAAGGCGGCGACACCGAGCTCCCGGGCACGTTCGAGGTCGCCGATCAGATGGGCGGCGCGAGCGCGAAGACGCGTCACCGCAGGGCCGAGGCGGGCGGCGCTCTCCGGCATGGCCGACTGGAACTCGTCGAGTCGTTCCAGGGCAGCTCCGGCATCGCCGGTGTCGATGAGGGCATCGGCCAGGGAGACCACCGTCTCGGGCCACGGGAAGCCGTCCCCAGAGTCGAGCTGGGCGGCGAACAGTCGCTCCAACTCGGGAAGGGCGGTTGCCACGTCGCCACGACAGGCGTGGGCCCGCGCCATCTGCAGGTCGATGAAGGGCTTGTACAGGTCCGAGCCGGACGCGGTGAAGAATCGGTCCGCCTCCTCGAGCAGCGGGATGGCTTCATCGGGGCGACGCTGCCCTATCAGCACCTCGGCGATGTTGGCCCGCGTGATGGCCGCGTGGTGTGCGTTGCCGGACGCCTCGGCGGCGGCCACGCTGCGCTCGTACCAGTCGATGGCGCCCTTCCAGTCGCCCTCCAGGTAGGCGAAGGCACCCAACATGCCCATGCTCATGGCGCTCCGGTCGATCTGGCCGAGTCGGTTGAAGATCTCGACTGCCTCTCCGCCACGTCTCGGCTCGTCGTTGCCGAGCATGAAGTTGGCCCAGTCGAGCGAACCGTAGGCACGCGCCAGCGCCTCGTCCTCCCCTGTGGCCCTGGCTCCATCGATGGCGCGACGCGCCGCGGCCAAAGCCGCTACGGGGTCTCCGTTGGCGGCGTGGACGCTCGACTCGTAGGCGTCGATTCGGGCGAGCATCGCCCGTGCCTCCCGCTTCCTCGACCCCTCGACGGCGCGTCTGGCGGCCGAAAGGCTCCGCTTCGCCTGTTTCAGGTCTCCCGACCCGAACCAAGCCTCGGCGCGTCTCAGATGGAATCCCGCCACCCGCACCGGGTCGTGGGGTACCAGCCGGGCCGCCTGGCTGAACGCCTGGCGCGCCGCCTCGTAGTTGCCCATGAGGTCCTGGACCTCGCCGAGGCGGGCCCAAACCTCCGCGACCTGCTCCGGGGGAACGGTGAGATGGCGGGCGGCTTCTATCGCTCGCTGGTAGTGGCGAACCGCCTCGGGGTTGGAGTAGGTCCGTTTCGCCTTCTCCCCGGCCACCCGGGCGTGGTGCCACGTCTTGGCGTGATCACCCGACTCGGAGAAGTGGAGGGCGAGGACCTCCGCCGCGCCCTCGGGGTCGTCGGCCGATATGAACTCGATCACCGAGCCGGCGAGGGCATGGAACTCACGTCTGCGTCGGTACGCCAGACCGCCGTAGGCAACGTCGTGGACCACGGCGTGGCGGAACCGGGTCCTGCCCTGATCCTCTGACTCCAGGAAACCGTCGAGGCTCTCCAGTGTCGCCTTGTCCGGAGCGAGACCGGCCGCGCCCAGATAGGCGTGCATGATGTCGGTGCGGAAGCTGCGGCCCAGGACGGCGAGCTGGCGCAGGACCTGCCGGGCGAGAGGCGGCAGCGTGTCGATCTGCTTGGAGACGACGGCGTCCAGGGAGTCGGGGATCTGGTCCGCAGCGCCCGTTTCCCGGACCACCGTGAGGATCTCGCCGAGGAACAGTGGGTTTCCGCCCACCTTGGAAACGATGGCGTCGATCTGGTGGGGGAGCAGGGGACTGTCCTGCATCACTTCCACGATGATCGACCGGATCGCCTCTTCCGACAGGGGCCGGAGCGGGATCTCGGTCCCGTAGTCGTGGATCCTCGCCTCGCCTCGCGTGGTGGCGATCACCGTCCACGGCCGGCTCTCGGCCGCCTCGGCCACCCGCCGGATCAGGTCCGAGCTCGATCCGTCCATCCATTGCTCGTCCTCCACGATCAGCGCGAAGGGCAGGTCGATCTTCTTGTCGAGCAGCGCAAGCAGCGTCTCGGCGGTTCGCTCCGGGCGGAAGCGAGGATCGATGGCGGAGGTCTCCTTGTTGTCGGGGATCGGGATGTGGAGCAGGTCGCCCAGGAGGGGCGCCATTCGCACCAGCCTCTTGTCGATCTCCTCGATCTGACGGACCAGCGTCTCGGCCAGCCCCTCCCGACCGACGCCCGACACGTCGAGGAGCAGCCGGAGCGGGTCGCGCAGGGCCCAGTAGGGGTTGTCGGAGTTGTACGGGTCGGCCTGGACCTTGGACACCACCATCTCCGGGCACTCTTCGAGCACCTCCTGGATGAGCCGGCTCTTGCCGATGCCGGTGTCGCCGGACACGGTGACGAGACCTCCCCGCCCGACCCGGGCGCAGGTGGTGACGATTCCCAGTATGGCGTGGAGCTCGGCCTCGCGGCCATGGAAGGGGAGCTCGCGCTCCGTGCCCGGCGGTCTGACACCGGCCTCCTCGCCGACTGCGAAGGCGTGGACCGGCTCCTCCTTGCCCTTGACCTTGAACGGTTCCAGGGCCTCGGTGCGGAAAAGCGTCGTCGCCTGGTCGAGCACGGGCCGGGTGGCGAGGAGCCGTCCCGGTCCGGCGGCGGCCATGAGACGGGCGGCGAGGTTGACGGTGTCGCCCATCACCGTGTAGGTCGATCGCAGCCGCCCGCCGACGTTCCCGGCGAAGACGTGCCCCCGGTTGACCCCGGCCTGGATCGTGAAGGCGGATGGGACGTCGACCATCGCCCGAAGGGCACGCACGATCCTGCCCTCGTCGTCGTGTCGGGCCGTGGGGACGCCGGAGGCGAGGATCACCTTGCCGCCGTCCTTGTCGATGTCGGTGGCGAGGAACGTGACCAACTCCCGATCGGCGTGCTCCTGGACCGCGGATATGAGGCGATCGAGCTCGGCGGCCGTCTCCTCCGGCCCCCGCTTGGCGAGGAAGGCGTCGAGCCCCTTGTACTTGACGAATCCGATGCTGGCGATGCGGTGCTCGGAGTCCGCCACGCCCGACGACAGATGCTCGCGAAGCCCGGTGGATATGAACTGGATCGGATCGGCCTGACTCTCCGGGGCGTGCGAACTCTCTTCAGGCGGAGGGATCGTCCTCACGCTGCGAAGCAGGAAACCGCCGCCTTTGGGCTCGCCGATGAACCGGCCGGGCAGCCTCTGTGCAGTGGCCTCGCTGACCAGGATCTCGCCGGCCTCGGCAGTGGCCTCCATCTCGGTCGTGGTCGATGCCGCCGGGCCGGTGATCAACAGCTCGCGATGGCTGGAGCCGACCAGGAACAGGTCGACGGCGCCGGTGTGGATGCCAGACGACATCTTCAGGTTCACTCGCCCGACCGTGGTCTTCTCCTGAGACGCCGTGCGTAGGGCCGCCCGCATCTCGATGGCGGAGCAGGATGCCTGCAGGGCGTGGTCCTCGTGTTCGAAGAGGAGCAAGAGGGCGTCCCCGCCGAATTTGAGCATGGTGCCGCCCCGCCGGTGGACGATGTCGAGCATGCGGCCGAAGACGCCGCTCAGCACCGCGGTCAGCTCCTCGGCGCCGATACGGCCCCGTGCCGCGAGCCGTTCGGACAGGTTGGTGAAGCCGGAGATGTCGACGAACAGCAGCGACCCGTCGACCTGGGCCCACCGGCCTGCCCCGATTCGGTTCTCCCACTCGAGCGCCACCCGAGGCACGTAACGCTCGAGTCCTGCGACATGGGGGACCAAGAACGCCTCCTTGCCCCCAGGCTACCGCGGTGGTCGACCGGCTCTCTCGTGGACCACGGCCTGCGTTTGTTGACCCGCTTGAAACGAGTCTTTCCCTAGCATCGGCTAGTCGTGCGGACCCGATTCATCGTGTCGGTGGTCGTCACCGATCTGCTCGCCCTCGTCCTCGCGGTGATGGCGGCGTCCGAATTCGTCTTCAATCATCCATTCCCGTGGCAGCGAGTGGACGCGTGGCCTCAACTCGGGTTCATGACGGTCTCGATGATCTTGATGTCCTTCGTCACCGGTTGGATGTCGGGGCCTGGCGTCCCCCGTCCCACGTATGGGCGGATGGCGGTCATCGGTCTCGGTACCTGGCTCATGACCTCCGCCCTCCTGGTCGCCTTCCGTGACGTCTACTTCTCACGACTGCTCCTCGGCCTGTCCCTGGCACTCTGGCTCGTGCCGGCCACCTTGCATCGCGTGGTCCGCCGGCAACGACCGTGGACGGAGCGGATCGCGGTGATCACGCGCGAGAAGCAGCTCGCCGACGAGCTGCTCGAGGCCGACCACGCCGACGTGATCTGGGTCATCCCGCCCGACTTCGTCGGGGAGCTCGAACTCCCCGATCGGGACGTCACGATCGCGGTCGACATGGGCTCGGTGCTTTCCGAGCGCATGGCGCAATTCGTGTCCTCCTGCGACGTGGCCGGTTATCAGATCCGCGCCTTCTCCTCGATCTACGAGGAGCACACGGGCAGGGTGCCCCTGGTGCACGTCGCCGAGGGTTGGGAGATCTCCGTGCCGCTCCTCGAGGTGGCCAAGTGGCTACCCGGGAAACGCATCGCCGACGTCGTGCTCACGGTGCTGACCGCCCCGCTCTGGGTGCCCCTCGCATTGCTCGTGGGTCTGTACGTCAAGCTCGCCGATCCCCGGGGGGAGGTGATCTTCACCCAGGAGCGTGTCGGGCTCGACGGCCGGGTCTTCACCATGTACAAGTTCCGGACCATGCATCCCGACGCCGAGGAAGGCGGTCCCAGCTTCGCCATCGAGGACGACCCCCGGTTGATCAGGGGTGGATCCTTCCTTCGCAAGTCGCGGCTCGATGAGCTGCCCCAGCTCTGGAACGTGCTCAAGGGGGACATGTCGCTCGTGGGACCGCGGGCCGAGCAGGTCCCGTTCGTCCAGGAGTTCCGCAAGCAGATCCCGTTCTACGACCATCGCCATCTGGTTCGGCCCGGGATAACAGGTTGGGCTCAGGTCAACTACGGATATGCCGATGACCAAGCGGATACCGTGGAGAAGCTGACCTACGACCTCTATTACATCAAGCACATGTCCCCGGTGCTCGACCTCAGGATCATGTGGAAGAGCATCTGGACCGTCCTGACCGGCGCGGGCGCACGATGAGCGCCCCAGTCGTCCAGACCGTGCCCCGGGGATTCCGGGCCCCGGGCACCGGCTTCATGGTGGGGGGCTCCCTGATCGGTGCCTTTGGGGCCTACGTCTTCCAGTGGTACGGGACCCGGGTCTTCACCCCCGACGAGTTCGCACCAATCAGCGCACTGTGGACGGCGTTCTTCATCCTGGTCACGATCCTCCTCGTCCCCGTCGAGCAGTACGTGACCAGGGAGGTGGCCCGGGGCAGGCGTTCGCTCCCCGCCGACCTGCGGACGACCCTGGCGATGGTCGGTGTCTGCACGGTCGTCGGGGCAGCCTTCGTGATCTTCACCCTCGATCGGGTCTTCGAGGGCAATCCGCAGTACATCGTGCAACTCGTCCTGCTCTGCGTCGGCTACGGCCTCCTCTACCTGGGCAAGGGGATCCTCGCCGGATCGAGGCGGTTCCGCGACGTTGGCTGGGTGATGATCATCGAGTCGGTCGTGCGTCTCGTCGCCGGGTTCGCGCTGGTGGCGCTCGTGACTTCGGTCGTCATGATGGGATGGGCCATGGTGCTCGGACCTCTCGCCGTGCTCGCCATGGCGTGGTGGCGGCACGACCGGGGCAATCCCGACGTCCCGGCCACCTCACCATCGGGGTTCCTCAGGGGCTACGTAGGCGGCAGCGCTCCGGCACAGATCCTCCTCGCCGCAGCACCGCTCGCCGTGCTGGCCCTGGGTGGTGACAGCAGCCTCGTCTCGGTCATGTTCATCACCTTCACCCTCTACCGAGCGCCGATGACCCTGATCTTCTCCATGCAGGGACGTCTCCTCCCTTACCTCGTGGGGCTCTCCGACGGAGGGGACCACCACAGTCTCGGTCGCATCGTTCGGCGGGTCGTCGGTGTCGGCGCGCTCTTCGCGGCACTCGGCGGGCTGGTGGGCTGGCTCGTCGGCCCCGAAGTCGTGGCGTTCCTCTACGAGGACGAGTACGCCCCGGCTCGTGTCGTGGCGATGCTCGTGGCGGCGGGTGTCACCGCAGCAGCCACAGCCCAGATCACATCTCAGGTGCTCGTCGCCGAGGGCAGGACTCGCCGTCTCGGTTATGCGTGGACGGCCGGCCTCCTCGCCGCCGCCGTCGTCACGTTGATCGTAGGAGGGACTCCCGACGCCCGGGTCGCGATCGGCTTCGTCTCCGGTGAGGTCGTCGCACTCGTGATGATGGGGATGCTCGCCCTCCGTCGCTAGTTGGCCCCCGCCATCCAGCGTCGGTGCTCGGCTGCAAGGTCCGGGGGGAACCGCCATCGCAGCTCCTCGGGCACCGGAGGGAGCATCGACGCCACGCCCAGGCATCCGTCGACCACCCTGACCAGGCCGGTGCGGAGCAGTGCGGGGAGATTGCGGGGGAGTCGCACCTCGTCGCCCCGGTCGGCCGCCCGCATCAAACGCAACAACTCGGCGATGGTCGTGGGCCCCAGGGCAGCCACCCAGAAGCGCCGCACGTAGGGATCGGACGGGTGGATCGGCCCCGCCGGGTCGAGGAGCCGGGTTGGCACCGTGGGCCGCACCCGGGCCGTGGGTCGCACGGGAACGCCCCCTGCGGCGAACGGAGGACGACTCGGGCTTTCGGCTGACGTTCCCGTGCTCACGATTCCGTGTTCTACGGACAACGTCAGTTATCGTCAAGTAGCGTCAACTGAGGACGCGAAACATTCCCTTATGGGGCGCGACCCACGTACACCGTGATCGTCGTAGAGCCGGAGATCTCCGTCCCGGGTGCTGGTGTGGTCGAGACGACGCGGCCGACCAGGGAGAGGTCTTCGACCTCGACACTGGCCTGGAACAACCCGATCTTGACGCCGGTGTTCTTCTCTATCTCCTGGACCACGGTCAGCGCCTCGTCGAAGGTCAAGCCGATCAGGTTGGGCACCAGTGCCTTGGGCGTCTCGCCCGTCGACACGAAGATCGTGACCACCGAACCCTGGCGGATCTTGGCGCCGGGCTCCGCGGACTGGCTGATGACGGTGCCGGCCGGGTCCAGCGAAGCCATCGGAACGGCCTCGGCCCGAAGCCCGGCGGCGGCCAGCGCCTTCTCGGCCTCGTCCTGCGGCAGGCCGACCACCACAGGCACGATGGCGGGAGGCGGCACCAGGTAGTCGTCGACGTTCGGCGGGTCCTCCGGGAAGTCGCTGACGGGCAGGCCCTCCATCACCCGGGACATGAAGTCGCCCCAGATCGGCGCCGGAACGGTCCCGCCGAACACCTGTGAGTAGCGGGTGCCCTTGATGGTCACGTTGCGCAGGGGGATCTGCTCGGCTTCGTAGCCGACCCACACCGCCGTCGAGTACTCGGGCGTGAAGCCGACGTACCAGGCGTCGAGGTAGCTCTGATGAGTCCCGGTCTTGCCCCCCTGGGGCCGGCCGATGTCGGCCCGGGTTCCGGTGCCGATGGTCGGGACCTTCTCCAAGGCCCTCCGGGCCACGGCGAAGACTGCCGGATCACCGACCTGGGTCCGCTCCGGCTCGTGCTGGAAGATCACGTTGCCGTTGTGGTCGAGGATCTTGTCGATCACGTAGTCGTCGAAGTGGACCCCGTTGGTGGCGAAGTTGGAGTACGCCGACGCCATCTCCAAGGTCGACACCGACGACGACCCGAGCACGATCGACGGCACCGGCTCGAGGTCGGCTTCGGTGATGCCCATGCGACGGGCCGCATCCACGATCTTCTCCGGGCCCACCGCCAGTGAGAGCTGGGCGTAGACCACGTTGATCGAGGCGTAGGTCGCGACCTCCAGGCTCACCGCGCTCGAGGAGGACCCGCCCCGGACGCGCCAGGTCCTGGATCCGTCGGGTCCGCAGGGGTATGGGCACTCGAGCTCCATGGGGCTGGTGGCGGGGAAGTGGTGGCCGAGGGTGAAACCGTTCTCCAGTGCCGCCACCAGCCCGAACGGCTTCGCCGCCGAACCGGTGTTGCGCCTTCCCTGCACCGCCAGGTCGAACTGGTTGAACTCGAACGGGAGGCCCGAGGCCATCACCTTCACCGCACCCGTCCAGTTGTCGACCATGGAGATGGCGCCCGTCGGCCGACAGGAGTGGGTCTCGGCGTAGGTGCGGTAGAAGGCCTCTTTCTCCGCGAAGTCCGGGAATAGCTGGGCGCAGGCCGCCAGGTTCTCCTCGTAGGGAAGCAGCGGCAGCCAGTCGTGGAGGACCTCGTTGGCCATGTTCTGGAGCCGGAGGTCGATGGTGGTGTAGATCTGGAGGCCACCGCCGCCCGTGCACTCGGAGTCGTCGGCGGGGCAGCCGAAAATTGCCTTCTTCCGCTCCTCGAAGGTCTCTCCGAGGAACGCGAACTCGTCCGAGTAGAGGAGCTGCTTCTTGACCTCGGCGACGACGTGCTCGGCCGGTCCGCGGCGAATCGGCGTGTCGACCACCCCGAGGGGCTGCTTCTTGGCCCGCTCCGCGTCGACCTCGGTGATCCAGCCCTGTTCCGCCATCTCGTCGATCACCTGGTTGCGACGCTCCAGGGTGATCTCCGGGCGCACCCGCGGGTTGTACAGGCTCGGGTTGCGCACCTGGACCGCGAGTGCCGCGGCCTCATGGATCCGCAGGTCCTCGAGTGGCTTGTCGAAGAACTCCTCGGCTGCGGCCTTGACGCCGTAGGCGCCGGCGCCGAAGTAGACGGAGTTCATGTAGTACTCGAGGATTCGCTCCTTGGGGTAGCGACGCTCGAGCTCGGCGGCGACGAAGGCCTCGTTGATCTTGCGCTGGATGCTGATCTCGTCGCCCACGAAGACGTTCTTCACGACCTGCTGGGTGATGGTGGAGCCGCCACGGGTGACGTCGTAGAGGATGTTGTCGATGAAGGCGGAGAAGATGGCCGAGAAGTCGATGCCCTCGTGCTCGAAGAAGTCGGCGTCTTCGGCGGCCAGGATGGCGTGGACCATCACCTCGGGTACCTGGTCGTAGGGGACCGGCTCCGAGTTGCGCCCGTCGTGGAGGTCGGCCAGCCACTCACCGTTGCTGGCGTAGATGCGGCTCACCCGGCTCGGGTCGGGCAGATTCAGGGGCATCGAAGAGGTGTCGGGGACCCACTCCTCCTTGATCCCTTCGAAGGCGCCGTAGGCGGAGTTGGTTCCCAGGAACGCGAAAAGGGCCACCCATCCGGACATGAGGAGGGCGATGGAGAGGAGCGAGGCGAGGGCGCCGAACCAGCGTCCCCGGCGTTCCCGCGCCTCGACCTGGTGGATGAGCGCTTTTCGGGCCATCGGGAGTACTTGACGTGCGGGGTGGGGGCGGAGTTCCCGCCTACCATCCTCGACGGTGTCAGGATACGACAGGCACTCAGGAATGCGGCGCACCTCGAGCGGCATCGAGGTGGAGACCGTCTACCGCGGCGCCGAAGTGCCCGAGCGGGTGGGTGAGCCAGGGGAGATGCCGTTCACCCGTGGGATCCACCCCCAGATGTATCGCTCCCGGCTGTGGACGATGCGTCAGTACGCCGGGTTCGGGACCGCGGCCGAGACGAACCGTCGCTTCCTCGACCTCCTCGAGGCAGGCCAGACCGGTCTCTCGGTGGCTTTCGACCTCCCCACGCAGATGGGTCTGGACTCCGACGCCCCGCTGGCCTCGGGCGAGGTGGGAAAGGTGGGGGTGGCCATCGACTCCCTCGACGACATGCGTCGTCTCTTCCGGGACATCCCGCTGGGCGAGGTCTCGACGTCGATGACGATCAACGCCACCGCAGCCATCCTGCTCCTCCTCTACCAGTTGGTCGCCGAGGAGCAGGGCGTGCCGTCGGCCGAGCTTCGCGGCACCGTGCAGAACGACATCCTCAAGGAGTACGTGGCGCGCGGCACCTACATCTACCCGCCGCGGCCTTCGATGCGTCTCATCACCGACCTCTTCGCCTACGCGGCCAAGGAGATCCCGCAATGGAACACCATCTCCATCAGCGGGTATCACATCCGGGAGGCCGGCGCCACCGCAGTCCAGGAACTGGCGTTCACCATCGCCAACGGCCTCGCCTACGTCCGTGCCGCCATCGAGGCTGGTCTCGACGTCGACGACTTCGCGCCGAGGCTGTCCTTCTTCTGGAACAGCCACAACGACCTGTTCGAGGAGGTGGCCAAGTTCCGGGCGGCGCGCCGTATCTGGGCCCGGATCATGAAGGACGAGGTGGGGGCCAAGAACCCGCGGTCCTGGATGATGAGGTTCCACACGCAGACCGCCGGCTCCACGCTCACCGCGCAGCAGCCGCTCAACAACGTGGTGCGGACCACCATCCAGGCTCTGGCAGCCGTGCTCGGCGGCACCCAGTCGTTGCACACCAATGCCTACGACGAGGCGCTCGGCCTCCCCACCGACGAGTCCGCCATACTCGCCCTGCGCACCCAGCAGGTGATCGCCCACGAGTCCGGGGTCGCCGCCACCGTCGACCCCTTGGGCGGGTCGTATTACGTCGAGGCGCTGACCGACGCCGTCGAGGGGAAGGCCAGAGAGCTGCTCGACCAGGTCGAGTCGATGGGCGGTGCCGTGGCTGCCATCGAGGAGGGCTGGATGCAGGCGCGGATCGAGGAGTCCGCATATGAGGCCGCCAAGCGGCAGTCGAGCGGTGAGATGGTCGTGGTCGGCGTCAATCGGTTCGTCACGGACACGGGCTCGGTCCCGGTCCTCGACATCGACCCCGAGTTGGAGCGCGCCCAGGTCGAGCGGCTGAACTCCTGGAGGGAGTCACGGGACCAACGCGCCGTGGATACGGCGCTTCTGGCGGTGAGGGAAGCGGCGGGTGGCACCGAGAACCTGCTCTACCCGATGAAGGAGGCGCTGGCCGCGGGCGCCACCGTCGGCGAGGTGTCCGGTGCGCTGCGTGACGTGTTCGGCCAGCACAGGCCTTCCGGTTAGCGTCGGATCCATATGGCTCATCTGTTGATAATCGGTGGAGGCCCTGCGGGGACTCAGGCCGCCACCGTGGCCGCGGCCAAAGGCGCCCGCGTCACGCTCGTGGAGAAGGAGATCGTGGGCGGCGCCGCCCACCTGCTCGACTGCATCCCTTCCAAGACGATGGCCGCGGCGGCGCTGCGGAACAGCTCGGTCAGGGGTGCGGTCAAGCTCGGCATGCTCGGCGAGCCATCCAAGGTCGACACCACGGCGCTCGGCGCCCGAATCGACGAGATCGTCGCCGACATCAATCACGATTGGATGACCCTGCTGCGGTCCCAGGGTGTGGAGATCATCGCGGGGACCGGCCGGTTCACCGGCCCCAACGAGGCGACCGTGACCACCGAAGGCGGGGAGCGGAGGATCCGGTTCGACCGGGCGATGGTGTCGACCGGTTCCCGACCGCGGATCCCCGACTGGGCGCCCGTCGACGGCAAGAGAGTGCTCACCACCCGGGACTGCTACCACTTCGACGAGCCACCACCGGAGCTGATCGTCGTCGGGTCGGGCGTCACCGGGGTCGAGTTCACCCACATCTTCCAGTCGCTCGGCTCGCAGGTGACCCTGGTGGTCTCCCGCCGCCAGATCCTGCCGCACCGCGACCCGGAGGTTGCTGCGGTCCTCGAAGAGGACTTCCAGGAGCGGGGGGTCAGGCTGGTGATCGGGGCCCGGGCCGAGAAGATCGAGGTCGATGGTGACCGGGTGGCGGTCCACTGCAACGATGGCCGCCGCATCACCGGCACCCACGCACTGCTCGCCGTCGGCTCGCTCCCCAACACCGAGGGTCTGGGGATGGAGGAGATCGGGATCGAGCTGAAGGACGGCTTCATCCCGGTGGACGAGTACCAGCGAACCGTGGTCCCCCACATCTACGCCGCCGGCGACGTCACCGGCCAGATGCTGCTCAGCTCCGTGGCCAGCGCCCAGGGACGGAAGATCGCGTGGCACGCGCTGGGCATGTCGGTGGAACCGCTCGACCTGACCAAGGTGGCGGAGGCCATCTTCACCGAGCCGGAGATCGCATCGGTCGGCCTTGTCGAGGTGGAAGCCGCCGCGGTGGGTCGCAAGGTGCGGACCACGAAGGTGCCGTTCGCCTCCAACGCCCGATCGGTGTTGCAGAACTTCGAGCGGGGCTTCGTCAAGGTGACGATCGACCCGGCCACCAACGTGGTGCTGGGCGGGACGATCGTCGGTCACCGGGCTTCGGAGCTGATCGGTGTCATCGCCCTCGCCGTGCAGGCCCGGGTCACTTCGTCGACTCTTCTCGAGACCCTGATGGCGCACCCGACGATGAGCGAGGCGATCACCGACGCCGTCGAGTGATCAGGGCAGCCAGTCCTCGGCGCGGTGGAAGAACGCCGCCATCTGCGCGCGTGTGACCACCCGGTCGGGGCAGTAGCGATCGTTGGCGGGCGGATTGCAGCCCCGGGTGATCCCGGCGCTGCCCAGCCTGTCGATCTCGGCCTCGAAGATGTGCCCGTCGTCGTCTGCGAAGAGGTCGGATGCCCCCGCAGGCAGTCCCAGCGCCCTGACGAAGAACGCGGCCATCTGGCCCCGGGTCACGGGGTCATTCGGGCAGAACCGCGTGTTGGCCGGCGGGTTGCATCCGCGGGTGATGCCGGCGGCGGCTAGCATCTCGATCTCGGCCTCGAAGAGGTGGCCGTCGTCGTCGGTGAACTGGTCCGACCCTGCGCCGGCCGACAGTCCCAGGGCCCGGACGAAGAAAGCGGCCATCTCACCGCGTGTCACCGGCTTTTCCGGGCAGAACTCGTCGTTGACCGGCGGGTTGCAGCCCCGGGTGATCCCCCTCGCCGCGAGCCATTCGATGTCGTCCTCGAAGATCGAGCCGTCGTCGTCGTGGAACGGGTCGTCGGGTATCCGGAGCTCGTAGAAGGCCGTGTACGTCGCGTCGCCGGCCGGCGTGGTGAAGGTCTGGATCCTGCCGCCACCATGCGACCAGTGGGAGAAGTCGTAGGTCCCACCGAACCAGGTGACGGTCTCGGGTGCGGTCACGGAGACCTGGGCGCCGATGATCGAGTCGACGGCGAATGGCGTCGTGTGCTCCACCGACCAGACCGTCATCGACACCCCCGGGATGTTGGAGTCGAACGTCAGGTCGACGGTCATCGGGTTGAGGACCACGGTGTCGCTGGCGATCACCGCCCGCCCGCTCTCGTCGAGCGCCTGCAGGGTGATCTGCAGCGAGGACTCCTCATGGTCGGGTGCGTCGAAACTCCCGGTGCTGCCCGTGATCTGAGTCACCTGGTGCTGGTGGCAGGACCCGTCGGCGGCGCAATGATTGAGCAGCACGACCCAGCGAAGACGGTCGTCCGGTATGGGGTTGCCGACCGTGTCCTGGGCGTGACCCTCGAGGTCGATGTCCGCACCGACGACCCAGCGGAACGAGGGGTCTGGCGACGTGATCTCGGCCACCGGAGGATCACCGTTGATCACGGCGGCGAACTCGGTGTCCGAGGCGCCCTGTTGGTCGGTGACCCGGAGGCCGACGACGTGCAGCCCGGGCGGGAACACCTCCGTGATCGTCGGGTCGTTGCCGCCGTCGTACTGGCCGTCACCATTCAGGTCCCACGCATAGGTCAGCGCGTCCGGGTTGTCGGGATCGTCGGGGTCGAACGATCCGGTGCCGTCGAGGGTGAACTCGTTGGCGCCGGGCCCCGGTGTGACTTGGATCACCGCGTCCGGTGCCTGGTTGGAGCCGAGCCAGTTGAACCGGAACAGCTGGCCACGCATGAAGCTGACGCCGTAGATGAGGCCGTCCGGGCCCATCTCCAGGTCGACCGGGGTGATGCCGTACTCCGTCGGGACCAGTCCGCCGCCTTGTTGCTCCCAGATCGTCGGCTCGTAGTGGAAGACCTGGACCGTGTCGGGGTCCGGGATCCCGCCCGGGCCCGGGAACATGACCCAGATGCACTCGCGCGAATAGTCGGCGCCGAAGAGGGCGCCGTCGTAGGCGGACGGGTACGGGCCGCCTTCGTAGAAGGCGAGCCCGGTCGCGGACGAGCTGGTGCGGGACATCTGGCCCGTCACGGCCGGGGGGCAATCGTCGTTCGCCGGATGCTGGATGTCCTCGTTGTGCCGGTAGGCGAAGAAGGGCGCGGTGACCTGTTGCGGGGTCAGGTCCTGGCATGCCCCCAGCGGCGCGTAACCGAGCTGTGGCAGCGACTGCCCGTCTCCGCCCTCGTAGCAGGGCCAACCGAAGTTGCGCACCGTGGTCAGGGGGTTGGGATGACGGTCGATCTCTTCCCAGGTGTTGTATCCGACGTCGGCGATGTAGAGGTCGTTGGTGCCCGGCCGGAGCGTGAACCGGTAGGGGTTTCGCAATCCGTAGGCGACGATGAGCTTTCCGATCAGCTCGGAATGGCCCCCGTTGGGGTTGTCGGGCAGGACCAGGGTCGACGGGTCTCCCGGGTCGGCCATCGGGTTGATGCGGAGGATGGCGCCATTGGGCACCACGGGGCCTTTCGGGCGGCGCAGGCTCTGGGCACGCAGCGCGCCTCCCTGCGCGGTCCCCTCTTCCATGTCCCCACCGGCACCGGCCGGCGGGTCGCCGCAAGGATTCCTCGGGGTGACGGGGTTGGGCTCCTCGGGAAGCTGCCCATAGTCGGGCGGCCCGAAAGATGCACCGTCGCCGGCGCTCACGTAGAGGGCTCCGTCCGGGCCGAAGACCAGGTCGCCGATCGAGTGGCTGGGGAACTGCTGACACCAGTCGTGGATGAGGATTTCTATGTCGTCCTCGTCGATCGGGAGGTCGTCGAGGTCGACGGTGATCCTGGCGAGTTGGGCGGACACCACGCAGCCGCCTTCCGTGGTCCCGGGCCCGCCGTCCTCGATCGAGGGGCATTCGTCCTCGTCGACATCGGGTCCGTCTTCCCACACGGCCGTCGACCCGCCGGGGATGTCCAATGGCGTCCCGTGGGTGTACAAGGCGTAGATGTAGGGCGGGTCCGGGAAGTCGGGGTGGATGGCGAGACCGAGGAGCCCGCGGTCCCAGTGGCTGTGGACCCTGTCCCGGATGTCGGCCAGGAGGGTGAGTGGGCCACCGGGTGACGCCGCGGTCCTGATATATCCCGGCTTCTCGGCGATGAAGATCCTCGAGCTGTCGGGGGCGAACTCCAGGTTGGTCGGATAGACCAGATGCGTCTGCGGATAGAGGTACTCCCGCTGGAAGCCGGCGGGGACGGCGTCCACTGGGGTGGGGATGGCGAAGGCCACCCATGCCAGCAACGCTCCTGCGATGCCGAGCCCCCATCTCATTCGCGCCATCTGGATCGCCCCTGAAGGCGCAACCTAGCGTCCGCTCGACCGACTGGAAAACCCGAGGCTCAAGGCAGCCAGGGAGCGGCGCGGTGGAAGAACGCCGCCATCTGGCCGCGGGTCACGAGGGCGTCGGGGCAGGCCCGGTCGTTGGCGGGTGGGTTGCAACCTCGGACGATGCCGCTGGTACCGAGCAGGTCCAGTTCGCGTTCGAACAGGTGGCCGTCGTCATCGACGAAGAGGTCGTCGCCTGCGCCGGCCTTCAGCTGCAGAGCCCGGGCGAAGAAGGCCGCGACCTGCCCGCGTGTGATCGGGTCGTCGGGGCAGAACCTGTCGTTGGCCGGAGGGTTGCAGCCCCGGGTGATCCCTGCGGCGGCGACGATCTCGATCTCTCGCTCGAAGAGGTGGTCGTCGTCGTCGACGAATGCGTCCGCCCCGGCGCTTCCGCTAAGGCCGAGGGCCCGGACGAAGAAGGCGGCCATCTGACCCCGGGTCACCGGCTGGTCGGGGCAGAACATGTCGTTGACCGGCGGGTTGCATCCGCGAGTGATCCCCATCGCCGCCAGCCACTCGATGTCCTCCTCGAAGATCGACCCGTCATCGTCGTGGAACGGGTTCTCGAGTGGCGGCTGGTCCTTCACCCGGGCGTATTCGGCGATGTAGGTGGTCTCCGAGGCGGGCGCGGTGATCGTGTGGGCGCGGGCGGCGCCATGGGCCCAGGAGGCGAACGTCCAGCCGCCCTCACCCTGGAACACCTGTGGTGAGATCGCCTCGATGGGGATCGAGGTCCCCACGATCCACCGGCCGGTGAAAGGGGTGACCCGGTTCACGCCGGCGATGGACAGCGTCAGCCCGCTCGGTGTCGTGTCGAACGTGAGGTCCACCGTCCTGGGGCTGATCGTTCGAACGGCCGATGTCGACCCGCCGTGAGAGTCGGTGGCGGTGAGCCGGATCTCGATCACGGCTTCGGGGCCGGCCGACGGCGTCGTGAAGCTCCCGGAGGCGCCGCTCGCCGTTGCGATGGTCTGCGGCGCGCATGCGGGGCAGTTCCGCAGGTTGACGATCCAGCCGAGGCCGGAGGCCGGGATGCTCCCATCCTGTGGGTCGGTGGCCGACCCCGAGAAGGTGATCTGCTGACCCACCGACCAGAGCAGACCACTCGACGGCGTGGTGATGACGGGCTGCGGTGGGTCGTTTCCGGGTGTGATCGTCACAGTCGCGATCCCCGTCTTGCCCGTGGGGTCGGTCACCCGGAGCGACACGGTCACGGGCGTGGGTGTGGTGTAGGTCCGCGTGGGGCTCACTGCCGTGCTGTCGTCGTGGGCCCCATCGCCGTCGAGATCCCAGGCGTAAGCCAGGTTGTCGCCGTCGGGATCCGAGGAGCCGGAGCCGTCGAACTGGACGGTCAGGGGTATCGACCCACCTGTCGGGATCGCGGATATGACCGCAGACGGTTCGCGGTTGACGAAGTTGGCCGTGTAGGTGGTGTTGGTCGCCGGCGCGGCGAAGGTCTGGGTCGCCGCGCCACCCTGGCTCCACGACGAGAAGTGCCACCGTCCGGTGCTCGGCGATCCCTGTGGTGTCGGCGCCGAGATCGAGACGGTAGACCCCACGATGAAGGTCTTGGTGATCGGCGCAGTGACCGTCGAGCCACCTATCGAGAGTTGTCGTCCGCCCGGGCTCGTGCTGAACGTGAGCTGCGCGGTCCGTGGCTGGATCTGGCGGCTGACCGTGGTCTCGACCCCGAACTGGTCCCTCGCCGTGAGACGGATGACGATGTGGGACGGGTACTCGTGATCGGGTGCCGTGAAGGATCCAGAGCTGACACCGGATGCGGAGAAGAACGGCGGGTGCTCATGACAGCTGCCGTCCTCGGCGCAGTGGAAGATGTGTGCGCTCCAACTCAGCCGGGATGCCGGCAGGGTCCCCTCCTCGGGATCGGCGGCAGAACCCGAGAAGGAGATCTGCTGGCCCACCGACCACTGCAGGGTGGACGACGGGTTGTTGATCGTCGGCTGGGGTGGTCCGTTGGAAGCCTGGATGCCGACCGTCGTCGTGCCCGTCTCGCCGCGGGAGTCGGTCACCCGCAGCCGGGCGGTGTACGACCCCGGCTGCTGGTAGGTGAACGAGACGTTCGCTCCGAACGCGTCGAAAGTCCCGTTGTTGGTGAAGTCCCAGGCGTACTCGACGATGGCGTCACCGTCCGGGTCGCTCGAGGTGGCCCCGGAGAAGTTGACCGTCAGCGGTGTGGGACCCGACGTCGGGTTGGCCGTGATCCTGGCAGTGGGCGGTGTGTTGGCCGCGATGTAGCGGAAGCGGACGACCTGGCCGCGCAACAGGCTGACCACATAGATGTTCCCGTCCGGGCCCATCTCGATGTCGACCGGGCCCAGCCCCTGCTGGCTGCTCGTTGGCGGCCCGTAGTGGAAGACCTCGACCGTGTCCGGGTCGGGCACACCGCCCGATCCTCGATACATGACCCAGATGCAATTGCGCGAGTAGTCCGCTCCGAACAGTGCCCCGTCGTACTCGGGCGGGTACGGGCCGGTGGCGTAGAAGGCGAGACCGGTGATCGACGAACTGGTCCTGGTCGTCGGTCCCGGTACGGCGGGCGGGCAGTCATCGTTGGTGGGGTGGGTGATGGTCTGACCGTGGTGATAGGCGAACAGGGGGGCATTGACCGCACCGGTGCCCAGGCCCCGACAGATGTCGAAGTTGCTGTAGTTGCCCAGGACCATCGAGCTGCCGGCACCGTTGGAGTAGCCGCCCTCGTAGCAGGGCCAGCCGTAGTTGCGGACCGAGCCGGACGGGTTCGAATGCCGGTTCACCTCCTCCCAGGTGTCCCAGCCGACATCGCCTATGTAGAGGTCGTTGGTGCCGGGCCGGAAGGTGAAGCGGTAGGGGTTGCGCAGCCCGTGCGCCACCACCAGCTTCCCGCGCGGGTCGGGATGTGAGGCGTTCGGATTGTCGGCCGGAACGAGGGTGGCGGGGTTGGACGGGTTCCCGAGCGGTTCGATCCGGATCACCGTCCCGCTCAGCGTGACCGGGTCACCCGAGGTGCGGAGGTCCTGGGCACGGAGGGCCCCGCCCTCGGCGGTCCCGTTCGTGGGCATGTTCTGACCGGCGCCGACGGGCGGGTCGCCGCAGGGGTTCCGGGGGGTGACCGTACCCGGGTTGCCACCGAACTGACCCCAGTCGGTCCCGGTGAACGAGGCCCCGTCGCCACCGCTGACATAGAGCTTTCCGTCGGCGCCGAACTGCAGGTCGCCGATGGAGTGGCTGGGGAACTGCTGGCACCAGTCGTGGATCAGGACCGTCTCGCTGACCACCTGCATCGTCGCCGGGTTCAACTGGAGCCGGGACAGACGCCCCGAGACGACACAGCCCTGATCGGTGGACCCGGGCGGGGTGGGGCAGTTGTCATTGGTGCCTTCTTCCCACACGCGTGTCGGGCCACCCGTGACCGGCAGCGGAGCCCCGTAGGTGTAGAGGATGTAGAGGTACGGCTGGTTGGGGAACTGTGGGTGGACGGCCAGACCGAGCAAGCCCCGGTCCCAGAAGTTGTGCACCTGGCTCTGAAGGTTGGTGACCTGAGACAGGGTGGAGTCGTTGATCGAGTCGGCGGTCTTGATCACGCCCTTCTTCTCGATGATGAAGACCCGGCCGTCGGGCGCGAACTCGATGTTGGTGGGCAGGTCGAGACCGGTCCAGACCGGCTCGGCGCCGGTGAAACCCGAAGGCGCCGCGGACGCGGTGACGGTCGTCAGCAACCCGCCCGCGATCAGGAGCGCCGCCAACAAGAGTTTCGAGTTTCGCCCCACCAGTTCCGACCCCTGAATACGTGTAAGCCCGGCGGGAGGGTAGCCACGACGAGTCCGCCCGACCCGAATTCGGGGTCGTGAGATTTGCCTACTTCACGATGGCGATGACCTGGCCCGATGCCACCGTGTCCCCCGGCTCGACACGGAGGTCGACGACCTCGCCCGAATTGGGGCTCCGAACCTCGTTCTCCATCTTCATCGCCTCGAGGACGCAGATCGGTTCGCCTTCGGTCACGGACTGCCCGGCCTTGACGTGGACCTTGACGATGGTGCCCTGCATCGGCGCGGTGATGACACCGTCGGCTGACTTGGCGCCTCCCGCCTGGCTGAGCTTCGGCGGACGACGGCGCGGCTGTCCGGTCGGAGCGGTCTCCGGCGCCCAGTACGCCACCTGGAAGCGCCGTCCTCCGACCTCGACCGTGATCTCCCGCTTGACCAGCGCCTCCTCCTCGGGGAGAGCCGGGGCCACCATGGGCGGCGCCTCACCCAGCTCGACCGACTCTTCCATCCACTTGGTGTGGTGCCGGCCGGCGAGGAAATCCGGGTGGTCGACCACGGCGAGGTGGGCGGGAATGGTGGTCGCCACGCCACTCACCTTGAACTCCTGGAGCGCCCGCTTTCCCTTGGCGATGGCTGCCTTCCGGGTCGGACCCCACACGACGAGCTTGGCCATCAGGTTGTCGTAGTACTGGGAGATGGAGGTCTCCGGTGTGACCCACGAGTCGACCCGGACACCGAAGCCGGCAGGCTCGACCCACTCCACCACCTGGCCCGGGGTCGGCATGAAACCGTGGTACGGGTCCTCGGCGTTGATGCGGAACTCGATGGCGTGGCCGTCGGGGTCGGGGTCGCCGAAGGTCAGCTTCTCGCCATAGGCGACCCTGATCTGCCATTCGACGAGGTCGATACCCGTGACCATCTCCGTGACGGTGTGCTCCACCTGGAGACGGGTGTTCATCTCCAGGAAGTAGAAGTCGCCTTCCTGGTCGACGAGGAACTCCACGGTCCCGGCGTTTGCGTAACCGCAAGCTTTGGCCGCGTTGAGGGCGGCGCGCCCCAGGTTGCGACGCTGCTTCGGGTTGAGACCGGGGGAGGGGGTCTCTTCGATCAGCTTCTGGTGGCGTCGCTGCACGGAGCAATCGCGCTCGCCGAGGAAGACGCCGTTGCCGTGGGTGTCGAAGAGGATCTGGGCCTCGACGTGGCGCGGCCGCTCCAGGTACTTCTCGACGTACACCTCCGGGTTGCCGAAGTAGGCGTCGGCCTCCCGGCGGGCACCTTCGAAGGCTTCCTCCAGCTCGCCGATGCTGCGTACCACACGGAGACCCTTGCCGCCCCCGCCATGAGCCGCCTTGATCGCCACGGGGAAGCCGTATTGGTGGGCGAGATCGGCCACCTCGTCGACGGTGGCCACGGGCTCGGTGTGACCGGGGACCGTGGGCACGCCCGCTCTCTCGGCGTTGCGCCGCGAGGTGATCTTGTCGCCCATGGCCTCGATCGCCTCGGGTGGGGGACCGACCCAGACGAGCCCGGCGTCCGTGACCCGTCGGGCGAAGCCTGCGTTCTCCGAGAGGAACCCGTAGCCAGGGTGGATCGACTCTGCCTTCGACTCGCGGGCGATCTCGAGGATCCGGTCCTGGTTGAGGTAGCTCTCGGCGGCGGGAGCCGGGCCCACGAACCACGCCTCGTCGGCGAGCTGGACGTGGCGGGCGTCGCGGTCCAGCTCCGAATAGATGGCGATGGTCCGCATGCCGAGCTCACGCGCGGTGCGAATGACCCTGACCGCGATCTCGCCGCGGTTGGCGATCAGGACGGATTTCACTGCGGCCCGTTCCCGTGCTTCTTCGGAGGCAGCGACTCCCGCTTGTTGCGGAGGACTTCCATCGCCCGGATCAGCTTGACGCGGGTCTCGCGAGGCTCGATGACCTCGTCCACCAGGCCCAGTTCGGCGGCGACGTAGGGATTGTTGAACCGCCGCTCGTAGTCGGCGATCAACTCGGCGCGCTTCGCCTCGGGGTCGGCGTCGCCCTCGATCTCCCGGCGGTGGATGATGTTCACCGCGCCCTGGGCGCCCATGACCGCGATCTCGGCGGACGGCCAGGCGAAGACCAGGTCGGCGCGGATGCCCCGGGCGTTCATGACCAGATAGGCCCCGCCATAGGCCTTGCGCGTGATCACGGTCACGCGGGGGACGGTTGCCTCGCAGAAGGCGTAGAGGAGCTTGGCGCCGTGGCGGATGATGCCGCCGTGCTCCTGGTCGACACCGGGCAGGAATCCGGGGACGTCGACGAAGACGATGAGGGGGATGTTGAAGGCGTCGCAGAACCGGACGAAGCGGGCACCCTTCTCGGACGCCTCGATGTCGAGTGTGCCCGCCAGGACGGACGGTTGGTTGGCGACGACGCCGACGCAATGCCCGTTGAGACGCCCCAGCCCGATCACGAGGTTCTGCGCCCAATGCGGGTGCACCTCGAAGAACTCGCCCTCGTCGAGGATGGTCTCGATGACCGTCTTCATGTCGTATGGCTGGGCCGGGGAGTCGGGGATGACCGTGTCGAGGTCGTCGTCGATGCGGTCCGGCCGGTCGGACGTGGGGTAGTAGGGCGGCATCTCCATGTTGTTCTGGGGCAGGAACGACAGGAGATAGCGGACCGCCTCGAGCGCCTCCTTCCCGTCGGGGTAGACGAAGTGGGTCACGCCGGACTTGCTGGCGTGCGTCATGGCGCCACCGAGCTCCTCCATGGTCACTTCTTCGCCCGTGACCGCCTTGATGACATCGGGGCCCGTGATGAACATGTGCGAGGTCTGGTCGACCTGGAAGACGAAGTCGGTGAGGGCGGGGGAGTACACGGCGCCGCCGGCGCAGGGTCCCATGATCACCGAGATCTGGGGGATGACCCCGGACGCTCGGACGTTGCGCTCGAAGATCCTCCCGTAGCCGTCGAGCGACGCGACACCCTCCTGGATCCGAGCCCCGCCCGAGTCCTTCAACCCGATCACCGGTGTCCCGGTCTGGAGGGCGAGGTCCATCACCTTGCAGATCTTGTCGGCGACGACCTTGCCCAGCGACCCGCCGAAGACGGTGAAGTCCTCGGCGAACACGAAGACCGGGCGACCGTCGATGGTCCCGTGACCGGTGACCACCGCATCCCCGTAGGGGCGTTTCTCCTCCATCCCGAAGCCCGTCGTCTGGTGACGGACGAACTGGTCGATCTCCTGGAAGGACCCCTTGTCGAGGAGGGCACCGATCCGCTCCCGGGCGGTCATCTTCCCCTGCTCGTGCTGCCGCGCCACGGCGCGCTGATTGCCTGCGTTCAGGGCCTGCTCACGAAGGGCTCTGAGCTGTTCGATGCGCGCTTCGGTCCCCATGTCCTCCGTATCCTCCAGGTTGTCTGACTTTCCGGGATAGGAGATGGCTACACCATATCGACAGGTCCGGCTGGTCTCGCCGACCTCGACCCAGGACGAGGCGCTACGACGTCTCGAGGACGTCCCGGTCGTGGTCATCACCGATCGCCAGGAGGCGGGAAGGGGGAGGACCGGCGCAGAGTGGCTGAATGCTCCGCGTGCTCTCGCGGTCTCGGTTGCGTTCCGGCGCGAGTCGGCCGACATGCGGCCGATCTCATTGGTGGCCGGAGTGGCCGCGGTCAGGGCCATGCCGGAGTTGTCGTTGAAGTGGCCCAACGACCTCATGCTCTCGGACCTGAAGGCAGGTGGAATCCTGGTCGAGGTCCACGACGACGCCGTGGTGGTGGGGATGGGGCTGAACCTCTGGTGGACGGATCCTCCAGAAGGCGCAATCGCCCTATATGAGGAGGACCCCGGTCCCGAGCGTCATGCCGAGATTGGCGCCCTCTGGGCGGCCGAGTTGCTGCGACTCGTCGACCGACCGGGATGGCCGAGGGACGAGTACCGGAAGCACTGCACAACCCTGGG
The DNA here is from genome assembly GCA_036375695.1 of Acidimicrobiia bacterium. Classification (GTDB taxonomy): domain Bacteria; phylum Actinomycetota; class Acidimicrobiia; order Spongiisociales; family ZC4RG35; genus ZC4RG35. The sequence goes on along the minus strand of DASVBU010000031.1, from coordinate 26,862 downwards.
CTGGTTCATCACATGGGAGCCGGAGGGCAGCGGGCGGGCCATCGACGTGGCGCCGGACGGCGGGCTGGTGGTGGACACCGACGAGGGCGAACAGATCCTCCACGCCGGCCGGGTGAGGCATATTCGTTGATTGGCACTTGGTACTTGGTTGGTGTCTGGTACTTGGTACTTGGTATCTGGTACTTGGCCCGTGTCTCGGGCTCAGGGGCGCGCACCGGTGAGTTGGTCGTGGAGCCGCAGGATGCGATTTCGGAGGCTGCGAATCGTCTCGACCGGTAGGTCTTCATCCGCGAGGAATTCCAATGTCACGGCCATGACCAGATGGCTCTCCATCTCCGATAGAGAGCCGAGGGCGATCTGTAGGAACCGCGCCATCTCCTTCCTTCCTCCTCGGCCTGCGCCCTCGGCGATGTTGGACGGCACGGAGGCAGCGGCTCGGCGGATCTGGGTGGTCAGTCCGTATCGTTCGCTCTTGGGCAATTGCGCCGTGATTGCGTAGATGTGGGCCGCGAGGGCGATGCCGTCCTGCCAGATCTCTAGGCGACGGAAATCGTGCACCCCCCGACAACTACAGCATGGGCGAGGTCGATCCCAGTACCCAGTACCAAGTACCGAGTACCGGGCCGGTTGGCCCTAGCCGAGGTTTTCGACGACCGCCTGGGGGAGGGTCGCCTTGAAGAACGCCTTGATCCTCTCCATTGCGTCGGCGGCGGCCGAGGCGTCGTAGTCCTCCGAGTTCGGGTCGAAGAAGGAGTGGCGCGCCCCGGCGTAGAGGAGCCACTGTCCGTGGGCGTTTCGGTTCTGGGCCTCGTCCACGGTGGAGGCGTCGATCAGCGGGTCCTCCGCGCCGTAGAGGCCGAGCACCGGGAGCGGGAGGTGGGAGAGGTGGTCGGCCACTTGGATCTCGCGCTCCTCGTCACCGGTGAGCGGCGTGCTCACCACCACGAGCCCTCCCACCCAGGAGGCGCGGGCGGCCTTGGCGAGGGCGAAGCGCCCACCCACGTCGAGACCGAGGAGCCCGACCTTCTCGCCGGCGTTCCATGAGACGTCCTCGGACATGACGAACTCGTACACCTCGTCGAGGTCCGACATGGCCTCGGTGTCGGAGAGCCGGTGGTAGTCCTCCAGCGGGTCGCCAGTGGGTGCTGCATAGGGGTCGAGCGCCACCGCGGCGATCCCCACCCGCGCCAGGCTCCGGCAGACGTCCTTCTCGAAGCTGGTCAGCCCGTCGAGCGTGGGAACCACGATTACGACGGGGAACACACCGTGGGCGTCGGGGCGCGCGATGTATCCCCGGCGGTGGGCCGTCCCGACCGGGATCGGCCAGGTGCCGTACATGATCGAATAGGTGCCTTCGTGCGCAAGGACCGCCAATGGACCTCCAGAATCTGCTCGCCGACGATAGTTGTCCGCCAGGCGGTCTCCACCGATAACGCCGGGATCCGGAATAGTCTGGCGGCCGTCGAACACTGTGATGTCCGAGGCGTCCCCTGCTACCCCTGTGAAACGACGCGGCCCTTCACGCCGCTTCAAGGTGACCGTGATCACCCTTCTGGTGATCCTCAACGTGATCGCCGGTCTCGCCCTTTGGTTCGTCTACACCGGCCGCGACTTCCTCGCCCGCGCCGACACCGACGATGAGGTCACCGGCGTGCTCGACGGCGCCAGCGGGGACTCACTCACCTTCCTCATAGTCGGCTCCGACTCTCGGGAAGGGCTGGAGGACCTCGAGAACTTTGGCAACTTCAGCGGCGCCCGTGGCGATGTGATCATCCTCGTGCGCGTCGACCGATCCACCTCCTCGATGCAGATGCTCTCCATCCCGCGCGACCTCTGGGTGGACATACCGGGTCACGGGGAGAACCGGATCAACGCCGCCTACGCCCTCGGTGGGAGCCGTCTCATGGTGGAGACGATCAAGCAGAACCTCGGCGTGGAGATCAACCACTACGTCGAGATCGACTTCGTCGGGTTCCAGGGTCTCGTCGACGAGCTGGGCGGCATCACCATCGAATTCCCCTACGCGGCCCGGGACCAGAAGTCGGGTCTCAGGGTCGACGCGGGCAGGCAACGGCTCGACGGGAAGATGGCATTGGCGTACGCCCGCTCCCGCCACTACCAGGAGAATCGCGACGGGAAGTGGGTGTCGGTCGAAGCCAACGACTTCGGTCGCTCGGCACGGCAGCAGCAGGTGATCAAGGCGATCATGGCCGAGCTCAAGTCCCCCTCCTCGATCGTCGAGGCCGGGAACATCGCCCGCACAATGTCCAGGTACGTGACCATCGACAGCCGTCTCGCGGGTGCATCGGTCGCCTCGCTGGCATGGGACTTCCGCGGCGTCCTCACCGGCGGGATAGACGGCATCACCCTGCCGGCGGAGAACGCCACCGTCGGCGGGCGTTCGGTCGTGGTGCGGAAGGAGCCCGAGGCGACGCAGGTGCTGGCGGATTTCCAGTCGGGCGCCAGCGCCGAGGCGGCGCAGCCGGTTCGGCTCCGCGTCCTCAACGGGAACGGTGTCGCCGGTGCCGCCCAGGCGATGTCCAACAAGCTCCAGGAGATGGGCTTCGAGGTGGTCGCCGTGGGCAACGCCGAGCGAAACGACTACGACGTGACCACCGTCCTCGTCCCCGAGGGGAGTGATGCCGGTGACCGCATCGTGGAGGCTCTCGGCTACGGCACCGTTCAGGTTGCCGCCGTCGAGGCCGGTTACGATGCCGTGGTGATCGTCGGCTCTGACGCGTCCTGAACCCTGATCCATTCCTGAAAGGAAAGCGATGACGATTGCCGTGATCGGCGCCGGATATGTCGGTCTCATCACCGCTGCCGGCCTGGCCAAGCTCGGCCACACCGTCCGTCTCGGTGAGGCGAACGAAGCCCGCCTGGAGATCCTGCGCTCCGGAGGGGTCCCCATCTACGAAGTGGGTCTTCCCGAGCTGCTGGCCGATGCGGCGCCCCGCCTCTCGTTCCACGGTGACAACAAGGAGGCCGTCGACGGCGCCGAGTTCGTCTTCCTCTGCCTTCCCACGCCCGAGGGGCCCGACGGACGGGCGGATCTGAGCTTCGTCTACTCGGTCGTGGACGAGCTCGCCACGGTCGTCACCCCGGACACTCTCTTCGTGGTCAAGTCCACGGTTCCGCCGGGGACGGTCGCCGCGCTCGCCAAGCGGCTCGCCGATCGGGGCAGCGAAGGGCGGATCGTTTCGCACCCCGAGTTCCTCCGGGAGGGCAGGGCCGTCGAGGACTTCCTCGATCCGGACCGCATCGTCGTCGGGGCGTTCGACCCCGAGGACGCGTCCCGGGTGACCGGTCTGTACGACGGGCTCGACACGGAGATCGTGATCACCGACCCGACGTCCGCCGAGATGATCAAGTACGCATCGAACTCCTATCTCGCCGCCCGTCTCACCTTCGTCAACACCCTGGCGAACCTGTGTGAGGCGGTTGGGGCCGACATCGTCGACGTGATCAGGGGCATGGGTCTCGACCACCGCATCGGCCCGCACTTCCTCCAGCCGGGCCCGGGCTACGGCGGGTCTTGCTTCCCCAAGGACACCATCGCACTCATCGGTGTCGCCGAGGACGCCGGCTACGACTTCGGTCTCCTCAGGGCCGTGATCGAGGCGGACGAGGAGCAGCGCCGTCGGGTGGCGGAGAAGGTGCGTCAGGCCGCCGGTGGCGGTCTCAGGGGTCGTCGGGTCGCCATGTGGGGCGTCGCCTTCAAGGCCGGCACCGACGACATCAGAGAGTCTCCGGCGCTCAGGATCGCCGCCTTGCTGGAGCAGGAGGGTGCCGAGGTGGTGGCCTACGACCCGGAGGCGAAGACCGATCGGCTCAAGATGGCATCGTCACCCGTGGACGCGACCTCGGGTGCCGACGTGCTCTTGGTGGCCACCGAGTGGCCCGACTTCGCCAAGGTGGACTTCACCGAGGTGCGCAAGGTGATGAAAGGTCACCGCGTGGTGGACGCCCGCAACCTCCTCGACCCGTCCGCGGTCCGGGCCGCGGGTCTCGACTACTGGGGTCTGGGCAGACCAGGGGCCTGAGCGCTCGCCTTCGGCGAGCTGTACCAGGTACCAAGTACCTGGCACCGAGATCTAGCGGAACAGGTCCTCGTCCACCGGTCGCACGAGGTCGCGGGCGCGACCCTCGCCGGGTGGGACCGCCAGACCCCGCACCAAAGCCGCAGGTATTCCCGAGGCCTTTCCCATGACCAGGTCGGCGGCCGCTGCGATCTCGTCGGCCACCGCGACTTCGGTCACCTCCAGGGGGCGGCCCAGCCAATCGGTCGAGCCTCTCAGGTCGAGGATCGCCGGCATCCCCGAGATGCCTATGGCGACGTCGGTCAGCCCGCGCCGCCAGGGTCGGCCGAAGGTGTCCGAGATGATCACCGCCAGACCCGTGCCGAATTCCCTCTCCAGTCGGATCCGGATGCGATGCGCCGACCGGTCGGGATCTTCCGGGAGGAGGATCATCGTCCCGGGTTCGGCGTTGGATCGGTCGACCCCGGCATTGGCGCAGATGAACCCGTGCCTGGTCTCGGCGATGATCAGGTCGCCGCGTCGACGGATGATCGACACGGCCTCCGACTCGACGAGTCTCTTCTTGAACTCCTCCTCGTCGCCTTCGATCTGACGAACCGCCCCCTCCGCCTTGGAGACGATCTTGTGGGTGACCACCACGACGTCCCCGGCGCGGGGCTCGAGAGGTGCCAATGGCGCGATGAGCAGGGCGGCGACGTCGTCGCCGCGGCCGACCCTGCCGATCCCGCGCAGCGGGTGGACCTCGAGGGTCACAGATCCACCAGCTCGCGGGCGAAGCGGGCCGCCGCCTCCGGATCGGAGATCCGGGTGTCGGTGGCGACGATCCGAACGCCGTCGACGCTGTCGGTGGCGTCGCCGCTGTCCACCACGAGCGTGTCGATCAGGCCCTCGTACGCCCTGGCGACACCCTGGGTGCCCGGGGGGAGGCCCAGCGTGGACATGACCCTGTCGGCGGGCCCCTTCAGGGCCTTGCCCCGGAAAAGTGGGCTGACGGCGACGACACGAGGGTGGGACGCTACGGCTTCCCGGATACCGGGCACCGCCAGGATCGGCCAAACGGACAATGGAGGGTTGGAGGGCCCCACCACCACCAGGTCGGCCGCGGCGATCGCCTCCAGGACACCGGGACCGGGCCGGGCGCTTTCGGCTCCTCGGTACGCCACCTCGCGGACCTCGTCGCGGTTCCGGCGTATCACGAAGTAGTCCTGGAACGACGTCCAGCCACCGTCGAGCCGGACCTCGGTTCGGACCTCGTCGTCGGTGACGGGGAGCACCGCGGGCCGGATCCCGAGGGCGCGGGACAGGTCGGCGGTGATCTTGGTGAGTGTCTCCCCGGCGGCGAGCCTCGCCGTCCGGGTCACGATCAGGGCGAGGTCGCGATCCCCGATCCGGAAGCGGTTGTCCACCCCGTACCGGGCCAGCTCGTCGTTGAAGGCGAAGGTGTCGTCCATGCGGCCCCAACCCTCCGGTCCCTCGATTCCCGCCAGCGTGTACAGCACCGTGTCGAGATCGGCGCACACGCGGAGGCCATGGAACCATTCGTCGTCGCCGACGTTCACCACCACGGTGAGGTCGAGGTCGGGGAGGCCGGCGAGACCCCTGGCCAGACGGGCCCCACCGACGCCACCGGAGAGTTCGACCACTTTCATGAGCGTCAAGATATTGCCGACGGAAGCCGACCGGTTCACAATGGCCGATCGGATGACCGCTCCTTCTGCTCCGCAAACCGCGGAGTTGACTCCAACCGAAGGCCAAACGACCGCGCCGAAGGTGCTCGTGCTCCTCACCATGATCGAGGGAGCAGACCTGGACGCGGCGCTGGCGGTGGTGCGTCGACAGGTCTACGAGCCCGCCCCCGACCTCGTCGTCGTGGGCGACTCCGAGGACCGCGAGGGGCTGCGTGTGGTGCCCGACATGGAGACCGCCATCGCCGGGGCGGACCAGAGCATCGACTACCTGTGGATCCTCCATTCCGACGCCCGACCGCGTCCCGACGCGCTTCGCGCCCTCGTCACGGAGGTGGAGCGAAACGAGGCCGCTCTCGGTGGCTCGAAGCTGCTCATGGCCGGGACACCCGACGTATTGGAGTCGGTGGGCAGCGCCACCGATGTCTTCGGCGAGCCCTACTCGGGTCTCGAGGAGGGCGAGATCGACCTCCAGCAGTACGACGTGGTCCGTGAGGTGGCATTCGTCCGCTCCGCCTCGATGCTGGTCCGCCGCGACCTGGCGCAAGGTCTGAGAGGGCTCGACGAATTGCTGCCGCCGATCGCCGCGGGTCTCGACTTCTCCCAACGCAGCCGGATCGCCGGCGGGAAGGTGATCAGCGTCCCGTCCTCCGAGGTGTACCACCAGGGTCGGTGCGACGAGGGCGCGGAGGGCTGGCGGGAACGCGCCGGGCGTCTCCGGGCCATGCTCACCGCCTACACGCCGCTCACCCTCCTCTGGGTCGTTCCCTATGACTTCATCGTCTCCGTCCTGGATTCGATCGGAAGCCTGTTCCTCGGGCGGTGGCGGCCCGCGGCCCGGCACGCGGCCGCGTGGGCCTGGAACCTCGCCCGGCTCCCGTCAACGATCAGGCTGCGGGGCCGGAACCGCCGGATCAGGGTTGCAGGAGACGAGGAGTTGTTCCGCTTCCAGGCTCGCGGATCGGTGCGGCTCCGCGAACTGGGGGGAGAGATATCGAGCCGGATACTCGGGCTCTTCGACGACGACCAGATCCTCTCCCGAGGTGCGAAGCGGGTCTGGTCGGCCCCGGGGATCTGGGGCGCCATCGTCGCCGGCGCGCTCGCCCTCATCGCAGCCCGGTCGATCCTCTTCACCGGGATGCCGATCGTCGGCGGGGCGCTTCCCTTCGAGCCGCCTGGTGTTGCCCTCGGCCGCTGGTTCGGGGGATGGAACGACTCCGGGCTCGGCTCTCCTGCTGCGGTTCACCCCTCCACCCTGATCACGGGCCTCATGTCCTTGATCACGTTTGGCGCCACCGATGTCGCCCGGACACTTGCCACCCTGCTCTCGGTCCTCGTGGGGATCGTCGGCATGGGGCGTCTCGGGGGACGGCTAGGTCTCCGGGGCCCCGGGCGATACCTGTCCGGTTTGGTCCTGATGGCGGGCCCGGGCACGGCGATCCTGACGGGCGACGGCTCCTGGACCGCGTTGGGCGCGGCGGCCCTTCTCCCCTGGGTGGTGCGGGCCGTGCTCGTGCCGGAGAACTGGAGCGGCCTCGGCACGTTCGGGTGGGTGATCGTGCTCGCCGTGCCCCTGGCCGCGTTCTCCCCGCTCCTCGTCCCGGTGCCCCTGATCCTCGCCTTGCTGCTCTCACCATCGGGCCTCAGGACCCGAAGGCTCATCCGTGGCCTTGTGGCGCTGGCCGGCGTCCTGGTCGCAGTCCCGTTCCTCACCGCCCACCCGACCTGGGTGACCGATGTCGACCAGCGCATCGCCGCGGCCCCCGATCCGATTTGGGTGGGCCTGATCGCGGGCGGCGCCGCGGCCACGGCGTTCCTCGCCGATCGGTGGAGGAAGGTCGCGGTGGTGGGAGGTGTCCTCGCCCTGGCCGGCTGGGTGGTCCTCGTCCTTCCGATCGGCGGCCCCGGAGTGGAGGAAGCACTCCTCATCACCGCGTCCTTGGGCGCGGCGCTGGTGGTCTCGGCGGGTCTCGACCTCCTGGCGCTGGAGCCGGTTCGCCTCATCGCCATGGCCGGGGCGGTCGCGATGCTCGTCGTCTCTCTGGGGTCCCTCGGCAACGGCCGCTACGGGCTTCCGTCGGGGGACCTCACCGAGCGCTACGGGTTCGGTCTGGCGTTGGCGGGTGCGGCGGACCCGGGGCGCATCCTGGTCGTGTCGGAGGATCGGGCGCTTCTCCCGGGTGAGGTCCGCTCGGGGCCGGGCTTCTGGTATCGGCTCATCGACGCGGCCGGAATGACCTACGACGAGACCTGGCTGCCCGAGCCGCGGGAAGGAGACGTCGCCCTCCGCGAGGTGCTGACCCAGATCGCCGCCGGTGGGGAGCTCAGGCCAGGGGAGATGCTGGCCCCGTTCGCCATCGATTGGCTGGTGGTCGAGGGGCCAGAGCTCGGTCTCGAGGCCGCGCTCATCGGACAGCTCGACCTGCTGCCCACACCGTTCGACACCGGCGCCAGGGTGTACGAGAACCTGTCGGTCGAAGGGGTGGCCCGGGGAGAGAGCGTCACGTGGGATCGTTCGGGCACCGGGTACGCCGGAGAGGAAGTCGCCGGCCGTGTCCGTCTCGCGGTCAACTACGACGATGGCTGGCAGCCCGATCCGCTGGCCGACGCCTGGGCGGTGACGGTCGACGGCCGCGACGGAGAGGCCGTCTATGTCGCGCCGGCGATGGACAGGGCCATGGCGGCCCTTGGCCCCGTCGCCTTCCTCGGCGGGTTGGTGCTCATCGGTTTGGGTCGGCGAGGGAAGCGATGAGCCGGCTGCTGTCGCTGGCCACCCTGGCGGTGCTCGCCGTGGCGCTGTTCGTCCTCCCACCGCCCGGGCAGCCCGCTCCGGACGCGGCCCCGGCACCGAACCCGACGGTGTTCGCGGTCTGTCCTGTCATCGAAGGGGGTGGCCGCAGCACCGACCTGGCGATCGGCTCGACCCTCGAGGGGCCGGCCGCACTCACGCTGTTCGCCAACGGCAGCACCGTCGGCAGTATCGAGGTCGGGCTCGGGTCCAACGGAGCCACCATCATTCCCGTCGTCGATGTCGCCGCGGTGGGGACCGTCGGGGGTCTGGTCGAGCTCCCCACCGGGGCTGCGGCCGCGGCCAGCCGTATCCAGGGAGCCATCTCCTCGACCCTGGAGACGTGTGTGCGGTCCATCCCGGCTCAGGTGTTCCTCGCCGGCGGATCGACCGCAGGTCAACGCGAGATGAGCCTTCAACTCATGAACCCCTTCGCCGGTGACGCGGTGGCGAATCTCGTGGTCCACTCGGAGGCGGGCCTGGAGAGCAACAACCGGTTCACCCGCGTCATCGTCCCGTCGCGAGGCTCGACGGTGGTCCAGATGGACGAGATCATCCCCGGCCGGGAGTGGATCACCGTCCGCGTCGATGTGTCACGGGGTCGTGTGGCTGCCGCAGTGCGCCAGGGTCTCGGTGAGGCTGCGGCATCCTGGAACGCAGTGGAGCCCGCCGGCTCATGGTTCCTGCCGCTCCCGACCGAGATCGACGGTCGGCTGGTCATCGGCAGTGCCGCACCCGGAGAGGTGGAGTACCAGGTGGACGTCTACGGGGCCGCCGGTGTCGAGGGGGCGGCGATCTCCGGCGCCCTCAGCGAGGGAGCCGAAGAGTCCCTGCCCCTCGCCGACCTGGAAGGAGCGCGCGCGGTGCGGGTCGTTGCCACCGGTCCCGTGGTGGCTTCGGTCGAGGTCTCCAACGGCACGACGCTCTCGACCACCACCGGCGCCACCGCCGGCGCCGGGTCCTGGCTCCTTCCGGCCGCGAGCCCAGGGCCGGTTCGGTTGGTCGTCCTCAACCCGGAGTTGGAGGACGCCCAGGTCGTGGTCCGCGCCCTTCGGGAGAACGGGGGCGAGTTCAACGTGACGGTGCCGGCCGAGAGCGTGATCGAGGTTGGTCTCGACGCTTCGGACGCCTTCCTGGTCGATTCCGACGTCCCGGTGGTCGCCCTCCTGTACGAGGTCGGGGAGACTGCCGACTCCATCGCCATCGGTGCACCAATCGACGATGGATGATTTGATCCTCCGCCTCGTCATCGTCGGAGGGGCGGCCCTGGCAGTCGCCATCTACGCCCTGGTGGCGAGACGATTCCGAACGCGCACCCGTCGCAGGATCGCCTCCACCGGCCTGACGCCGGGCACCTACCTCTTCACGTCGGCGGGTTGTGAGGAGTGCGCCCGCGCCCGACAGCTCCTCGACCAGCGAGTCGGTGTCGGGGGCTACTCGGAGATCGCCTGGGAGTCCGAGCCGAGGGTGTTCGACCGCCTGGGAGTGAGGGCCGTACCGAGCACGCTCGTTGTTGCCGAGGACGGCTCCGGCCTCTGGCACGCCGGTGTGCCCGGCAATCCTTGAATACGCACCCCCCGATCCCTAGCGTGCTCGCCATGACAGTTGGCTGCGCACGCTGCGGTTCCCCGGCGAGTTCGTTGATGAGCTTCGCCTACGCGGATGCCGCGGTGTGGCTGGACGATCTCGTGGAGCTCGGCGACGCGCACGCGTACCCGCTGTGCTCCGATCACGCGGACCGCATGGCGCCACCGCAGGGGTGGACCCTCACCGATCGCCGCACCGTCGCCAGGCTGTTCGCACCGGTCAACGTTGCCTGATGCCCCTGGACAGGGATCTCCTCGACGCCGTCAAGGAACTCGATTCTCACGACTTGAGACGTCTCCACATCCTCACTCGCGCTCAGTTGGAGCGGGAGGGCGCCATCGGCGGTGGGCCAGAGCCGAAGATCTCGCTGCGCAGCCAGATGATCCGGTGCGGGAAGCCGGGTTGCACCAAATGCCCGCACGGCCCGTACTGGTATGCCTACTGGTCGGAAGGTGGGCAGAGGAGGAGTCGGTACGTGGGTCGGTTGCTCGAAGAAGATTCCGTCTCCTAGCCGACCGGGCGTAGCATTGCTGGCGGGACCCCGACGATATGAATTGTCCTAGCTGCGCACAGAACGATGTCTTGGTGATCGACCACGTCCTCCCCGACGGGACGGAGGTCAAGTTCTTCTGGTGCCACTCCTGTGAAGAGAAGTGGTGGAACCGGGATGGGGTCAACATCGACATCACCGAGGTCCTGGAGATAGTCCGGCGGAATCGGGAGTGAAGCCGTATTTGGGTCGGGTTCGGCCGACCCTTCCGCTGGTCATCGTCGGCCTGGCTTCGTTCCTGGTCTTCATGGTCATGCAGCCCTGGTGGCTGCTCAACCCCAGCACTCCGACCGGCGGTGACATGGGGTCGCACGTCCTCGGGCCGGCGTTCCTCCGGGACGTCCTGCTGCCGCAGGGGAGGGTGATGGGCTGGTCGCAGGATTGGTTCGCCGGCTTTCCGGCCTTCTACTTCTACTTCCCGATCCCATCGCTGGTGATCGTCCTGCTCGACGTGTTCATCCCGTACGGGGTGGCGTTCAAGCTGGTGACCACTTTCGGTCTCCTGGGGATGGCTCCGGCCGCCTACTTCCACGCCCGGGCGATCAAGCTCTCCCGGACCGTGTCGGCGGTGGCGGCTTGCTCGGCCGTGGTCCTCATCTTCTTCGAGAGCTACTCGATCTACGGGGCCAACCTCGCCTCCACCCTGGCCGGCGAGTTCTCGTTCGCATGGTCGTTCAGCTTCTCGCTGGTCTACCTGGGGTTCCTCATCAAAGCTGTCGCCGACGATCGGAAATACGTCAAGTGGGCGGCGCTCTTCCTCGGCCTGACCGCCCTCACCCACATCCTGACCACGATCGTGGCCGTCTTCGCATCGCTCTTCGTGATCGCCTGGAAGCGTGGAGCGTTGCGCACCCTCCTCATCTGGGCTTGGGGGTTCGCCATCGCCGGGTTCTGGGCCCTTCCACTGGCCATGCGGATCGGCCTCACTTCGGACATGGGCTGGATCCCGCTGAGCCGATGGGAGGAGGTCTTCCCCGTGGAGCTGTGGCTGCTCCTGCCGCTGGCCATCCCGGGGGCGATCTGGGTGATGCGGACCACCAGACGCGGCGGACCCCTGATCGGGGCCACGCTCCTCCCCGTCATCTATTTCCCGCTCCCCAACATCCTCCCCGAGCTCTTCCCCGACTTCTTCGGTGGCGAGCGCTGGAAGCTGTGGAACGGGAGGCTGCTCCCTTACTGGTACTTCGGCGTGGCGTTCTTCGCCGCGGTCGGGGTCGGTGCAGCCGTCGTCTGGATGTCGCGCCGGCTGCCGGAACGGATCTCCTCACACTTCGCCCGCGCCCTGGTGCTGGTGTCGACTGCGGTGGCCGTGGGGCTCGTCGCCGTCTCCACCAAGGTCCAGGATCTGGGCCTGGTCCCCGCCTGGATCCTGCCCCTGGTGGCCGGCCTGCTCATCCTCGGCATCACCTTCCTCATCATGCCCCCGGTCATCACCACCCGTGGCTTCCTCACCGCGACTGCCGCGGCGTTGCTCGTCCTCGGCACGATGTCGAGCATCACATACGTCGACGGGTGGGCCCGGTGGAACTACGAGGGCTATGAGAACAAGGAGCCATGGGAGGAGTACGAAGCGCTGATGGCGGCGATCTCGGAGCTCCCGCCGGGCCGGGTGATGTGGGAGGCCAACAACGACGGGTGGAACCGGTACGGGACGCCGATGGCGCCGATGCTCATCCCGTACTGGACCGAGGGGACCCACAAGTCGATGGAGGGGCTGTTCTTCGAGTCCTCCATCACGACCCCGTTCCATTTCATCAACCATTCCGAGATGTCCTTCAAGCCGTCGAACCCGATCCCGGGCCTGCGCTACCACACCTTCGACATGGAGCGGGGCCTGGCCCACATGGATGTCTACGGGGTCGACTACTACGTGTCCGTGACACCCGAGGCGACGGAAAAGGCCAAGGGCATCCAGGGATTCGAGCTGCTCGAGGAAGTGCCGCCGTTCGCCATCTTCAGACTTCCCGATACGGAGTTGGTCGAGGTGGCCACCCACCTCCCCGCGGTCTACGACGTCCCCGAAAGAGGACTTCTCGGCGCCTTGATCGGATCGGAAACGGTGGTGGGGCCGGACGGTGAGCCTCTGCCGTCGTTCCACGATCTGGCTCTGGAGTGGTACGAGGACGTCGACGACATGGACCGCTGGGTGGTGGCCGGTGGGCCTGAGGAATGGCCCAGGATCACGTCGCTGGCACAACGCCCTGACACACCGATCCAGGCCCGTGGTGAGGTGAGCGAAATCGTCGTCGACCACCACCGCATCTCTTTCAGAACCGAGGCGGTGGGCGCGCCTCATCTGGTCAAGGTCTCCTATTTCCCCAACTGGAAGGCGACGGGCGCCGAGGGACCGTGGCGGGCCACCCCTTCGTTGATGGTGGTGGTGCCGACTCAGAACGAGGTGGTGCTCGAGTTCGTCGACACCATGCCGGAGACGGTGGGCAAGATCCTCACCCTGCTCGGTGTGCTCGCCCTGGTCGGCGTGGCCTTCTGGGAACGCATGGACCGTCAGCGGTCGGAACGCCCAGCCTCATAGTTTCCGGACCCGGAGAGGCGCACCGGGACCAGGTGCGTGGTACCGAGGATCGAGCTCAGCTCTCGCTGAGCGCTTTCCGGATCCGGAACAACCCTTTGATGGTGCGAGGCACCCGCTTGACCAGCGACGACCGGGCGGTCCTCATCTCCTTGACCTCCACCGGCACCTCGACGATGCGATAGCCCGCCCGCTCGGCGCGGATCACCAACTCGGTGTCGAAGAGGTCCTTCGTGCTGAGAACCTTCGGGGCCACGTCGTCGACCAGACCGCGGCGGAATCCCTTCATCCCGTGGGTATCGCTCACCCTCGAGCCCAGGATCATGCGCAGGAGCAGATTGAAGACCCGCGTGGCGAGACGCCGGATCAGGGAGCGGCGGTCCTTGGATCGTGGATCCCGCTTGGAGGCGATGACCAGATCTACGTCGTCGGGCTGGGAGAGGACCGTCCTGAGGAACTCGCCCGAGAAGTAGTCGATGTCGAAGTTGACCACCCAGGCGCCCTCGGAGACGAGGAAGCCATGCTTCATGGCCGCCCCGTAGTCGGGATCGGGGAGCGAGATGACCCGAACGGGCGGATCCGTCGAGATACGACGGGCCGTCTCGGCGGTCCCGTCGGCAGACCCGTTCTCCACGATGAGGATCTCGGCGTCCGGGGCAGCCGCCATGACCTGTTTGACCAATGTGGGTAATGCTCGGGGGATGAACTCGGCCTCGTTGTAGACCGGGACGACGATGGAGACGGAGCGGCTCAAATGTGCCGCGATGTTAGGGAGCAAAGGTCAGGCATACACTCGCAGCTTCTATGAGACCCGATCTCGTCTTCAAGGCTTACGACATTCGGGGGCGCACCGACAACGGTGATCTCGACCCCGAGCTTTGTGAGCTGGTCGGCTCGGCACTGGTCGAGCTGTTGGGGGCCGATCGGATCGCCGTCGGCCGGGACGTGCGGACCAGCTCGCAGTTGCTCTTCGATGGCATGGTACGGGGCATCACAACGGCCGGCGCCGACGTCATGGACCTGGGTGAGGTGCCCACCGACCTGATCTACTACTTCTCCGGGTCCCGGGAGGTACCCGGGGCCATGATCACCGCCTCCCACAACCCCCCGGTCTACAACGGCATCAAGCTGTGCCGGGCCGGCGCCGCACCGATCGGTGCCGACACCGGCCTGGCGGAGATCAAGGCGATGGTCGAATCCGGCCGTAGGCGGGTGGTCGGGACACCGGGCCGCGTCGAGGAGGTCGATGCCCTCACCGGCTACGTCGACCATCTCTTCTCCATCGTCGACCCTTCCGAGATCAAGCCGTTGCGGGTCGCCGTGGACGGTGGCAACGGCATGGCCGGCGTCGCTCTCGAGAGGGTCTTCGCCCGCATCCCCGCCGAGCTCACCGGTCTCTACCTCGAGCCCGACGGCACCTTCCCCAACCACCCCGCCGACCCGCTCGTGCCCGAGAACCTCGCCGACCTCGAGAAGCTGATGCGGGAAGGAGACTTCGACCTGGGTGTCGCCTTCGACGGAGATGCCGACCGTGCCTTCTTCCTCGACGACAAGGCGAAACCCCTGACGGGCAGCACCGTGACCTCCCTCCTCGCCCGCAGGCTCCTCGATGGGAGGCCGGGGGAGAAGGTGGTGCACAACCTGATCACCTCGAAGGCGGTGCCGGAGATCATCGAGGAATGCGGCGGGGTGCCCGTGCGGACCCGGGTCGGCCACAGTTACATCAAGGCGGTCATGGCCGAGACCAACGCCATCTTCGGGGGGGAGCACAGCGCCCACTACTACTTCCGCGACAACTACCGGGCCGACTCCGGGATGCTCGCCATGCTCCACCTGATGGCGATCCTGTCCGCGTCCGACCGTCCCCTCTCGTCCCTCCGCAGCGAGGTCGAGCGCTACGCCGCCTCCGGTGAGATCAATTTCGAGGTCTCCGATCAGGAGGAGGCGATGCGACGCGTCGAGCAGGCGGAGTCCGCCGGCGCAACCATCGATCATCTCGACGGCCTGACCGTCGACTACGGCTCGGAGTGGTTCAACCTCCGTCCGTCCAACACCGAGCCCCTGCTCCGTCTCAACGTCGAGGCGCCCGACCCCGAGCGAGTGGCCCGGATCGTGGAGCGGGTTCGCTCGATCCTGGAGGGCGCGTGAGCCTCATCGACCCGGTCCTTTCGGGGATCCTCGTCTGTCCGGCCGACCATGGCTCCCTGGACGAGGACGAAGCCGCGTCCCGTCTGACCTGCACCACCTGCGGCAGGTCGTACCCGGTTCGGGACGGCATCCCCGTGATGATCATCGAACAGAGTGAACGAGGTGACGATGACTGACATGCTGTCCCAGATCCGCTCACTCGGCGACCAGCTTCGTTGGGCCGCCGAGCTCCGCCCACCTTCCATCGGGACCTACGCCGACGTCCTCTACGCCGGGATGGGTGGCTCGGGGATCGCCGGCGACTATGCGGCGGCCGTGGCAACGCCGTACGGGACCAGGGTCACGGTGCACAAGGGCTACGCCCCCCTCCCGCCCTGGGTGCTCCGGCACCGGCCGCTGGTCATAGCCGCCTCGTACTCGGGGAACACCGAGGAGACCCTCGACATGGCCGGTGCCGCCTTCGAGATGGGGCTGCCGGTTGCCGTGATCACCACCGGTGGCGCTCTTGGCGAGATGGCCCGCCGCCGGGGGTGGCCCATGATCGAGGTGCCCGCCGGGTTCCAGCCCCGCGCCGCCGCCGGCTACATGATCGGGGCGACGCTCCGGCTCCTCGAAGGGGCGAGGGCGGTCGACGAGCAGGTCTTCAATATCCGTGAGGCGATCCGGATCGCGGACGAGGCCGTTGTCGAGGGGAGCAGACGCTGGGAAGAGGCCCGGATGATCGCGGACGGCCTCGCCAACCGGGTGACGATCGTCTACGGCGGCGGCCCCGTCTCGTCGGTGGTCGCCCAGCGGTGGAAGACCCAGATCAACGAGAACGCCAAGATGCCCGCCTGGTGGTCGACCCTCCCCGAGTTGGACCACAACGAGATCGTGGGGTGGGAGACCCTGCCGGAGATGACGAAGGAGAAGCTCGCGGTGGTCTCCCTCACCGACCGCGACGATCATCCCCGCATACGCTCCAGGCTCGACCACACTGCGGCGCTCACCGCCTACGCGGTGCCCTGGGTCGGGGAAGTCGCCTCGGAGGGGATCTCCGTGTTGGCGCGGCTTGTCTCGCTGACGGTGGTGGGAGACCTGGTGTCGTGGATGCTGGCGGACTCGGCAGGTGTCGACCCGGTGCCCGTGGCCACGATCGAGAAGCTGAAGAAGCTCCTGGTGGAGGACGAAGAGGAATGAACTACGACATCGCAGATCCGAGCCTGGCCCCGGTCGGGGCGCGGCGAATCGAGTGGGCCGGGCGTCGGATGCCGGTGCTCGCGACCATCAGGAGGCGGTTCGCCGAAGACAAGCCCCTCGCCGGCCATGTCGTGGCCGCCTGCCTCCACGTCACCGCCGAGACCGCCAACCTGATGCTCGCCCTGCGGGACGGGGGAGCGGAACCGCTGCTGTGCGCTTCCAACCCGCTGTCCACCCAGGACGACGTTGCCGCCGCGCTCGTCGCCGAGGGGATCCCCGTCTACGCCATCCGGGGAGTGGGGTCGGAGACCTACTACAAGCACATCAATGCCGTGCTCGACTACAAGCCGGCAGTGACCATGGACGATGGCGCCGACCTCGCCAAGCTGCTCCACACCGACCGGCGCGACCTCCAAGTCATCGGCTCCACCGAGGAGACCACGACTGGGGTGATCAGGCTCAAGGCGATGGCCGCCGACGGGACCCTTCGTGTGCCCGTGGTCGCGGTCAACGACTCCGCGACCAAGCACCTCTTCGACAACCACTATGGCACCGGCCAGTCCACGCTCGACGGGATCATCAGGGCAACCAACGTCCTCCTCGCCGGGCTCAACGTGGTGGTCGTCGGCTACGGCGACTGCGGTCAGGGCGTGGCCAACCGCGCCGACGGGCTCGGAGCCAAGGTGATCGTGGTCGAGGTCGACCCGGTGCGGGCGCTGAGCGCGGCGATGGAGGGTTTCAGGGTGATGACGGCTGCCGAGGCGGCGAAGATCGGCGACATCTTCATCACGGTCACGGGCAACAAGCACGTCCTTCGCGGCGAGCACTTCGACGTGATGAAGGACGGGGCGATCCTGGCGAACTCCGGCCATTTCGACATCGAGATCGACCTGGCCGCGTTGGGAGCCAGGGCGACCGCCGTGCGGCCGGTGCGGGACAACCTCGAGGAGTACGAGATGCCCGACGGGCGTCGGATCCTCGTCGCCGCCGAGGGCCGTCTCGTCAATCTGGGTGCGGCCGAGGGGCACCCGGCCGACGTCATGGACATGTCCTTCTCCAACCAGGCGCTGGCGGCCGAGTACCTGATCGAGAACGAGGGCAAGCTCGAGCCGAGGATCTACACGCTGCCGCCGGAGATCGACGAGGAGGTCGCCAGCATCAAGCTCGCCGCCCTCGGTGGCTCGCTCGAGAAGCTCACCCCCGATCAGATCGAGTATCTCAACGACTGGGAGCAGGGGACCGAGTGATCGGGTTGCGCCTGTGCTGAGCGGCAGGCGGCGAACGCGAAAAACCGGCGGTCAACATCGGATGCGGGCGTGCCGATTGGTACGCATGCCGAAACGCCCGGTTCGCTGGCTCCCTCTTCTCCTCGTCCTCGTCCTCACCTCGGTCACCGCCCTCCCCGCCCTGGGCCAGGCTGGCGCGCGACGGCCGGAACCTCAGATCGTCGAAGGGGACATGCTGGTCGACCCCGTGTCCGGCACAGGGCGCGGCGGATCGGGGTTGCTGGACTGGGCGCCCGTAAGCCAGCCGTTCGCCGCCGACCCGTTCATCGCATGGCGGGAGGTGACCACGATCACCGGCGGCCACACCTGGGAGGTGTGGCGATGTGACGCCCCCTGGGCGGACGGAGACCTCAGCGTCGCCACCGCCTCGGGCTACCTGAACACACAGGCGTCTTCGTACTTCGAGACCCTCTCCCGCGGCCGGTACGACCCGGTCTTCTCCTCGGGCGGGTCCTACTCCGTGGATCTCCAGACGACGCACATCAGCGCGTGTCTCTTCGACACCGGTGCTCCCTATGACGACAGGGCGGCACCCGGCGGACACGGCTTTCTCGCCCTGTCCGAGGGCCACGATCCCGGTGGGATCGGTGGGCCCGGTGTCTTCACCATCTCCGGCGGACAGTGGGACCTCGAGCCCGGGACGAGGCAGGGCGCGGTCGGCGAAGTGCTGGCGAACTACAACGCCTCGCAGTTCGGGGCGTTCGTCACGCCGGTCGTCCTCCACGAGATCGGTCATGGTCTCGGCTGGCCGCACGTCCCGATCCGCGGGGCGACGAGCCCCTACACCAACCCGTTGGACATCATGTCGGCTCCGTCCGGGCCGCCCTACGTGGGCACCGCGATGGTCAACCTCTATGCCTCGGGTTGGGTCGACCCTTCGGAGGTGACCACGTGGAACGGCGGATTCACCCGGATCAGGCTGGGGACCCTGCCCACGTCCCGGACCAAGATGGTGGTGATCCCCACCGGTGACTCCCGGGTCTTCTACACGGTGTCCGTCCAGCCTCAGACGTTCGACAGCACCACGCCGATCGGGGTCGTCGTCCACCTGGTCGATCAGAGATTCACAGGTCAGCAGGGCTATTGCCCCGGTGCCAACACCTGCACGCTTCTCACCCGGAAGGTCGAACTGATCCCGCCCACGGGATGGAACGGCTCGGGGCTGCCGATGGTCACGCCCGGCAAAACGGTCGACGAGTCGTACTGGCAGGTCAGCATCTCCGGCAACCACAGCGACGGCTACACGGTCGCGATCGGGGGTTTCACGGACACCATCGGCCACCTGTTCCGGTCCGAGATCAACGGCATCGCCGCCGCGGGCATAACCCGAGGCTGCAACCCGCCCACGAACAGCAGGTTCTGCCCCGAGGACGCGGTGACCCGAGGGGAGATGGCGGCCTTCCTGTTCCGGGCGTTGGATCTGCCCGCGGGCTCGAAGGTGTTCTCGGACACGGCCGGACACCTCTTCCAGGACGAGGTCGCGGCCTTGGAGGCCGCCGGGATAACCCGGGGGTGCAACCCTCCCTCCAACACCCGCTTCTGCCCGGACCGGGCGGTCACCCGTGGAGAGATGGCGGCCTTCCTGGTGCGCGCCCTCGACCTGGCGCCGGGCTCCAAGGTGTTCTCGGACACCGCGGGTCACGTGTTCCAGGCGGAGATCGCGGCACTGGAGGCGGCGGGGATAACCCGGGGGTGCAACCCGCCCTCCAACACCCGCTTCTGCCCCGATGAGCCCGTGACCCGGGGTCAGATGGCGGCCTTCCTGGTCAGGGCCGGCCTCGCCGACTGACCGGGTCGGGCGTCCCTCTTCACAATCTCCATGGCGCGTTGTACGCGGGGGACATGTTCTGCGTCTGTTGTGGTCGGGTCTCGGTCGACGGTGTCTGTACCGCCTGCAGGGGCCGACTGGTCAGGGCGCCGGAACGAGTCGTGGGAGGGGGTCTGCGCGTGGTGGCCGCATTCACCCACGAGGGGCCGGCCCGCGACCTGGTCCACGAGCTCAAGTATCGGGGCGCGCTCGGCTACGCCCGGGTGGCGGCCGCGGCGATCGCCGACCGCATCCCGCACCTCCCACTGGTGCCGGTGCCGCGTGTCGTCAGCCGGAAGCTCCGCTACGGGGTCGACCCGGCTCGTGAGCTCGCTGCCGTCATCTCGGCGATCACGGGCGCCCCGGTGCTCCGTCTCCTCGCGGCGCCGCTCCACGCGCCGCGCCGGGCAGGCGGTGACCATCGCAGACAGACCGTCAGGTTCCGTCTCGTCGGGGCACCACCACCGCAGGTGATCCTGGTCGACGACGTGGTCACCACCGGTGGGACCCTCCTCGCCGCAGCCACCTCTGTGGGCCCGGATCGGGTGGTCATGGCCGTTGCGGCCAACAGTGCGCGAAAACCAGGTGTCTAGTCACCGGACGGTCCTGCCGATAGTTATCGCGATGCCCACCGTCCTCATCGTCGACGACGCCGAGCTGTTCCGTGAGGCTCTCCGTGCGGCTTTCGTCCAAGAGGGATTCGAGGTCGTCGCCGTCGCGTCCGACGCGATGGCGGCCATCGACCGCACCCGGGAGCACCGTCCCGACCTGGTCCTCCTCGACCTCCTCATGCCGGGAATGTCCGGGCTGGAGGTGCTCGGGACCATCCTCAAGGTGAGCCCCAGGTCGAAGGTGGTCCTCCTCACCAGCAGCGAATCGGGCGCCGACCTCCTGTCCGCGGTCAAGGGCGGGGCTTCGGGATATCTCACCAAGGACACGCCACTGCCCCGTCTGGTGGCGGCGATGCACGAGGTGCTCGCCGGAGGTGCCGCCATCTCACCGGCGATGGGGGGCAAGCTGTTCGGCGTGGTGCGCGAGCTCCTCAGGCACAACGGCGCGTCGGTCACCAAGAGGGCCCCGGAGCTGACGGGTCGCGAGATCGAGGTGCTGTCGATGATCGCCGACGGGAAGACCTCTCGTGAGATCGCCGACGAGCTGTTCATCTCCGAGAACACCGTGCGCAACCACGTGCGCAACATCCTCGACAAGCTGGGGATGAACTCCCGGTTCGAGGCCGTCAACTGGGCCTATCGGGAAGGGCTCATCGAGACCCGCTGACGACTTCCCGCCGGCGGGGGTCTGGGGCACAGAAACCGGCCTCCGGTAGAATCCACAGCACCTCATGCCCATTCTTCAGAAAGTCCTTCGCATGGGCGAAGGCAAGACCCTCAAGGAGTTCGAGGGGCTGGTCCGGGCCGTGAACGAGCTCGAACCCGAGATCGAGCGTCTCCCCGACGAGGCCCTGAGGGCGAAGACCGAAGAGTTCAAGAAGCGTCTCGCCGACGGCGCCACCCTCGATGACATCCTGGTGGAGGCCTTCGCGGTCGTACGCGAGGCGGCGCGACGCGTTCTCGGCGAGCGTCACTACGACGTCCAGATCATCGGCGGTATCGCCCTGCACCGGGGGATGGTCGCCGAGATGAAGACCGGTGAAGGCAAGACCCTGGTTTCGACCCTTCCTGCGTATCTGAACGCCCTTGAAGGGAAGGGCGTCCACATGGTCACCGTCAACGACTACCTGGCCGCCCGTGACGCCGAGTGGATGGGCGCCGTGCATCGCTTCCTCGGTGTCTCGGTCGGTCTCATCCAGTCCGGGATGCCCAACGAGGACCGCCACGCCGCCTATCGCGCCGACATCACCTACGGGACCAACAACGAGTTCGGCTTCGACTACCTGCGCGACAACATGGCGATGGAGGCCGACCAGCGGGTCCAGCGCGGCCACCACTACGCCATCGTCGACGAGGTCGACTCCATCCTGATCGACGAGGCCAGGACCCCGCTCATCATCTCCGGGGCGGTGTCCGACAGCGCTCGCTGGTATCGGGACTTCGCCAAGATCGCCCGCCGTCTCCAGGCGGGAGTCCACTACGAGGTCGACGAGAAGAAGCGGCAGGTGCTGGTCACCGAGGAAGGAATCGCCCGGGTCGAGGAGATCCTCGGCATCGAGAACCTGTACGACCACGCCGCGGTCGACTTCGTCCATCACCTGGAGACCGCGCTCAAGGCGCAGGAGCTGTACAAGAAGGACGTCGACTACCTGGTCGACCGCGGCGAGGTGAAGATCGTCGACGAGTTCACCGGTCGTGTCCTCGAGGGTCGCCGTTACTCGGAGGGTCTCCACCAGGCGATCGAGGCCAAGGAAGGCGTGACGATCAAGCAGGAGAACCAGACGCTGGCCACGATCACCCTGCAGAACTACTTCCGTCTCTACGAGAAGCTCGCCGGCATGACCGGCACCGCCGAGACGGAGGCGGCCGAGCTCTCGCAGATCTACGGGCTCGAGGTCATGGTGATCCCTACCCACCGCCCAGTGGCCCGCATCGACCAGGGCGACCTCGTCTACAAGACCGAGGAGGCGAAGTTCAACGCCGTGGTCGCCGACGTCAAGGAGCGTCACGCCAAGGGCCAGCCGGTGCTGTTGGGCACGGTCTCCATCGAGAAGTCCGAGCTGCTCTCGCGCCTGCTCTCCAAGCACGGTATCCCGCATGAGGTGCTCAACGCCAAGCACCACGCCCGTGAGGCCGAGATCATCGCCCAGGCCGGTCGGCCTGGCGCCGTCACCGTCGCCACGAACATGGCGGGTCGTGGTGTCGACATCAAGCTTGGCGGCAGCCCCGAGGGGATGGCCCGCGCCGAGCTGAAGAAGCGGGGCATCACCGCGGCCGACCCGAGCTACGAAGAGCTCGAGAAGAAGCTGACCGAGGAATTCGCCGAACAGATCCGGCCCGACAAGGAGAAGGTGATCGCCGCCGGCGGCCTCTATGTCATCGGCACCGAGCGCCACGAGTCGCGCCGCATCGACAACCAGCTGCGCGGCCGTTCCGGCCGTCAGGGCGACCCGGGGGAGAGCCGCTTCTACCTCTCGCTCCAGGACGACCTGATGCGCCGGTTCCAGGGCGAGTGGGTCGCTTCGATGATGGATCGTCTCCGTCTTCCTGACGACCAGCCCATCGAGGCCAAGATGGTCACCAAGTCGATCGAGCGGGCCCAGCGACAGGTCGAGTCGCAGAACTTCGAGATCCGGAAGAACGTCCTCAAGTACGACGAGGTGATGAACTCCCAGCGGGAGAGCATCTACAAATGGCGCACCCAGATCCTCGAGGGCAGGGCCGACGAGGAGCTGATCTCCGACTGGATCGCCGACGCCATCACGGCGACCATCGAGGATGTCGTCGAGCCCGGCGCCACCAGCGATCGGTGGGACTGGGAGACCCTGCTCCAGGAGCTGGGCAAGTTCTACCCCACGAAGATCACACCCGAGAGCGTCGGCCCCAGGGCGTCGGTCGACGACCTCATCGACAAGGCGGTCGACGAAGCCCTGGCCTACTACGAGACCAGGGAGAAGGAGCTGGGGCCGGAGCTGCTGCGCAAGGTGGAGAAGTCGGTGGTGCTCTCGGTCATCGACAACAAGTGGCGGGAGCACCTCTCGGAGATGGACTATCTCCGAGCGGGCATCGGCCTGCGCGCCATGGGCCAGCGCGACCCGCTCGCCGAGTACCAGCGCGAAGGCTTCGAGATGTTCACCGACATGGTGGACGCCATCAAGCGTGACACCGTCCGCTACCTGTTCCACGTACAGATGGCCGAGCCCGCCAGCCAGCCGAAGCGGGTCGATCCCGCCCCGGTGACATCGGGCGGCGGCCCGACCAAGCCCGCCACCGCCGGCGACAAGATCGGGCGCAACGACCCCTGCCCGTGCGGGTCGGGCAAGAAGTACAAGCGTTGCCACGGTGCGGCGGCTTAGGGCCGCGGGCGTCAAGAGATGTCTGTAGAAGTCTCCGACCCCAAGGAATTGATCTCGACCCTGCGCGGTCGTCTCGACGAGGCCCGCCGGTTCCTCGACCTCGACACCAAGGAGGACGAGCTCGTCGAGCTGAGGGATCGGGCCTCCTCACCGGATCTCTGGAACGACCCCGACGAGGCACGCCAGGTGAGTCAGAGGCTGGCGCGGTATGAGGGCCTGTTCGAGCAGGTTTCGGGTCTGGCCAGCCGCATCGACGACGCCGAGGTCCTCCTCGAGCTCGCCGCCGAAGCCGGTGACGAGGAGTCGAGGAAGGAGGCGCTCGACCAGCTGGCCGAGGTGTCCGCGGTCCTCGACAAGCTGGAGCTGGAGTCCCTCTATTTCGGGGAGTACGACGAAGCAGACGCCATTCTCAGCGTCCATGCGGGCGCCGGTGGCGTCGACGCCCACGACTGGGCGGAGATGCTCGCCCGGATGTATCAGCGCTACCTGGCCGACAAGGGCTTCCAGGTCACGGTGGAGGAGGTGACCGCGGGGGAGGAGGCCGGGGTCAAGTCCGTCACCATGACCGTGCGGGGCGACCGGGCGTATGGAACCCTGGAGTCCGAGCGCGGCGTTCATCGATTGGTGCGGATAAGCCCCTTCGACTCCAACGCCCGTCGTCACACCAGCTTCGCCGGTGTCGACGTGGTGCCCGACCTCGGCGAGGCCGCGGACGTGGAGATCGACGAGGAGGACCTCCGCATCGACACCTACCGGTCCCAGGGCGCCGGAGGTCAGCACGTCAACACTTCCGACACCGCCGTCCGCATCACGCACCTGCCGACGGGGATCGTGGTGCAGTGTCAGAACGAGCGCAGCCAGCTCCAGAACAAGAACCGCGCCATGGAGATGCTCAGGGCCAAGTTGGCCGAGCGCGCCCGTCAGGAGCACCAGGCCCACATAGATTCCATCCGTGGCGAGCAGGGTGAGGCCGCCTGGGGTCGTCAGGTGCGCAGCTACGTCCTCCAGCCCTATCAGATGGTCAAGGACCTGCGCACCGACCATGAGGTCGGCAACGTGCAGGGCGTTCTCGACGGGGATCTCGACGGTTTCGTCGAGGCCTATCTACGGTGGAGGCGGGCACAGCACGAGATGGCTGGAGATTCCAGCTAGACGGCCGGCCGGCGGTACCGTTTTGCGGTCCGCACCCCCGAACATGATTCGACTCGAAAACGTCACCAAGGTCTACGAAGGCGGCACGGTCGCCGTCAACGACGTCTCCCTCGACATCCAGAAGGGTGAGTTCGTCTTCCTCGTCGGGGCGTCGGGCTCGGGCAAGTCGACCTTGATCCGGCTGATGCTGCGGGACGAGCCGGTGACCCGGGGGCGGATATGGGTGGCGGGCAAGGACATCACCAGGCTGCCCAAATGGAAGATCCCTTATCTGCGTCGTTCGGTCGGGACCGTCTTCCAGGACTACAAGCTCCTTCCCAACAAGACGGTGGCCGAGAACGTGGCCTTCGCCCTCGAGGTGCTCGGTCGGCCGTCGTCGGTGATCGGTCCCCAGGTGGGCCAGATCCTCGAACTCGTGGGTCTTGCCGACAAGGCGGGGCGTTATCCCCGCCAGCTCTCCGGTGGTGAGCAGCAGCGAGTCTCGGTGGCCCGGGCGTTCGTCAATCGGCCGCCGATCATGCTGTGCGACGAGCCCACCGGGAACCTCGACCCCAAGACCTCGGTCGAGATCATGCGTCTCCTCGACAGGATCAACCGCACCGGCACCACGGTCGTAATGGCCACCCACGACCACGCCATCGTCGACGCCATGAAGCGGCGCGTGGTCGCCCTGGAGAACGGTCGTGTGGTTCGCGACGAGCAGGCCGGTCGCTACGAGAGGACGGCTGAGGAGGAATGAGCCGGGTCATCTACATGATCCGGGAGGCGCTCTCCAGCCTCCGGCGGAACGTCCTGATCGTGATCGGAGCCATCCTCGCCGTGTTCATCTCTTTGGCACTGGCCTTCAGCGCCCTCGTGGTCAACGAGCTGCTCAACCTCAACATCGCCGCCTGGCAGGACGGGACCCACGTCGTGGCCTTCCTCTACGACGAGGGCCAGAACAACGTCCCGGTGGGTGCCCACGAGGCGCTGCGTCAGGAGGTCGAGACCTGGGAGGAGGTCGAGCCGCCGGTCCGCTACGTGAGCAAGGCGGAGGCGTGGCTCGAGTTCCAGCGACTCTTCGAGAACGACCCCACCATGCTGGAGGCGATTCGTGACCCCACCGTCCTCCCGGCCTCGATCCGCATCGAGCTTCAGGACATCCGGCTCCACGAGTCCGTCCGGTTCCGGCTGGAACAGCAGCAACAGGTGGTGAGACAGGTCAACACCGCCGCCGAGTCGATCGAGCAATTGGAGAACCTGTCAGAGGTGCTCCGGACCCTGGGTCTCGGTCTCGCCATCGTGCTGGGCATCGCCGCCGTGGTCCTCATCGCCAACACCATCCAGCTCGCCATCTACGCCCGCCGCGAGGAGGTGTCGATCATGCGGCTGGTCGGCGCGTCCAACTGGTACATCCGCGTGCCGTTCCTGCTCGAGGGTCTCATCGAAGGTGTCGTCGGCGCCGCCATCGCCGTGTTCGCCGTCTGGGTGGCCACGGACAACCTGGCCAAGGCGGGGGACGACATCCAGCTGTTCCGGCTCGACATCAGCAATCAGTGGTTCTTCCGTTGGGGTCTCATCGTGCTCCTGTTCGGCGCCCTCGCCGGCGTCGTCGGGTCGCTCCTCGGTCTGAGCAGGTATCTGCGCGAGGCGGACGGCACGGGCCCCGACGTCCCCAAGGGCTTCTGATGGCCGGCTCGGTCAAGGTGGTTGCCACCAACCGCCGGGCACGCCACGACTATCAGATCCTCGACACGTACGAGGCAGGTCTGGTTCTCCTCGGCTCGGAGGTGAAGTCACTCCGGGCGGGGCGGATGGAGTTGAAGGACTCCTATGCGGTCATCGACGGCGGGGAGGCGTACCTCGTCGGCGCCCACATCGCCCCATACGACTTCGCCCGGGAGGGCGGGCACGACCCGGAGCGGCGTCGCAAGCTGCTCATGCACAAGAGCGAGATCGGTCGGCTCGCCGGCACGCTCGCCGAGAAGGGTCTGACGCTGGTGCCGCTGCAGGTGTACTTCAAGGACGGCAAGGCGAAGGTCGAGCTCGGGCTGGCCAAGGGCAAGCGCACCTACGACAAGCGGGAGACCCTGAAGAGGCGCGAGGCCGACCGCGAGATGGACCGTCTCGCCAAGCGTCGACCCTGAAGAGCCCCCACGACCGA
>DASVBU010000030.1:0-34874 GCA_036375695.1 Acidimicrobiia bacterium | reverse complement strand
CCCCCCAGACGATGTTCTCCTCGTCGGCGGTCGCGACCTCGACCACCCATCCCGTCCAGGGGTGAGCGGTGAACCATTGCCAGACTGTGTCGGCGGCGGAGGAACCATCGTCTCCGACCACCGCCAAACGAGAAGCGGCGTTCTCGGCCATCCGAGGCATCGTAACTGCGCCCCCGGCCACCGGAATCCAGGTGAGCAAGCCCGCCCGAACGCGCCTAGCTTGTCCGGAGACAGTCCCCGGAGGAAGACCGCATGCCCTTGTTCGACGGAGCGATCCAGTTGGACGACTCGGAGATCCCGGTGATCCTCGCCGTCGAGGAGGATCGGATCAGGCTCTCCTCGAGCGGCACCGAGATCGGTGAATGGCAAGTGGGCGAATACGAGATCACCCCGGGAGATCGGGGGACCTACCTGATCTCGGCGGACGGCGACACCGTGACCTTTCGACCCTTCCGCCCGGAGGCCTTCGCCCGGGCGGTCGGGATCACCACGGCATCCGCGTCCCCGACGCCCGCCCAGTCCACGGCCGGTCCCACCATGGCCGACGACGACCACCATCCCGAGGCGCCGCCACCGAGGCCACTGACGCGTGCCCTCTTCCTCACCCTGGCCGGGATAACCGCCCTGCTCGGGGTGTGGGCGCTCCTCCTCCTCTTCACCGGCGGCTAGGTGTTCGGAGGCTCGAGCCAGGCGTCGACCCGGTCGAGCAGGTACTCGGAGACCTCCCTCGCGGTCTCGAGCACGTCGCACAACTCGTCCCGGCCCGTGACCACCTCGACGAGGTTGACGCTGACCTTGCCCATGATGGTGAGACGACGCACGGCCGCATCGGTAACGGCGTCGTAGGAGTCGATCGCGGTGACCTCGATGGGCAGCGTCGTTCCTCCCACGCCGGCGAGGTCGGTGGCCAGGATGAGCAGGTCGGGCGGGTTCTGCAATGGCGGGACCGCCCAGTTGAAGTACAGGTCGAGGTGGTATGCGCCCTCGGGCTCCACGTACTCGTCCTCGAGGGTGTTCAGGTAGTCGTCCAGTTCCAGCACCACCCGGGGATCGACGTCGAGGGCGAGATGGAGGTCGACGGGGCGACCGCAGCCGGCCTCGGGATGGACGTCGACCTCCCACGACTGGCGCAGGGAATAGGTCTCGACGAAGTGCCGCTCGTCGTGCACGTGGAAGCCGTGCTCGGTGGCGTGCTCCTTCAGGTCGGTGACGTAGCCGGGCAGATCGACGGGCATCAGGGGAGACTATTTCCGTTGCAGACGCTCGTGATAGACGCGAGTCACCTCGGCTCCCATCAGGACCGCCGAGGACAGCAGGTAGGCGAGGAGGAGCAGGACCACCACCGATCCTGCGATCTGGCCGGCGGGTGTCTCCCGGTCCCAGGAGAAGTAGATGGCGGCGGCGTACGACGTGGCCAGGAAAGCCACCGAGGTGACCACCCCGCCGAGCAGCAGCGCCCCATCCCGGATCGGGACTCGGATCATCGTGCGGTACATGACCATGAACACCAGCGGGGCGAGGACCAGGGCGAAGACCCTCGCCCCGAGCTCCACGACTCCTCGCGCCAGCTCGAAGGTCTCCGGGATGAGCTCGACGAGCCAGCCGGCCGTTGCGTTGGCGACCCAGATGACGATGAACAGCAAGCCGAACCCCAACGACCAGGCGATGGCCACGGCACGCCGCCGAAGGAACGCCCTCCACCCGCTCATCTGCTCCCGCGGCACCCGGAAGATGTCCGCCAGGCTCATCTGCAGGTCCATGAACAACGAGGACGACGCCCAGGCGAAGAGGGCCAGGCCGATGATCGCGGTGGCGTCCGAGGCGACGACCGCAGACGACACCAGTGACTCGATCGCCTCGGTGGCGTCCGGACCGAGGAGCACGCCCAGGGCGCCGACCACGGTTGCCCGGGCCTCTTCACGGTCACCGATCACCAGGCCGAACACGCCCAGGGCGAGAAGGAGCAGCGGCGCAACGGCGAACAACGTCCGATAGGCGAGGGCAGCCGCCATCCGGCCCACCCGGTCGCGGCCATAGCTCCTGACGGCTTCCCGGCCGACCTCGAACGAGGCCCTGAGCGCTGCTGGGATCCGGGATGCCATGGGCGGCTGAACCTAATCGCCCCTTTACACTGCCCGGCAGTGACCACCCACCCCTTCAAGCCACCGCTCGCGACCATGGAGGCGCGCGTCTTCGAAGGGTGGCCCAAGGGCAGCTTCGTCTACGAGCCGAAGTGGGACGGATTCCGGTCCCTCTCCTGGTCGGCGCCGGCCATCCGGCTGGATTCACGCAACGAGCGGCCGCTCCTCCGCTACTTCCCCGAATTGCGTGGAGCCCTGGAACAGCTCCCCGAGGGGACGGTCGTCGATGGCGAGATCGTGGTGGTCGTCGACGGGGCCACCGACTTCGACACCCTGCAGCAGCGGATCCACCCGGCCGAGTCCCGAATCAACATGCTGTCCGAGGCCACACCTGCGGAGCTGGTGGCGTTCGATCTCCTGGCCTTCGAGGGTGAGGACCTCCGCGACCGCCCGTTCCGGGAGCGGCGTGAGCGTCTCGTCGAGCTGGCTTCCCGTCTCGAATTCCCCTGGCACCTCACCCCGCAGACGGAGAGCGAGGAGACCGCCAAGGTCTGGTTCGACGAGTTCGAGTCGGCCGGATGTGACGGGATCATCGCCAAGGACCCCGAGGGCACCTATCAGAGCGGGAAGCGGGCGATGATCAAGATCAAGCACCGCCGCACCATCGACGTGGTCGTCGGTGGTTTCAGGGAACACAAGGACGGCGGCAAGATCGGCTCACTGCTCCTCGGTCTCTACAACGACCACGGAGACCTCCATTTCATCGGCCACTGCTCGGGCTTTCCCGACGGCCAGCGGGTGGAGATCTTCCATCGTTTCCAGGAGCTGGCCGCGGAGAACAGCTTCGGCGAAGCGGCACGGGCGCCAGGCGCCATCAGCCGCTGGAGCGGCGGTGAGGAGAAGTCGTGGACCCCCGTCCAGCCGGGGGTGGTCATCGAGGTCTCCTACGACCAGCTCGAGGGCGACCGGTTCCGCCACGCCGCCCGGTTCCACCGCTGGCGCCCGGACAAGCCCGCCGAGACGTGCACGATGGAGCAGCTGGAGCGTCCCGAGGGTCCGGGCTTCGAAGACGTGGTCGACAGGGAGTCAGGATGAGCGAACCCGTCGTCGAGGTGCGTGGCCTGACTCACGACTATGGCGAGGTCATCGCGCTGCGCGACCTCGACCTGACCATCCCGCCCGGTGTCACGGGGCTGGTGGGGGCCAACGGCGCCGGCAAGACCACCATGCTGCGCATCCTGCTCGGGCTGCTCCACCCCACCGAAGGTCAGGTGCAGGTGCTGGGCAAGGACCCCGAGACCGCGCCGCTCGACGTGCGGGCCCGCGTCGGCTACATGCCCGAGGTGGGGAGCCTCCCCCTCGACCAGACCGCCGCCGACTTCGTCTCCTACACCGCCGAGCTGGCCGGGCTGCCGCCACGCGAAGCCAAGCGGCGATCCTCCGAGACCCTGTTCCTGGTCGGTCTCGAAGAGGAGCGTTTCCGCTATCTCGGCGACTTCTCCACCGGCATGCGCCAGCGGGTCAAGCTGGCCCAGGCGATCGTCCACGACCCCGACCTGATCCTCCTCGACGAGCCGGCGTCCGGTCTCGACCCCGAGGGCCGGGAGCAGATGCTGGCTCTCATCCGGAGGCTCGGGCAGTTCGACATCAACGTCATCGTCTCGTCGCACGTGCTCACCGACATAGAGAAGACCTGTGACTGGGTGGTGATGCTCGACGCCGGGAACCTCCTGCGGTCGGCGCCGCTCAAGGGGTTCGAGAAGGACACCAAGGTCCTGGTGGAGGTCCTGGAGCGCCCCGAGGAGATGGCCGCCGCGTTGAGGGAGCGGGGCATCGAGGCGGTGGTCGACGGTCTCCGTGTCGTCGTCGGCCCGGGTGAGGGACTCGAGGATGCGGTGGTCGGCGCCGCCGCCAGGCTCGGCACGGGATTGGTCAGGATGACCCGGGGTTCGGCGTCCCTAGAGGAGCTGTTCATGGTCGGAGGGAAGCAATGACCGACGGCGTGATCTTCGATCGTGGATATCGAACCTACGACGGCCCCCGCCGAGGGCCGGCCGGCGCTCGCCGCGCCGTCTACAAGGAGGGCCTGCGCCGGGTGTTCGGGCTCGGCCGCAAGGCAAGGGCCAAGATCTTCCCGTGGACGATGGTGGTGGTCGCCCTGGTGACCGCGATCATCATCGTCGGGCTCCACTTCGCCATCGGTTCTCTCTCCGCCGCCGCCGCCGAAGGGCTCCCTTCCTACGCCGACCTGTTCGACGCCTACTCGTGGATCTCACTGATCTTCATCGCCTATGCCGCCCCACAGTTGCTCATCCCCGACCGGACCAACGGTGTGTTGTCGGTCTACTTCTCCCGGCCGCTCACCGTCGGGGGTTACCTCGGGGCGAAGACACTGGCCTATCTCACGGTGGTCGGGGCGATGTACATCGTCCCCCAACTCGTCCTCCATCTCGGCCTGGGGTTCATCGCCGACGATGGCTTCTTCGCCTACATGGGCGACCACCTCGACATCCTGTGGAAGGTGCCCGTGGCCACCGCCGCCTTCGTGGCGATGCACGGCGCCCTGGCCTTCTTCTTCTCGTCGTTCATCAAGCGCCCGGGGATCGCGTCCGCCTCCCTCCTGGGCACGGTGACGGCCGGCAGCGGGATCGCCGGCCAGGTGGCCCAGGCCGACTTCCCGGGGGCACGCTGGTTCTCCCTGATCGCCCCCGACCAGCACCCGAGGATCATCCGTGACGACCTCTTCGACCGCGTCGGCGCGTTCCCGGCGGTGGATGCCGGGTTCGACACGTGGGCATCGGTGATCTTCATCGTGGTGGCCACGGTGCTCGCCGCCTGGTTCGTCTACTCCCGGTACCGGAGGCTGGCGTGACCGACGCCGTCGTCCTCACCGAGGTCTCGAAGTGGTTCGGCTTCAAGGTGGCGGTGAGCGAGGTCACCATCTCGTTCGGCCCGGGGGTCACCGGTCTGCTCGGGCCCAACGGCGCGGGCAAGACCACGCTGATGCGTCTCGTCGCCGGGCTGCAGAAGCCGTCGCAGGGCACCGTGACGGTCCTGGGCAAGGACCCCCGTTCCGACGTCGACGTCTACCGACGCATGTCCCTCGTCCCCGAGGACGAGGCGATATACGAGAGGGAGACGGCGCGCAGGTTCATCGAGACCATGGCCCGACTGGCCAAGGTGAACGACCCAGGGGGGAAGACCGATGAGGTCCTCGGGCTCGTCGGGCTGACCGATGCCGCCGACCGAGAGCTGGGCACGTTCTCCAAGGGCATGCGACAGAGGGCCAAGGTCGCCTCGGCCCTGGTGGCGGATCCGGAGGTGCTCCTGCTCGACGAGCCGCTCAACGGCGCCGACCCGGTGCAGCGAGCCGAGTTGATCCGCCTCTTCAAGGCACTCGGGGCGGCAGGGCGAACCGTGATCGTCTCCTCCCACGTCCTCGCCGAGGTGGAGCGGATGGCGGACCGGGTGGTGGCCATGGTCGACGGGCGCCTCGCCGCGGTCGGCAGCGTGGCCACGATCCGTGCCGCCATGACCGACAAGCCACGACAGATCTACATCGAGTGCACCGACCCCCGGCGGCTGGCCTCGGCCCTGTTCCGGTCCGAGGGCGTGGTCGGAGTGCATGTCGAGGACCACAGCCTGCGGATCGAGGCCTCGGACGCCCGCACCGTCGCACTGGAACTGCCGCGGATGGCGGTCGAGAACGGTGTCCGGATCATCGACCTGGAACCGGCGGACGAGTCGTTGGAGTCGGTGTTCCGCTACCTGGTGGAGGCGAGATGATCACGCTCCTCGTCCACTTCTTCCGACGCATGATGACCAAGGGCCGGGTCATCGGGCTGATCGCCCTGTCCTCGGTGGCCGGGCTGGTCATCTGGCTCTCCTCGGGGTCCGACCTCGGGGGCGACGATGCCGTCTACCCGTTCGCGGTGACCACCGCCGGGTTCACATTCGCCATCGCCATCCTCATCCTCACCGTGGGGACCCTGAGGGACGAGAGGGACGCCGGCACCCTCCCCTATCTCTACATGAAGCCCGTGCCCCGAACCAGGTTCGCCGCCGCCTCCATCTCCGGAGGAGCCGCCACCGCGATCGTCATCGGCGTGGGGGCGTGGCTCGCCACGGTTCTCGGATCGATGGCCGGCGGGGTCGACCTCTCCCACGCCATCCCCGGGCTCGCCCTGTTCGTCACCGCAGCCATCGGCTACGCCGCGATCTTCGTCCCGCTCGGCTACCTGGCGCCGCGGTCGCTCCTGTTCGGGCTCGGCTACGTCGTGGTGCTGGAGCAGGTGGTGGGCTCGTTGATCAACGGCGTCGCCCAGCTGTCCATCTGGAGGATCGCCGTGTCGATCTACGCCGATCTCGCCCCGACGGTCCCCGACGAGGTCATCCAGGGCGTTCTCGGGTCGGTGGCGCCCGGCGTGGGAGGCGGGCTGGCCAAGCTCGCCGGGGCGTTGGTACTGGGCTGGCTGGTCCTCACCTGGGCGCTGCGCCAACGCGACGCCATTTGATCGGTCCCCCAGCCGAAGGCTGGGGGAAGGCACCGCCGGCCGAAGGCCGGGGGTAGGGGCTGGTTCCACCAGCTAATACTCCTCCGATGGTCGTCGCTGCTTCGACGGCTGCACCCGGGGCGGCTCCCCGGGCATCTTCGGGTAGTGCGGTGGCCAGGGTGCGTCGCCGATCCCGTTCTCCTCGTCCCGGGCCACCCACTCCATCAGGGTGTCGATGCGACCCGCTGCGTCGTCGATCCCCTCGGTGAGATCCCCCACCGCCTCCCAGCGCTCGTGGAAGCGATCCATGGGAAAGTCCTCGATCTCGATGTCCTCGAGCTCGTCCCAGCGGAAGGGTGTGGAGACGTAGCCGGTGGGTCGGACGCCGTAGGCGGCGGACACCGTCTTGTCCCGGGCGTTCTGGTTGTAGTCGATGAAGATCCCCCGCCGCTCCTCCTTCCACCATGCGGTGGTGACCAGACCACCCATCCGACGCTCCAGCTCACGGGCGAAGGCCAGGACCGCCCGGCGGGTCTGGAAGAAGTCCCACAACGGCTCGATACGGACGTACACGTGGATCCCCCGGCTGCCCGAGGTCTTGGGCCAGCCGACGAGCCCCACCTCGTCGAGCAACTCGCCCGCACCGGCGACGGCTTCCTTGACCTCAGGGAAGCCGAAGCCGGGAGTCGGGTCGAAGTCGAAGCGCAGCTCGTCGGGGTGGTCGGTGTCGTCGGCACGCACCGGCCAGGGGTGGAAGTCGAGACACCCCAACTGGGCGAGACGCACCACATCCGCCGGCTTCCGGGGCACGTTCATCCGCCCGGGCCGCTGCGAAGGGAACCGGATCTGGACCGTGTCGAACGGGTCACCCGGCTTGGCCCGCTTCTGATAGATCGGGTCCACGCCCACGCCCTGCAGGTACCGCTTCAACATGGTCGGGCGGTCGCGGACCGCCCTGAAGGCACCCGGGAGGACGGTGACGAAATGGTTGACCACGTCGAGCTTGGTCCAGCCGCGGTCGGGGAATACGACCCGGTCCGGGCTCGTGACCCGAACCTTCTCGCCTCCGGCCTCAACTTCCACGAAATCGTCCATCGGTTCCCGTATCGTCCGGCCCTGGGATCGCACACCTTACGGCCACCACGATCGGAGGAGCCATGACCGAGACCCACGATCCCCCCGACATGGAAGCCATGCACCGCGCCCTGGCGCCCCGCGCCTTCAACGAGACGTGGGAGTACCTGGACGCCGACACCCTCACGAGGGAGGAGGAAGAGGCCATGCTGGCGGCGACCTTCGCCCAGCGATATCACTGGTACCGGGTCGGAGATCCGCGGAACCGGGCCATCGCCGACTGGCAGGTGTCCCGGGTGGCATCGGTGCTCGGATATGCCGACCTCGCCTTTCGCTTCGGGGAGCGATCGCTGGAGACGTGTCTCGAGTTCGGCCTCGACCCGTTCGTCACAGGCTTCGCCCACGAGGCCATCGCCCGGGCGGCCGCAGAGGTGGACGACATCGAGACGTTCAACGAGCATCTCGAGTCGGCGAAGGCGCTCCTCGAAGAGATCGAGGACGACGAGGACCGCGAGGTGCTCGCAGCCGACCTCGCCGAGATGTCGGAACGATGATCGACGTCGAGGCGATCGCCTCGATCGGCCCGGTGTCGCGCTGGACCGACGAGCAGACCCGTCAGCTTCGGCAGCTCACGGAGGCGGTCTATCCGCCGGAGGAGGAGTACGACTGGCCGGGAGCCGCCCTGGAGTGGTCGCGGCCCGAG
This sequence comes from Acidimicrobiia bacterium, assembly GCA_036375695.1. Lineage (GTDB taxonomy): Bacteria > Actinomycetota > Acidimicrobiia > Spongiisociales > ZC4RG35 > ZC4RG35. The sequence goes on along the minus strand of DASVBU010000030.1, from coordinate 26,523 downwards.
ATGGGAGTACGGGTCGTCGACGCCGCGGGATGGCTCGTCTCCTACGTCGGCGTCCTCACCAGGGAAGCCCTGCACGACGGCAACCCCGTGCTCATCGGCGGGATCGGCGGCGTGAAGACCCATCCGGACCACCGCGGGATGGGACTCGCGGCCCTGGGCATGGAGAAGGCGACACAATGGCTGTTCGAGCACGCCAAGGCCGACTTCGGTCTCCTCGTCTGCCAGGACGAGCTCCTCGGCTACTACGGCCGCATGGGCTGGAAGGTCTTCGAGGGCACCCTCCTCACCAAGCAGAGGGGTGAGAAGACGGTGTTCACCTTCAATCGGGTGATGACCCGCGACATGGTGGCCACCGCCCCGACCACCGGGGTCCTCGACCTCCAGGGCCCCGCCTGGTGATGAGCCACGTCCACCAAGTCAACATCTCGCCGGGAGGGGTCCCCAAACTGCCCGTGGACGAGGCCATGGTGACGCGGCTCGGAATCGTCGGCGACGACCACCACGACAAGAAGCACCACGGTGGGCCGGACCGCGCCCTCTGTCTCTTCTCACTCGAAGTGATCGAGAAGATGCGGGAGGAGGGTCACGACATGGGCCCAGGGCACGCCGGTGACAACCTGACGATCACCGGCGCCGACTGGTCGACCGTCACGCCGGGCAGGCGCTACCGGGTGGGTGACGAAGTCGAGATCGAGATCACCGGCTACACGACGCCGTGTTCCACCAATGCCCGGTGGTTCATCGACGGCGACTTCACGAGGATGTTGCAGGGCCGCTACCCCGGTGAATCGAGGGTGTACGCCCGTGTCCTCCAGGAGGGGACCCTCCGCCCGGGCGACCCATTCGTCCCCTTGGATCAGTCCAAGGAAGTCTTCAGGAAGTCCACCGTGCGGGACCACGCCAGCTCGAACGACTCGGCGTCGTAGCCGTCGCTCTCCGGCTCGCCGAAACCGTGTCTCGTTCCCGGGTAGCGGACCACCTCGACCGGCAACTCCTCGAGCCCCATCGTCGCCTCCATGAACACCGCCTCGTCATCGGTCACGTAGATGTCGTCGTCGGCGAGGTGGATCAGGTAGGACGATCGAGCACCGGCGAAGTCGATCTGCTGCGTTCCGTAGAAGGAGACCGTCGCCGCAACCGCCTCGGAGGCACGCACCGACGCCCAAAGCCCCATCGAGCCGCCCATGCCGAAGCCGACCACACCGATCGGCCGACCCCCGGCCTTCTCGTGGACGAACCCGGTCGAGATGAGGACCAGCCTGGCGAGACGGTCCGGGTCGGCCGCGGCGAGCTTGGCCACGGCATCCTTCTCGGTGGCCGGGAGCGCGCCGAAGGTGATGTCCGGCACGAGCACCGTGAACCCCTCGTCGGCGAGACGATCGGCCCGCTTCTTCACCGATGGGGTCAGTCCCCAGAAGGAATGGAGGAGCAGGACACCCGGCCCTCCCTGGTTCCCGACGAAGTAGGCGGTCTCACGCTCCACCCCCTTGAAGGTAGGCAAGTCGCGGTGCATATCGGCCACCGTCGCGCCGATACCATCGGCACGCCGCCGATGACCGCACCGCTCCGCATCCCACACTTCCGAGCCCTGTGGTCGGCCACGATGTTCTCGGCCACGGGCACCTTCATCCAGAGCGTCGCCGGCTCGTGGCTGATGCTGGAGCTCACGGGATCGAACACCTGGGTCGGGTTGATGGTCTCATCGTCGACCCTGCCCCTCCTCTTCTTCTCCCTCACCGCCGGGGCGCTCGCCGACATGTTCGACCGGGCCAAGCTGATGATCGTCGCCCAGTCGATCATGGCGCTCTCGGCGCTGAGCATGGCGCTGCTCACGCAGTTCGGGCGCATGACCCCCGGCCTGCTCCTCCTCCTCGGCCTGATGCTCGGCATGGGTGGCGCGCTCAACCTCCCCTCCTCCCAGGCGCTTCTGCCCGAGCTCGTGCCCAGAGGGATGATCGCCTCGGCGGTGGCGCTCCAGTCTGCCGCCTTCAACTCGGCACGCGCCATCGGCCCCGCCCTCGGTGGCGCCATCGTGGCGGCCTACGGCGCCGCCTGGGGGTTCGGGATCAACGCAGTGACCTATCTGGCGATGATCGCGGTGGTCCTCTTCGTGGCCCCGATCCTCGGGCCACGGGAGCGGGAGACGGCGAGTGTGTTCAGTGCGGTGACCATGGGTGTCAGGTATGCCCGCTACACCGAGCGGTTCCGCAACCTCCTCATCCTGGCTGCCCTGTTCGCCATCACCTCCGCCGTCGTCCAGGCCGCCCTTCCCGGCTTCACCACCGAGCTTGGCGGCTCGGCAGGCACCTATGGCCTGCTGCTCGGGGCCATGGGGTTCGGCGCACTCATCGGCGTGGTCGCCCGGCAGCGCCTCACCAGGACCGGCATCCATCTCGTGCCGTTCGGGATCTTCCTCTTCGGGGTCTCGGGCGCCCTGCTCGGAATGGCGCCGAACCTGGTGCTCGCGGCGATGGCCATGGTGGCGTGCGGGGTCTTCTGGCTGCTCTCACTGGCGACCATGAACACCACCGCCCAGCTCATGTCGCCCGACTGGATCAAGGGCCGCGCCCTGGCCCTCTACAACCTGGCATTCGCCGGCATCACCCCGATCGGGTCGATCCTCACCGGCATCGTCGCCGATCAGTTCGGCACCCGGCCCACCATCCTCGCCTTCTCCATCGGATCGCTCGTGCTCGGGTTCTTCACACCGAGGTTCCGCGTCCCGAAGGTCGACGAGATCGAGGAACCGGCGTTCACCATCGCCGACGAGCTCAACCCGCACATGGGCGATGCCGGGGACGTCGCCATGGCCGAGGAAGGCCCCGTCGTGGTCCTGAACACATGGGTCGTCGACGAGGCCGACGTCCCGGAGTTCCTCCGCGTGATGCGACAGCTCCGGCTGGTCCGGCTCACCACCGGTGCCTACCGCTGGCGGCTGTTCCGCAACGTGTCGGACCCGACCCGGATCACCGAGATGTTCGTCAACCACTCGTGGGACGACCACCTCGCCCAGCACAAGAGGATCGACGACTCCTCGGCAGCCGTGATCAAGCGCGCCCGCGAGTTCGACAGGGCGGACGGACCCATCACGCGCCATCTCATCTCCGTGGACGTCATCGAGGCCCTGGACGAGTACGAGTACATGACCAAGGTGGCCTCACACGAGGCGATGCACGCAGTCGACGGATCCATCCCCCTGCCCGTGAGCGAGGACGCCGGCTAGGACCGCAATTCCCGGCGGACCTTGGCCCAGTCCGCGCCTTTCGTGGAGAAGAGGACGTCGGTCAGGACCATGAACACGCCCAGCGCCAACAGCGCCCAGGTGACCCCGTCGGGCAGATCGGCGGCCCGGGCCGCGCCGATGAGGGCGAAGGGAACGATCTTGGTGACGACCGCTCCGGCTGCGTGCATCCAGGCCCTCCGGGTCGGTGTCGAGCGCAGGTAGCTGGCGTATTCGATCTTCACCCCGGGCTGGGGACGCTTCCACGATGCGACGTACCAGGCGGTGAACCGGATGCCGAGAAGACGACCCACCATGAGATGCCCCAGGCCATGGGTGGTGGCGATGAGGAAGCCGAAGCCCGCGAAGAACACGAACACGGCCAGGATCTCGTTGCCGGCATCCATCGCCAGGTACGACCAGGCGACGAGACCCAGGCCGACCAGGAGGGCCACCACGGCGAGCACGGTTCCCGGGACCACCGGGATCAGGATCCAGGGCCAGCGCCGGAAGGCCTCCTGGTCGATCCGCGAGATCCTCTCCCCGTAACGCTCGGCGAGGTCGCGGTCCCTCTTGGCGTCCCGGACGACCCTCCGGAACCCCACCCCGTCGAGGGGCTCCCCCTTCGCCACCCGCTCCTCGGCGGCGGCGAGCACGGTCTCGATCCCCTGAGTGTCCATGCCCGACCAGACTATCCCCGTGCAACCGGCCCCAGCCCCGCGGGGTTCTACCCCATGATGGAAGACCTCCTCGCCGACGACCTGACGCGCCGGCTCGCCACCGACCTCGATGGTGCCTTCCCGCTGGTGGTGGAGCGTATGGGCCGCCGCCTCTACTGGGGCCTGCGCCGCATGTCGGGGGACCACCACGAAGCCGAGGACCTCGCCCAGGAGGCGTTGATCCGGGCATATCAGGCCCTCAGCGAGTACGAACACGACCGTATCTGCGAGCTCAAGCTCGAGCCGTGGCTGTGGACCATCGCCCTCAACCTCGGCCGCAACCACCTCCGCACACGTTCCCGGCGGCCCACCTTCGTCAAGCTGACCGAGCCGAAGGGTGTGGAGGACCCCGAGTTGGTCGACGGAGCGGCCTGGGATCGCCGTCTCTCCTCGCTCCCCCCGACCCAGCGGACGGCCGTGGTGTTGCGCCACGTCGTCGGGCTCGGGATAGACGAAATCGTCGAGATCACCGGCAGACCTGCCGGCACCGTGAAGACCGACATCCACCGCGGCCTCAACCGGCTGCGCACGATCATGGAGACGGAGAGCTATGACGCTCGAGCGTGAACTGGCCGGCCTGGTCGGCGATCTCCCGGAGGGGATCAGCGAGGGTGTTGCCCTCGGCACCGGCCTCGCCGACGGATACGACCTCTACGAGTCCCCGATCGGGAGCGTGGTCGTCACCTTCAATCTGAACGGGGTCTCCGGAGTCGGTCTGGCCGACGAGGACTTCGAAGGCCGGTTCCGGGAACGGACCGGTCGTGCCTTGTTCCGGGCGGAGCCGCCACGGGCCTGGGCCCGTCACGTCCCCGAGGCACTGGAGGCGGGCCGGCCGGGGAAGGTCCCCGTCGACCTGCGTTCGGTGACGCCGTTCCAGGAGCGGGTGCTCCGGGTCACGGCGGGGATCCCGAGAGGCGAGGTCAGGCCGTACTCCTGGCTCGCCAAGGAGGTAGGCAAGCCCTCGGCGGTTCGTGCTGCCGGCTCGGCGGTCGCCCGCAACCCCGTTCCTTTGATGATCCCCTGCCACCGGGTGGTCAGGGCCGACGGGCGGATCGGCAACTACTCGCTGGGCAACCCGGAGAACAAGGTCGTCCTGTTGAGCCACGAAGGGGCGGACCCGAGCTGGCTGGAGCGTCTCGCCGGCCGGGGCGTCCGCTACCGGGCCAACACCCAGACGAAGATCTTCTGCCACCCGACGTGCCGGATGATCCGGCGCTCCAAGCCCGAGAACGTGGTCGACCTCCACGGCATCGAGGAGACGGCGGGCTACCGAGCCTGCGAGATCTGCCGGCCGGTCTGACGACTGGCGAGATGGAGCAGCGGCCGCTGTGGGTACCCTCGGGGTGATGGGTACCGAGATCGCCGACCGAACCGCCAAGGAAGACCTCGCCGTCAAGACCATCAAGGGCCTGGCGATGGACGCCGTGCAGAAGGCGAACAGCGGCCACCCCGGCATGCCGATGGGGATGGCCGACATCGCCGTCACCCTTTGGACCAGATACCTGGTCGTCGACCCGGACGACCCCATGTGGCCCGATCGGGACCGCTTCGTCCTCTCCAACGGCCACGGCTCGATGCTCCTCTATTCCCTCCTCCACCTGTCCGGCTTCCCGGTGACGCTCGACGACATCATGTCCTTCCGGCAGTGGGGCAGCCACACGGCCGGGCACCCCGAGATCGACCAGCGCCTCGGCATCGAGATGACCACAGGCCCCCTGGGCCAGGGCTTCGGCACCGCGGTCGGGATGGCCATCGCCGAGGAGCACCTCCGCGCCCGGCTCGGTCCCGAGCTGGTCGACCACCACACCTACGCCTTCGTCTCCGACGGCGACCTCATGGAGGGGATCTCCTCCGAGTCGGCCTCGGTGGCCGGCCACTTCGGGCTCGGTCGTCTCATCTACTTCTACGACGACAACGAGATCTCCATCGACGGCTCCACCGACATCACCTTCACCGACGACGTGCCCGCCCGCTTCGCCTCCTTCGGATGGCACACGGTCGTGGTCGACGGCCACGATCGCGAGGCCATCGCCTCCGCCATCGAGCAGGCTCGTGCCGAGGAAGACCGGCCGTCTCTCATCGTGTGCCGCACCCGCATCGCCAAGGGAGCGCCGAACCTGGAGGGATCGGCCAAGTCGCACGGCAGCCCGCTCGGTGTCGACGAGGTGAGGGCCGCCAAGGAGGCGATGGGCTTCGACCCCGACGTCGACTTCCACGTCGACCCCGAGGTGTACGAGTTCTTCTCCAAGGCGATGAACCGCGGCCGGGAGGCCCACGCCAAATGGCGGCAGCGTCTCGAGTCGGCCGACGAGGAGACGCGCACCATGTGGCGGGAGATGTTCGAGCCAGGTCCGGTGACCGTCGAGGGCCGCGACCTCGAGCCCGGGAAGGCCATGGCCACCCGGGCTTCGTCGGGCGCCCTGTTCGCCGAGATCGCTGCCAAGTGCCCTGGGTTCATCGGCGGCTCGGCCGACCTCGCCGAGTCGACCAAGACCGTGATCGAGCCCGGTCGTCTCTTCACCACGACCGACCGGGCGGCCCGGGACATCCCTTTCGGGGTCAGGGAGCACGCCATGGGGACCATCGTCAACGGGATGGCGGTCCACGGCGGTCTCAAGCCGTACGGCGCCACCTTCTTCGTCTTCAGTGACTACATGCGGCCGGCGGTCCGTCTCTCTGCCCTCATGAAGGCGCCGTCGATCTGGGTGTGGACCCACGACTCGGTGTTCCTCGGCGAGGACGGGCCGACACACCAGCCGATCGAGCATCTCGCCTCGTTGCGGGCGATGCCCGACCTTTGGGTGATCCGCCCCGCCGATGCCGGCGAGGTCCGCCAGGCCTGGGAGGTCGCCCTCAATCGCCGCGACGGGCCGGTGGGTCTCGTGCTCACCCGTCAGAACGTGCCCGACCTCGACCTTCCGGCGGGTGGCGTCGCCTCGGGTGGCTATGTCGTCCGCGAGGGCTCCGACGTGACGCTGGTGGCGACCGGCTCGGAGGTGTGGGTGGCCGTGGAAGCGGCGAATTTGTTGGATGGGAGTGGCATCTCGGCCCGGGTCGTCTCCCTCCCCTGCTGGGAGCTCTTCTTCGAACAGACCGAGGAGTACCGGGAGGAGGTTCTCGGCGACGCGCCGCGGGTGTCCATCGAGGCCGCCGCCACCTTCGGCTGGGAACGGATCGTCGGCGAGGACGGGCTGATGATCGGCATCGACCACTTCGGGGCGTCGGCCCCCGACCGCGTCATCGCCGAGCACCTCGGGTTCACCCCGGACGCCATCGCCCAACGGGTGAGGGACTTCCTGGGCTGACCATGGCGACAGCCGATGCAGTGGTGGTGGGGGCCGGAATCGCCGGTGTCGCCGCCGCGCATCAGCTGGCGGTGCGGCGAGGCGTGGGACGGGTCGTCATCGTCGACCCGAGACCACCGCTGACCCTGACATCGGACAAGTCCACCGAGTGCTACCGGAACTGGTGGCCCAACATCCCGATGGTCGGTCTCATGAACCGGTCCATCGACCTCCTCGAGGAGTTCAGCGAGGAGTCGGGTGGCGCGTTCGGACTGAGTCGGCGGGGCTATCTCTTCGTCACCGCCGACCTGGTGCGTCTGGCCCTCATGGAGGCGCAGGCCGACCTGATCACCACCTTCGGCGCCGGGGCGGTGCGGCGCCACCCGGGCCCGGACCCATATGGCGACTACCCGGACGGCGTGGACATCCTCGACTCGGCCGAGCTGAGGAGGCACTTCCCGTACCTGACACCCGATGCGGTTGGTGGCGTCCACGTCAGGCGGGCGGGCTGGTTCTCGGCCCAGCAACTCGGGGCGTGGATGCTCGAAGAGTCGGCGAGGCACGGCGCCACCCGAATCGTGGACACGGTGACCTCCATCCAGGTCCCCGGCGACCGGGTCGGTGGCGTGTCGCTCGCCGGTGGCGAGACCATCGAGTCTCCGATCGTGGTGGCGGCGGCCGGGCCGTTCAGCGCCCACGTGGCGGCTCTGGCCGGGGTCGAGCTGCCGCTGAAGTCGGAACTGCATCTCAAGGTGGCGTTCCGGGACCATCTCGGGGTCATCCCCCGTGATGCGCCGATGGTGATCTGGTCGGACCCACAACGGATCGATTGGTCCGACGAAGAGCGGGAGGGTCTCGCCGAGATGGGACGCGACGACCTGCTGGGCGACATGCCCGTCTTCTGTCACGGGCGCCCCGAGGGTGGCGAGGAGTCCCAATGGTTCCTGGGATTGTGGGAGTACCACCGCCATGTCTACGACGATCCCGTCTACCCGCTCCCCGAGGATCAGCTGTACCCGGAGGCGGTGATCCGGGGCCTGGCCACGATGATCCCGGGTCTGGCCGCGTATCGCGACCATCTGCCCGAAGCGCGCGTCGACGGCGGGTACTACACGAAGACGGTGGAGAACCGGCCGCTGATCGGGCCCGCCGGGCCCGAGGGCCTGTATCTCGTCTGCGGGTTCAGCGGGTTCGGGGTCATGGTCGCCGCCGGGGCCGCCGACCTCCTCGCGGCCCACATCGCCGGTGAGCCCCTGCCCGCCTACGCCGACGCCTTCCTCCTCAGCCGGTACGACGACCCGGCCTACATGGAGGAACTGTCCCGAGCGGAGTCCGGCCAGCTGTAGCCCTCCAGGATCAGTCCCCCAGCCGAAGGCGGGGGGAAAGTACCGCCGCCGGAGCAAAGCGGAGGCGGGGGTAGGGGGGTCCCCAGCGGTGCTTCCCGCGCCGGCGGTCTGCGGACAGATTCGCCGGCCCCCTCCCCGCCCTTTGGCGGTACTCCCCCGCTCCGCGGGGGAGAAATCCGGGGGGCTAGTCGCAGGCGGTGTCGAGGTCCAGACCGAGCGACGCACCCGAGGACGGGTCCGCGATCAGCTCGGCGGCCTCCCGCTGGATCCGCTCCAGGTCGTAGTAGGTCCGGTTGTCCACCCGCTCCGTGACGTGGTCCCGCCCCACCAGCAACGCCCCGATCCGGTCGGTGCTCAGCTTGGGCAGGATGTCGATGAAGTCGGGGAGACTGTCGAGCGGGATGTCGGTGTGGAGATGCTCCCTGAGCACACCGGCGATGGCCCCATAGCGGGCGAGCAGCTCGACCGGGCTCGATTGCTGGAGCAAGGCCCCGAGGACGCATCGTTGCCGGTTCATGCGGGCGTAGTCGTCGGCGTGACGGCGGATCCTCGAGTACGCCAGTGCGAGGTGCCCGTCGAGGTGCTGCCGGCCCGGCTCGATAACGACGTGCTCGATGGTGACCCCGTCCTCGTGGGGGTAGGTCTCGTCCACCACCTGCGCCGGGACGTCGATGGTGACACCACCCAGGGCGTCGACTATCCCGACGAAGCCCTGGAGGGTGACCATGGCGTAGTACTGGATGTCGAGCCCGAGGAAGTTCCCCAACGCCGCCTTCAACGCCTGTGGCCCCGGCTCGCCCTCCCCCGGCGCCGGGTACAGGTCGGGGTTGAGCGACGCCTCGTGCCACAACTCGTTGAGCAGCCGGGGGAAGCAGTTGCAGGGATCACCGGGTCCCATGCCCTCCGGCAACGGCAACGAGTGCAGGTTCCGGGGAAGGGAGATCATCGCCGCGTCACCGGTCTCCGGGTCGACGGTGACCACGATCATGGTGTCGGTCCGGATCCCCGTACGGTCCGGGCCGACGTCGGAGCCGATGAGGAGGACGTTGAGCCGCTCCAGACCGTCCCAGATCGCAGGGTCGTCGGGCACTGTCGTCGTCTGCCCGGGCAGGGTCGACCCCGGTGCCGTGGGCGATGTGGATGGTGGGGTGGACGGCTCGAATATGTCGAGGACCGAGTACTGGACGACCGTCAGATAGCCAAGGGCTGCGTGCGGCACCACGAGGACGACCGCCACGGCGAGGAACGCCACCTTGGCCAGCGCCGGCGAGGTGCGCGCCTTCCGGCCCCGCCCGGAGACGACGCCATGGGCGTCGTAGGCCGCCCAGACGCGGTACGCGGCCAGGGCGAGGTTGCCGAACATGAGCAGCGACAGTCCATCACGTGTGAAGAGGACCTTGGCCGCGCCGGTCTGGAAGAAGAGGGCGATGATCCCGACGATGACGATCAGCCCCAGATCTATTGCAACCAGGAGGCGCCCCCGGGTGTTCTGATTGGCGTAGATGTGCCCCGCTCCGGGCACGACCGACGAGAGAAGGGCCGCCGCCCAAGGGCTTTTCGCCGCCGACACGGGTGCGAGTTTATGAAGGCATCGGCACAACACCGATCGGTACAGTCCGGGCGATTTTCGTGACCGTCACCACCACCTCCACCGAGGTCGTCACCGACCGACTCTGCAAGCAGTTCGGCAAGGTCGTCGCCCTCGACCACGTCACCGTCGGGTTCGGAACCGGCGCCACCGCGCTCCTCGGACGCAACGGCGCCGGCAAGACCACGCTGATCAACCTCGTGGCCGGGGTCGTCTTCCCCACCAGCGGCACCGTCAGCATCGGCGGCCACCGGGTCGGGACCCAGGCGGCGGCCGACCTCATCGCCCGGCAGATGGAGCTCCCCACCACCGCCGGGTTCCTCACCCCGAAGCGATTGCGTCGGATCTTCCGGCTCAGCGACGTGGAGACGGACCGGCTGCACGGCCTGCTCGAGGAGTTCGCCGTCCCCGATCGGGCCCACGGGAAACTCTCCACCGGCAACCAGCTCAAGTTCGCCCTCGCCCTGGCGTTCGCCAGGAACCGGCCGATCCTCCTCCTCGACGAGCCGACGGCCGGGCTCGACATCTTCGGCGTCGAGATCCTCACCCGTCTCATCGCCGAACGGACCCGGTCGGGTCAGGCGACCCTGGTCGCCACCCACCAGCCGACGCTGACCCCCGACCTGTTCGACCGGGCGGTGGTCATCGACCAGGGCCGCCTCCTCTACGACGGCAACCTGGACGGCCTCCTGCAGCTGACACCTGACACCGGGGAGGCGGCAACGACCCGGCTCGCCAACGCCATGACCCGGCTGATCACGGGAGTCACGGCATGAGGAATCTCCGGGGCATCTTCAACTCGATGTCACCCGCCGGGCTGTTGATCCCGCTCGTCCTGTCCGCCCTCCTCATCGCCCAGGGGACTTCGTTGATGACCCGCGAGATCGATGCGGCGAAGTGCGGTCTCGACGACTGGAGGGCGGCACTCGAGGCGTTCGAGAATGGTGCGGTCGACTTCCAGGGTCGCTGCGTCGGCGCCAGCATCGGGGCACCCGGCCAGGACTTCAGCTGGGTCGACGAGCAGATCCAGGCCGCAGAGGTCGCTTACGACGCTGCCGTGGCGAGCGTGCTCGCAGATCCCTGGAAGCTGGCTGCCGACTCCGTGGGCGGCATCGCTCTCGTCTTCTTCGCCCTGTTCGTCGGTGGCATGGCGTCGGGGTCGCCGCTCGGCTCGGTGGTTGCCGCATGGGGGCTGTCCAACGGATGGACCCGAAGGGCCTGGGCCCGGTCGACGCTGACCCTGACCACGTTCGCCACCCTCGCGGCCTACGTGGTGGCGCTGCTGGCGGTCATGGCGCTCCTCTACGCCCGCCTCTCGAGTCTGGGTATCGACTTCGGCCTCGCGGCGCCGAGCCTGGAGGCACTGCATCCGATCCCGGGTCTCCTCTATTTCGGCATGCTCGGGGTGCTCAGCGGGATGATCGTGGGACGCGGCGAGATGGGCGGTCTGGTGGCCGTCGTCGTCGCCATCGCCGACTTCATGCTGAGTGCCCGGTTCGGCGTGTCTCCGTGGTTCCCCACGACGTGGCACCAGACGGCCGTGGGAACGGCCACCGTCCCGATGTCACTGCCGCTGGCCCTGGGCCTGGCCGCGGGGGCCGCGGTGGTGCTCGCCCTGGTCGGCTACCTGTTCTTCACCAGACGCCGCGACGTGCCCGACCGCTAGGCGGGCTGTACCTGGAGATCGACCTTCTCGTCGTAGAAGCAGACGCGCCCGGCGATGATCTCGGCGTCCGGAAGCGGCTCCTCGTACGCCCAGGCGATGTCCTGGTACTCGGACTCGCCGACCTTCGCCGTCCAGTAGCTGGCCAGGCCCTTCCAACCGCATCGGGTGTGGGTGTCGGTGGGCTCCAGCAGCCCGAAGTCGATATCGGCCTTGGGGAAGTAGTACCTCGTGGGAAGGCTCCCTTCCTGGAGGGCGATGACGTCCGTCGAGTCGGCGACCGTCTTCCCATCGATGGTGACGGTGACCCGACCGGGCACCTTGCTGAAGGTGTTCATCTCACCAACCTACCCGGGAAGGCCTCGTAACGACTCAGTAGACGGGGACGGTCTCCAGTGGGGCGTTGAGAGCCTGGGTCCGTGACGCCCAGTACTCCCCGAAGCGGTGGGTGAAGGCATCGGGATGGTCGGCGTAGATGCGACGGCCGAAGATCTCGGATGCCTGGCGCAACTCGGACCTGCGCTGCGTGACGAGGGCGAAGAGCAAAGAGCGCTCCCTGGGATGCGAGCAGAGGTCGGGTCTCCGCCGGAGGAGGTCGAGGAGTTCGGCGTGGTCGTGGTCCTCGCCGAGCAGCCGCCCCAGCGTGTCCAGGGTGAAAGCGAGGCCGACGAGCACCTCCGGCCAGAGTGGCATGAGGAACTCCAGCTGGTGGCGCAGGGTGAGCACCCGCTTCCGCCACTCGTTGAAGCTCTCGCCCGAGCCTCCCTTGTAGGCGGCGACCATGAGACGCCTCCCCTCCTCGTAGGTCGATCCGAGCCCGGGGGCGATGGCCTCGTACGTGTCACGGATGGTGACGCCGTAGCCCACGTCGGGATCGGTCGGCCACGACCGATAGCGGTTGTACGCCCGCTCCAGGTTGTGCACCACCTGCCCCACCAGATGGGGGTCCTCCATGGTCTTCAGGGTGACGATGTCCCGTCGCCGTCTCAGCCCCTGCACCGTGGCGTCGAAGGTGCCGTCGGCGAGGAACTCCCCGTACAGGTCCCGGATCAGGGTGGCGGCATCGGTGACGGCGACGGCCGACCCGACCTCGGCGAGCATCCGGGAGGTGTCCCTGAGGAACTGATCCTCGAAGGTGAACGCCTTGGAGCCGAGCTCTTCCCGAACCACCTGGAGGAGTGCCCGCACCCGCGTGATCGACTCCCGGGCCCCGCGGACCGCGCCGTGGAAGTTCTCCTCCGGCTCGAAGAATCCGGCTGCGGCCCGCTCCAACTCGTCGAGGGCGACCCGCTTCACCCCTTCGGCGAGGGGCTCGCTACGACCCAGTTGGAGCCGCGGTTCCACCTGGAACGGGGCCGTATAGGGGGCCGACAGCGTGGCCGGGACGGTCACGGAGCCAGCGTAATGTCGGAGGTCATGAGATCTGCGGGTCTTCTCCCGTTCCGTCGCCACGACGGTCTCGAGGTTCTGATCGGCCACCCGGGCGGGCCGTTCTTCGCCAAGCAGGACAACGGCGCCTGGTCGGTGATCAAGGGCGAGATCGACCCCGACGAGGAGCCCGAGCTGGCCGCGGCCCGCGAGTTCGCGGAGGAGACCGGATGGCCGGCGCCGGCCGGCCCTTGGATCCCGCTCGGCGAGACCCGTCTCAAGTCGCGCAAGATCGTCATCGTCTATGCCGTGGAGCACGGCTTCGACCCCGGCGACCTCCGGCCCGGGACGTTCACGATGTGGGGCCGGGAGTTCCCCGAGCTCGACCGCGTGGCTTGGTTCGGGCCCGACGAGGCGAAGCGGCGGCTAAACCCGGCACAAGCCGTTTTCGTCGACCGTCTGGTGGAACACCTCGGGTCGAACGCGGGTTGAATGGGTACAGGAAGGAGTGAGCATGGAGAAGGCAGAAGTCCCCACCACGGAGTCGGAGTGGCGCTCGAAGCTGTCGCCGGAGAAGTACCACATCCTCCGCGAGGGTGGCACCGAGCGGGCCTTCACCGGGCAGTACTGGGACACCAAGACCAAGGGCGTCTACCGGTGCGCCGGTTGTGGCGCCGAACTGTTCTCGTCGGACACGAAGTACGACTCGGGCTCCGGATGGCCGAGCTTCTACGAGCCGATGGACGAGGACATGGTCGAAGAGCTCCCCGATCATTCCTACGGGATGATCCGCACCGAGATCCGGTGCGCCAACTGCGGCAGCCATCTCGGACATGTCTTCCCCGATGGGCCCGAGCCGACCGGCTTGCGCTACTGCGTCAACTCGGCGTCGCTCGACCTCGATCCTCAGGAGTCCTAGCCCGGAACTCCTCCATCGCGGCGACGAGCCGATCGGCGTCGGGTATCACCACGCCCTCGAGGGGGATCTTCCCCTTGATCAGCCCGTCCTCCCCCTGGCTCAGGGGCACACCCGCATTGGTGAGCCAATCCACGACCCTCCGGTTGGCCGGCGTTATGTCGACCTGGAAGCCGCGGAGACCGTCGGCCGCGGCCACCGCCGCCAGCGCCATCAGGAGTGTGGTCCCGACACCCGATCCCTGATACTTGTCGACCACCGTGATGGCGACATCGGCCGAGTCGCCGTCGACCACGATGTAACGACCCACCCCCGCCCCCTCGCCGTGGACCACCGCCCCCCAACCGACGTGGTGCCGCTGGTCGACGTTGCTCAGGTACTCCAGCTCCGAGTGGGTCAGGCTCTCCAGGCCCAGCCCGAAACGGGCATAGCGGCTCTCCGGTGACAGCTCCTCGAATCCCTCCTCGATGTACTGGCGGTCGGAGGGCGCCAGCGGAACCAGGGTCAGCACCTCGCCCGACGGCAGTGGGAGGTCGACACGCGGCCGGTCGGGCGGGATTTCGACACGCACCCGGTGATCCTCGCACATGCGCGTGCCCGGGTTCGCCGACCCGAGCCGGTTAAGTTCTCAACCATGGCGAAGCAGCGTCTGGCCACGGTCACCTCCGAGTTCGGCTCGGGTCGCCGGGAGTCCCACGACGCCACCCCGTTCTACGCGCGGTTCACACCACCGGTGATCTCGGACGACGACCGGGTCAACCCGCCGTCGGCCAAGGACGTCGTCTTCTGCGGTGACATCAGGGACGCCACACGGGAAGAGGTGGCCGATGGCTCGGTGGCGCTGGTCGTGACCTCACCCCCCTACTTCGCCGGCAAGGAGTACGAGGCCGACCTCGGGTCCGACGGGATCCCGGGCAGCTATCTCGAGTACCTGGACATGCTTCGGGAGGTCCTGGCGGTCTGTCGCGACAAGCTGGAACCTGGTGGCCGGATGGCGATCAACGTGGCGAATCTCGGCCGCAAGCCGTACCGGTCCCTCTCCGCCGATGTCATCGGGATCCTGCAGAACGACCTCGGCCTCCTGATGCGGGGCGAGATCGTGTGGATCAAGGCCCGGGGCGCCGGTGGCAACTGCGCCTGGGGCAGCTACCGGTCGGCGCAGAACCCGGTGCTGCGGGACGTGACCGAGCGGATCGTGGTCTTCTCCAAGGGGCGCTTCGACCGTGCCGTAAAGCCGAAGCAGCGCGCCGCCAGGGAGCTCCCCCACGAGTCGACGATCAGCACCGAGGAGTTCCTCGAAGCGACCCTCGACATCTGGGAGATACCACCGGAGAGCGCCACCCGGATCGGTCATCCCGCCCCGTTCCCGATCGCCCTCCCAAGGAGGCTGATCGAGTTGTACACGTACAAGGGCGACCTCGTCCTCGACCCGTTCATCGGGTCGGGCACGACGGCGGTTGCCGCCATCGAGACCGAGCGCCACTACGTCGGGTTCGACACCAACCCCGAGTACGTGGAGTTGGCCAACCAGCGGATCGCGGAGGCGCGGTCTTGAGGGTGCTGATCGTCTGCGCGGGGAACATCTGCCGCTCCCCTGCAGCGGAGGCGGCGGTGCGGGCCGAGGCCGAGGCGGCCGGCATCGACATCGAGGTCGACTCGGCGGGGACCGGCTCCTGGAACCTGGGCGAGCCTCCCTTCCATCAGATGGTGGAGGTCGGGCGGCGCCACGGGCTGGAGATCACCGGCAAGGCCCGCCGGTTCGGCCCCTCGGACTTCGACCGGTTCGACGTCATCCTGGTGATGGATCGCTCCAATCTCCGTGACGTGCTGGCGATGGCGCCCTCCCTGGAGGCCAGGGCGAAGGTCCGTCTCTTCCGGACCTACGACCCGAACTCCGAGGAGGACGAGATCCCCGATCCGTTCGGGGGTCCGCCCGAGGGCTACGAGACCGCCTTCGAGATGATCCAGGCTTCGGCCCGCGGCTTCATCGAATCCCTGACCTCCCTCGGCGCCGCCGCCCGGGACGACTGAGCGGTCAGCCCGTTGCCGAGGGGACGGGGCACAGATCCACCACCAGAGCCCCGATCTCGTGGTCGCGGCCATCCGCCACGTGATTGGCCGACTCAGGGGTTGAGCCTCTCGAACCCCTCCATGAAGAACCGGACCACCGATTCGGCCGGATCGTCCATCACCATCACGTCCCGGTAGGCGAGACTGGCCCCGTTGAACGCCTCGTCGTTCCAGTACGGATCGGCGCGGTCGATCCTGCCCCAGGCCGAGACGTAGAAGTAGGGCTCATCGTGGGCGTGGTCGCCCGGCGACGCCCCGAAGCTGGCCTTGCCGCCCGCGCCCTCGTCCCCCGCCTCGGTGGCGATGTCGAAATGCTCCGGCCAGATCCAGGTCGCGGTGATCCCGCCGGGCACGATCTCTGAGAATCGCTCGATCACCCGGGCCGTGAACCCGTAGAGCTCCCCGATGAAGCGGGCGGCGTCCGCCGAGACACCGAGATCGCGCTCCACGGGGTACGGAGGAAGCGGGTCGCCGAAGTCGGTGAACCAGTCGACGACATACGGCTCGCCGTAGAAGGTCACGGCATCACCGACCGTGGTCATTATCACCGTGGCGACGCCCTCGGGACGCTCGTCGACGAGGAGGTTGTCTTCGACCCGCATCACCCTCCCGTCGAGGGGTGGCGTCCCGAAGCCGCCGGGGGTGGGGACGAGGCCCATACGCCCCGTGCGGCGGAAACGGGCCGGCGCCAGGACGAAATAGGCCAGTTGATGCAGTGCCTCCCTGGTGATGACCAGATCGGAAGGTATGTGTGGCAGCAGTGTCATGTGATGGCGGACGGTATCCCGCGCCCGCGGCTCGCGCTTCCCATCTTTTCTACCCGGAGCCGTCTACGGTTCAACCGCTATGTCGAGATGGACGGAGGGCGTCCTGGCCCTGATCGTTGTTCTCGCCTTCGGTCTGGCGATGCAGCTCTTCACCGGGGACACGCCGGGACCGGGCGGTGGCAACGACAACCCGGAGCCGACGACCCCTACGGTGCCGCCCGATCCGGAGGCGGCGGCACGGGGGCAGGCCGTCATGGAGACCGCCGGATGCCTCCTCTGTCACACCGTCGACGGCAGTCGCGGCAGTGCGCCGACGTTCAAGGGGCTGGCGGGTGCGAGCCGTCCGCTGGAGACCGGTGAGTTCGTCACGGCGGACGACGCCTACATCCTCAATTCGATCATCGATCCGTCGTCACAGATCGTCCAGGGCTACGGCAACCTCATGCCGCCGAACTTCGAAGAGACGCTGACGCCCGACCAGATCAACGACATCATCGCCTACATCAAGTCGTTGTCTTCCTAGGTTCGATGGCGTCGAGGTACGCCTGGCCTCGGGGCGACAACCGGTACCCGACCTCGAGACTCTCGGTCAGCCCCAATTCCTTGAGACGTCTCACACGCTGCTTGAAGTAGGGACGCTCGAGACCCATCTCCGCGGCGAGCTCGGTGGAGACCACGCCGGGCCGGTCGGCGATGAGACGCAGGGTCCGCCGGGTCCAGGGTGTGTCGGTGGCCCGGTCCATCCGCTCGAGACGCCGGCTGATCTCGGCTACCGACACCTCATCGAGGTCGGCATCGTTGCGGAGGGCGACGCGGGGATCGGGCCCGGCGGGCCCGACCTCGATGCGAAAGAGCCGTCCGGGGACACCATTCGCCCAGGCGACCATCTCTTCCCGGTCGGCGAACCCGCCCCGCGCCACGTCCTCGGCGGGGAGATCCGAGCCGTCGGCGACCTCGGTGATGCACCGGATCTCGACCAGCCCGATCGCCGTGCGCACCTTCGAACCCGTCTTGACGCGTGGAGACTTCCATCTCCGCAGCACCACGCTGATGTCCCCGGACGGGATCCCGGCCAACTCCCGGTTGGTGAAACGCACCACCGGGAATCTAGACCGCAGGATGTGTCCCCCAGACTGCGGCATAGGGGACCTATCGGGGAATATGACAATACCCGACTCAAGTTGTAGTATTCGCATTCACTAAAGATCGTCACACTCGAGGAGCAATCACATGGCCAAAGCCGTAGGAATCGACCTGGGTACCACGAACAGCGTCATCGCCGTGCTCGAAGGCGGCGACCCCGTGGTCATCCCCAACTCCGAGGGCGGTCGCACCACGCCGTCCATCGTCTCGTTCAAGGACGGCGAGGTCCTCGTCGGCGACGTCGCCAAGCGTCAGGCGATCACCAATCCCGACCACACGGTCAGGTCGGTGAAGCGTCACATGGGAACCAACTGGACCATCAACGTCGACGGCAAGGACTACACCGCCCAGGAGATCTCCGCCCGCATCCTCATGAAGCTGAAGCGGGACGCCGAGGCGTACCTGGGTGACACCGTCACCGACGCCGTCATCACCGTCCCCGCCTACTTCAACGACGCCCAGCGTCAGGCCACGAAGGAGGCCGGCCAGATCGCCGGGCTCAACGTGCTGCGCATCATCAACGAGCCCACCGCCGCCTCACTGGCCTACGGTCTGGAGAAGGAGGAGGACCAGACGATCCTGGTCTTCGACCTCGGTGGTGGGACCTTCGACGTGTCCATCCTCGAGATCGGCGAGGGGGTCTTCGAGGTCAAGGCGACCTCGGGTGACACCCATCTCGGTGGCGACGACTGGGACCAGAAGATCATCGACTGGCTGGTCACCGGATTCAAGAACGACCATGGCGTCGACCTGAGCACCGACCGCATGGCACTGCAGCGTCTCAAGGAGGCCGCCGAGAAGGCCAAGATCGAGCTGTCCAGCGTCTCCGAGACCGAGATCAACCTGCCGTTCATCACCGCCACCTCGGCCGGGCCACTCCACCTCCAGGTGAAGCTGAGCCGATCCGAGTTCCAGAAGCTCACCGAGGACCTCCTGGAGCGGACCAAGCAGCCGTTCCACCAGGCGATCAAGGACGCGGGGATCTCGATCTCCGACATCGACCACGTCGTCCTGGTCGGGGGGTCGACCCGCATGCCCGCGGTCCAGGAGCTGGTCAAGGAGCTCACGGGGAAGGAAGCCCACAAGGGTGTCAACCCCGATGAGGTCGTGGCCGCCGGCGCCGCCATCCAGGCCGGTGTCCTCAAGGGCGACGTCAAGGACATCCTGCTGCTCGACGTCACGCCGCTGAGCCTGGGCATCGAGACCAAGGGTGGCGTGATGACCAAGATGATCGAGCGGAACACGACCATCCCGACCAAGCGCTCGGAGATCTTCACCACCGCCGAGGACAACCAGTCCGAGGTCGAGATCGTGGTGCTCCAGGGCGAGCGGGCCATGGCCGCCGACAACCTGAGCCTCGGCCGCTTCCGTCTCACCGGAATCCCGCCGGCGCCGATGGGTGTGCCCCAGATCGAGGTCACCTTCGACATCGACGCCAACGGCATCCTCGACGTCAAGGCCAAGGACCGGGCGACCAGCAAGGAGCAGCAGGTCCGGATCACGGCCTCCTCGATGCTCGACAAGAGCGCCGTCGACCAGATGGTCCGCGACGCCCAGGAGCATGCCGAGGAGGATCGCCAGCGGCGCGAAGAGGTCGAGACTCGCAACCAGGCCGAGGCGCTGACCTTCCAGGCCGAGCGCGCGATCAAGGACCTCGGCGACAAGGTGTCGTCCGAGGACAAGGTCGAGGTCGAGAACAAGGTCGAGTCGCTCCGTGAGGCTCTGAAGGGTTCCGACATCGAGGCCGTGAAGGCCGGGATGTCGTCGCTCGCCGAGGTGCTCCAGCGCGTGTCGACGGCCGCGTACCAGGCCGCGTCGTCGGCCGGTCCCGGCGCCGACGGGGCAGGTGGCGATGGCACGGGCGCGGCGGGCGGTGAGCCCGGCGAGGGTGCCGGGACGCCGTCGGACGAGGAGACCGTCGAGGGCGAGTTCAAGGAGGTCTAGGCACCGGTTGGCTCGGTGACGGCCGCCGCCGAACCGAGCCGGGTGAATCGCTCAGGTCCGGGCCATCACCCGGTCAAGGGCTTGACGATCACGACGACCCGCGGGCGACCGCGGGTCGTCGGATTCGCGGTGGTCGAGGCTAGCCCAGGAAGAGATCGACGCCCGGGGCCACGGCGCCGGCGACCAGCACGATCGCGTAGCCGGCCAGCAAGGCCAGCCCGGCAGCGAGGTGCAGCCGGACGTTGACGCCCATGACCGCCATCAGCCCGTAGGGGTTGTCGTAGTTCGGCTCGAGCCCGCGCGAGACCTGAAGCGCAAGCGGCACCGTGAACAGCATGAGGAGCGCGGGGATCGGAAGCACGCCGGCTGCGACGGACACCACCAGCGCTGCATAGGCGCCCATCACGGAGAGGTTGTACCCAGCGATCACCGTGCCGCGCGAAAATCGAACCGGCAGGGTCCGCTTGCCAGCGTGCGAGTCCCCGCGCCGGTCGGGGATCTCGTTGACGTACAGGATCAGGGCCACCAGGAGCGCCACCGGGATCGAGGCCGCGAACGGCTCCCACGACAGCATGCCCTGGGTCTGGACGACGTAGGCCCCGACCAGCATGAACGGCCCGAACCCGAGCGCGACCGCCAGTTCGCCGAGCCCGCGATAGACGAACTTGAGTGGCGGCGCGGTGTAGCCGAGGCTGACCACGATCCCGACCACGCCGATCACCAGCAGCGCCGTCGAGCCGCGCATCCCGAGGAGCGCCAGCCCGGTGAGACCGGCGAGGATGTAGAAGCCAGTCGAGATGGCGGCCATCTGGCGGAGCGATAGCAGGCCGTACTGGATCACCCGCGACCCGCCGCTGAACTGGGTCGGCGTGACGTTCGCGTCGTCGGCGCCCTGGAGCGTGTCGAACACGTCGTTCGAGACGTTCAGCCCGAGGTGGACGAAGCACGCCCCGAGGATCGTCAGGAGCGCCGAGACGAGATCGAACGAGCCCTGCCGGGCGGCGATCAGGATCCCCAGGGCGACCGGCACGAGGGTGGCCGTGAGGAACGGCAGACGCGTGCTCCGGAGCGTCAGGAAGCCGAACGACAGTCGTGGCTTGACCGGCGTGCCGCGCTCGGCCGACAGCGCATCGAAGTACTTGCGCGACTTCCCGACCGACCGCTCCGAGTACTCGAAGAACGGCACCTCGGCCTCGTCCCAGCCCCACGCCGATTGGGCGCGGAGGGTGACCGTGCCGTCGTCCGCGACGAGCACCGGTCCCCAGACCGTGACGTGCCGCCGCTCGTCGTAGCCGTAGCCCGGTTGCGGCCGAATGTGCGAGCCCGTCAGCGAGAGGTCGTGCGAGGTAGGGATGGTCAGGCCCGCCGGGGCGGCGAACCGGGCCGTGCCGGCCGCCGGATCGATCGTGGCGGTGACCGCGACGCTGACCGGGTAGCCCGTGTCGTCGATCCAGGTCGCGAGCTGATAGGGATAGGTCGCCAGCTTGTCGAGGCCGGCGCGCGCGTCGACAGGCGGGGTCGGGCGCATCACGCGGCCTCCTCGCCGAGGATCGTGACGACCGGAGGCCGGGCCGCCTCGCCGTCCGCCCAGTAGAGCACTCGCCGTGGCGTGATCTCGATCAGTGCCCGCTCGAAGAACAGGGGCAGGGCCACGCGGGCCTTGAGGAACGAGACGATCGCCGGCTCCTTCCGCTCCCAGATCGGGAGCAGCCGCTCCCAGCCGCCGTGCGGATCGTCCTCGATGACGCGTGCGTCGCCCTGGATGGTCGCCCGGTCGGTCGCCCCACCGACGGCGACGGGGTCCGTGATCGACAGCGACACGCGGGGGTTCCCCCGGATGTGCTCGAGCTTCCGGCTGAACAGGGCCGAGGACGTCAGGTAGACCGACTCGCCGTCCCACAGCGGGATGAGCGGGTAGGTGACCGGGCGACCCCGGCCGTCGATCACGGTCAGCTCGCCGACGAGTGCGGACTCGAGCAGGCGAGCGACGGGATCGGGCATGCGGCTCATGGCGTGCTCCACGGTTCACCCGGCGATCGGGACGCCGGCCGGAGCGAGGATACCACGATGTGCTACCTGTGTGTAGCAGGTTTTCGAGCCGGCCCCTCGTGGAGTACCATGCCTGCCCCATGCCCCAGACCCCGTCGCAGCCGCTCATCCATGCCCGCGGGCTGACGAAGAAGTTCGGCGAGTTCATTGCCGTCGACGCCATCGACTTCGACGTCGCCGTCGGCGAATCGTTCGGCTTCCTGGGTCCGAACGGCGCCGGCAAGACCTCGACGATGCGAATGATCGGCTGCACCTCGCCGATCAGCGGCGGCACGCTCGAGGTCATGGGTATGAACCCCGCCGTCCACGGCCCGCACATCCGGGCGCGCCTCGGCGTCGTGCCGCAGCAGGACACCCTGGACACGGAGCTGACGGTCCGCGAGAACCTGGCGATCTATGGCCGGTACTTCGGGCTGAGCCGCGCCGAGGTGGCCCGCCGCGCCGACGAGTTGCTCGAGTTCGCGCAGCTGTCCGAGCGCGCCAACGACCAGGTCGAACCTTTGTCCGGCGGGATGAAGCGGCGTCTTACCATCGCCCGCTCGCTGATCAACGAGCCGACGCTGCTGCTCCTCGACGAGCCCACGACCGGCCTCGACCCGCAGGCCCGCCACCTGCTGTGGGACCGCCTCTACCGGCTCAAGCAGCGTGGCGTGACCCTCGTGCTGACCACCCACTACATGGACGAGGCCGAGCAGCTGTGCGACCGGCTGGTCGTCATGGACAAGGCCAGGATCGTGGCCGAGGGCAGCCCTCGGGAGCTGATCGCGCGCTACTCGACCCGCGAGGTGACCGAGCTGCGCTTCGCGCCGGGGGTCGCCGAGACGCTCGACGGCCAGCTCGATGGGATCGCCGAACGCGTCGAACACCTGCCGGACCGGATCCTGCTCTACGCCGACGACGGCGAAGCGGCGGCGGTCGCGGTCAACCAGCGCGGTCTCAGGCCCGAGACGGTGCTCGTCCGTCGCTCCTCGCTCGAGGACGTCTTCCTCCGGCTGACCGGCCGGTCGTTGATCGATTAGGGGCGACGATGACGGCATTGGCGCGGCCGCGCAGCACCTGGACGATCGGGCGGGTGGTGGAGCACCGCTGGCTGTCCTACAAGCGGACGTTCCGGGCCAGCATCTTCAGCTCGTTCTTCTCGCCAATGCTGTTCCTGACCGCGATGGGGCTCGGCCTCGGCTCCTACGTCTCCGGCTCCGCGGTCGACGACATCGGCGGCGTGTCCTACCTCGTCTTCCTGGCTCCGGGCCTCCTGGCCGCGACGTGCATGCAGTCGGCCGCGTTCGAGGCGACCTTCCCGATCATGGGCGGCCTCGTCTGGAGCAAGATCTTCCGGGCGATGTTCGCGACGCCCATCTCGCCCCGCGACATCGCCCTGGGCAACCTGGTCTGGATCGCGGCGCGGCTGACCCTGATCGCCACGGTCTTCACGGTGGTGATGGTCCTCTTCGGCGCGGCGGATTCACCGCTCGTGGTCCTGGCCATCCCGGCGGCGGTCCTGACCGGGATGGCCTTCGCGGCCCCGATCGCCGCCTTCTCCGCGACCCAGAAGACGGTCAACAAGTTCAACGCCGTCTTCCGCTTCGGGATCACGCCCCTGTTCCTCTTCTCAGGAACGTTCTTCCCCATCGAGTCACTGCCCGAGGCGATCCGTCCGATCGCCTGGTTCACGCCGCTCTATCACGGCGCCGCGCTGACCCGAGCCCTGTCGCTGGGGACCGCGTTGCAGGACCCGCTGGCCATCCTGATCCATGTCCTGGTGCTGACCGCTTGCGTGGTCGGCGGGACGTGGGCCGCGGTCCAGACGATGACCCGGGCCCTGGTGCGGGGGTGATCGCGCTGCGGGTGACGCCCGCCCTTGCGTTTGGCAGCCGGCGGTCCGCGAGGCTGGTCGAGCGCAACCTGTACGTCTACAAGCACGGCTGGATCGTCATCCTGTCGGGCTTCTTCGAGCCGCTGTTCTACCTGCTCGGGATCGGCTTCGGTCTGGGCGCGCTGGTCGGGACGATCCCGGGGCCGGGTGGCGAGCCGATCAGCTATCAGCTGTTCATCGCGCCGGCCCTGCTGGCGACCTCGTCGATGAACGGGGCGATCGCGGAGAGCACCTTCAACTTCTTCTTCAAGCTCAACTACAACAAGACGTTCACGTCGATCCTGGCGACGCCCCTGTCGCCCGGCGACATCGCGCTCGGTGAGCTCGGCTGGGCCCTGATCCGCGGCGGGCTGTACGCGATCGGGTTCATGGCGGTGATGCTGGCGTTCGGCCTGGTCGTCTCGCCCTGGGTGGTGCTGGCCGTACCGGCGGCGCTGCTGCTCGGGTTCGCATTCGGGGCCGTGGGCATGGCGGCCACCTCGTTCATGAAGACCTGGCAGGACTTCGACCTGATCCAGCTGGTCGTCCTGCCGATGTTCCTGTTCTCCGGCACGTTCTACCCGCTCGATGCCTATCCGGATGCACTCCGGCTGCTCGTCCAGCTCACGCCGCTCTACCAGGGCGTGGACCTGATCCGCTCCCTGACCGTCGGGGCGATCTCGCCGGTCCTGCTCGTCCACGTCGCGTACCTGTCGACGATGGGGGTGGTGGGACTGCTGGTCACCTCGCGCCGGCTCGACAGGCTCCTCCTTAACTGACCCGGCCGAGCCTGAGCCAGCCACCGAAGCCGCCAGCCACCGAAGCCGCCAGCCACCGAAGCCGCCCGCACCCATGACCGACCGCCACGCCCTCGCCGCGCTCACCGCCGAGGTCGTCGACTGCCGGCGCTGCCCGAGGCTGGTCGAGTGGCGCGAACGCGTCGCGCGCGAGAAGGTCCGGCGATTCCGGGACGAGACGTATTGGGGCCGCCCGGTGCCGGGGTTCGGCGACGCGGACGCGCGCATCCTGCTGGTCGGCCTTGCCCCGGCAGCGCACGGTGGCAACCGGACGGGCCGGGTGTTCACCGGCGACGCGTCGGGCGACTTCTTGTTCCCGGCCCTCCACGCCGTCGGGTTGGCGAATCAGCCGACGAGCCGGCGTGCCGACGATGGACTCCTGCTCCACGACGCCTACATCGCCGCGGCGGTCCGCTGTGCGCCGCCGGACAACCGGCCCCTCCCGGCGGAGCGCGACAACTGCGCGCCCTACCTCGCCCGCGAGCTCGCCACGCTCGAAGGAGTCCGGGTGATCGTGGCGCTCGGCGCCTACGCCTGGGAGTCGACGTTCCGGGCGATCGCAGCCGTTCGTGGTGAAGACCCGCGCCCGCGCCCGAGGTTCGGGCACGGCGCGGAGGCGAGCGCCGGTGGCTACCGGATCGTGGCGTCCTATCACCCGAGCCAGCAGAACACGCTCACGGGCAGATTGACGGCGCCGATGTTGGGCGACGTGCTCCGTCGCGCGGGGGAGCTCGCGGGCAGTCCGAGACCAGGTCCAGAGTATGTGACATAGCACCTATTGACAAATCACATATATGCGTGTCACAGTGTTCCCGCCGGGATCCATCACCCACACGGAGGCACGGACATGAAAGACATCCTCATCCGGGTCGAGACCGACGACTTCACCGCTTGGGAGGAGCAGCACTATCTCCACGCGGGCAATCGGGCGAGCTACGGCATCGAGGACGGGCCGGCCTATCGGGACCTCGAGAACCCCAATGCAGCCCTGTTCCACATCATCGTCGAGGACATGGAGCGGGCCATGGACTGGTTCCAGTCCGATACGTTCAAGGCCGCGACCAAGCTGGCGAAGGTCACGGGACGGACCTTCTACGAAGCCCACCCTCGCAGCTGAGGCTGGCGCTCCCTGCCAGATGAGAGAGGAGGCTAACCCTGGCGACGCGCCAAGTGACCGACGAGGATCGCCTGGCAACCTGGCGAGACCTGCAATGGGCGACGAGTCTCATCATGAGCCGCTTCGCACGCGACCTGGCCGAGCAGGACCTGACGCTCGAGGAGTTTGACGTCCTCGTGCACCTGGCTTGGGCCCCGGATGGCGTGCTGCCGCTGCGTGCCCTGGTGGCCTCGATGGTCACGGGCTACCAGCTAAGTCGAAGTGGGCTTACGCGGCTGCTGGACAGGATGGAGCGAGACGGCCTGGTCGAACGAACCCTGAGTCGCGCGGATCGGCGGCAGTTCGACGTCGCGATCACCGCCCTGGGCCGAAACGTCTTCGAGGGAGTCTGGCCCGGCCACCTGCAAGGGATCCAGCGCTACTTCTCTGAACCGCTGACCGATTCTGACGTGACGGTCATGAAGCGAGTCCTTGCCAAGCTGATTCGCGCCAACACGGCGCCACGCGACCGATCAACCAAAGGCGATTCGATCGGAAGGCGACAACGGGGGCACGGTTCGGATGGCTGACGGCGCTTACCCCCGTCGGGCGGCTTGTCTGCGCGCGACGACCGATCGGCACCTGGCTCCTCTTCCTTGGAGCTCAGTCAACAAACCACCTCTACGAGCCGGCTGACCGAG
>DASVBU010000025.1:0-86849 GCA_036375695.1 Acidimicrobiia bacterium | reverse complement strand
GTGGGGGTCCCCCATCACCGCCTGGGAGAGGTACCCAGCCATCTTCTCGATGAACTCCTCGTACACCGGCTCCTCGACGATGAACCGCTTGGCAGCGATGCACGACTGGCCACCGTTGATGAGACGTGAGTTGGCACAGGTGCGCGCCGCCAGATCGAGGTCGGCGTCGGCGAGCACGATGTAGGGGTCGGACCCGCCCAGTTCGAGCACCGTCTTCTTGAGCAGGCTCCCCGCCTTTTCCGCCACGGCCCTGCCGGCGGGATCAGAACCGGTCAGGGTGGCCGCCCTGACCAACGGGTTCTCGAGGACCGAGTCCACCCGGCTCGCCGGAATGACCAGGGTCCGGAAGAGCCCGTTGGGGAAGCCCGCCTCGACCGCCAGATCGTCGATGGCAAGGGCGCAGCCGGTCACGTTGGAGGCGTGTTTGAGAATGCCGGCGTTCCCCGCCATCAGCGCCGGGGCAAGGAAGCGGAAGACCTGCCAGAAGGGGAAGTTCCACGGCATGACGGCGAGGATCACTCCGAGCGGGCGGAAGGCGACATAGCTCTTCGTCCGGTCGGTCGGGATCGGAATGTCCTCGAGGATCCGCTCCGCCTCATCGGCGTAATGCCGACAGACCCAGGCGCATTTGTCGACCTCGCCGAGGCCCTGCGCGATGGGCTTGCCCATCTCGTCGGCCATGAGAGTTGCGAGCTGGTCCCGATCCCTCTCCAGCAGGTCGGCGAGGGCGCGCATCGGGACGGCACGGTCGGCGATTGATACGTTCTCCCACTCCTCCTGGAGAGCAGCCGCGTTGGCGATGTGGCGATCGACTTCTTCGGGCGACGTCTCTTCGTATTCGGCGAGGACCCGCCCGTCGGTGGGGCTGACAGAGGAGATCATGGATCCATTATGGCCGGTGGGCCGGCCAGTTGATCAGCCGTTGGTGGTGGCGTTCTGATCGATCCTGATCGGCACCCAGAGCTCGAATCCCCGCTCGTCCTGACGGATCGCCTCCTCCCAGGCATGCTCCGCGCAGGCGGCGCCATTGGGGATGATGTGGGTCGCCTTGGCGCCACAGACCTGGCACCGGGTCGGTGGTTCGATGCGCCCGGCGGAGAATGGGGTGGTCAGGTCCTCTTTCCCCGGGTAGACCTTGACCGTCGAGCCGAGATAGCGGATCCAAACGTGACCGCAACGCTCGCAGACGGTCCTCTCCAGCCCCGCGGTGACAGTCGTCAGCACGAACCGGTGCGAACACCAGCCCATGAGTGGCCTCCCTCTAGACCTGAACACCCCACACTCCTTTTGGTGCCCTCCCACGCACCGTGGTGAAAGGTATACGCTCAGTGGTCGCGGTGACAAGCCAAGCGATGAATCGGCCCAAAGTGACTAGTCACCCGTTCAAATCTTGGCCGGCGGCGGAATATCCTCCTTGAGACCACCGACCAGCGGCTCGCGACCGAGACGGGGCAGGGCGTAGAGGGCCGCCAGGATCAGCGTGGCACCACCGAACCCCATGGCGAAGCGGGGGTCGACGACCTCGCCGAGCCACCCCATCAGCGTGGCGCCGAAGGGGGTCGTCCCGAAGAACGCGAGAACGTACATCCCCATCACCCGTCCACGAACCGAGGGCTCGGCGGTGAGCTGCAGTGTCGTGTTGGCCATGGCGATGAAGGTCACGCTGCATGCGCCCACGACCGCGAGGAGGATGTACACCATCCACAGGGTCGGGCCGAGGGAGACCACGACCTGCATGACCCCGAAGATCAGGCCCGTCCGGGCCAGCCACACCGGAATGTGCTGCACCCGCGACGCGGCGATCAGGCCTCCGAACACCGCTCCCACCCCCATCGCCGACGACATGCCGGCGAACGTCTGGGCGTCACCGCCGAACGTGAAACGGGCGAGCAGCGGCAGCACCACCGAGTACTCGTAGACGAAGAACCCGGCGACGGTGATCAGGATCAGCGGAGTCCGCACCGCCGGGGTCCGCGCCACGTATTTGAACCCCTCGATCACCTGACCCCTGCCCCGCGTCGTCCTGGTGCTCGGATGGA
This sequence comes from Acidimicrobiia bacterium, assembly GCA_036375695.1. Classification (GTDB taxonomy): domain Bacteria; phylum Actinomycetota; class Acidimicrobiia; order Spongiisociales; family ZC4RG35; genus ZC4RG35. The sequence continues at coordinate 84,810 of DASVBU010000025.1, read as the reverse complement.
GCTCGTCGGCGTTCATCGCCATCAGGGCGACGACCAGGGAGATGTAGGAGATCCCGTTGAGGATGAAGCACCACCCGATCCCGACGCCCACGATCAGGAATCCGCCGATCGCGGGACCGACGATCCGCGCCGCGTTGACCAGCGTGGTGTTGAGGCTGACCGCGTTCTGGATCTGGGAGCGACCCACCATCTCCTCCACGAACGTCTGCCGGGCGGGGTTGTCGAACGCCGCGGCGATCCCGAGGAGAACCGCCGAGACGTAGACCATCCACAGCTGCACCATGTCGGCGACCACCACGACGCCCAGCCCCAAGGCCGACACCGCGGCCATGCTCTGGGTCACATAGAGGATCCGCCTCTTGTCGAACCTGTCGGCGATCGCCCCGCCGAGGGGAGCCAGCAGGAGCAGCGGGAGGAACTGGAACGCCGTGACGGTGCCCACCGCCGTGCCCGACGAGGTCAGCTCCAGCACCAGCCACGACTGGGCGACCCGCTGCATCCAGGTCCCCATCAGAGAAACTGCCTGGCCGGTGAAATAGAGGCGGTAGTTCCGGACGCGGAGCGACCGGAAGGTGGTCGAGACTCTCTTGTTGGCGACCGTGCTCAAGGACCACCCATCGTAGGTTCGACTCGTCGCTCCGAAATCGCGCCTCCACGATGCCTCTGATGACGATCGGCCGGGCAAATCCCGGCTTAAGACCTCTCAGTAGAGATGGAGGTCAGGACTCCACGACAACCGGTCGGAAGGGGCGCACATGTACCGCATACGGGTGACGGGACCCAATGCCAAGAGGATCGTTGTTGCGACACTCATTGGCTTCTTGATCTCCATCGTCCCTGCCGGCCCTGCGTCGGCTGCGAACGGCGACACGATTCGGCGCCCGGACACGGCCTTCTCCGACACCTCGCTGACGCTCGACTCGGCCGGCAACCCGGTCGTGGCATACAGGCGCGAGGCCGACGGTCTGCGGATCCTCCATTGCAACGACCACCGATGCGAGGCGGGCGGAGACTCGATCACGGTTCCCGATCCCGACGCCGACGGCTGGCGCACATCGATGGTGTTGGACTCGCAGGGAAATCCGGTGGTGGCCTATCAGGTGGGTGGCCTCCTGGCCATCATGCACTGCAACGACCCCAACTGCGCCGGCGGCAACGAGTCGATCACCAAGCCGGTCGGTGTCGGCAATTACCCCTCGCTGGCACTGGACCCCTCCGGGAATCCGGTGGTCGCCTACTTCGCCCCCACTGGAGACCTGATGCTGCTCCATTGCAACGACCCGAGCTGCCAGGGTGGGAACGAGTCGGTGCAAAAGGTCGGTGCGACCACGCCGGGAACCCAGGGCGAGGGACCTTCGGTGAAGGTGGATTCGTCGGGTATCCCGGTCATCGCCTTCCACGATCAGGCGAACAAGGTGCTGAAGGTGGCCCGATGCAGCAATGCCAATTGCGTCGGCGCCAGCGTCACCGTCCCGGACTCGGGTGGCATCAAGGGGATGCAGCCCTCTCTGGCCCTCGACGCTTCCGGGCGCCCGGTCGTCGCCTCTCTGGACGGCGTGACCGCCGACCTCCGGCTCCTTCACTGCAACGACTCGAGCTGCTCGCCCGGTGGCGACTCGATCGTGGTCGTCGATTTCGCCAGCAACTGGAATCCCTCGCTCGTGCTCGACAAGTCGGGGAATCCCGTCGTCGCCTACCGCGACATGCAGCACGGCGATCTCAGACTGTTGCACTGCGACGACCCCCTGTGCACAGGAGGTGGGGACACTTCGACGATCCCGGATTCGATCCAGGACGCAGGAGGCTCGACCTCCCTGGTGCTCGACGGAGCGGGCAATCCCGTCGTCTCCTACATAGACCCGACCGGCAAGTTCATGAAGATCCTCCGTTGCGACGATCCTGGCTGCCGCCCGGCGCCCTTCGACGACGTCCCCGACAGCCACACTTTCGCCCAGGAGATCCACTGGCTCGCCCAGCAACTCATCACGCGAGGGTGCAACGACGCCAACACGCTCTACTGCCCCAAGGGAACGGTCACCCGCGGGCAGATGGCGGCGTTCCTCTACAGGGCGCTCGATCTGACGCCGGCCCCCAACCCGTTCACGGACACGAAGGGCCATCTCTTCGAGTGGGAGATCGCCGCGCTCGCGGCGGCAGGGATCACCAAGGGCTGCAACCCGCCGGCGAACACGAAATTCTGCCCGGACGACCCCGTGACGAGGGGCCAGATGGCGGCATTCCTGGCTCGGGCGTTCGGATTGACCGGTTCGGGCCCCACCTTCAGCGACACCGACGGGCATCTATTCCAGTTCGAGATCGCGAGGTTGGCCGCTGCGGGGATCACCAAGGGGTGCAACCCGCCGGCGAACACGAAGTTCTGCCCCAACGACACCGTCACCCGAGAGCAGATGGCGGCCTTCCTGTTCAGGGGGTTGAGGCGCTGATCGGTCTCAACCCGCCGACGTTCTGACCGGCCCGCGGCCGAGCCAACGTCGGACGTCGGCCACCCCGCCGAGGATCACGCCGACGAACGGCAGGGTGAGGATGATCCCGTTGAGACCGTCCTCGTCGGCGATCCCGATGGCGGCGAGGAGCCCGAGACCGCCGCATCCCAGCAGAGCGGCCAGGACGGGCCGCCAGGCCGGCGGCGCCGGCCGACTCTCGGGGGGCGGCCGCTCGAACCGACGCAGCTGGGTCACCAGAACGGACGTCATCGCTCCCACCACCAGAAACCAGAGCGGACGGGTCGCCCACCAGGCCCCGCTCAGCGGCTCGATCCCGAGCCCCACCCCGCCGCCGAGCATGGACAGCCCGATCACGATCACCATCGCGGTCAGGTGCCAGAGGTAGATGGTCATGATCTGGACGCTGATCGACACCACGAACAACCAGGGCAGCGGGCGCTGCATCCATCGCTGCAGCCGGGGCTCGGCCACGAGCACCAGACCTGCCTGGAACAATCCCAGGAACGCCAGGGTGACCCGTGGCGGGTACGAGTTGGTCAGCTCCGCGGTGTCGAGGCCCACCATCGCCACCGGGTAGGGCCCGAGCCATACGAGGACGAGAGTGACCAGGAAGCCGAGCGCCAACAGCCCCCACCGCCTGGCGGACCCTTCGATCCGGCCGTCCACCCACGCGTACCCGACCTGGTGGACGGTTCCCCAGACGAACAGGTAGTTGAGGAACCCGACCCATGTGACGTCCCCGGCGATGGAGACGACGTCGGTGAGCGCAGCCAGGGCAACACCGACCGTGACCGACCACCAGCCGAACCGTTCCCACACTGCCAGGGCCACCGGTGCCAGCAGGACGATGACCACATATGCCGCCAGGAACCAGGTGGGGACGAGCGCCGTCTGCGAGCCCAGCCGGAGGGTCTCCCACGGGACACCCGCTTGCAGCGCCACCCAGCCGAAGACGCCCCAGACCACCAGGAGAGGTAGGACCGGCATGAGGAGCCGTCGCAGCCGCGCCCTGAGCCAGGAGCCGTACGGCTCACCGCGCAGCCGAGCCGACCGCCACGACCTGGCGTTGGAGAACCCCCCGACGAAGAAGAACACAGGCATCACCTGGAAGATCCAGGTCAGCGGATGGGTCCACTCCGCCAGCTGGAGGAGGTGCCCGGGAACCAGTTCACCGTCCTCGACCTTCACCGCGGCCATCAGCCAATGACCGAGGACGACGACGAGGATCGACAGCACCCGCATCAGGTCGACGACCCGATTGCGGTCTGGCGGGGTCTCGTTCGCGAGGCGTCGGGCGGCTTCGAGCAAGTCGACAGTGTGACTCACGTGGCCCGATTAGCGTTTCATCGTGGCCACCTGGGACGACGTCCGTCGCATCGCTGCCGACCTTCCGGGCCTCGAGGAGACGCCGGGAAAGCTGGAATGGCGGGTCCGCGGCAAGCCCGTCGTCTGGATTCGGCCCCTACGCGCCTCGGACCTGGCCGCGCTCGGCGACTCTGCCCCGACCGGGACGATCATGGGGGTGCGCGCCATCGACGTGGCCGAGCAGCAGGCCCTGGTCCAGAACGGCCCCGACGCCGTCTTCATGACCCCGCATTTCGCCGGTTGGCCGGCCGTCCTCGTCGAACTCGACCGGATCGACATCGGGGACCTCGCCGAGTTGATCACGGATGGTTGGGCGGTGCAGGCGCCGAAGCGGGTGGTCAAGGAGTGGATGGCGGAGAGGCCGGACGCTCCATGACGGGACGCGTAGCCGACATTGCGACTGGGCGTTTCGCAGGGGAGCTTCACCCCGGCAGCGCGGAGGCGTCTCGTTGCCGACCGATTCCCCGCCCGGTTAGCGTCCGACTACGTGGTTCGTCCTGGAAATCCCCTGCGGAATCCGAGAAAGGCCCGGACGGGGCAGATCGCCACCCAAGACGGTGCTTGGTGCTGGTTCGGGGATCCCCGCGCGGTGCGATTCCACGGCGCCAAGGACTGCATATACGCCGGTTGGGTCACTTCGGAAGGGGACATCGTGGTGGCTCAACTCGAGGCCGAGAGGCCCACCGTAACGCACGTAGTGCACCAGGGTCTCGACAAGAACGATCACGCCAGCCCCGCCCTGTTCGTGGATCCGTCGGGCTTCGTGACCGCCTATTACTCGGCTCATAACGGCTCCGCGATCTTCAGCCGCACCACCGAGTCGCCGGAAGACATTACGCACTGGCAGCCGGAAATCGAGCTGGTGCTCAATCGCGGCAGCGCTGAGAGGAACGCCTACACATATCCGACGCCGTTGGAGGTCGACCACGAGCTGTACCTCGTGTGGAGGGGCGACTTCTGGAAGCCCACAATGGCCCGGCGCACCGGAGCGACTGAATGGACTGCGGCGGAGACGTTGGTGATGAGACCCGGAGCCCCGTCGACCAACCGCCCCTATTTCAAAGCCGTCTCGGACGGCTCGAGCTTCCATTTCGCGGTGACAGACGGTCACCCCGCTACCGAGCCGCACAACAGCATCTATTACTTCCGGAGACAGGGCGACACCTTCCTCGACGTTCGCGGGAGGAGCATCGGGCGTCCCGCGGAACCACTCAATCCGGCGGATGCCGACGTGGTCTTCGACGCCCCCGCAAACGACCACGGCGGCTGGATCTGGGACATAGCATTGGACGAGGACGGCTCTCCGGTCCTGACATACGCCACCTTCCCAAGAGACGACCAGCACCTGCTGTGCTGGTCGAAGTGGGACGGGTCCCGGTGGGTCACCCGTGAAGTACCCGCCCGGGGTGGCTGGTTTCCCGAAGATCCACCCGAGGGCCGACAGACAGAGCCCTACTACTCGGGAGGGGTCGTCCTGGACCACGAAGACCCCCACACCATGTTCCTCTCCCGGAAGACGGGAGCCCGGTTCGAGATTGAGGAATGGCGAACGGAGGACGGGGGTCAAACTTGGGTTTCGAGGCCGGTCACGGCGTGGTCCAGCGCCCACAACGTGCGACCGGTCGCCATACGCAACCATGGTGGAGACGGGCCGCGACTGATGTGGATGCGCCTGGACGGCTGGTACCGCGGCTACAAGGACTACAGGACTTCGATCCTCGTCGAGGACCCGCGCTTTGAGGCCAAGCGCGTCATGTCACGATGGATGGACGAGAAGCAACGCCCATGAGGGCGGATCAGGTCGTCGTCGTCGTCGGGTCGATCAATCGTGACCTCACCGTCTTCACGCCCTGGCATCCGGCGCCCGGCGAGACCGTCCTCGGCACGGGCCATCTCACCGGGCCGGGTGGCAAAGGGGCGAACCAGGCGGTGGCAGCTGCGCGTCTCGGCGCCACCGTCTCCATGGTGGGCAAGGTCGGCGGCGACGCCGAAGGTCGTGAGATGCGTCGGGCCCTGACCTCTGCCGGCGTGGACGACACCGCCGTGGGAGTCGACGACGACAGGCCGACGGGTCTGGCGGTCATCACGGTCGACCCGGCCGGCGAGAACGCCATCGTGGTCAGCCCCGGTGCCAATCACTCGGTCGACCCGGCATGGGTGGAGCGGCATCACCAGTTGATCGAAGGCGCCGCCGTCTGCCTCGCCCAGCTCGAGATCCCCATCGAGACGGTGACGGCGGCGGCCAGGACCTGCTCCGGCCGATTCGTCCTCAACGCGGCACCGGCGCGGGAGCTCCCGGGAGAGCTGTGGCCCTTGATCGACGTCCTGATCGTCAACACCTCCGAACTGGAGACGCTCACCGGATCCGACGATCCCCTGGGAATCTCGGGGATCGAAGGCCCGGGCGCGGTGGTGGTCACCGTTGGCGGGAAGGGCGCCTACTTCTCCGAGGACGGGTTCGTCTACCACTGTCCCGCCCCACGAGTGGAGGTGGTCGACACGACCGGCGCCGGTGACGCCTTCTGCGGGGCGCTGGCGACCCGGCTCGCCAGGGGCGAGACCCTCGCCGAGGCCACGGTTTGGGCCGTGGCCGCCGGGTCGGCCGCTACCACGGGCACAGGAGCACAGTGGATGGTGCCGCCCGCCGAGCTGGAGCGGCTCGCCGCCGAGACGGGGCCGATCAGGCCGGTCTGATCCCGGGGAGCGGCCATGAGGGCCGCCGCTAACCTGCCACGCCATCGCACGGAAGATCATCATCGACACCGATCCCGGCCAGGACGATGCGGTGGCCATCCTGACCGCGCTCGCCTCCCCCGACGAGCTCGAGGTCCTGGCGATCACCGCGGTGGCCGGCAACGTGCCGCTCCATCACACGGTGGCGAACTCCCTGAAGCTCGTAGAGCTGGCCGGTCGGAGGGAGGTGCCCGTATACCGGGGCGCCTCACGCCCCATGATCAAGGAACTGGTCACGGCAGAGTACGTGCACGGGCCAACCGGTCTCGACGGCTCGGACCTGCCGCCACCCAGCCTCGAGCCGGCAAACGGTCACGCCGTGACCGCCATCATCGACCTGGTGATGTCGCACGACGGCGTGACGCTGTGCACGCTGGGGCCCATGACCAACGTCGGTCTGGCTCTCGCACTGGAACCTGCCATCGCCGAGCGGATCGAGCAGCTAATCCTGATGGGTGGCGGGTTCTTCGAGGGTGGCAACACGACGCCGGCTGCGGAGTTCAACATCTTCGTCGACCCACACGCCGCCCACCGGGTGTTCACCTCCGGGATCCCGCTGGTCATGATGCCGCTGGACGTGACCCACAAGGCGCTGGCGACCCCGGAGCGGCTGCAGCGGTTCAAGGACCTGGGGAATCGGGCCGGAGCCGCCGTCTACGGGATGCTCGACTTCTACGACCGGTGGGACATGGAGAAGTACGGGATGCCGGGTGGGCCTGTCCACGACGCCTGTGTCACGGCGTACCTCCTCGAGCCCGACATCTTCGGTGGCAAGCACGTCTACGTGGAGATCGACCACTCCTCCGGCCCGGCCCAGGGCATGACGCTCGTCGACTGGTGGGGCGTCACCGGCAAGGAGCCCAACTGCACTGTGATGAACACCGTCGACGCCGACCGGTTCTTCGACCTGCTCGTCGATCGGATCGGTCGTCTCTGACCGAATAGGAGGCCCGATGCGTCCCGAGGACATCGCCAAGCTGCACATCCCTTCCGAGCCCAGGCTGACGCCCGACGGCACCCGGGTTTTCTTCGGCATCTCCCGGCCCAACGTCGAAGACGACAGGTACGACCGCGCCATTTGGGTCCACGAAGACGGTGAGGCGAGACAATTCACCTCCGGCCCGTCGGACTTCATGCCCAGGGTGTCCCCCGATGGAAAGCGTCTCGCCTTCCTGCGCATCCCGGAGGGGAAGAAGGCGGCGCAGGTGGCCGTAATGCCCCTCGACGGTGGCGAGGCGCGGCTGGTGACAGATCTCGAGTTCGGCATCGAGGCCCTGGAGTGGTCACCGGACGGGACGATGCTGGCCGTCGTCGGCGTGACCCCGATCGACGAGTGGTCGGCTCTCGATGAAGACGAACGCAGCCGGCGTCCACGCCGCATGACATCGATCCCGTTCCGCTACGACAACATGGGGTGGACCCACGACCGGCGCCGTCACATCTGGCTGGTCCCGAGCGACGATGGTGAGGCCCGCTGCATCACCGAGGGCGATTGGGACGAGGGATCGCCGGCGTGGTCACCCGACGGCTCCAAGATCGCCTTTCTCTCCAATCGCGACGAGCGGAGGGGGCTCGTGGCCGGGACCGAAGGCTGGGAGGTCGAAGTCGCCTCCGGCGAGGTGACCAAGGTGCTCGAACGCGGTTGGTGGTCGCACCTCTCCTACCGGTCCGACGGCGCCCTGCATGCCCTGGGCAGCCCTGGTGAGCTCTACCCCACGGTCTCGGCGCTCTACCGGCGTGAGACCGACGGCTCCCTGACCGGTCTGACCACCCATCTCGACCGTAGTTCGATGTCCCTCGTCGGCGGGGCACCCTTCGTCCGTTGGGACGGAGACGCCGCAGTCGTAGCCCTCGAGACCCAGGGCCGAGTCGGGCTCATCCGGGTCGAGCCCGACGGGACGGTGGAGGACCTCGTCTCGTCCCCCGTCGTGGTCTCAGGAGCCGACGTCGCGGGAGGGCGGACGGTGGCAACCGTCGTCACGCCCGATCACCCCGGCGAGTTGTACGACGTGCAGCGGGGGGAAGGCGGGACCCGGATCACCCGGATCAACCGTCCCGAGGAGATCGGCATCAGGCAGCCGGAGCACTTCACCATCGGCGAGGGGGCCGAGGAGATCGACGTGTGGGTGATCCTCCCCGAAGGGGAGGAGAAGGTTCCGCTGTTGCTCAACATCCACGGTGGACCGGCGTCGCAGTACTCGCACGTCTTCTTCGACGAGTTCCAGGTGTATGCCGAAGCCGGCTACGGCGTCGTCTACTCCAACCCGCGGGGCTCCGCGGGCCGGGGTCTGGACTTCGTCAGGTCCGTGGTCGGCGACGGCTGGGGGAAGGTGGACCTCGAGGACATTCGGCGCGTGGTCGACGCCGCCCTGCAGCGGTACCCCCGGCTCGACCCCGAGCGCATGGGGATCATGGGCGGGTCGTACGGCGGGTTCCTCACCGCCTGGGTGATCGGGCACGAGGACCGCTGGAAGTCGGCCGTGGTGGAGCGCGCCCTCATCTCGTGGACCTCGTTCGCCGGGACGTCCGACATCGCAGGCGCGTTCCCCGATGCCTACAGCGGCACCCGATACCCGGAGGCGTGGGACACATGGTGGCGGTTGAGCCCGCTCTCCGTAGCCCACCGGGTCACCACCCCGACCCTGATCCTCCACTCCGAGAACGACTTCCGCTGCCCCATCGAGCAGGCGGAGCAGTACTTCACCGCCTTGTTGCGCAACGGGACTCCGACCGAGCTGCTCCGCTTCCCCGGCGAGGGTCACGAGATGAGCCGCGGCGGCAAGCCCAGGCACCGGGTGGAGCGATTCGAGGCCATCCTCGACTGGCATGGGAGGCACCTCGTCTAGGCGGGTACCTCGTACTTGGTACCCCGTAGCCAGCCATCCCCTCCCATCGGGAGGGGATGGCTCATTTCTGTCACCGCCCTCCCGGGACGTCCGGGTACCAAGTACCCAGTGCCAGGTACCAATAAATATGAGTCACTAAGACTCAAGCCTGGAATATCATCGCTCCGACAGGAGTTTCCGAGGAACGATGAGCGCTGATACCAAGAACACCGGTCAGTTGACCCTTCCCGTCCTGCCCCTCCACAACGGTGTCGTCTTCCCCCACATGGTGGTCACCATCAACGTGGAGACCGCCGAGGGCAAGACCGCAGTCGCCGCAGCCGAGCGCAGCGGTGGGCAACTCCTCCTCGTCCCCCGCATCAACGGCCGGTACGCCGCCGTCGGCACCATCGGCGACATCCAGCAGATCGATGAGGACGGAAACATCGTCGTCGCCGGCCGCACCCGTGCTCGGGTCGGCGCCGGGTCGGTCGACGAATCGGGCGCCCTGTGGGTGAGCGTCGACGAGTACCCCGAGGTCGACATCGTCGATGCCGAGCTGGAGGAAATGGTCGCCGAGTACCGCGCCGTCGTCACGGCGGTGCTCGAGAATCGGGGCCTGGCCGGGGTGGCCGAGAGGCTCCTCGACATGGAGAGCCCGTCCCGTCTCGCCGACCTCGCCGTCTACTCCCCGGACCTCTCCATGGAGCAGAAGGTCCAGCTTCTGGAGGCGCTGGACATCCGTCAGCGTCTCGGCCTGCTCACCGGATGGATGACCGAGGTCCTCGCCGACATGGAGCTTCGCCGCAAGGTCCGTGAGGAGGCGACGGAGCGGATCGAGAAGAGCCAGCGCGAGTACATCCTCCGCCAGCAACTGGACGCCATCCGCAAGGAACTGGGCGAGGAAGAGGACGTCGCCGGGTCCTACCGCAAGAAGCTCTCCGAGATCCAGATGCCTCAGACGGTCGCCGAGGCAGTGGAACGCGAGATCGACCGGCTCGAGCGCACCAGCGAGCAATCCCCGGAACACTCGTGGATCCGCACCTGGCTGGACACCATGTTCGACGTGCCGTGGGGCGAGATGAGCGACGATCGCCTCGACCTCGATGAGGCGTGGACGGTCCTGGAGGCCGACCACACCGGTCTCCACGACGTCAAGGAGCGGATCATCGAGCATCTCGCAGTGCGCAAGCTCCGGGCCGAGCGCGGCATCGAGGCCGACACCGACCGCCGCGCCGGGTCGATCCTCCTGCTCGTCGGCCCGCCCGGTGTGGGCAAGACCTCGCTGGGGGAATCTGTGGCCCGCGCCCTCGGTCGCAAGTTCGTGAGAGTCGCCCTGGGCGGCATCCGTGACGAGGCCGAGATCCGCGGCCATCGCCGCACCTACGTCGGGGCGCGTCCCGGCCGCATCGTCCGTGCGCTCATCGAGGCCGGGACGATGAACCCCGTCTTCCTCCTCGACGAGATGGACAAGGTCGGCGCCGACTGGCGAGGTGACCCCTCCTCGGCGTTGCTCGAAGTCCTCGACCCCGCCCAGAACCACACGTTCCGGGATCACTACCTGGAGGTCGACCTCGACCTGTCCAACGTGATGTTCATCGCCACGGCCAACGTCGTGGAGACGATCCCTGCGCCGCTCCTCGACCGCACCGAGATGATCCGTATCGACGGCTACACCGACGACGAGAAGGTCGCCATCGCCAGGGATCACCTCCTCCCCCGCCAGCTGCGCGCCGCGGGTCTCGAGCCGGAAGAGCTCCAGATCACCGACCAGGCGCTCGCCACGATCGTCGAGCGGTACACCAACGAGGCCGGCGTCCGGAACCTGGAGCGGGAGCTGGCGAAGCTGGCCCGCAAGGTGACCACCCGCATCGCCAGGGAGGGCGGCAAGGCGGTCACCGTCGAGGTCGACGACCTCACCGAGTTCCTGGGCAAGCCGAAGGTCTGGAAGGACCAGGCCACGGACCGCACCGACGTGCCCGGCGTGGCGACGGGTCTGGCGGTCACCGGGGCCGGCGGCGACGTCCTCTTCATCGAGGCCACGCGTATGGAGGGCGAGCCGGGTCTCACCCTCACAGGCCAGCTCGGCGACGTGATGAAGGAGTCGGCGCAGATCGCCCTGAGCTACGTCAAGGCGCACGCCGATGAGCTCGGGATCGACCCCAAGGCGGCCGACACCCGGATCCACCTCCACGTGCCGGCGGGCGCCATCCCCAAGGACGGCCCGTCCGCAGGCATCGCCATGCTCACCGCCCTGGTCTCACTGCTCACCGGGAAGAAGGTGAAGCCCAGCGTCGGCATGACCGGCGAGATCACCCTTCAGGGCAAGGTGCTCCCCATCGGCGGCGTCAAGCAGAAGGTGCTGGCTGCCCACCGTGCCGGCCTCACCGAGGTGATCCTGCCGCGACGGAACGAGATCGATCTCGACGACATCCCGGAGAACGTCCGAGAGGAGATCGAGTTCCACATCGTGGACACGGCGCCCGACGTGCTGGCCGCGGCGTTCTAGCCGACTTCGAGATCGACGACCACCATGGCGTGGTCCGAGCCCCGGACTCGGACCACGCCGGCGTCGACCGCACGGAGACCGGACCCGAGAACGTGGTCGATGCGGAACAGCCGGACACCGGGTGGGAAGCCCCAGGTCCGCCGCGCCCGACCAGCCTCGGCCACGAGGTCGGTCCAATGGCCGGCGAGGCGCCGGTAGGCAGGCCACGTCGGGCTGGCGTTGAAGTCGCCGGCGACCAGTTGGGGCTCGCCCTGCGGCCGGCTCCGACCCCACTCCAACAGCGCCTCGACCTGCCGTCTCCTCACGGTCACGACCTTCCGGGGCGTGTGCATGGGATCGAGCAGATGGACCGCGGCCAGATTGAGCGCCGATCCGGGCAGATCGACGCGGAAGGCGCCGCCACGGCCCCAACCCGCCTGGCCGTCGGCCTCAAGGTCGAAGCGGCCTGCCACGCCCCAGCCTTCGAACCCCTGCTCCGGCCGCAGATGGTGCCGGTCGTAATGAGCTGCGATCACCTCCGCCGCCTTGGGCGCCAGCTCCAGCGTGACGAGCAGGTCGGGATCGACCTCGTCGAGCACGGCGTCGAGGTGGTCCGTGTCGACGAAGCGGGTGAACAGATTGGCGGTGGCGAATCGAAGGGTCGGCACCTGGCGATCGGAGCGTAGAGCCGTTCTCTCGCCTACCTCCCGTAGGCCACGCGACGCATCAGCGGAGCCCGCAGCACGAGCGCCACCACCAGGCCGAACAGGAACCCCCCGACGTGAGCCTCCCAGGCGACCTGGGTGCCGAAGAGGCTGAACTGCCCGATGAACCAGATCGCCAGGAAGAGGATGGCCGGGAGTGGCAGGAGAAACCAGCCGACCAGCGTCAGGACGCGATGGGTGGGGAAGAGGACGGCGTAGGCACCGAGCACCGCGGCTATCGCGCCCGAGGCGCCAACCAAAGGAGCGGTGGAACCGGGGTTCATCCACACGAAGGCCATCGTGGCCACGATCCCACCCAACACATAGAACGCCGCGTAGCCGGCGACTCCGAAGGCCTCCTCGACGTTGTTCCCGAAGATCCAGAGCGACCACATGTTGAAGATGAGATGCCCCAGGCTGCCATGGAGGAACATCGACACCAGGATCGACACCCAGGGGCTCTTCTCCGGGAAAACCGGGTCCTCGCCAGGGTCGTCCGAGCAGACACCGCGGGTGATCTCGAACGGAGCCAGTGGCTCGCCGGTGGTGATCTCGCATCCGATCGCCGCACGCCGGTAGAGGAACTCGACAGCCTCCGACTCGGTCTCCTGATCCTGGAGGAAGAACCAGACGAAGGCACAGGCCGCGATGAGAAGGAGCGTCATCACCGGCGTGACGCGGGTCGGGTTGATGTCTCGGATCGGGATCACGGGGCGATGCTATGTGATCCGGCCCCTCAGGACCGGAACCGGTCGAACGGTGGCAACTCGATACCCGCCTTCTCCAGGGTCTCCTCGACGGCGTGGATGGCGTCGGAGACGTCGACTGGCTTCATCCCGCGCCAGGGGTTCTCGTCGAGTCGGGCGACCGCACCCTCGAGGTCGATGGCGTCGGGCGCGATCTGGTCGACCTCGTCCCAGGTGAGGGGTGACGCCACCGGGGCGTTCTTCCTCGGTCGCAGCGACCAGGGGGCGACCGCCGTGGCCAGCGGGGCGTTGCGCAGCCAGTCGATGAACACGCGCTCGCCCCGCTTCTTCTTCATGAACTCCACGGTGAACAGGTCGGGGTCGGCCTCGGCGGCGAGCACGGCCACTCCCCTGGCGAACCCGGCGACATCGTCAGACGACGGCCCGATCTCGATCATCGCCCGAAGGTGGTACCCACGTGACCCGGACGTCATCACCGAGGTCTCCACCCCGATGTCATCGAGGATCTTCCGCAGCGCGTGGGCTCCCTTCCGGACCTTCTCCACTCCCGACTCCGAGGGGTCGAGGTCCCAGATGACCCAGTCGGGTTTGTCCAGATCGGGAACCCGAGTGGGCGGGATGTGGAACGTGATCACCCCCTGGTTGGCCAGGTACACGATGGCGTCGGCGTCGTGGATCACCGGGTAGAGGGTGACCCCGCCCTCCTCCTTGGGCACCTCGAATCGCTCGATGTAGTCCGGGTAGTGGTCCGGAGCGTTCTTCTGCATGAAGCCCTCTTCCGCCGTGCCCTTCGGGTACCGCTCGATGGTGAGGGCACGCCCCTCGAGATAGGGCAGCATGGTCTCCCCGACGGCGGCGTAGTAGGCCACCACCTCGCCCTTGGTGATGCCGACATCGGGAAAGACGACTCTGTCGGGATGCGTGACCGTTATGTCCTCACCGGTCACGGAACAACGCCCCGACGACTCGAGCCACGATGGTCAGGAAAACACTCACGAGGATCATCGATGTGATGGGGATGAATACCCGGACGTTCTCCCCTTCGATCCTCACGTCGCCGGGGAGGTTCCCGAACCAGGTCAACGCCCCTGGGGCGAAACGGACCAGAGCGCCTATCGCCAGGAGCAGTGCGCCCAACAGCATGAGGATGTCGCCGGTTCGCATGTGGGACAGGGTACGGCCGATGTGGGGATGCGGCGGCCAGTCGGCCCTTCTCAGTGCACGGGGACACGGAGCGAGGGCAGACCGATGACCACCACCGGGATGCGGGCGTTCTCGAGGATGTAGGTGACCCGATGGCCGAAGAACGGCCGGTCCCCGAAGAGACGCGGGTTGGCTCCGAGCACGAGCAGGTCGTGGGTGCCCGAGTTCGCCATCTGCACGATGGCCTCCTCGGCCTGCGGCGCCATCTCCACGAGGGTCTCCACCTGGACGCCGAGTCTCTCTCCCAGGGCCGCGGCGGCCGCCACCAGGGCCCGTCCGGTCTCCAAACCGGAGTCCACCGAGTTGGCGGAGAGGAGGATGCCGTCTCCGCTCTCGGGGCGGTTGACCACGTGCAGGGCGGTGACACGCGCCGAACCGCCCCTGGCAAGCGAATAGGCGAACTCCTCCGAGGCGCGCGCCGACCTCGTCGCCGTCACGGGGACGAGGATGCTCCCGGGCAAACCCGTGTTGTCGAGGACGCCCGGGAACCGGACCACTATCGACGGCATCTCCACGCGTGCCAGGATGCGATCGATCACCGTGTTGAACGTCCCCTCCCCGCTCTCCGTCGCGCCGAGGACGATCAGGTCGTAGCCCAGCCGCGCCTCGGTGGCGATCTCCTCGGCGGGGTCCACGGCGAGCCGTTTCAAGACCCGCGCCTGGGGTAGCTCGGCGGTCACGTCGCTGGGGTCACCGGCCGGACCGACCGATCGACGGAGGAGTCTCCGCCACCACGACCGGGGGGCGAGGTCCACCACCATGACCGTCATCTCGGCCTCGGGGAACACCTCGGCGACGAGTCGCGCCGCATAGGCGGAGTTGGCGCCGCCACGGGTCGGGATGAGGATGCGCCGGCCGCCGAGCAGCTCGCTGGAGGCGCGCAGCTCCTCGCGGCGGAGACGCTCCGCCTCCTCCGCGGGGATCTCCCAGCGACGAACCACCGACTTGAGGAGTTGCGGCGCCGTCATCGAAGTGACCAGAGCGGCCAGGATCATCACCGTGTATCCGGCCTCGGACACCACGCCCAGGTTGAGGCCGACGATCGCAACGACTATCCCCACCGCCCCCAGGGCGGACAGCCCGGAACCGAGGGCGAGCGCCTCCCGTCCCCTGATCCCGCCGAACCAGCCGCCGACCGCGGCTCCGATCAACTTGAGCAGGACCGAGAGAGCGATCAGGCCGCCTGCCCAGGCCAGTGCGGGGCCGTCGAGCAGGCCCACGTCGACACGGAGACCCGAGAATGCGAAGAAGATCGGGGCGAAGAACGCCGTTGTCACCGTCTCCAGGACCGACCTGACCTGAGGAAGCTGATGACGGGTGGCGCCGGCGACGACACCGACCACAAAGGCACCGAGGATGGCCTCCAGGTGCAGGGTCTGGGTCACGGCGCCCCCGACGAGCGCGGCCACCAGCACGATCGAGACGGCAGCCGGAGTCGCCGCCGTGCCACGGCCCATGACCATCCGGAACATCCGGTCGAGGATCCATCGCCCGACCGTGGCGGCGATGACGACGAAGACCACCAGCCCGGCAAACGCGATCGCGAGCCGGGTCGGCTGGAAGCCACCCTGGGCGACGCTGGCCAGCGCGGCGAGGACCAGCCATCCGATCGAGTCCATGGTCATCCCCGCCGCCAGAGTGACCTGGGCGAAGTTGCGACGGATCAGGTCGAGCTCCAGGAGGATCTTTGCCACCACCGGCAGGGCCGCCACCGACAGGGCGAGGCCGAAGAACGAGGCGAACACGGCGCGATCCGTCCCCGGGCCGACGAACGACTCCGGGACCACGAAGGAGAGCGGGACGAGGACGGCCAGGGGGACCACGAGGGCTCCAGCGGCCGCGGAGAGGGCCGCGCCCTTGAAGCGAGAGATAATGCCGAGATTGGTCTCGAAGCCGATGACGATCAGGAGCATGATCACGCCGAGCCATGCCAGGCCGAACGTGACGGAGGTCACACCGGCATCACCGAAGATCCGCGTGAAGACCTCGGGAGCCACACGACCCAGGACGCTCGGTCCCAGCAGCACCCCGGCAACCAGCTCTCCGACCACCGCGGGCTGGCCGGCGCGCCGGAACAGCCAGCCGAACGCGCGGGCCACCCCGACGAGGAGCAGCAGCTGGACGAGGAAGGCGAGGATCTGACCTTCGCTCAGTGGAGCGGTGATGACCCCTGCGATGGACGCCAGGACGGCCACGCGATGGATTTCCTTCCTCTTGGCCTGCGGGGTTAGCTGACGGGCTCGAGCTGGAAGGTGCTCTACCGGGCGAGCCGGATACGCCCCAAGCGAGGGTCCCCCGCCCCGGGCGACGCGCACCGGGTTCGGCGTGAGGGAAGGAACATAGTGTGATCCCGGCCCCTCGGCGAAGGGGCGAAGGGGCCGGGATCAGATCACGTGGTCGGGTCAGCGGCCGGAGCGGCCCTCGCCGTTGCCGTTTCCATTGGGCCCACCGGGGCGGCCGGCCCAGGGGGGCTTCCCCTTCCCCGCATGATCCGGCCGACCACCGGTCGCCTCGGACTCGGTCTGCTCAGCGTCCTCGGTTTCCTCGTCGTCGGTCAGGCCGCACTTCGTGAGGATGCTCTGGATGTCCATGTCCCCGGACTCGGGCTGGGTGATCACCTCATCACCCACCTCGGGGACCCTCACCTGCTGATCGCCCTTTCCGAGGTCCGATTGAGCCAGGTGACGGACGAGACAGCCACGACCCGGGCCCTTGAACATGGAATTGAACAGCTTCATGAACATGCCGTGATTGACCTGGCCGTTCGGCCCGGACACCACACCGCCCGAAAGGCCGCACTCGCCTTCGGCGGTGTACGGAGCGGGCTCCGCGGCCTCGTCGTCGCGGGACGGGAACGTAACCGGCTGGGAGTCGAACAGGAGGCCGTCCACGTAGAACGTGCCGTCGATGGTCACGTACTGGACCTGGTAGGTGCCGGCGGCGAGTGTGCAGTCGAGAGTCCCTTCGGTGCTGGAAGAACCCCAGACGAACACCTTGTTCTCGGAGTCGTAACCGAAGTTGAAGACCGTGTCCTCCTCATCCTCGGTTTCCTGCGCCCAGGCTGCAGTGGCACTGAGGGCGAGGGCGAGCACGGTCAACAGCAGGACCCAGGGCTTCCAACGCTTCATCTCCACACTCCGTTGTCGCTTCGGCTCCCAGTGCCCCGCGTTCCACCTTCGTAAACGCTCGAAGGCACGAAATGGATACGCCATTCGATGGCGTCCCGCCTTTTCCCTATCCTGCTGAAGCTTTCGACCCGGAGGAACCATCAGCTATGAGGAGACGAGGACCGGGGCCGTTGTTCACGGTCGCATGGGCAATCCTGGCTCTGGTGGCGATCGTGCTGATCCTGGCAGGCGGCTACATCCTCTACTCCCCCGCCGACGCCACCCTGTTCACGGGGATCACCGGTCTCGATCCGGACTCGCTTCAGTCGAGTTCCCCGGATCTGGCCCGCTACGTCACCGTCATCACGCGTCTCCTCGCCGTGGCCGTGATCGGGTTCGGCATCCTGGCGCTCTTCGTGACATGGTTCGGGGTCCGGGACCGGAGCCCACTCTCCATCAACATCATGTGGACCCTGCCTCTGCTCGTCGGATCGCTCGGCCTCACCCTCGTTCTCGAGGGCAGCGTCCTCATCGGGCTGGCCCTGGCCGGGCTCACGGCCATCCTCTGCCTGGCCCTGGTCATCGCACGCCGACACAGCTAGACCCGCTCCGATTTTTTTCGCGGCCTGAGATCCCCCCTACACCGCGTCCTCGTCTCCCTGATCGCACGTAATCGTCGGTTCCCGTGAAGCGTCGAGAAGGCCTCGCCGGGGATATTTGGCGGAGTTTGCACACCGTCTTTACGGTGCCCGCCGGTCCTAGGGGAGGGTGCCAGACCCATGACGAAGAAACAGTTGATGAGCGCCGTCGCCGGATCCGTGGTCGTGGCGACGGTCGTTGGATGTGCATCCGCCGCACCCACCACGACCACCTCGACGACGTCCACGTCGACCACGACCACCACCACCACGATCCCCACGACGACGACCACCCTCCCGCCCTTCGAGATCGAGGGCGCCCCCGGAGAGCTCGCGGCCCTCATCGAACAGTTCTACGCCTTCACCACCGGCGAATCGACGGAGGCGCCACCGCTCCCCGAGCCCGTGGCGTCGATCGAGCCCTTGCCCAGGGAGACGCCCCTCCACGGTGTCGCCTCCGTCGGCACATTCCGGGAACAGCAGGTGGCGACCGTGGAGATCGGCGACGACCTCTTCCTCGCCGTCAACGAGGGGTCCGCGTGGCGGATAGTCGGTGGAAGCTGGCCCGCACTCGAGCTCAGGTACTTCGGCGAGTTCCCTCGCCTGGTCGCCGTGATCGGCTCGGACGCACGGCCAGGCCAGGACCAGGACCGCAGCCGCGGTGACAGCATCCACGTCGTCGGTCTGGATGGCAGGGGAGCCGGCGGGATCGTCGGGATCCCGCGCGATGCCTACGTCCCCATCCCGGGCGTCGGCCGAAACAAGATCAACGCGGCGTTGTCGCGTGGCGGCCCCGACGTGATGTTCGAGACGATGAAACAGGTCTCGGGTCTGCCCTTGGAGGGCTACGTCCTCACCGGTTTCGAAGGTTTCAGGATGATGGTTGGCGCAGTCTTGGGTGGGATAGAGGTCGACATTCCCTTCGACATCAACGACAAGCACGCCAAGGCCTATTTCGAGGCCGGCAAGCAATTGCTCAACGGCAAGAACGCCCTGGCGTTCGCCCGCCCGCGCAAGACCGTCCCCGGTGGCGACTTCACCCGCTCCCAGTTCCAGGGGATGCTCCTCCTCGGTGCGGTGCAGGCCGTGGCCGCGCAGGGCTACGGCGCCATCCCGGCGCTGATGGAAGGGTCCGATCCCTGGCTGAGCACCAACATGACCCCGGAGCAGATCCTCACCTTCTCCGCCGCGGCGATCTCTGCAGATGCAGCAGAGATCCCCAACGTCGTCGTGCCCGGGCGCGGAGGCTGGGCCGGCAACGCCAGCGTCGTCCATCTCTCCAGTGGTGGCGAGGTCATCTGGGAGGACCTCGCCGACGGCGCCCTCGAGAACTGAGCGAACCCGCCCGACGGGACCCGGACGAGCCCGCGATATCCTCGGCCGATGCCGAAGAAGTTCGCCTGGCTCTGCAGCCACGAGTCCTACCAGCCCGAGGTCCTCGTAGACCAAGCCGTTCTCGCCGAGGAGGTCGGCTTCGACGTCGTCCTCGGGTCCGACCATTTCCATCCCTGGGTGGACGACGAATCTGCCGCTGGGTTCGTATGGGGCTGGCTCGGAGCCGTGGCGGCCAGGACCGCGCGCGTCGAGCTCGCCACCAGCGTCACCTGTCCCCTCTTCCACTACCACCCCGCACTGATCGCCCAGGCGGCAGCGACCACGGACCGACTCTCGAGAGGACGCTTCATCTTGGGAGTGGGCACCGGCGAGAATCTGAACGAAGGCCCGCTCGGCTTTCCCTTCCCGGGCTACTCGGAGCGCATCGCCCGCATGCGTGAGGCGCTCGAGATCATCCACCGCCTCTTCGCCGGGGAGAAGCTCGACTTCCGGGGCGAGTACTACACCACCGACAAGGCTCGCCTCTACAGCCCCCCCATGCACCCCATCCCGATCTGGATGGCCGCCGGGGGGCCAAAGTCGGCCGCCTTCGCCGGGACCCATGCCGACGGGCTGATCACCAGCGTCAAGGACCCCGACGACACCAGGACGAAGGTCATCGGGCCGTTCACGGCCGCGTCCGGCGACAAGCCGACGACGGTCATGGCGACCCGGTGGACGGTGTTCGCTCGAGATGCCGAAGAGGCGTGGAAGGCGCTCGGATCGATGCGCGGTCTGCGGGCGCCGAGCCGCCTCGAAGCGGTCGATCCCATGGAGCTGCGGATCGAGGCCGACGCGATGGACCGTGACGAGATCCTCGGCAAATACACGATCGTCTCGACGATCGACGAGTTGGTCGAGGCATACACTCCGCTCGTGACCGAGATCCAGGCCGACTACGTGGCCGTTCAGATCGCCAGCACAGATCCCGATCGCATCCTCCAGATGGCGGGCAAGGAGCTTCTTCCGGAGCTGCGCCGCCGGGCGGAGTCGTGACCTCGAGATAGGAAGGATCGATGAATTCTCTCCGTGAGCATGGGCGCGGATTCCTCTTCGTCGTCGCCGCGGCGTCCCTGTGGGGAACGGACGCCCTCTTCCGCTACTGGCTCGCTTTCGAGATGGTGCCATCGAGGCTCGTCTTCCTCGAGCATCTCGTGCTGGTGGTCATCACCGTCCGCTACCTCTGGACCGACCGCGCTGCGCTCCGCCGTCTCGATGCCGGTGACTGGCTCGCCGCCTTCGTGATCGGAGCCGGCGCCTCCGCATTGGCCACGGTGCTGTTCACCCGCGCATTCACCTACGGGGACCCGACCACTCCGCTGTTGCTCCAGAAGATGCAGCCCCTGATCGCAGTGCTGGGAGCGTGGCTCATCCTCAAGGAGAAGCTCCTCCCCAGATTCGGTCTGTTCCTGACGGTGGCGGTGATCGGCGCCTATCTGGTCGCGTTCCAGGATCCGTTCAACGTCTCGGTGTCGGCGCTGGTGCCTGCGTTGCTGGCACTGGGTGCGGCGGCCCTGTGGGGTCTGGGGACCGTCCTGGGCCGCCGTCTCGCCCCGAAACTGAGCTTCCAGACCCTCACCGCGTTGCGGTTCGGCATCGGGCTCCCCGCCGCGGCAGTGATCATGAGCCTTGATCTCGGTGACTCCCCGATCTTCGACCTGACCGGACGAGAGATGGCAGGTGTGGTGGCCCTGGCCCTCGTCCCGGGTCTGCTGGCACTTCTGCTCTACTACCGGGGCCTACGTTCGACGCCCGCTTCGGCTGCCACGATCGGCGAGCTGGCCTTCCCGATCACCGCCACGATCATCGGCTACGTGGTCTTCAACCGGGCGCTGGCCCCGTCGCAGTGGCTGGGCGTGGTTCTGCTGGTCGGCACGATCACCACCATGACGTGGTTGTCCCGCACGCGGGACTTCAGCGAGGTCGGGGTCCTCGCCCCGCAGCCTCTCGGATCGGAGGCGTGAGACGCCGGAACGCGAGAGACCCCGAGTGAGTGGCGACCGAAGTCATCACCCCCTCGGGGTCTTCGACCCGGATCGTGCTCCCAATCCCTAAGGCGGTTCCACCATCCGGGTTCCGGATCCACCTCTCGGTGGAGTCCGTCCCGGTTCGGGGTTTCCCCCGATCCGGTGACGGCAAGGTAGACCATGCCACCGGGTCGGGCAAACCGGATCGCTCGAAAAGTTTCGCGACCTCGTCGGACCCCGGTCAGGCGCTGATCGAGTCCCTCCAGACGAGCCAGTCGCGCCCTTTCGACACGTCCCAGCCGGGTCCGTCGAAGCCGAGGGTGAACTGGGTGAAACCCATCTCCAGATAGGTCTCGGCGTCCTCGTCGAGGAACCGAGACAGGTCGTAGGGCTCCACGCCCAGGCCCCATTCGACATCGGCGGGGTCCCTCCCTTCGACCTCGCACCAACGGAGCAGGGCCTCGACCTTGGGCACCAGTTCGTCTGGATGGTCCGGGAACGACGCGTGCCAGGAGTCGGCATGCCGGGCGACCAACCGGAGTGTGATCGTCTCGCCCGTGCCGGCGATGAGGATCGGCATGCGACGAACGGGCGGCGGGTTGAGGGCCGCCAGACGGCTCTCGATGACCGGCAGGTTCCGCTCGAGATCCCGCAGCCTCGAACCCTTGGTCCCGAACTCGTATCCGTACTCGTCGTAGTCGCGCTTCTTCCAGCCCGACCCGAGACCGAGGATGAACCTCCCGCCCGAGATGTGATCGATCGTGCGGGCCATGTCGGCCACCAGTTGAGGATTTCGATACGAGTTGCAGGCGACGAGGGGCCCGATCTCGACCCTCTCCGTCGCCTCCGCCAGGGATGCCAGTGTGGTGAAGCACTCGTAGTGCTCCCCATCCGGGTTCCCGTAGAGCGGGAAGAAGTGGTCCCAGGTGTAGACGATGTCGAATCCGAGGGCCTCGGCCTCGACGGCCGCCTCGCGGAGCGACCCGAACTCGCCCTGCTGCGGGTGCAGTTGGGCGGCTATGCGCACTTTTCGCCGATCCATCGGCGAATCATGCAGGTCGGCGGTCGACGATGCGAGAGATTTCTCCCCGCCGCGTGCCTCAGATCTTGGGCAGCTTGAAGCCGGATCGCTCGATGACGTGATCCCGGGCCGCGAGCGCGGCCTCCCGGACGGCCTTCCAGTCGACACGGAGCAGGCGCCCGTTCCGCTTCATCACCCGCCCGGCGATGACCACCGTGTCGACGTTCGAGGTGTCCATCCCGAGCACCACGGCAGCGGCCGGGTCGTTGATCGGCGTGGCGTTGAGACGGTCGGTCCGGAGCATGATCAGGTCCGCCTCCTTGCCCGGCGTCAGGGTCCCCGTCTTGTGGTCAAGGCCGTTGGCGCGGGCGCCCTCGACCGTGGCCCAGGTCAGGACGTCCCGTGGTGTCGCCATCGGCTTGCCCGACTCGGCGGCGATCGACCGCTGCAAGGCGAGAACGTTGCGCATCTGGTTGAACATGTCGGCCGGGACGTTGGTCTCGACGTCGACGCTCAGACTGGGCGATAGGCCGCGGTCGAGGAACTTCTGGATCGGGGGCATGCCGTGCCCCATCATCATCTCCACCGGCGAGGCCAGGGAGACGGTCCCGCCCGTGTCCACGATCATCTGGATCTCGGTGTCGTTGAGCGTGGTGCAGTGGATGTAGGTCGTGTCCGGGCCGAGCAGACCTGCCTCGCCGAATCGCTGCACCTTCCTCTCCTGGCCGTACGTCCCGACCCCGACATGTGTGGTTATGCGTGCCTCGGTCTCCCGGGCCAGCTTCCAGTGGTCCCGGGTCACCTCGAAGTCGGTGAACTCGGGGCCCGGCGCGGCGAGGGCCAGTGTGAGGAGCTGGTCCTTGGTGGAGAAGTGCTCCGTGGCGCAACGGACGAACCAGGACGGCTGCCTCTCCTCCCACTTGCCCCACCAGGGGAACCCGTAGGCGAACACCGCCCGCATCCCGGAGTCCCTCAAGGCCTGGACCACTGCGTCGGTGTGCGCCGGAGACCCCTGGATATGGGACCAGTCGAGCAGAGTCGTGATCCCGGCGTCGATGGCCCCCAATGCGGAGACCAGGTTCCCGACGTACGCGTCCTCGGGGCGGAACGCCGGCGCCAGCTTGTGGAGCACGAAGGTGATGTAGGAGGTGCGACCCTCCAATGGCACGTCGGTGCCGATGTTGCGGAGCAGCCCTTCCCAGATGTGCCGGTGGGTGTCGACGAACCCGGGCATCACGATCATCCCGGTGGCGTCGATGACCTCGGTGCCCCCCATCGAGCCGTTGAGCCCGGGACCGACCGCCACGATCTTGGAGCCTTCGATGAGCACGTCACCCTGGGCGAAGTCACCAACCTGCGGGTCGAGGCTGAGCACCGTCCCGCCCTTGATCAGCTTCCGGCCATTGGACATCACCTGGACGGCGGTTCCCTCGGGGAAGAACACCGGGAGCTGCACCGGCTTGGGCGGGCGGGACCCGATGACGAGGCGGCGGGCCCGCTTGTAGTTCCGCTTCACCAGCTCCTTGAGGTCGCCCACCTGGAAGAGGATCACGCCGAGGAGCACCAGCGCCCCGATGATCATCAGCCCGTCGGTGTTGGAGAGGCCCAGGTAGGGCAGGACCGTGAGGATCAGCGCGAGGAGGATCGAGGCCACGGTGGAGCCGATGAACGTCGCTCGGCCGCCGGCGAGGGAGGCGCCGCCGAGGACCGCCGCCGTGATGCTGGACAGGGCGAAGGTGTCGCCGATCTGGGCGTTGCCGATCGGAGACCGGGCCATGACCAGGAACGAGGCCACCGCGGCGAGGATGGCGCTGAGGAGGAGGGCTCTGACCCGGATCCAGGTGGTGCGCACGCCGCTCCGCCGCGCCGCCCGGTCGTCGTAACCGACCGCCCGCAGCTCGAGACCCGACCCCGATCCATGAAGCCAGGCGTCGAGTGCCGCCGCGCCGAGGGCGACGACGATGAAAGCGATCGGGATCGGGCCCACCGACGCCGTCAGCCAGCCCACCAGGGTCGGGCTGATCACGCCCTGCGCCGACGGGCGCATGTTGAGCGAGAAACCGTTGAGGATGCTCATCGTGGCCAGCGTCACGATGATCGAAGGGATCTTGGCGCCCCGGATGAGCAGAGAGTTGACCAGGCCGAGCGCCACGGCACACCCGAGGATCAGGGCCATCCCGATGAAGATCTGGCCCGGTGTGGCCGAGGCCCCTATCTGGAACGAGGCGATCACCACACCGAGACTGATCATCGCACCCACCGACAGGTCGATGTAACCGACCAGGAGGGCATGGGTCTGGGCGATCGCGGAGACGATCAGAGGCAGCGCCAGAATGAGCAGCTGTTTGATGTTGTTGGCGTTGAGGAAGCCCGGGAACCGTGAGTTGGTGTAGAGAGCCAGGCCGATGACGAAGATCGTCTGGAGGACGATGGGCATCCAGAGCCGGAACCGGATGATCTTCCGCCATCGGTTCTTCTCTCTCGCCTCGCGCACCACCATCCGCCATTTCTGGCGGAGCCGATCCATGCGGGTGGATTCGATGGGGACGCTCATCCGCCGTTCCCCGCGCTCGAGGACTTGGGCATGGCCACGCCCAGAGGCGAGCGTCCAGAGCGGGCCAGGCCGGGGCCGCGAACGATGGCCTCGGTGATCCGCCTCTCGTCCAGCTCGTCGCCCGGTATCTCCTCCACGATGGTGCCCCGGGACATGACCAGGACCCGGTCGCAGAGACCGGCCAGCTCGATGGGGTCCGACGACTTGATCAGGAGGGCGGCACCTGTGTCGGTGCGCTTCCGAAGCGCCTTGTAGATGTCGAAGCGGGAGCCGACGTCGACTCCCTGGGTGGGCTCGTAGGCCATGATCACCACGGGCTCCCGCAGGAAGGTCCGGGACACCGAGACCTTCTGGGCGTTGCCGCCGGAGAGGAACTCCACCGGCTGCTCCAGCGACGGCGTTCGGATCTCCAGCTCTTCGATGAGATCGGTGACCGCCCGGCGCTCCTTTCTCCTCCGCAGCAGGCCGCCGACTGCGAAGTTCCCCAAGGACTGGATGGTCGAGTTGACCCGCACCCCCAGCACCGGCATCAGCGCCTCGCGTTTGCGGTCGCCCGGCAACAGCATGATCCCGGCCCTGGCCGCCTCGTGGGTGGAGATGAGGGTGAGCTCCTTCCCGTCGCACACCACTCGCCCCGCCTTGGGCGGAACCCTTCCGGCGAGACAGTCGAACAGCTGCGGCTGGCCGTTGCCCTCCGCCCCGGCGATACCGACCACTTCGCCTGCCTCCAGCGTGAAGCTGACCGGTCCGAAGGACTGGCCCTGGAGACCGTCGACCACCAGGACCTCGCGATCCCCTGCCCGCCGGGCTGCCGGTGGCGGGAAGGCGACCTCGATGGGTCGGCCGACGATCAACTCGACGAGTTCGTGCTCGGTGACCTTCCGGGCGTCGAAGGTCCCCACGTTCCGACCGTCGCGCAGCACCGTGATGCGGTCGGCTATCTCGATGATCTCGGGGAGGCGGTGGCTGACGTAGACCACCCCCACGCCCCTTTGGCGACACGCCTTGACGGTGCGATGCAGCGCCTCGACCTCGTCGGGGCCGAGAGCCGTCGTCGGCTCGTCGAGGAGGAGCACCTTGGGGTTGGACACCAGCGCCTTGGCGACTTCGAAGAGCTGCCGTTCCGCCAGTGTGAGGAAGCCGGCCGGGGAGTCGGGAAACAGCTCGAGATCGAGATCGAACTCGGCGAGCAGTTTCCGGGCCCACCGCTTCCGGTTCCAATACGGCGGCCGCTCACCGAAGGCGGCGGCGAGGTAGAGGTTGTTCTTGACCGGCTCGGCGTGGACGAGCGAGGTCTCCTGATAGGCGATTGCCAGCCCGAGCTTGCGGGCGAGAGCCGGGGAATCGGTGCGGAGACGCTTCCCTCCGATCCGGACCTCCCCGGTGTCGGGCTCGACGAAACCCGACGCGATGCCGAGAAGGGTCGACTTGCCCGACCCGTTCTCCCCGACCAAGGCGTGAACCTCGCCGGGGCGACAGTCGAAGTCGACGTTGGTCAAAGCCCGAACGGCTCCGAACTGGCGGGACACGCCCGTCAGCTCGAGGACCGGGTTGGTCGACCCCTCTCGACGATCGCGTTCGGTCACTTGGCTACTAACCCGCCTGGAACATCTGGCTCAGGATCGAGTCGGGCACGAGCGACGTGCCGGACACGACCGGGTTGGGCCGGTTCGGGTCGCAGTCGTCCGCGGTCACCTGACGCATCACGTGCGGGACGATGATCTGCGCAGGAACCTCAGCTCCCTTGATGTGGAGCATGGCCGCGGTGACACCGGTCCGGGACTGGAAGTTGCCACCGGCCGAATACCAGATGTTGTAGGTGGGCTCGTTGCGCTCCGCCCAGTCGCAGAACAGGCTCTGCTCGTCGGTCCGGAGAGCCAGCGTGAGGTTCTCGATCGGGATGTCGAGCTCCTCGTAGGCGTCGAACCCGGAGAGCATGCCGTCGGCGTACTCGTAGGCGTAGCCCCGGATGTCCGGGTTGGCCACCAGCAATCCCTCGAAGATGTCGGGGATGATCGGGTTGAACCAGTTGGTGTCACCCGTGGTGGTGTCCCGGTTGGCCGGCGGGTTGACCAGCGTGATCGAGTCGGCGAGCGCATCGATCGTGCACCGCTGCCACCCCAGCGACAGGGCGTTGTTCGGCGTGCCACCGAGGATGGCGACCTTGCCCTCCCCGACGTTCTCGTTGAGGATCTCGGCGAAGCTCTCACCGAGCGCGCACAGGTCCTCACCGACCACCGTCAGGTAGTCCTCACCGGGTACGAGAGCGCCTTCCTGGTCGGGCAGACCGACATAGCCGGCCGAGAACGACACATACGGGATCCCCGCGTCGTCTGCTTCCTTGATGGCGTCGGCGATGGCGATGCCCATGTCGGGGTAGCCGACGATGAAGTCGACGCCCCGGTTGATCAGGAACCGGATGTCGTTGGCGTGCACCGCCGGGTCCGGGTTGAAGTTGGCGGCCGTCGCCACGATCGTCCCGATCTCCGGGTACGTCAGGGCCTGGAGGACGGCTTCCATCTTGCTCACCGACCGCCAGACGTTGACGTCGTTGCCACCACCGTCGGCATAGCCCATCACGAGGTCGCCACCGGAACCGGTGTCGCACTCGGCATTGCGCCAGCACTCGATCGCCTTGGCGATCGTTGCGTCGTCGAGGTCCTGATGGGCTCTGGCGATCGAAGCCAGAACGATGTTCCAGCTCGCCTCGTCAGACGGCGTCACCGGGCCCAAGGCCTTCTCGATCAACGCCGGGTCGGCATCCAGGCTCTCCCCGAATTCCTCCAGCGGGTTGTCCGATGGCGGCTGTGTGGTGCCTGGCTCCGCGGTGGTGGTGGTGTCACCCGCCGTGGTCGTCGTCTGTGGGGCGGCAGTTGTGGTGGTGGACCCCTGCGTGCCACCGCCACAGGCGGCGATCACGAGGGCCAGCACCGCCAGCCACCCGATCACTCTGACTCTTCTCATATTCCTCCTCCGTCGAGACTGGCTCGTCAGGACGTCGGTTCTCCTTTCTGACTCGACCCGCTCATCTCCAATTTCGTGTTTCCTCCCGGCTTCCGGCCCCTCCGACGCTCGCGGAGCACTCGCTCCACGATGCGGATGATCCGGTCACCTGAGACCAGCATTCCGGCGATGATCACCGCACCGAACACCACGTTCTGCCAGGCCGTGGAGAGGCCCAGCACCCGCATCACCTGGTTGAGCCAGGTGAGGAAGAACGCGGCGACGGAAGTGGCGAAGGAGCTGGCGAGACCGCCGGCCAGGGATGCCCCGCCGATGACGACTGCGGCTATCGGGCTGAGGAAGAAGGGCTGACCCGCGGCCACGCCGGGTACTTCCAGCTGACCGGCGAGGAGGATCCCGGCCGCGGCGTAGAGGACCGCGGCGACCACGTAGGCCCCCACCTGGTAGACATTGATCCGCAGGCCCACCACGTGGGAGGCCACCGGGTTGGCGCCGACCGACTGGAAGCGGCGGCCCAGGGTGGTGTAGCGGAATCCGAGGATCAGGAAGAGCGTGAGGGCAGCCGCGACCCAGAAGACGTTGCTCATGCCCAACAAGCGGCCATCCGTCCAATCGGACAGGGGCTCGGGCACCGGCAGTTGGACGGGGAATCCGCGCGAGTAGCGAGTCACCAGGCCCACCACGAGTTGGCCCACCGCCAGCGTGACGATCAGGGGGTTGAGCTTGAGCCCGCCGATGAGGATCCCATTGACCAGCCCGATAAATGCGGCCACCCCGATCGCGGTGAGGATCGCCCGGAGCAGTGGCTGACCGGACTGGTTCCCGATCCCCACCATCAGCACCGCGGCCATGGTGATCGTGCTCGACGTGGAGAGATCGATACCGGCGGTCATGATCACCAGCATCTGCCCGAGGGCGGCGATGGCGAGAATCGCCCCACCGGCTGCCATGGCGCGCAGCGCCTGCTCACCCAGGGCCGCCGGAACCCAGGTGGCCGCTATCACGACGAGCAGGCCCAGGGCGATGAACACCGGCATGTACCGGGAAGCGACCACGAACTGGGTCAGGGCGGACGACGGCCGTCGGAGCGTGGTCACGCCGGGCCCCCGGCCACCTCGAGGAGGCCGGCCCGGGTGGCCACCCGCTGTCGTGCCTCCTCGGCGAGACGGCGCACCTCGGAGGTGTCGCCCACGAGACGGCCGTCACGCACCACGGGCCGGCCGGCCACGATCACCCAATCGAGATTCGAGGTGTCCATGCCCCACACCACGGCCCCGATCGGATCGTTGATGGGCCAGATGTTGGGTCGGTCGGTCCGCAGCACGACGAGGTCGGCCTGCTTCCCGACCTCGAGGGAACCGGTGACGTCGCCGAGACCGACGGCCGCCGCCCCGTACGAGGTCCCGAACTTGATCGTCTCACGTGTGTTGAGGAGGTTGGGCAGACCGGCCTTGCCCGCGAGCTTGAGATCGAAGTAGCGGGCGTGCTGGATCGAGATGACTCCCCTCATCTGGGCGAAGATGTCTCCCGGTGCCAGGGTCTCCTTCCCCACCCCGAGACCCGGCTTGATCTGACGATCCATGAGATCCTGTACGGGCGGCATCCCCGCTCCGGTTGCCATCTCATCGGAGGGGGCGAGGACCACCGACGCTCCGCTCGACGCTATGGCGTCGAAGTCGGCGTCGGACAGTCGGGTGCAATGGACCAGGGTCACGTCGCGGCCCATCGCTCCGGCGTCGGCGAGACGTCGGATGGCGCCCCGGCCCGCCTCCGAGAGACCGGCTCGAGCGTGGATCCGAAGGCCCGCGTCTCGCGCCATCGCCCACTGCTCCTGGACCTCGTGGTCGGGAACCGAGCCCGGTTCCTCGGAGCCGGCGGCGAGGGTGACGTTCTCGGGTGTGTCCGAAGCCAGCAGCCGTTTCCAGACCCCGACATCGGTGCCGGGCGGACGTGCCACCACCACCACCGACCGGATCGCCGCCTCGGCATGGGCCCGCAGGACCGCGTCGAGCCTGGCTTCATCGGCAGCCTCGCACCAGTCCACGACGGTGGTCGCTCCCGCTTCTGCCGCCGACAGCAGCCCGAGCAGGGTGGCCGCATGGATGTCGTCGTCTTCGAAATGCCCGGCAGCCGGGGGGTCACCCAGGTGGCCGGTTCCGCGGAACAGTGTGTGCGCCATCTGCCGGTGACAGTCGACGAACCCCGGCATGACGATCGTGTCCGTGGCGTCGATGATCTCGGCGTCACGTGCCCGGACACCGGCGCCGATCTCGGCGATCTTCCCGTCCTCGATGAGGACGTCGGCACGGGCGTGATTGGCCGTCCGGGCCCCCAACGTGAGAACGCAACCTTCGCGCAGGAGCAGCTTGCTCAAGCAGGTCCTCCGGCCGTCTTCACGACCGTCTCGTAGATGCGGTCCACCGAAGGGATGGCCAGGTCCTCGAGTGACGATGCCGCCGGGAGGGGGATGTGAGGCGTCGTGATCCGGACGCAGGGCCCGTCGAGATCCCAGAACGCCTCATCGGAGACGATAGACACCACCTCGGCGCCCCAGCCCAGGACCCTCGGGTTCTCCTCGACCGTGTAGAAACGCCCGGTCTTGGCGACCGAGCGGAGGATCGTCCGGGTGTCCAATGGGACGAGGCTACGGACATCGATGACTTCTGCTGAGATCCCGGCCTCCGCCAGTCGATGCGCTGCCTCCAGGGCCCTGGGGACCATGGCGGCCAGGGCGGCGATGGTCACGTCCGTGCCCTCGCGAACGACCTTCGCCTTGCCCAGTTCGTCGACGATCTCGCCGTCAGGGATCTCCTCGGACATCGCCATGAGTGCCTTGTGCTCGAAGAAGACGACCGGGTCGGGGTCGCGGACGGCTGCAGCCATCAGCCCGACCACGTCGGTGGGAGTCGCCGGGGCAACCACCTTGAGGCCCGGGATCATCATGCACCAGTTCTCCACCGACTGGGAGTGCTGCGCGCCGAAGCGGACGCCTCCGCCGTTGGCCGTGCGGATGACCAGGGGGATGGTGACCTGTCCGTCGGTCATGTAGCGGGTCTTGGCCACCTGGTTGGCGATCATGTCCCAGGTGACCGCCAGGAAGTCCGAGAACATCAGCTCGGCGATCACCGGAATGCCGGTCATCGCAGCCCCCATGGCGGCGCCGATGATCGCCTGCTCGGAGATCGGCGTGTCCTTCACCCGCTCGGGCCCGAACTCGTCGAGCAGCCCGACGGTGGTCTTGAAGACACCGCCGGCGGCCGCGATGTCCTCACCGAGCATCACCAGCCGCGGGTCGCGGCGCATCTCCTGGGCGATGCCGTAGGCGACCGCCTCGCGGTAGCTCAGTTGCGCCATTCCGCTCCTCCGTCGGCCCAGACGTTGACCAGCAGTTCGCCCTCACCCGGATCCGGACCGTTCTTGGCGAACTCGGTGGCGGCGTCGATGACGGCGGCGACCTCGCGCTCGATTCCGGTGAGCGTGGCCTCGGGCGTACCGAGCGACAGCAGACGGTCGTGGTACATCGGGATGGGGTCCCGGGCCTTCCACGCCTCGACCTCGTCCGGTGGCCGGTACTTGCCGGGATCGGCCCGGGAGTGCCCTCCGTGGCGGTAGGTCTGGGCCTCGATGAGCGACGGGCCACCGCCGGCGCGGGCCTTCTGGATCGCGTCCCTGGCGGTCACGTAGACGGCATCCGGGTCGTTGCCATCCACCACCACGGGCTCGAGACCGTACGCCGGTGCGCGGTCGGCCGCCGGTCGGGGCACCGCCGTCACCAGGTCGATCGGCGTGTACTCCATGTAGAGGTTGTTCTCGCAGACGAAGACGACCGGCAGGTTCCAGATCTTCGCCATGTTGAGGGCCTCGTGGAAGGCGCCGATGTTGGTGGTCCCGTCGCCGAAGAAGCACACCGCCACCTGGTCCGACCCGCGCATCTGGGCGGCCCACGCCGCGCCGTTGGCGATGCAGAGATGGGCGCCGATGATGGCGTATGAGCCCATCATCCCCTTGGACACGTCGGTGAGGTGCATGGAGCCGCCCTTGCCCCCCAGCACCCCGTTGGACCGGCCGAGCAACTCGGCCAGCGCCTCGCCGGGATCCATCCCGCGGGCAAGCGAGTGGGCGTGTCCGCGATAGGTGGCGAAGGTGTAGTCGTCCGGCCTCATCGCCGCGCCGAAACCCGTCGCCACCGCCTCCTGGCCCAGCGACAGATGCGTCGTCCCCTTGACCAGGTTCTGCAGGAACAGATCGTGGGCCCGCTTCCCCCACTGTCTCAGCAGATGGAGGTTGCGGTACATCCCGAGTCGGGTGTCCGTGTCGATCGGCTGTGACGCCATCGACTCGTCGACCGGCTCGGGCAGACGCGGCGGGCGTAGGGCGTAGTCGTAGCGGGGATCGGCGATATCAGTAGGCATTGGCGACCATCAACTCCTCGCACGGGAACAGGGTGATGACCTTGCAGCCGTCGGCGGTGACGACCACCTCCTCCTCGATCCGGGCGGCCGACCGACCGTCGGCGGCCGGGGCGTAGGTCTCCAGGGCGAACACCATCCCCTCCTGGATCTCGATGGGGCTGTCGAGGGAGTTGAGACGGCTGATGATCGGTCGCTCGTGGAGACCCACACCCACACCGTGACCGAACTGGAGGCCGAAGGCGTCCATCTCGTCGGCGAAACCGAACTCCTCGGCACGCGGCCACACCTTGGCGATCTGGTCGGTGGTGGTGCCCGGCCTTACCAGGTCGATGGCGGCATCCATCCATTCCCTGGCCTTGGCGAAGGCATCCCGCTGGGCTTGTGTCGCCCGGCCGACCACGAAGGTGCGGTAGTAGCAGGTCTTGTAGCCGTTGAAGGTGTGGATGATGTCGAAGTAGGCCTGGTCGCCGGGGCGGATCAGGCGGTCGCTGAACACGTGCGGATGCGGCGAGCACCGTTCACCGGCGATCGAGTTGATCGCCTCCACGAACTCCGAGCCCATCTCGAAGAGCTTGGCGTGGGCAAAGCCGACGACGTCCGACTCACGGATCCCCGGCTTGAGCATCTCGAAGATGCCGTGATAGACGCCGTCGACCATGGCGCAGGCCTGGGTGAGCAGGACGATCTCGTCTGGGCTCTTGATCTCCCGGGCCCGCATCATCGCCTGCTGGCCGTCGACCACGTCGAGGCCCTCCGCCTGCAGGGCGAGGATCACGGCGGTCTCGGCCATGTCCACGCCGAGCCGCTCGTTCTCGAGTCCCTCGGCGGCCAGGACGGACTTCAGCTCCTGGGCGGCGCGCTTGTGCAGCCCGGCTTCCGGGCCGATGGCGCCCTGGAGGCCGGTGTTGCCGCCCACCGAGTTCTCGGTGTCGTACAGATGAGGCAATTGGAGCCGGTGGGCCTTGGCCGCCGATCCGAAATCCCAGATCCGGGGCCGACCGTTCCGGGTGATCAGGGCGTAGCGCTCGCCCTTGTTGAACGCCCAGTAGCCGATCTGGGTCGAGGTGGCATAGCGGATGTTGGAGGTCTCGAAGAGGAGGACGGCACCCAGGTCGAACTCCTCGAGCATCTGGCGGACGCGGTCGATCCGGTACTGCCGGAGCCTCTCGAAGTCGACCCGGATCTCCCAGTCCACCCCCATCACGCCCGGGGCGGGGCTGGTGGCAACAGGGAACTCACTCATCGTTGTCCTTTCCGCCCGGCCCGAGTTCCCGGACCAGGGCATTCTCCAGATAGGTCCAATCCCGGCGGAAGCGGTACGAGTGACGGCCGGGCGGCTGCGGAGCCGCCGTCTCCAGCCACCGGACCACGCCGTCAGGCGACAGGTTCCGGAACTCGTGAACACAGCCGACGCCCGCCCACGCGAGGTCACCCGCCTTGAGGTGGTACTCCTCGCCGTCGAAGACCCCCAGCGCCTCGCCCTCCAGGAACAGGTATGCCTCCTCGAGGGGATGATCGTGCGGCCCGGCGAACCCGCCCGGGACGTACTGGACCATGAACATGGTGTGCTGGTTCGACCCGAGGTCGGAATCGATCATCATCTTCACGGTGATCCCGCTGTAGACCAGGAGGGCGGTGCGCATCGAGGCGCTCTGGGCCAGTTTGTCCTGGGTCTGGTTCTCCGCGGCCATGTTCTCCGGCGCGATGTGGCCGTAGTTGCGATTCCGCGGGTCCCTCGGATCGATCGAGATCGGCTCGCCCTGGGGCACCGGGCCGACCCGATAGGTGTCGAAGTCGAAACGCTCCCGAGGGACCGGGACCATCACCTCGGCGAAGGTGACGGTCCGGTCCGATACGTTGCGAATGGCGTGAGGAGTCGCAGTGGGCAACAGGCCGTAATCACCCGTGGTGGCGGCGACGCTGCCGTCTGGAGTGTCGACCACGATGTCGCCGTCGATGACGAAGAAGCTCTCCTCGAAGGAGTGGAGATGGGAGCCGACCCAGCCGCCGGGCTCCAGCCTGGAGACGCGGAAGCCGGTGTGCACCGATCCGGCGGTCTCGGAGATCGAGTAGTCGGCGGTGTATCCCTCGCTGTACCCGGCGAACCACGAGGGTGTGGTGAAGACCATGTCCTCGGCCTTCCTCACGATGTGATGGGACATCAGCCAGCCCTCCCTCTCAGGAACTCGGCGACCGCGCTCATGTCGCGGTCGGCGAAACCAGCCTCGTTGGCCTCACGGACCAGGCGGAGCACCGTGTCCGCAGCGGCCATCGGAGTGCCCGTACGTTGGCCCAGCCCCGTGATCAGCTCCATGTCCTTCTGCACCAGGTCGAGGCTGAATGCCACGGCCGCGTTCTCCGGGTCCTCGAACGCCTGCCGCTTGTACTGGACGAACGGGGCCCCGCTGGCCCCGCTGGCGAAGACCTCATAGGCGATCTTCCGGTCGATGCCGGCGCGCTCGGCCAGGACCAGCGCCTCGGACAGGGCCACATTGAGGGCGTGCACCAGTGAATTGATGGCCAGTTTCATCGCCGCGCCGGTTCCCCTGGGGCCGGTGTGGATGATCCGGGCCGCAATCGGGTCGAGGGCGGGTCGGGCTGCTTCCACCTCGGCGGCCTCGCCCCCGGCCATGATCGTGAGGTTCCCGGCCTCGACCACCGAGACACTCCCCGACACAGGGCAGTCGAGGAACGTGGCACCTGCGGCGTCGATGGCGGCCCCGATCTCGTGGACGGTGGCCGGGTCGATGGTCGAGGTGTCGATCACGACCTGCCCCGGGCCGACGCCCGAGGCGACACCGTCATCGCCGAGATAGACCGCCTTTACCGCGGCGTCGTCGGCCAGGCTCGTGATCACGTAGGCCGCGCCCGCCGCCGCGGACGCGGCGCTTTCTGCGACCGTGCAGCCGATGCGCCCGGCCAGTTCGTCGGCCTTGTCGCGGCTCCGGTTCCACACCGTGACGGGCAGGCCGGATCGCATGATGGTGGAGGCCATCGCGGCTCCCATGCGACCGGTCCCCAACACCGCCACTGCGCGCTGGCTGTTCATCGGTGAACAGTGACACTACACAGGTAGGGCCTCAGCGTGCACCCAGAGCGATCACTTTCGCGATGTGCCGACCGATGGCCAGGGATGCCGTGGCGCCTGGTGAGGGGGCGTTGAGGACGTGGACTGCCCGGTCCGAGCGCTCGATGACGAAGTCGTCGACGAGCTTGCCCCGCCGATCGACTGCCTGGGCCCTGATCCCGGCCCCACCGGGGCCGAGATCCGTGGCGGTCACTCCCGGGACGAGCCGTCGTGCCTGCCGGGCATAGAGCCGACGCCATCTCGAGACCATCTCCCTTGCGCCCGCCGGGATGTTCTGCGCGGCCAGTCTCCAGAAACCACCGAACCGGATCAGCTCGGCGATGTCCGCCAGGTTGGGCCGCTCCCCCCGGTACTGCTCCCTGCCCAACGCGAGGACGGCATTGGGCCCGACGTGGACAGATCCATCCACGCCTCTGGTGAAGTGGACGCCGAGGAACGGATACCTGGGGTCGGGCACGGGGTAGATCGAGGCCCTCACTCGCTCGGAGAGCGGGCCGACGAGGTTGAAGTACTCGCCCCGGAACGGGACGATCCGGATTCCGGCGTCCACGCCGGCCATCGCCGCCACCCGGTCGGATTGGAGACCGGCGCAGTTGACGAGATTCTCGAAGCGATGCGTCTCTCCTCCGGCAACGACCTCGACGTGATCCCCTCGTTCGGAGATGCCCGTGACACCGGTGCCCGTTCGGATCACGACACCCTGCTCGGCGAGCCTGGCTGCGAGACGCTCGGCAACGGCGACGAAATCGGTCACCCCTGCAGCAGGCACGTGCAGGGCCGCCAACCCGGTGGCGGCCGGTTCGATCTCGGTTATCTCCTCGGACCCGATGCGTCGCAGACCCGCGAGTCCGTTGGCGTGGCCCCGTCGCTCCAGTTCGTCGAGCGCCGGCAGCTCCCTTGGTGATACTGCGATCACCAGCTTCCCCGACCGGGCGAACCCGATGCCCTCTGCCTCGACGAACCGGTACATCTCCTCCGCTCCCGCCACCGCCAGCCTCGCCTTGAGCGATCCGGGCCGGTAGTAGAGACCGGAGTGGATGACACCGCTGGAGTGACCGCTCTGATGGCCGGCCAGGCGCGCCTCCTTCTCGAACACGGTCACCGAGGCACCGGGCCGCTCCTCGAGATAGGCGCGGGCGGTGGCCAACCCGATGAGACCGCCCCCGATGACCGCCAGGTCGCCCTTCAACCTCTCACCTGCTCAGTAGGACTGCACGCGTCGGCTCCGAGGGTATATCCTCGACCGAGCGCATCAAGGAGGGTCGGAACTGTGAATGGAGCGGTCGTCGTCGTGGGGGGCACATCCGGTATCGGGCTCGAGATCGCCAAGCACTACCTGGGCCAGGGCGCAGAGGTGGTGGTCACCGGGAGTGAGGACGAGCGGTGCCGGAAGATCGCCGCCGAGCTCGGCGACGGCGCCACCGGGATCGGCTTCGACCTCGCCGACCCTTCGCTGATCGCACCCGCCCTCGCCGATGTCGGTCCGGTGTCGCGCCTGGTCCTGGCGGCGATTGCCCGTGACAGCAACAGTGTCCGGGAGTATTCGTACGAGCGCGCGATCAAGCTGGCCACGATGAAGCTGGTCAGCTACACGGAGGTGATCCACGCCCTGTCCGACCGGCTCACCGAGGATGCCTCGATCGTGCTCTTCGGTGGGCGAGCCAAGGACCGCCCGTACCCGGGCTCCACCACGGTCACCACGGTGAACGGTGCGGTCACGTCGATGATCGTCACCCTTGCGCTCGAGCTGGCCCCCGTGCGGGTCAACGCCATCCACCCCGGGATCGTCGGCGACAGCCCGTTCTGGAAGGACAAGGACCTGAGCCACGTCGTCGCCCGCACGCCCACCGGCAAGCTGACCACGATGGCCGACGTCGTGGATGCCACCGTCTTCCTGCTGGAGAATGCGTCGGTGAACGGTGTCAACCTGCCCATCGACGGCGGATGGATGCTGATGTGAGCGGCGCCGCCGACACCTCACTGGGGGCACTCGATGGCATTGGCGCCCGTCTCCGGGAGGAGCGGATCAAAGCGGGGCTGAGCCAGCGCGAATTGGCGCGGCGGCTCGGACTGTCGGCGAGCCTGATCTCCCAGCTGGAGAGTGGCGTCTCCAAGCCATCCGTGGGCACGCTGTACGCCATCGTCACCGAACTGGACGTGTCCCTCGATCGCATCATCAGAGGGGACGACTACACCGAGCCCGACCACACAGTGGAGGAGAACGCCAGTGCGCCGGTGGCGAGGACCGGTAGCCGCCAGGTGATCGACCTGGCGTCCGGTGTCAGGTGGGAGGAGCTGACGGCGGAGGGCGAGGAGGGCATCGACTTCCTCCTGGCCACCTACGACGTGGGTGGTTCCTCGACACCGGACATGTCACTGATGCGCCACCACGGGCGTGAGTACGGATACGTGATCTCGGGGACCCTCACCGTCCAGATCGGGTTCCAGGAGTACGAGCTGGGCCCCGGCGACTCGATCGCCTTCGACTCGACGACACCCCATCGTCTCTACAACGACGGCGACGAGCCGGTGAAGGCGGTGTGGTTCGTGGTCGGTCGCGAGCACGACACCCGTCTATAGCTCGCTTCGCTCGCCCCCTCCCCCCTTCGGGGTACTCCCCCGCTCCGCTGCCGCTACACGGGGGAGAGGTCCGGCGAGTCTGGCGCGTCGACCACAATGCCGGTGTGCGGAAGCTGGTCCCCGCTCTGACCCTGGTCGTCCTCGCCGCCTGTGCCGGGCCGGCAGCCGAGACCACCGTGCCGGAGCCGACCACCACGACGAGCACGTCGACCACGACCTCGACCACGACGACCACGTCCAGCCCGACGACGACGACGTCGACGACGACCACCACCACGACGATCCCCACCACGACGACGACCGTGGCAGCCCCCACCACCGCCCCTCGGGAGACCACCACCAGCCGCCCGGCCCAACCCACGGTCCCCGCCCACTGTCGGCCCCAGATGTTCACCGACGAGGTCGTCTCACAATTGCTCGCCGACTACCCGGGCAGGCAGATCACCGCCTGGGTCCACGATCTGAGGACGAGCTGCGACTACTCGATCAACCCCCAGAATCGCCAGTGGACGGCGTCGGTGTTCAAGGTGATGGTGATGGCCGGGACGCTCCTCGAGGCCCAGCAGGAGGGGCGCCCGGTGACCGACTGGGAGATGAGCCAGCTGGTGCCCATGATCACCCGGTCGACCAACGACGAGGTGCGCGCCCTCTGGAACCACTTCGGGGGCTCGCCTTGGTTCAAGGAGCAGCGCGACCTCTTCGGCCTCGGCCAGACCACAGTGAGGGCCGACGACGGTTCGGCGTGGGGACGGACGACCACGTCGGCCCGTGACCAGGTGAACCTCATCCGACAGGTCTTGGTGGGGCAATGGGGGCCCCTCGAGTCGGAGTACCGGGCGATCGCCCTCGACCTGATGACCTCGGTTGTGTCATCTCAGCGTTGGGGGGTCACCGCCGGCGTCCCCGGTGGCTGGACCGTGGCGCTCAAGAACGGCTTCGCCGGCGAGATCATCAACTCGGTGGGGTGGGTGGACGGGCCCGGCGCCGACCCGGGTTATGTCGTGGCAATCCTCACCCAGGGCTGGCCCGATCACCCGTCCGGGATCGCGGCGGTGGAGCGGATCAGCAGGATCGTCGCCGAGGCGATGACCGGTTGAGGCTCAGCCGCCCCTGACGATCGGAGCCGCCTTCTGGCCGAACAGCTCGATGGACCGGAGCACGTGCTCGTGCGGGATGGTGCCGACACTGACGTGGAGCTCGAACCGCTCCATGCCGAGCACCTCCTTCCAACGCAGGATCTTGGCGGCGACGGTCTCCGGGCTGCCCAGCACCAGCGAACCGGCGGGCGACCGCATCGCCTCGAACTGCTCCCGGGTCATGGGGCCCCAGCCACGCTCCCGGCCGATGCGGGTCATCGCCACCGAGTAGGACGGGTAGAAGATCTCAGCGGCCTCGTCGTCCGTGGGGGCGACGAAGCCGTGGGCGTGAACCGAGATCGGGAAGTCGGCGGGATCGTGCCCGTGGTCGACGAGACTCGACCGATAGAGATCGGTCAGCGTCCGGAATCGGTCGGGCGCCCCGCCGATGATCGCGAGTGAGAGACCGAGCCCCCGGCTGGCGGCACGGACCACCGACGCCGGGGTGCCGCCCACCGCGACCCTGATCGGAAGCCGGCGCTCGGGTCTCGGGTAGACGCCCTGGCCCTGGATCGGCGGGCGGAACCGCCCCGACCACTCGAACGGGCCCTCCTCGTCCCGGATCCGCAGCAGGAGATCCAGCTTCTCGGCGAAGAGCTCGTCGTAGTCCTCGAGGCGATACCCGAAGAGTGGGAACGACTCGATGAACGACCCCCTGCCGACGAGCAGTTCGGCCCGGCCATTGGACACCAGATCCAGTGTGGCGTACTGCTGGAAGACACGTACCGGGTCGTCCGTGGAGAGGATGGAGACGGCCGGGAAGAGCCGGATGCGAGAGGTCTTGCCCGCGGCGGCGGCCAGCACCACGGCCGGGGCGGAAGACGCGAAGTCGGGTCGATGATGCTCCCCCAATCCGTAGACGTCGAGTCCGACCTCCTCGGCGGTGACCACCTCCTCGATGACCTGACGCAGCCTGACGCCATGGCCGGTCGGCTCGCCACCCGAGGGCGGGATCGTCTCGGCGAAGCTGGTGAGACCCAATTCCATTTCAACACCTCGATGGTTGGAAGTCGTTTACCCGCGATCAGCTGGTTGACATGACAACCATCGACGGGCGTTGCCGATTCCCTAGTCGGTGGAGCGGGCCCGCAGCATGGCCGTACGCAGCTTCTCCAGCCCCTCGTCGGCCTCGGCCTCGGTGAGAGAGAGCGGCGGGGCGATTCGGAGGGTGTTCCCGAAGAGACCACCTTTGCCGATGAGCAAACCGGCCTTCTTCGCCTCCTCCATCACTTCGCCGGTGAAACCGGACAACGGCTCACCCGACTCCGGGTCCGCGAACTCCACGCCCAGCATCAGACCCTTGCCACGAACCTCTGCGATCTCCGGGACCTCGTCTGCGAGGTCGTCGAGACCACTCTTGAGCCGGGCGCCGACCTTGAGGGCGTTGGTCTGCAGGTCGTTCTCCAGCAGGTACTCCAGGTTGGCCAGGGCCGCCGCCGTGGACAGCGGGTTCCCCCCGAAGGTCGAGATCGAGTTGGCCGGCATCGAGTCCATGACCTCGGCCGAGGCGACCACACCACCGATCGCCAGCCCGTTCCCGAGACCCTTGGCGAACGTGAGGAGGTCGGGCACGATGCCATGGGCCTGATAGCCCCAGAAGTTCTCCCCGGTGCGACCCCAGCCCGTCTGGACCTCGTCGGAGATGAAGAGGATGTCGTGGCGGTCGGTGACCTCCTTGATCGCCCCGAGGAAGCCGTCTGGTGGTGTGGCGAACCCCCCGACTCCCTGGATCGGCTCGGCGATCATGGCCGCCACCTGTCCGGCCGTGCCCACGGTGAGCATGTCTTCGAGGTCGCGCACGCAGGCGGCGGTGTACTCGTCGTCGGAGAGATGACCGAATGGGCTTCGCAGCTTGTATGGCCCGTGCACGTAAATGGTGTGGAACGGGCTCAACGACGTGGCCGACCATGCCCGCTGTCCGGTGATCGCCACGGTGGAATGGGATCGGCCGTGGTAGCTCCCCCGGAACGCGATCACCTGGTTCGAGTTGCGGAGTTGGGTGGCGATCATCAGGGCGGCGTCGTTGGCCTCGGTGCCCGAGTTGGTGAAGAAGACCTTGGCGTCGGGGATGCCACTCAGCTCGGCGATCCTCTCGGCGAGCTCGATCTGCGACTCGATGAGGTACAGGGTCGACGAGTGGAGCAACCGGTCGGCCTGAGCCTTGATCGCCTCGACCACCCGCGGCAACCGGTGGCCCGACATGGTGACGAGGATGCCCCCGAAGAAGTCGAGGTAGCGGTTCCCCTCGGCGTCGGTCACATATCGACCATCGCCGTCGACCAGTGCGATCGGCTCCCTGTAATACAGGATCATCCAGTCGGGCAGCACCCGACGATGACGCGCCAACAGTTCCGCATGAGTGGGCATGTTCGGGCTCCTTGTCTCGGCCGCAGAGTAATCCCGCGACCCCGCCCGCCCACCGGGCGAAACCTCAGTTGAAGTCGAGGAGGGCCCGGTAGAGCAGGATGAGGAAGACGGCCGATGCGACGGCCACGATCCACATCACGACCGTGGTCACCGTCCAGAACCCTTCGTGGTTCTCCCTCGTCTGCCTCATGAGCAAGATGCCGATCACGGCCCCGACGATTGCGCCGATGGCGATGACCAGTGGTGGCTCCATGGTGTCCTCGAGGAGCCGTGCCGCGACGAAGACGCCGAGCGATGCGCCGACGCCCCCGCCGCCGAGGATGCCGACCAGATAATCGTGGAACTTCCAACTCGTTCGTGCCGCCTGGGATGCAGTCATTTCGTACCTCCGCCCGATTCGACTCGCGTCGGAGGCTTCGAGTTTCCGAATGGTTGGGCCGGGCGACTCATGGACAGATCGGCTCCGTCCCCGCATGCTGTGGGCTACGTGGGTGCGAGGGAGGCATACATGAGGAGATTGACGCGGGCGCGACGTGATCGTTGCGCTCACGAGATGAATGTTTCGGTGACGGTCGCCGGTCTGGAGCGAAGCGTGTGCAGCGACTGCGGGAAGGTCAGCTTCAGGCTCCACGGCGAACTCACCAACGAAGTGGCGAGAGCCAGGTTCGCCCGTCCGGCCGACGAGTTCGAGGCTCGACGGGGGGTCCTGGAGGGGTTCGTCCAACTGTGAGCGGGTTCGACGCCTTGGCGTCGAAGTGAGAGATGCGGGGCCATGGGGGCGCCCCGCATCTCTCCGGGGCTCACCCTCCGCCGGCCTCTTCTCGTTCTACAGCGGCGTCGTCGGCGCGGATTCTCTGCACCCAGCCGCGCACCCACCACAGAGGATCATCGGGTTGACCCGCGCCCGGGATGGGCTTCCCGGCACCAGGCAGGTCGTCGAAGTCGCCGGCTTCGATCGCTTCGCGGATGAGACGCTCGGCAGGGTGCTCTGCGGAGGTCATGAGGACAGGTTATCCGGGGAGGAGGGCCGGATAACCTGCCTCAATCCTTCAGGCCGCGGCGTCGTGATTGCGATCGACGCGGCGGAGACCCAGATGGATGACACGGCCCGGCCGCGTCACCTTCCGGGCGAGACGTTCCTCGGCCGCCTTGCGGCGAAGATCGCCGAGCAGGATGTTGGCCATCTGGATCATGGTGCTTCTTTCGGTGTCGTAA
Source organism: Acidimicrobiia bacterium (assembly GCA_036375695.1). Classification (GTDB taxonomy): domain Bacteria; phylum Actinomycetota; class Acidimicrobiia; order Spongiisociales; family ZC4RG35; genus ZC4RG35. Next base: position 41,897 of record DASVBU010000025.1, on the reverse strand, counting down.
TGAGTCTTCACGATTACGCTCCTTACTGTATAGAGCCCCCGTAGTTACACAAAGATGGATTTTTCGCACTACACCGGGGAGCCAGTAGACCTCTCTGTCTCCTTGATGAACACCAGAGGCAGGTCGACGGATTCCTTGGAATCGCTCACCGATCTCGAGGCGTTTCTCGACCCCTACCGGCACATGTGGGAGGGCGTCGCCCGGCCCCCCACCGACCGGGACCTGAAGGCGGTGAAGGGCCTGCGCGAGACGTTGCGTGGGGTGGTCGCCGCCCAGGACGAGAGGGAGGCAGCGGACCTCCTCAACGACATACTCACCAAGTACGACGCCCAGCCCCGGCTCTCGGTGCACAACGGCGTCCCCCATCTCCACTTCGAGCCCTTCGGATCCGACATGGTCTCCTGGCTCGCCGCCACCACGGCGATGGCGCTGGCGACCGTGATCGTGGAGCACGGGATCGACCGATTTGGCATCTGCGCGGCCGCGGACTGCGACGACGTCTACGTCGACGCATCGCGCAATCGATCACGCCGTCACTGCTCGAGCACGTGCTCTACCAGAGAGGCGGTCAGCGCCTATCGGCGCCGGCAGGCGGACGAGGCCTAGGCTCCGGCCAGGGTCGCCTCCACCGACAGTTCGACGTTGCCGGTGAGCGCCTTGGAGACAGGGCAGTTGGCCTTGGCGTCTTCGGCGAGCTCTCTGAACTTGGCCTCGTCGATCCCGGGAACGACGCCGGTCACCGCCAGCTTCGACGTGGTGATCCCCGTGCCCGGGACGAAGGTGATGGTGGCGGAGACGTCGAGGCTGGTGGGCGGGGTCTCGTTCTTGGCCAGGACGTTGGAGAACGCCATGGAGAAGCAGGTGGCGTGGGCAGCCGCGATCAGCTCTTCGGGATTGGTCTTCCCGCCCTGATCCTCGGCCCGGGCCTTCCAGTCGACCGGAAGCGGGCCGAAAGCGCCGGAGTCGACCGACGCGGTGCCCTTCCCGCTGAACAGATCGCCCTCCCAGTGGGCGCGTCCGGTGCTCTCGAGTGCCATGTCGTTCCTTTCGGTCGTTGGAACATCAAGAGTAGGGGGTCTGCACCGGGGAGCGGCACGGGAGCCATCGGTCCCGGTGCCCGGGGTGGGTCTCGAACCCACACGAGCCGATGTGGCTCAAGGGGGTTTAAGCCCCTCGCGTCTACCGATTCCGCCACCCGGGCCGGGAGTGTCAGGCTAAGCCTTCGGAGAGCAATCCCGCGGCGACACCGTCCAGCGAGTCCCGGATCGAGACGGTGGCGACAGCACAGCCTGCCGCCTTCAGGGCACCTCCGGCGATCACGATCCCTGCGAGCAGCACGGACGCTCGCATCGGCGGCACACCGAGGGCAACGGTCTCCTCGACCGTCATCTGGGCCAGACGCGTCGCCAACACGTCGAGCATCGAGAGGTCGACCACGGAGTCGTCGGGCGCGCCGCCCAATCTGGGGATCTCGGTCCATGTCCCGCCGATGCCCAACACCGTCTCGCACGCCGGCAGATCGAGACCCGAGAACATCTGGCCGACCATCTCGCGGCCGGCCGTGATCTCGGTCGACGGTGCGGGCCGGTTGGGCATGACGCGTTCGGTGAGGCGAACCGAGCCGATGCCCACCGACACGGCATTGTCGGCCGTGACGAACTCGGTGCTTCCACCGCCGATGTCGATCACCATCACGGGCCCGCGCCCTCGCCATGCGCCCGCGGCACCCGCGTAACCGAGACGCGCCTCTTCCTCCCCCGAGACCAGGTCGGGCCGAACACCGAGCGTCCGCTCGACCGCATCGAAGAATGAGTCCCGATTCACCGCGTCCCGGGACGCCGAAGTGGCGATGGCACGGACACGCTCCGCACCGGCGGCATCGATCAACCCCCGGAACTCCGCCAGGGCCACCAGCGTGCGCTCGACGGCGTCGTCGGCGAGCCGGCCCGTCAGGTCCACTCCCCTCCCCAGCCCGGTCACCCTCTCCTCGCGCACGAGGTCGACCATGCCGTCGGTGATGAGCAGACGCATCGAGTTCGTGCCGATGTCGACGGCGGCGACCCTCAAGGGCGAGGCTCCCATTCCGGGTTGCGCTCGCCGTCGACGACACAGGGCACCGTGCAATCGAGAGGCTCGACCCATCCCGCGACCAACTCGCCCACCGGGTTGTCGCCGCCGGCCCTGGTGTGTGCGTAGTGGGCATGGAGGCATTTGACGCCGGTTCGGGCGCCACCCACGCCACCGGAAGGCCTCGGGATCGCCGCCGGGGGGACCAACCGGTCCCTCTCCTCCTCGTAGGAGCTATGGGCGTCCTCCAGCCTGGTTCGGAAGAGGGGATCCGCCGCCGCCTTCTGCTCCATCCGCCGCACGCCACCGCCGCCCTCCAGGCGGCCGATGCGTTTCACGGCGAGGGGGCAGCTCAGCCAGTAGAGGGTCGGGAACGGCGTCCCGTCGTCGAGGAGAGGCGGCACCTTGACCACGACCGGGACGCCGAGATGACACCTGGAGACCACCTCGATCTCGGATCGGACCGGACGCCCGATCTGAGCCTCGACCGTCCGTCGATCATCCGCCGTCGTCATCGCCGATGTCGGCCCCGGTGATGAAGTCCCAGACCTTCTCCACCCAGGTCCGCGGCTCCTCTTCGGGCTCCGGCTCGGGCTCGGCCGACTCCACCTCCGACTCCGGCGGGTCCAGCACCACGTAGGCCGTCTCCCCGGGGCGGACGTAGCCGAGCTTCTCCCGGGCCAGCTTCTCGATCTCGGTCGGTGTCTCCAGAGCCTCGACGTCGGCCTCGAGCTCCGCATTCTCCGCCTCCAACGCAGCCAGGCGCTCCCTGGCGCGCTCCACGTTCTGGTTGGCCTCCATGATCTGGCGGTACGGGACCACCTGGGTGAGGAACGCCAGCCCCAGGAGGAGGAAGAGGAGGGTCGCCACCGCCACCCAGGGTCGTCTCAGACGCTTCAACGCAGCCTCCGGAAGGGCGCCCAACCGGCGAACCTCGCCTCCGACCCGAGACGCTCCTCGATCCTGAGGAGCTGGTTGTACTTGGCCGTGCGCTCCCCCCGGGCGGGCGCCCCGGTCTTGATCTGGCCGGCATTGGTGGCCACGGCCAGGTGGGAGATGAAGGTGTCCTCGGTCTCACCACTGCGATGAGAGACCATGCGCCCGTATCCATTCCGCTCGGCGAGCTCCATGGTGTGGAGCGTCTCGGAGACGGTGCCGATCTGGTTCACCTTGATCAGGATGGCGTTTGCGATGCCCTCGACGATGCCGCGTCGCAGCCTCTCCTCGTTGGTCACGAAGAGGTCGTCGCCAACCAACTGCATCCGACCGCCGAGGGTCTCGGTCAATGCCCTCCAACCGTCCCAATCCTCCTCGGACATGCCGTCCTCCACGGAGACCAGCGGGTATCGCTCGGCCAGATCGGCGAGGTAGTCGATCATGTCCCCGGAGACCATCGACCGGCCCTCGAGCTGATAGGTGCCTTCGCGGTGGAACTCGGTGGCGGCGACGTCGAGGGCGACCGCGATCTCCTCGCCGGGTCGGTAGCCGGCCTGCTCGATGGCGGTGAGGAGGAACTCGAGAGCTTCCTCGTTGGTCGCCAGATCGGGGGCGAAGCCGCCTTCGTCGCCGACGTTGGTGGAGAGACCCCTACCGGCGAGGATCCGCTTGAGGGCGTGGTACGTCTCGACACCGGCACGGAGGGATTCCCGGAAGGAGGGGAGACCGGCCGGCACGAGCATGAACTCCTGGATGTCGACCGAGTTGGCGGCGTGGGCGCCGCCGTTGAGGACGTTCAGGCACGGGACGGGCAGAACGCGCGCCGACGGGCCACCCAGATAACGGTAAAGCGGCAGGTCGAGGGTCGCCGCCGCGGCCCGCGCCACGGCCATCGACACGGCCAGGATGGCGTTGGCCCCGAGAGCCGACTTCTCGCGCGTGCCGTCGAGATCCCGCATCAGCTCGTCGATCTCCTCCTGTCGGGTGGCGTCGCGTCCGACCAGAGCCGGGGCGATCTCCCCGTTCACGGCGGCCACCGCCTTGCCCACCCCCCGTCCCATCCACTCGCCGCCACCGTCACGGAGCTCGACCGCCTCGTAGGTCCCCGTCGATGCACCGGAGGGCACGATGGCGCGGCCGAAACCGGTCCCGGTGGACACTTCGGCTTCTACGGTCGGGTTACCTCGGGAGTCGAGGACCTGCCGCGCGTGGACTCTCTCGATGATCGTGTCGGGCATCGTCGATCGCTGGCACGATCAAGGTAACACTCATCTGCAGGTGTTCTGGAGAACCCAGCGCCAGGAAATCCGAACGGGTTCAGCACCCCCTACCCCCGGCTCCGCTCCGCCGTCGGTACTTTCCCCAGCTTTCGGCCGGGGGACTCATCCGGCTGCTACTTCGCTGTTTCCCAGCGGGCGTTCATCTCGTCGAGGGTGAGACCCTCCAATGGGCCTTCGGCCTCCATGGCCCGGAAGCGCGTGACGAACCGGTCCACCGCCCGCTGCAGCGACATCTCGGTGTCGACGCCGAGATGACGGGCGAGATTGACCACCGTGAAGAGGAGATCCCCCATCTCGTCCTCGACCGAGCCGCGACCCGCCATCGCCTCCTCGAGCTCTGCGACCTCCTCGCGCAGCTTCTCCACGACACCGTCCGCCGAGGGCCAGTCGAATCCCACCTTGGCCGCCTTGTTCTGGACCTTGGAGGCGCGGTGCAGAGCCGGCATCCCCGAGGGAACGCCGTCCAGGGGAGATTCCGGAACCCCTCCCCTCTCTTCCGCCTTGATCCGATCCCATCGGTTCTTCACGTCCTCCGGCGACCCGGCCTCGGCATCGCCAAAGACGTGCGGGTGGCGCCGGACCAGCTTCTGACGCAGGGTCTCGGCCGCGCCATCGATGTCGAACGCGCCGGTCTGACGGGCGATCGCCTCGTGGAAAAGAACCTGGAGGAGGAGGTCACCCAACTCGTCTTCGACTTCGGCGTAGGCAGCCCAATCGATCTCCCCCTCGGGGAGCCTCGAGATCGCCTCGATCAGCTCGTACGCCTCCTCGACGAGGTTCTTGGTCAGGCTCTGATGCGTCTGCTCCTGATCCCATGGGCATTCCTCACGCAGCCTCCGCATGGTGTGGACGGCTCCGATCAGGCCGCCCGGATCGGAGTCCACCCAGATGCTGGTGCGCAGACCCGCCAGACCCGGGTCGATACGCGAAGCCTCGACCTCGACGACCTTCTGCGACGCGGTGCCCAGATCGACCAGGACCTTCACCCGCGCCTCCTCCGGGACGACACGGGCGATCTGTGCCGCCACCTCGGCGACTAGCTCTGCCCGGTCGAGGTGGCCGATGACCGTGGGCTTGTCGAGGATCAGCGGGTCCGGGAGGTCGTGGCCATTGAGGACCTGGAGCCCGCGGTCGAAGGGGTCGTAGCCGACCGTGGTGAGCACGGCGTCGACGAACGACTCGCCGGGAATCACCTGCGCATCTGGAACCCGGTCGAGGAGCCGGCGCACCGCGAACTCGCCCACCAAAGGGCTGCCCGGGACGGCGTAGACGACGGGTCCGGTAGCGGCCATCTCCACCAACCGGTCCACGATGGCGTCGTAGACCTCCTCGAACGTGTCGGAGCGCTCATACAGATCATCGCAACTGACGACCGGTCGCAACGTAGCCAGGTGCTCCGCCGCCGGGTGCCGGAGCGTACGAACGACGACCTCGGCCCCCGTGTCCATGAGCAGCGATCGTGTCGACACGGGCAGCCGGTCGTAGTCACCGGGCCCGAGCCCCACGATCGTGATCATGATCAGGCCGGTGGGGCGTCCACCCGGAGGAGGTCGGAGTTCCAGGTGCCGAAACGCTCGACGACCGAGATGTCGGCCTCACCGAGCTTCTCGTCGATCCACTCGTCGATGGCACCCGATACTCCGTCGTCGACGATCGCCTGGGCGACCTCCTCGTCGGGCGGGGTCTCGCGGGTGCGGACCAGGATTATGTGATAACCGAACTGGCTCTCGACCGGCTCGCCCAGCACCTCCCCGATCGGCGCGTCCATGACGGCCTCCTGGAACTCCGGGACGTACTCGGCCGGCGAAGCGCATCCCAGGTCGCCGCCGTTCGGGGCGCTGCCCGTGTCGACGGAGTGCTCCCGGGCGAGTTCGGCGAAATCGCCGCCATCCTCGATGAGGCCCAGGACCTCCTCGGCGTCGGCGAGGGCTTCCTCCTTGGCGGTGTCCAGTTCCTCGCCTTCGAGACCCCGGAACTCCCCGAGGAGGATGTGAGAGACGCACGCCTGGGTCATGACGGCCCGCTGGGCGTCCATCCTCTCCTCGACGTCGTCCTCGGTGGGGACGCCACGCCCGTCCTCCTTGAACATGTCGTGGATCTTGCGGAAGAGGACTTCCTGATGCCCGACGATCTCGAGGAAGGTCTCGGTGAAGCCCCGGGTCGCCAGGAAGTCCTCGCGCGACTGGCCTTCGTCGGAGAACTGCTCGTAGATCCGGTCGGTCTCGGCGTCGATCTCCTCCTGGGTCACGGTGAAGCCGAACTCCTCGGCCGCGGCGTCTTCGACCACGTGCCACTCCACGAGCAGATCGAGGAACTGGGCGAACTGCGCCTTGGTGATCGTCCCGCTGTCGATGGCAAGGAGACCGTTGACGTCGCCGACGGTGATCGCCTGGCCGTTGACGGTGGCGGCGGTTGCGGCATCACCCGCGCCGCACGCCGCGAGGCCGAGCACGGACACCATGAGCAGGGCGATCAGTCTCTTCACAGGGGAATCCTTCGAATGGGGAACGAGGCGATGGTAAATGCGTTGCGATCCCTAACCACCACTACTCGCCCTCGGGCCACATCTCGCGCAGGAACCCGATGACCCCTTCTATCAACGGCTTGGGCGCGGGGATGAACAACTCTGCTTCTGCAGCCCTGAGTACCGCCCTCGGCTGGAGCCGCTCGAGACGCACCTCCTGCGACGGCTTCAGGTCGACGGGCGACATGCGGACCTCGTGACGGACCTGGACGAGGTCCTTGAGGCCCACCCGCAGCGCCTCGACCCGGAGTCGTGCCAGGGAGATGAGACCCTGGGCCTCCTCGGGCAACGGCCCGAAGCGATCCTCCCACTCGGCCACCACGTCGTCCACCTCGGCATGGGTGTCGGCGGCGGCCAGCCGCCGGTACGCCTCGAGCCGGAGGTCCTGGTCCTCTACGTAGGTGTCCGGTATCCGCGCATCGACCGGGAGATCGATCCGGATGTCCGGGGGGCCCGAGGGGATGAAGTCCTCCCCCTTCATCTCGGCGACCGCCTCGGCGACGAGCTCCGTGTAGAGGTCGAAGCCCACGGCCGCGATATGGCCGCTCTGCACCTCGCCGAGGATCGATCCGGCGCCACGGATCTCGAGGTCCTTCAGAGCCAGCTGGAACCCGGATCCGAGGTCGGTCGCCTCGCCGATCGCCTCGAGCCGGCGGTGTGCCTCCTCGGTCAATGTCTGGTCGGCGGGGTGGAAGAGGTACGCGTAGGCTCGCTGGTTGGACCTGCCGACCCGGCCTCGCAATTGGTATAGCTGGGCGAGCCCCAGGAGATCGGCGCGCTCCACTATCAGTGTGTTGACCTTGGGCAGGTCGAGTCCGGACTCGATGATCGTGGTGGCGACGAGGACGTCGTATTCCCCGTTCCAGAAGTCGATCATCACCTGCTCGAGCTGACCCTCCGACATCTGACCATGGGCGACCACGTAGCGGGCGTCGGGGACGAGCTCCTGGAGGCGGGCCACTGCCCGATCGATGGACCGCACACGGTTGTGGACATAGAAGACCTGGCCCTCGCGGAGCAGCTCACGGCGGATGGCGGCAGCCACCGCCTGCTCGTCATACGGGCCGACGTAGGTGAGGATCGGGTGGCGGTCCTCAGGCGGGGTGCGGATGTGCGAGACGTCGCGGATCCCGGTCAAGGCCATCTCCAGCGTCCGCGGGATCGGCGTGGCGGTGAGGGTGAGGACGTCGACGCCCACCTTCAGCCGTTTCAGGGCATCCTTGGCGGAAACGCCGAAGCGCTGCTCCTCGTCGATGATCAGCAGACCGAGGTCCTTGAAGGAGACGTCCTCGGACAGGAGGCGGTGGGTTCCGATCACCAGGTCGACCTCGCCGGTGGAGAGACCTTGAACCACCTTGGCCTGCTGTCTGGGAGTGAGGAAGCGGGAGAGCACCTCGACCCGGATCGGATAGGGGGCGAAGCGCTCCGAGAAGGTCTGATGGTGCTGCTGGGCGAGCAGGGTTGTGGGGCAGAGCACGGCGACCTGCTTCCCGTCCTGGATCGCCTTGAAGGCGGCGCGGATGGCCACCTCGGTCTTGCCGAACCCGACGTCGCCGAAGATCAGGCGGTCCATCGGCCGGTCGCTCTGCATGTCCACCTTGACGTCGGCGATGGCGGTGAGCTGGTCGGCAGTCTCCTCGTAGGGGAATGCCGCTTCCATCTCCTGCTGCCAGGGCGTGTCGCCGGCGAACGCGTGCCCCTTGGCCACGGCCCGCTGCCGGTGGAGGGCGACCACCTCGGCCGCCACCGCCGCCACGGCCTTGCGCACCCGGCTCTTCTGCTCCGACCAGTCGCGCCCGCCCATTCGGGAGATGCGAGGCGCCTCGCCGCCGGTGTACCTCTTCACCGCCGCCAGCTGGTCGACGGGTACGTAGAGCTTGTCACCCGCCGCGTACCCGATGACGAGGTACTCCCTCTCCACCCCGACCATGGTCCGGGTGACCAGGCCCTCGAACCTGCCGATGCCGTGCTGATGGTGGACGACGTAGTCGCCTTCGACCAGATCCTGGAGCTGCTTGACCGCCGGCGCGGGCGCCCGGCCCGGACGCCGGTGGGACCGCCTCCTCCCGGCGATCTCGCTCTCGCCGAGCACGGCCACCGAGAGATCGGGTGAGATGAAGCCGTGGTGGATCCCGACCGGGATGACCGCCGATCTCGGATTGACGAGGCTGCCCAGCCTCTCGATGTCGAAGCCCTCCTCGGCGAGGACCCGGGCGACGCGGTCGGCAGCCGGCTCGCCGTCCATGGCGATGACGGTGGCGACACCGGCGGCTGTCAGCTTGGCCAGGGCCCGTGCCACCGACTCTGCGTCGCCGGGTGTCGCATCCAGGGAGCGGACGGTGAAGACCCGGTCGTCCGGGCCCGTGGGCGTCGAAGGCATCCTCAGATGGCGCCGGTCGGCGAGGACCGCCTCGAGATCGCCGAACAAGGTCGGGTGATCCCCCGCGGGCGGCGCGGTCTCGCCCCAGGTGGGCGCCAGGGCGGCCGCCAGCTCCGATTCCTCTTCGATCAGGTCTCGGGAGCGGTCGATGGCGCGCGTGGGGTCGGTGACCACGAGATGCGCCGCGGGCGAGAGCTCGTCGACGAGGATTCGCTCGTCGGTCAGCCATGGCAGCCACGACTCGATGCCGGAGAAGATCTGGCCCTGGGAGATCCGCTCCCACGCATGGGCCGCCCACGGCTCGAGGCGGAGGAGCTCGGCCGCCCTGGCGGCGAGCGTCTCGTCGGGCCTCAGCTCCCGGGCGGGGTAGGCCACCATCCCGTCTACGGGGTGCTCCGACCTTTGGGTGGCGATGGAGAAGACCCTGACCTCCTCCACCTCATCGCCCCAGAAGTCGATGCGCACCGGCTGGTCGCCCTGCGCCGGGAAGACGTCGACGATCCCTCCCCGCACGGCCATCTCGCCCCGGGCTTCGACCCTGTCGGTTCGGTGGTAGCCCAGCCTGGCCAGATCCGTGACCAGGGTCTCGAGGTCGATCACGTCACCCCTCGCCACACATACCGGGTCGACCGGTGAGGGGCTCACCCGCTGCACTGCGCTGCGAACCGAGGCCACGACCACCCCGGGACGGTTCTCCGCCAGGGCGTGTCGTGCCCGGGCGCGCATCGCCATGGTCCCCGTGTTCGGCGAGACGTGCTCGAAGGGCAGGGTCTCCCAGGCGGGACACAGCAAGACGTCTTCGAGGAACAGCTCCAGGTCTTCGACGAGCTCCAGCGCCTCGTTCTCACCGGGTGTGATGACCAGGATCCCGGTGCCGAGACGTTCGGCGAGACCGGCGATGGCATAGGCGCGCGCGCCCGGCGGCACGGCCCACACTGATCCCATGTCGGGTGCGGGAGCGCTGTGCCAGCGGCTGAGCAGTGGCGCGAGAGGGGCGGTCATCCCGGGAAGCCGATGCTACCGGTGGCCCTCCACCACGAATCGGTGGAGGTCAGAGCCTGCCGGTCTCTCGAAACCACTCGACCGTGCGGCGAAAGGTCTCCTCGACGGGCGTGTACCGGAGGCCCAGCTCACGAGTCGCCTTGCTCCCGTCGAGACGATGGCCGTGCCGCGCCACCCTGACCGACTCGGGGCAGACGGGAATCGACAGTGGGAGCACGGAGCCGGCCGCTCCGGCCAGCGGAAGCAGCCATTCGGGGAGGTACCTGGGCGGCGGCAGCGGCCCGGTCACCTTCTCGAGGACGGAGATCGCCTCTCTGGTGCTGAGGGTCGCCCCGCTGAGCAGGTACCGCTCGCCGGGCCGTCCGGCCTCCCCGGCGAGGATGTGTCCCCTGGCGCAGTCGGTGATGTCGACCAGGGAGAAGGTGGTGTCGAAGGCGTAGCGCAGCCGGCCGCGCGCCGCGGCGCGGAGGATCTTTCCCGTCCCCGTGTCGCGACCGGGCCCTTGGACCGACGACGGGTTGACGGCCACCACCTCGATGCCCTCGAACGCCATCGCCAGGCGCTCGGCCTCCGTCTTGGTTCGTGCGTAGAGGGAGAGGTATCGGCCCCGGTGGCGGGTCTCCTCCGTGCCGACTTCGCCCTTGGCTTCCCCGATCGTCACCGCCGACGAGGTGTGAACCACCCTCCGGACGCCCGACCGCCGGGCAGCCTCGAGCACGTTCCGGGTCCCCACGACGTTGACCTGCCACATCCGGCCCGGCTTGCGGGGGCAGAGTTCGTTGACCCCGGCGACATGGAAGACGACCTCGGCCCCCTTGGTGAGCCGGTCGAGGCTCGCAGGGTCGAGCACGTCACCGGGCACCGGGCGGGCTCCCCCATTCGGCGCGGACCCGGAACGCACCAACATCGACACCTCGTGGCCGTCCGCCAGGAGCTCCTTCACCAGAGCGTTGCCCACCACCCCGGTGCCACCGGTGACCGCGACCTTCACGACCGATTTGCGGGGGCCGGTTCCGGCTCCGATCGGATCACCTTCCAGAAGGACTGAAGGTAACCCCACATCGACCCGATGGTGGCGATCACCGCGATCGCCATCACGTACTGGTCGAGGTACCAGGGCCCCCACTTGTCCGGGAGCCTGAGAAAGGCGAGGAACAGAGCCGTGTATTGCGTGACCGCCTTCGCCTTGCCCCAAGTGGACGGCTTGATCAGGCCTCCGCCGTGGGCCACGACCCCGCGCAGGGCCATGACGGTGAACTCCCGGAACACGATCACCGCCGCCGGCCACACCGAGACGTGGTCCACGGACACGAGGGCGAGAAGCACGCCGGTGACCAGGATCTTGTCGGCGGTGGTGTCGAGGAACGCCCCGAGGACCGTGCCCCCGGTGCTCCGACGCGCCAGGTATCCGTCGAGGAAGTCGGTGAGGGCGGTGATGGCGAACAGTGCGGCGGCGATGAAGAAGTGCCCGGGGATCTGGTCCTCGTCAGCCCTGACGAACGACATGATGGGGACGGTCATCACCACCCGGAAAAGGGCGAGTCCGTCGGGCAAGTTGAGACGGCCTCGGGTCACGACGCGATCATACGGTGCCGGGAGCGGACGCGACCCGTCCGGGTGGCGTCGGAAGGCGGTGGAGGCCGGCTAGGCCCAGCCCAGGGATCGCTGTATCGCCTGGCTCCAGCGGGCGGTGAGGCGCGTCCTCTCGGAGAAGTCGATGCGTGGCGACCATCGGCGGTCCTCGGCCCACAAGCCCTTGACCTCGTCACGGTCCTTCCAGAGCCCGGTGGCCAGACCGGCCGCATAGGCCGCCCCGAGGACGGTGGTCTCGGTGAACCGGGGCCTGACGATGTCGATGCCGAGCACGTCGGCCTGGATCTGCATGAGGAGATCGTTGCGGCTCATCCCTCCATCCACCCTGAGCTCCGTGAGACGGACGCCGGAGTCGTCGGCCATCGCGGCCAGCACCTCCTGGGTCTGGAACGCCGTCGCTTCGAGAGCGGCCCTTGCCAGGTGGCGCTTGTCGATGAACCGGGTCAGCCCGACGATCACACCTCTGGCATCCGATCTCCAATGAGGGGCGAACAACCCGCTGAAGGCGGGAACGAAGTAGACGTCGCCGGTGTCGTCGACGGAAGCGGCGAGCTCCTCGACCTCCGAGGCATCGGAGATGATCCCCAGGTTGTCACGGAGCCACTGCACGAGCGAGCCGGTGACGGCGATGGCGCCCTCCAGTGCGTACTGGACCGGCTCTCCCCGGAAGCGGGAGGCCACCGTGGTGATCAGGCCGGCTGCCGAGGCGACCGGCGTGTCCCCGGTGTGGAGGAGCAGGAAGTTGCCGGTCCCGTAGGTGTTCTTGGCCTCCCCGGGCAGGAAGCAGGCCTGACCGAAGAGGGCGGCTTGCTGGTCCCCGAGCATGGCGGCCAACGGGACACCGGCGAGGGGGCCTCCGCAATCGGCGACCACTCCGACGGAGTCCACGATCTCGGGCAACACGGTCTCGGGCACACCGATCACCGCGGCCAGATCGGGGCCCCACGAGTCGGTGGCGAGGTCGTAGAGCAGGGTGCGGGAGGCATTGGTGGAGTCGGTGACGTGACGCCCCGTGAGGTTCCACGCCAGCCAAGAGTCGATGGTGCCAAACGCGACCTCGCCTCTCTCGGCCCGGTCCCGGAGCCCCGTTTCATCGAGGAGCCAGCGGATCTTGGGACCCGAGAAATAGGTGGCGATGGGAAGCCCGGTTCTGTCCCTGAAGCGATCGGGCCCACCCTCGGCGGCGAGGTCGGCGCATATGCGGTCGGTCCTGGTGTCCTGCCAGACGACGGCGTTGGCCAGGGGCTCGCCCGTCGCCCGGTTCCATAGCACGGTCGTCTCCCTCTGGTTGGCTATGCCCACCCCGGCGAGGTCGCTCGCGCCCAGACCGGCACGAGCGAGGGCCGTCTCGATCACTTCGACGGTGCTGGACCAGATCTCCATCGGATCGTGCTCGACCCAGCCCGGGTTGGGGAAGATCTGGCGATGCTCCTTCTGGGCGGATGCCCGGACCTCGCCGCCGCCGTCGAAGACCATGAACCGGGTGGAGGTCGTCCCCTGGTCGATGGCGCCGACGAACTCAGGCATCGCGTCCCCGATGGGCGGCCATTTCCTGTGCCCGTGACCGATCCTCGAGCCAGGCGTCGACGACGTCGGCGGCGTCCTCGATCAGTACGTCGATCTCCTCGCGCTCGGTCTTCGAGAAACGCTGCAAGACGTAGTCGGCCGGGTCCATGGTCCCCGGTGGTCGTCCCACCCCAACCTTGAGGCGGGAGTAGTCCGGTGTTCCGAGCGCTCGGTCGATGGACCGGATCCCGTTGTGGCCGCCCGAACCGCCTCCCACCTGGACACGAAGCCTCCCGAAGGCCAGGTCGATGTCGTCGTGGATGACGAGGAGGTCGGCCGGCGCCACCCTCCAATAGTCGAGGATGGCGCGCACCGCCCTCCCCGAGTCGTTCATGTAGGTCACCGGGCTGGCGAGGACGGCGCTTCCCAGCGAGACCACCTGGGCGGGCACGCGAGCGGGAGCGCGCCCCAGTCGCGCTCCGGCGCGGTCGGCGACTCGAGAGAGGACCTCGAATCCGATGTTGTGACGGGTGCCCTGGTAGCCGGGCCCGGGGTTGCGGAGCCCGACAACGACCACTCGGGCGCTACTCGTCTCCGCCCTCTTCTTCAGCAGCCTCTTCGGCAGCCTCATCGGCCGGTGCGGCCTCCTCGCCTTCGGCCGCTTCGGCGGCTTCTTCCTCTTCCTCGACCACTTCGGGCTCCTCGGCCGCCGGTGTGGTCACCGACATCAGGACGGCCTCGGGGTCGTCGAGATAGGTGATGCCCTCGATCTGGGGCAGGTCGGCCACACGAAGGTTCCCACCCAGCTCCACGCCGCTGATGTCGACCTCGATGTGTCCCGGGATTTCCGTGGGAAGACCCTCCACCAGGACATGGGTCTTGGCCGGGGAGAGCACACCACCCTCCCTGACGCCGATCGGCTCGCCCTCGAAATGAATGGGCACTTCGGTGTGGATCGCCCGGGTCAGGTCGACCCGGACGAAATCGACATGGCGGTACTCGGGGCGGAACGGATGCTTCTCGATGACTCGCGCCATCGTGGTCACGGTCTCAGCACCTTCGATCTCGAGTGAGATGACCGCATTGACCCCGGCCTCGGTGTGGAGGGCGAGATGGAGATCGTGGGCATCGACGGCGACCGACACGGGCTCCATCCCCATGCCGTAGACGACCGCCGGGACCATGCCCTCACGGCGGAGCCGGCGCGAGCTGCGCGTTCCGGGCGTCCTCCCGGTGTGGGCGCGCAGGGTGATCTCTGACATCTGAAGACTCCTTGGGAGTGGAAGAACGAACACGGATTATGCCCTTTGCCCTGGGCTTGTGCCTAGTTCGTATCGCCGCACCCCGTACTCCGTGCCTCGTACCCCGTACCCAAAAGGCCTGTCGGGATACGGGGTACGGTGTTCGAGACACCCAGTACCTTGCGAAGCCGATGGCACGCACCCTCCGCATCACCTGGGCCAAGGGAGAGACGGTCACTGCGCGCATGGCCGGCGAGGGCCCCACGGGGATCCTCCTCGCCCACGGCGCGGGGACGAACCAGGACCACCCATTCATGGAGAAGCTGAGGGACGGTCTCGCCGGGTGGGGTCTGCATGTCCTCACCTTCAACTACCCGTACACCGAGCGGGGAGGCCGCCGACCCGACCATCGGGATCGGCTCCTCGCATGTCATCGCGCCGCAGCCGAGCGGTTGACGAAAGAGGTCGATCGGGTCTTCCTGGCCGGCCGCTCCATGGGCGGGCGGATGGGTACCTATCTCGCCGCCGACGGCCACCCGGCCGCCGGCCTGGTGCTGTACGCCTACCCGCTCCACCCCGCAGGCCGACCCGAGAGTCTGCGCATCGACCAGTTCCCCGCCATCGATCTGCCGATGCTGTTCTTTCAAGGGACCAACGACGCCATGGCCCGCATGGACCTGTTCCAGCGTCACATCGCCACGCTGCCCAATGCGACCGTCGAGATCCTGGAGAAGGCCACCCACTCCCCCAGGGGCGGTGGTTGGACCGAGGAGACCACCGCTTCGTTCCTCGCCGAACGGACGGCCGGGTGGGTGGGGCGGCTCACGTGACCCGACACACCGCGTCCCTCGGTAGGCTCGGCCGTCAGTGGAACTCGTCGTACACGACACACCCGAGGAGACATCTCGAGCCGTGGCGGATCGGATCGCCGAGCTCGCCGCCAAGGCCGACGACCGGTTCACCCTCGGTCTCACGGGTGGCACCACCCCGATACCCGCATATCGAATCCTCTCGGGGATGGATCTCGACTGGGAGAAGATCGATCTTTGGATCACCGACGAGCGCTGGGTGCCGCCATATGACGAACGTTGCAACGGCCGGATGGCGGCCGAAGTGCTGGCGGGACCCGTTGGCACCTGGCTCTACCGACCGCCATGGGCAGAAGACATGGAGCCGGACGAGGCCGCGGCGCAATACGACGCCACGGTCCGCAACCTGCTCGAGGGAAGTCGCCCCGACGTGATCCACCTGGGCGTCGGCGAGGACGGTCACACCGCTTCCCTGTTCCCCAACACCACCGCCCTCGAGGAGTGGAACCGGTACATCGTCGCCAACTGGGTGCCCGCCCAATCCGAGTTCCGGATCACGGCCACATTCCCTCTCATATGGTCCGCCGAGGTCGTCTTGGTCCAGGCGCACGGGGAGTCGAAGGCCGCAGCGGTCCGTGACTCCTTCGCCGGGCTCACCCCGGCGGGCCGTCTCGGAAGGGGCGAGGCCCGGGTCGAGTGGCATGTCGATCGTGCTGCGGCGTCTCTTCTCTCCTGACCGCGGATCCGCCGCCCGGCCGACCGGCCTCCTGCTCCTGGGCGCGCTCGCCGCCTGCACCGCGCTCCCGGCTCTCGTCCCGACCTCGACCAACGTCACCGAACCGACCAGCCCGACGGTCACCACCCTGCAGCCGAGCACCACCACCTCGACCGTGACGTCTACGACCGCCAACGGGAGCACCACCACGACGCCCATTCGGGATCTGGACGCCGAGGTGACCGTCCCCGAGGGATCGGGGCCGTTCCCGGCGGTGGTGCTGGTCCATGGGGGGAGCTGGATAGCGGGATCTCCCCGGTCACTGGAACGTCTCGCCGGACACCTGGCAGACAACGGCTACCTCGTGGTCAACACCAGGTACGAATTGGCCACCTTGAGCGATCCGTCGTTCCCCGGCGCCCTGCACGATGTCGCCTGCGCGGTGCGGCACGCGGCACACCACCCGGCATCCGACGGAACCGTGACCCTGATCGGGCACTCGTCGGGTGCCCACCTGGCGGCGGTGGTGGCGTTGACCGGCACACTGTTCGGAGAAGGGTGTGGGGACACCCGAGAGGCGGGTGCCACCGGGCTCATCGGATTGGCGGGCCCCTACGACATCACCCGACTCGGGATGCTCGCCGCACCGGTGTTCGGCGTTTCGCTCTCCGACGATCCCGATCTCTGGGCGAGCGGCAACCCGATGGAGCTCATCGACCCGGATGACGGGATCGCCACGCTGCTGATCCACGGTGGCGCCGACACGGTGGTCCCCGTCCGGTTCAGCGAGGACTTCGCCGAGGCCCTCGAAGAAGCCGGGCTCACGGTAGACCTGGAGATACTGGAGGACGTGACGCACCAGACCGTGATCGACCCGGCTTCGATCGGCGAAGTGGTCGTTTCGTGGCTCGAAACACGCTCACAGTCCGCCTGAAACACGGGTTCAGTGGGGTTGATACCCGACGTTTGAGGTCGCAGTCCAACACGGCTGCGTCTAAGGTCTATCGCGACGGCTGCGTCCGTTCGGGCGCGCCGCCAAGGAAATCCCCCGCAGGAGGATCAATCGAATGAAAAGCAAGTATCGGTCGTGGCGATGGCTCGCCGCGGTAGCAATCCTCGGCCTATTGGTCGCGGCTTGCGGCGGCGGCGGGCAGGCAACGACCACCACGGCGGGCGACGGTCAGACGACCACGACCGGCGGCGGTGGTGACGGCACCACGACTACGGCCCCTCAGGCCAATCCTGGTCTCGAGGGCTGCACGGAAGACCCGCTCAACTGCAACAGCGGACCCCGCGAAGACGGCGGTGACGTGGTCTATCTGATCGACCAGCCCTGGGACGGATGGAACGTGAACCGGGTCGAGGCGAACTCCGTGTACACCGTCCAGGCCCTGGAAGGCATGGAGGTCATCATTGGCCAGTACATGCCCAACGGGGAGTTCGTGTGGAACATGGATGTTCTCGCGTCCGAGCCGACGTACGAGAACGATGTCATCACCTATGAGCTGAAGGAAGGGGTCGTCTGGACCAACCCGGATGGGTCGACCACGCCGGTGACCGTCGACGACTTCATCCTCCAGTGGAAGTTCCTGAGCGGCAACCCCGAGCACTGCCTCGTGGGTGAGATCGACCCGGAGACCGGCCTCCCGGCCAAGGGCTCCGAAGGGTGCTTCCCGGCGAGCACGTCTCGCTTTGAGGACATCGTCGACATCACGGCCGAGGGCAACACCATCATGGTGCAATTCCCCGAGGGCTACCCGTACGCCGAGTGGCACGCCCTTTACGGCGGCCTCTACTACCCGGCACACATCGCGGAGGACCAGGGCTTCGACCTGAGCACCCCCGAAGGTGTGGCCCAGGCGTCGGTGTTCTTCAACACCACGGTGCCCAACTGGTCCGGTGGCCCGTACATGATCGAGAACGCCACCCTTGGTGAGCGTGTCGTCCTCGTCCCCAACGAGTCGTACTACGGCA
Organism: Acidimicrobiia bacterium; assembly: GCA_036375695.1. Classification (GTDB taxonomy): domain Bacteria; phylum Actinomycetota; class Acidimicrobiia; order Spongiisociales; family ZC4RG35; genus ZC4RG35. The sequence goes on along the minus strand of DASVBU010000025.1, from coordinate 23,870 downwards.
CCGAGGACGTGGCGACGCTGTCGACTGTCACCAAGGAAGTGGTGACCGACCGTGGCTCCTGGATTCCGGCACTCACCAACCGTGACCTCCACGGTGGTTCGCCGGCATCCTTCGACGCCGACCTGCTCCAGCAGCTTCAGGGCATGGATGACGTGACCTGGGCTCTCGGCTCCGGCGGCGCCGTTTGGGAGCACATCGACATGAACATGGAGACCCTGAGCGACGTTGCGTTGCGCAAGGCGATCTGGACGGCCATCGACCGTGCAGATGCTCGTGAGCGCATCTACGGCGACATCGAGCCGCAGTTCCGCAACAACCACATCTTCCCGCAGAACGACCCGAACTACTACCAGGACTTCATGGAGGGAACGGGTTACGGAAGCGGTGATGTGGAAGCCGCACGGGCCATCCTCGAAGAGGCCGGCTACACCGGCATGGACGGCGGGGCTGGCGCCCTGACCGCTCCCGACGGCACCCCGGTGCCCGATGTCCGGTTCGGCTTCTCGGCCGCCAACACCAACCGAGGGACCTTCGTGGAGCTCACCCAGAACTACCTCGCCGAGATCGGCATCAACGTGGTGCCTGTCCCGGCGGACAACCTGGGCGCTCTGCTGGTCTCCCCGGACTGGGACATCGTGATCTTCGGTTGGAGCGGTTCACCGCTCTTCACCGCGGCGCCTGACCAGTTCTGGTGGTCGGAGAGCCAATCCAACTTCGGTGGCTTCGTCAACGACGAGGTCGACGAGCTGGTCAAGCAGATCCTCGTCGCCCCGACCCTGGATGAGGCAGCTGAGCTGACCAACCAGGCGGTGCAGATCGTGATGGACGAGGCCTACGTCATGCCGTTGTGGGACACCATGAACCTGACGTTCGTCGGGCGTGAGCTCGTCAACATCAGGGACAACCACTTCGACAGCACCCGCGCCTACCACAACGTGGGTCAGTGGGGCGTGGCAGCCGCCAACTGATCGGCTGAACCACACCTTCGAAGGGGGCCGGGCATACGCCCGGCCCCCTTCATTTTTCGATACTGAACTTCCGTCGGAGTAGCGACAGCGCGCTCCACCCGTTTAGGATCCGCCTGTGCTCGTCTATGTGCTGCGCCGTCTGGCAGTCACCATCCCGGTGCTCATCGCGGCCACTTTCTTCACCTTCGTGCTCGTAGACCTGTCAGGCGACCCATTGCAGGAGCTGCGGTTCGCCACACCGCCCGTCCCGGAAGCGACGATCCGGGCCCGTGAGGTCCAGCTCTACCTGGATCGCCCCACGGTCGAGCGTTACTGGCTCTGGCTGACCGGCATCGGTGACACGCACGGAGACATCGGGATCCTCCAGGGCAAGTGGGGCCCATCCACTCAGGGGGCGATGGACATCGGCACCGAGATCGGCGAGCGCTTCGTGATCACCCTGCGCCTGGTCGGGGCTGCAACGCTCTTCGCCCTCGGCTTGGCGGTGGTGACCGGTGTCATCTCGGCGGTGAAGCAGTACTCGATCACCGACAACAGCCTCACCTTCTTCGGCTTCCTCGCGCTCGCCATGCCCACCTTCTGGCTCGCCGCCCTGATCAAGGAGGCCGGCATCTGGGCGAACCAGAACCTGGGAACCAATTTCGCCACGTTGGGCGCGACCTCCCCTCTCTACTACCGGATGGAGGGGTGGGAGGCGTTCATGGACGTGGTGCTGCACCTGGTCCTGCCCACCCTCACCCTCATGCTCACCGGCTACGCGGCGATCAGCCGCTACCAGCGGGCGTCGATGCTCGAAGTGCTCAACAGCGACTACATCCGGCTGGCGCGTGCCAAGGGCCTCCCCAACCGGGTGGTGATGCGGCGCCACGCCCTTCGCACCGCCCTGATCCCCGTTGTCACCCTGGCGGCCCTCACCGTGTCGGGAGCCCTGACCGGGGCGGTGATCACCGAGACCGTGTTCCGCTGGCGCGGGCTCGGCACGTTTCTCACCCAATCCATCGCCGAATACGACGCGTTCGCCGTGATGGCCTTCCTGTTGCTCGCCGGCATCCTGGTGGTCGCCGCCAATCTGGTCGCCGACCTCCTCTATGGCGTCCTCGACCCTCGGATCCGATATGACTGATCTCGAGAAGCGGGACCTGACCATCGAGTCCGCGGTGGGCCAGGACCTACCGCTACGCAGCGCCGAGGCCATCACCACCGAGGAGCGAACCCAGTTCCAGATGATCGTCACGCGCTTCCTGCGTCACAAGGTGGCAGTGGGCAGCCTCGCGGTTTTCATCCTCATCGTGCTGTTCGCATTCGTCGGGCCGCTGTTGTGGAGATACGACCACACCATCGACCGCTCCATTCCCAGCGACGAACCACCCAGCTGGGACCACCCGTTCGGGACCACCCGAGCCGGACAGGACGTCATGGGTCAGGTGATGCGGGGCACCCAGCAGACACTGAAGGTCGGCTTCCTCGTCGCCCTCCTCACCACTGGCATCGGCGCCACCTGGGGCGCCATCGCCGGGTTCTACCGGGGCCGGATCGACTCGATCATGATGCGGATCGTCGACGTCATCATCGTGATACCCATCCTGGTGGTCGTGCTCGTCCTGGCGGGCTTCACCAGGGGTACCACCTGGCTCAGCGTCGCCCTGATCATCGGCCTGTTCGGGTGGACGAGCACCGCACGCGTCGTCCGCGGCATGGTCCTGTCCCTGCGTGAGCAGGAGTTCGTCGAAGCCTCCCGGGCCATGGGCGCCGGCGACGCCCGGATCATCTTCAGACACCTCCTCCCCAACACCGCCGGTGTGATCATCGTGGACGCCACGCTGGTCATAGCCACGGCGATCCTGGTCGAGGCGGCGCTGTCGTTCCTCGGTTTCGGTATCCAGATCCCCGACACCTCGTTGGGGCTCCTCATCCAGAACGCGCAGACCGCGGTGTTCACCCGGCCGTGGCTGTTCTACATTCCCGGCATCTTCATCATCGTCATCGTGCTCACCATCAACTTCATCGGTGACGGCCTGAGGGACGCGTTGGATCCGAAGCAGCAAATGGTTCGTCGTTGACCGTGGTTACGGATCCCTGGCCAGACACCGATCTCCTCCTGAAAGTGGAGGATTTGACGGTGGAGTTCCCCACCGACGATGGGCTGGTCCAGGCCGTCCGCGGGGTCTCCTACGAGCTGCGCCGGGGCGAGACCCTCGGGATCGTGGGCGAGTCCGGCTCCGGGAAGTCGGTGTCCTCGCTGGCTGTCATGGGGCTTCTCCCCAAGACGGCGCGCATCTCGGGCTCGGCCAAGCTCCAGGGTCGGGAGTTGCTGGGCCTGACCGACTCCGAGCTCTCCAAGGTCAGGGGGAACAAGATCGCCATGATCTTCCAGGACCCCCTCACCTCGCTGAGCCCCGTCTACACCGTCGGCTACCAGCTCGCCGAGGCGGTCCTGGCCCACAAAGACGTGCCCAAGTCTGAGGCGTGGGCGCGTGCGGTGGAGCTGCTGGACATCGTCGGCATCCCCAACCCCGAGCAGCGAGCCAACGCCTACCCGCACGAGCTGTCCGGCGGCATGCGTCAGAGGGTTGTCATCGCCATCGCCATGGCCAACAACCCCGACGTGATCATCGCCGACGAGCCCACGACGGCGCTGGACGTCACCGTCCAGGCCCAGGTGATGGAGGCTCTGCGCAACGCCCGCGAGGAGACCGGCGCCGCCATGATCCTGATCACCCACGACCTCGGCGTCGTGGCGGGCACCGTGGACCGGGTCTGCGTGATGTACGCCGGGAAGCTGGTGGAGACGGGAAACGTCGACCAGGTCTTCTACGAGCCCCGCATGCCGTACACCCTGGGCCTGCTGGGGAGCCTCCCCCGCCTCGACACCACGAGGTCGCATCGGCTCACTCCCATCGTTGGCACCCCGCCGTCACTGGTGAACCTGCCGCCCGGTTGCCCGTTCTCGCCCCGCTGCCCCATCGTGCAGCCGATCTGCATCGAGCAGGAACCCGAGCTCTTCTCGGTGGGCATCGACGGCCAATACGCCGCCTGCCACTTCCACGAGAGGCTCATCGGCGCCAAGCCCGTCGACCTGTTCCCGCCCACAACGATCGACGAGGAGCTCGTCGCGGCCTACGACGAGGCTCCCGAGGAAGTCGCCCACGAGGAGGCCAGGTGACGACGACCGCCGGCACCACGACCCAGGTCGAGCCGATCATCCGCGCTCGCAAGCTCGTCAAGCATTTCCCCATCAGGTCCAAGGGATTCTTCCGGCGCCGCATCGGCGACATCCACGCTGTGTGCAGCGTGTCGCTCGACCTGATGCCGGGTCGCACCATGGGGCTCGTCGGCGAGTCCGGCTGCGGCAAGTCGACGACCGCCCGGCTCCTGCTCAACCTGATCCCGGCCGACTCCGGCAGCGTCGTATACGACGGCAAGGACCTGACCCAGATGCCACGCCGGGACATCCAGCCCATCCGTAGGCAGCTGCAGATCGTCTTCCAGGACCCGTACGCCTCACTGGATCCCCGCATGACGGTGATGAACCTCATCGCAGAGCCGCTCCAGATCCACGGGCTGTGGGATCGGAACGGCAAGGATCGGGTCCGTGAGCTCCTCAAGATCGTGGGACTGAACCCCGAGCACGGGAACCGCTACCCGCACGAGTTCTCCGGCGGCCAGCGGCAGCGGATCGGTGTCGCCCGTGCCCTGGCGCTCAACCCGAAGTTCATCGTCCTCGACGAGCCGGTGTCCGCGCTCGACGTGTCGATCCGGGCCGGTGTCCTCAACCTGCTGGAGAACCTCCAGGACGAGCTCGACCTGGCCTACATGTTCGTATCCCACGACCTCTCCGTCGTGCGTCACATCGCCCACGACCTGTCGGTGATGTATCTGGGTCGCATCGTCGAGGCCGGCACCTCCACCCAGGTGTTCGACCGCCCCTCACATCCGTACACCCAGGCCCTCATCTCCGCCATCCCCCTGCCGGACCCACGCAAGGAGCGGACGAGGCGGCGCATCATCCTCGAGGGCGACGTGCCCAGCCCGGCCAACCCACCCTCGGGGTGCCGGTTCCGCACGCGGTGCCCCAAGTTCGCCAACGAGCTGACCGAGCAGGAGCGCCAGCGCTGCATCGAGGAGATCCCCCGGCTCATCGACCGCGAGGGCAACGGGCATCGCACGGCGTGCCACTACGCCGAGGCCGTTGCGATGCTCGAGACCCAGGCGTCCTGATCCGACGCCCTTAGGCCGGGACCTCCGATAACGCCCTACTGGCCCTTGGGGTGCCAGACCGTCTTGGTCTCGGTGAAGGCCGCGATGCGATAGGGGCTGCGCAAGGACCACTGCCCGGGCAGCAGCGTGCGCTTCACGTTGTGCACCGCGCCCTCCTCGATGCGCCGAACCTGATCCGGAGTCGCCCCTACGGCGTCGATGGCGTCCACATCCATGTGGTCGGCGAGCCAGGGGACCAACTCGTCCTTGCTCCCCGTGAGGATGTTGACCACCCCGGCCGGCACGTCCGAGGTGGCCAGGACCTCGGCAAAGGTGATCGCCGGCATCGGCGCATTCTCGGCAGCCAGGACGACGACGGTGTTCCCGGGCACGATCACAGGGATCACGGAGCCGACGAGTCCGTACAGCGGAGGCTCCTCGGGGGCCACGACACCGACGACACCCGTGGGCTCGGGTGTGGAGATGTTGAAGAACGGCCCTGCCACCGGGTTGAGGTTCCCGAGCATCTGGGCGAACTTGTCGGACCAACCGGCGTACCAGACGACCAGGTCGACGGTCTCCTCGACCTCCTTGGTCGCCTGCGACTTGCTCGCACCGAGGTCCATCAGCTGCTCGACGAAGGTCCCGGCACGATCTTCGAGCGTCTCGGCGATCCGGTAGACCACCTGCCCCCGGTTGTAGGCAGTCGCCGAAGCCCATCCCTCCTGGGCGCCCCGGGCGACACGTACGGCATCCCTCAGGTCCTTGCGGCTGGCGCGGGCCACTCGGGCCAGGACCTCTCCGTCGGCACCGAGCGCCGGATAGGAACGCCCCGACTCCGACCGCGGGAACTTTCCGCCGATGTACAGCTTGTAGGTCTTGCGGACCTCCAGACGGCTCATCCCTCGCTCCAGTCCAGGTACGGGAGCAGACCGTGGCGTCCGCCCTCCCGACCGAATCCGGACTCCTTGTAGCCGCCGAACGGCGAGGTCGGGTCGAACTTGTTGTAGGTGTTGGCCCAGACCACGCCCGCCTTCATGCGATCGGCCATCCACAGGATCCGGGAGCCCTTGGAGGTCCAGACACCTGCGGAGAGGCCGTAGGGGGTGTTGTTCGCCTTCTCCACCGCCTCCTCGGGTGTGCGGAACGTGAGGATGGAGAGGACGGGGCCGAATATCTCCTCCTGGGCGATGCGATGCGACTGGGACACGCCGGTGAAGAGGGTCGGGCGGAACCAGAAGCCCTTGGACGGGAGCGGGCAGTCGGGTTGATACATCTCGGCGCCCTCGGCAACACCCGAGTCGACCAGTTCCTCGATCTTGTCCAGCTGCTGGCGACTGTTGATCGCGCCCACGTCGGTGTTCTTGTCCAGCGGATCGCCGACGCGGAGCGTGGTGAGACGCCGCTTCAACTTCTCCACGAACCGGTCGTGGATGCTCTCCTCGACGAGGAGACGGGAGCCGGCGCAACAGACGTGGCCCTGGTTGAAGAAGATCCCGTTGATCACCCCTTCGACGGCCTGGTCGAGCGGGGCGTCCTCGAAGATGATGTTGGCGGCCTTGCCGCCCAGCTCGAGGGTCAGCTTCTTCCCCGTGCCGGCGAGCTGGGATCGAATCAGCTTGCCCACCGCAGTCGAGCCGGTGAATGCCACCTTGCTGACGTCGGGATGGGTCACCACCAGCGAGCCGGTCTCCCCCGCCCCCGTGACCACGTTGACCACGCCCGGCGGCAGACCGGCCTCGGCGGCGATCTGGGCGAAGTGCAATGCGCTGAGTGGTGTGGTCTCGGCGGGCTTGAGGACGACGGTGTTGCCGGCGGCGAGGGCGGGCGCCAGCTTCCACGCCAGCATCAGGAGCGGGAAGTTCCATGGGATCACCTGGCCCGCGACGCCGAGCGGCCTGGGCTTGGCGCCGGGGAAGGCGTACTCCAGCTTGTCCGCCCACCCGGCGTAATAGAAGAAGTGGGCGGCGACCAGGGGCAGGTCGATGTCGCGAGCTTCCTTGATCGGCTTGCCTCCGTCGAGCACCTCGAGCACCGCCATCTCCCGGGAGCGCTCCTGGATCATCCGGGCGATGCGGAACAGGTGCTTGGCCCGCTCGGCGGGTGACATCCTCCCCCATGGCCCTTCGAAGGCGGCGCGGGCGGCCGCCACCGCGGCGTCCACGTCCGCCGGGCCTGCCTCCGCCACGGTCGCCAGCTTCTCCTCGGTGGCGGGGTTGATGGTGTCGAACCATTTGCCCGACTTCGGCTCGCGGAACTCCCCATCGATGAACAGCCCATAGCGTTCCTCGATCTCGACGAGATCGGCGGACTCCCGGGACGTGGCGTATTCCCAGAGAAGCGGAGTGTGGGTGGTGGTGGGAAGACGGCTCACTGTCAATCCTTCGTGAAGTAGTTGGGCGACGAGTAGCGGCCGGTATCGAGCCAGCGGATCTGCATCAGGACGTCGTTGAGCAGCGACGAGGCGCCGAACCGGAACAGGTCGGGTGTCATCCACTCGTGACCCAGGGTCTCGTTGAGGACGATGAGGTACCTGATGGCGTCCTTCGCCGTCCGGATGCCCCCCGCCGGCTTCATCCCCACCATCACACCGGTGGCGTCATGGAAGTCCCGGATCGCCTCAAGCATCACGAGCGTGACCGGGAGGGTGGCTGCCGGGGACACCTTGCCCGTGGAGGTCTTGATGAAGTCGGCGCCGGCGGCCATTGCCAGCATCGAGGCCCGCCTGACGTTGTCATGGGTGACCAGCTCCCCCGTCTCCAGGATGACCTTGAGGTGGGCGTCGCCGCAGGCCTCCTTGACCCGGCGGATCTCGTCGAAGACCTTGAAGTACTCGCCCGCCAGGAAGGCGCCGCGGTCGATGACCATGTCGACCTCCTGGGCGCCTTCGGCGACGACCATCTTGGTCTCCTCGACCTTGAGCTTGGTGTCGGCCTGACCCGACGGGAAGTACGTGGCGACGCTGGCGACCTTGACGCCCGAGCCCGCGACACAGCTCACGGCGTGCCGCACCAGGTTCGGGTAGACGCACACGGCGGCCACCGGCGGGATCGAGGGGTCGGTCGGATCCGGCCGAAGAGCCTTGGCGCAGAGTTGGGCGACCCGGCCAGGAGTGTCCTTGCCCTCTAGGGTGGTCAGGTCGGTCATCCGCACGATGAGATCGAGTGCGGCCCGCTTCGAGTCCCGCTTGATCGACCTCGTGGAGAGTGCCGCCACCCGCTCCATGACGCCGACCTCGTCCACGGAGGGCACGGCGCGGAGGAACGTGCGCAACGTGGGCGTGGAGATGCGATCCGGCAGGATGGCGGACCGGTCTGAAGCGTGGGCGAGGGTCACGTGCTCAGCGTACCGTGAAGCGGAGCAACAACGCCCGGGCTCAAGGAGCTTCCACCAAGCGGTAGGTGAGATCCCGTGTGAGGGATCTCGACATGGTGAAGGTGACTTCCTCCCCCGTCACCTCGGACGGGAAGTGCACGTCGGTGGTGAATCGGCTGGCTCCGGTCAGGTGCTGGCCCAGGACCAGCCCCCTCGCCGGATCGAGCCAGGTCGTCGTCCTGGTCTCCGACCGGTCGAGCTCGACCAAGTAGCGGGAGTCTTCCAGCAGTGCGAAAAAGGTCGCCTCGTCGGCAGACTCGAGACCGGGCAACTCGGGGGCGGTGAGCGCCAGGATCAATGCCGCCATGTCGAACTCGAGGTCGGGTATCACGCTCACGTTCTCCACGACGAGCACCGGGGCCCCCTCGAGGTCCCCGCGGTTCACCGTGTAGGTCGTCGTCATCGTGGTGCTCTCGGGCAGATGGACTGGCCCCTCCTCCCCGCCCCAGCCCTCGAACAGAGGCAGTTCGAGAGACTGGGTCCACGTGTGCCCGAGCGAGAACTCCGACGGAAGCCAGGGGCCGATGAACTCCGACGGAAGCAGCCAGGGCTCCTCGAATTCCTCCAGGAGCCCACCTACGAAGACCTTCGACATCGCCGCTTCCGGCCCCATCGGGTCGACCCGGCCCTGACGACTCACCAGTACCTCGACTTCGTGACGATTGGACAGCTCACCCGGATCATCCGGCAGGTCGGACTCGCCTTCGCTGGTGACATCGACCTCGACGTCGGACAGGTCGCTCACGATCGCGACCACGAAGCTGTCGGACGATGGGCCGGGGCCCACTTCGTACCTCACCAGAGCGGTTCCGGTGAACACGACGACCAACCGCTCCGGCAGATCGCTCGATGCCCACAGCCCACCCTGCCGCGGCTCACCCGCGGTGGTCATCTCGAACGTCTGGTCCACGTCGACCTCGTACGTGTAGACCTGGCCGACCTCGAGGTCATAGCTGAACTCCGACCACTCCACCGGCCCGTCGGTGGTGGTGCTGCCGATCGTCGAGCTGGTGACGGGAGCGGCGAGCGTCGTCGTCCGTTCGGGAGCGACCATCGTCGTGGTCGTGCCCGCGCCGGGCACCCCGCATGCGGTCAAGAGGAGCGCGACGGGGCCGACGATGGCTGTCCGCAGGCGGTACAGGTGTCCTGAGAGGGCACCAGTGCCGGGCTCGCCGAGCAAGCGCCCCATCCCTATCTCAGGCGCCGGGCGCCTCCACCAGGCGGTAGGTCATGTCCGAGCTGACCTTCATGTCCAGGGTGAACGCCACCATCTCCCCGGTTGCCTCGTCGGGCACGTTGGCGTCCATGGCCATGCGGTTCTCGCCGCTCATCTCGGACCTCAGAGCCATGCCGGCCTCGGGGTCGAACCACGTGGTCATCCCGGTCTCGGAGGCGTCCACGTGGAAGAGGAACCGGAGCGAGTTGCGGAGCTCCTCCAGCTGGGCCAGATCCTCTTCACTCGGGTCCTCGGGGAAGAAGCCCTCGAAGAGGGCGAGGATGAACTCGGCCATGTCGAACTCGATCTCCGAGGTGGAGATCGTGGTCTCGATCACCATCGCCTCCTTGCCGTCGAGTTCCTCGACTCGGTCAATGGTGCTGGTGACGGTGGTGGTGACCTTGTCATCCCCGAAGAGCGGGATCTCGGTGGTGTCGGTCCAGGAGTCGCCGACCGTGACCTCCTCGTCGGGGAGCGCCGGGCCGAAGAACTGCGTCGGGTTCAGACCGGACGAGCCGAAATCGCCCATCGTGCCCGGGTCGAATCCGCCGAAGATGCCGGAGAACGGGTCCTCGGTCATCGGGTCGCCGCCGATCGGCTTTCCCTGCTTGTCGACGACGATCGTCGTCTCCTGCGGCTCCAGCTCCGCGAAATCGGGGAGATCCCCTGGCTCTGCCGTCTCGCCATCGATGGCGACGTCGAACTCGAGGCCGGACAGGTCACTGGTGATGGTGATCTCGTAGGTGTCGGGATCGGGTCCGTCGGCGACCTCGTAAGTGATGAGAGTCGGGCCGGAGACCGTCATGACCATGTTGCCCGGGAGCCCCTCCTCCTCCATGGCCGTGGTGTCGCCCGTGGTGGTGAGCTCCATCGTCTGGTTCATCTCCAGCTCGAAGGTGTAGGTCTGACCGGCCTGGAGGTCATACGAGATCGCCATCGCCTCGGGGACGGGCATCGTGCTGGTCGTGGCCGGAGCAGCCGTGGTCGTCGTGGCATCACCGGACCCGCCGCAGGCGGCGAGGAGGAGCGCGAGCACGGAGAGCGCGGCCAGGAAGCGGGAGCGCAGGTTCATCACGCCCAGGTTATCGGCAGGTTCGTCTCTTGCCATTAGGTCTACCCTCCGCCCGATGAACCGCCGCATCCTGGTCGCTGTGGCCTGGCCGTACGCCAGCGGGTCCCGTCATCTCGGGCATCTCGCCGGCGCCTACCTCCCCGCCGACATCTTCGCCCGGTATCACCGTCTCGTCGGGAACCAGGTCCTCATGGTCTCGGGCTCCGACGTCCACGGCACACCCATCACCGTGCGGGCCGACCAGGAAGGCGTCGAGCCACAGGTCATCGTCGACCGCTACCACTCCGAGTTCCTCCGCGACTGGGAGACCCTGGGCATCTCGTGGGACCTGTTCACGTCCACGGGCACACCCAACCACTACGAGACGACCCAGGACATGTTCCTCCGGCTGCTCCAGAACGGCTTTCTGGAGAAGCGGGTATCCAGCCAGTTCTACGACCCGGAGGCGGAGAGATTCCTCCCCGACCGGTACGTCCAGGGCACCTGTCCGTACTGCGGCTACCCCGAGGCCCGCGGCGACCAGTGCGACAATTGCGGCCGCACGCTGGATCCGATCGACCTGATCGACCCGGTGAGCAAGATCAGCGGCGCGCGGCCGGTGGAACGGGAGACGGAGCACTACTTCCTCCTCCTCTCCCGCCTCGAGGAGCCTCTGCGGGAGTGGCTGGAGTCGAAGACCCGATGGCGTCGTCACGTCCGCAACTGGGCCCTCGGGATGGTCAACGAAGGTCTCCCCGATCGAGCCATCACCCGCGACCTGGAGTGGGGCGTGCCTCTCCCCGTGGACGACCTCGGCCCGGGGAAGCGCATCTACGTCTGGTTCGACGCGGTCATCGGCTATCTGTCGGCCTCCAAGGAGTGGGCATCGAAGACGGACGACCCCGACGCCTGGCGGCTCTGGTGGGAGGACCCCGAGGCGGAGTCGTACTACTTCATCGGCAAGGACAACATCCCGTTCCACACGGTGATCTGGCCGTCGATGCTCATGGGCTACGGCGGGCTCAACCTGCCCACCGACGTGCCGGCCAATCAGTACGTCACCTTCGGCTCCCGCAAGGCGTCGGCGAGTCGCGGCGTCGGCCGGTCGATCGGCTGGTACACCGAGCGGCTACAGCCCGACGCCATCCGCTACGCCCTCTCGTCGGTCCTTCCCGAGCAACAGGACACCGATCTGTCGGATGAGGACATCATCCGCCGGGTCAACGAGGAGTTGGTGGCGACGTGGGGGAACCTGATCAACCGGGTCCTCACCATCAGCCAGCGGAACTTCGACGGCAAGGTCCCGCCACCCGGAGAGCTCACCCCGGAGGACCGGGCGATGGCGACGCTGGCGACGACGGTGTTGGCGCGGACCGGCGAGGCCATCGAGAAGGTTGAGCTGCGAGCCGGTCTGCGCGCGGCCATGGAGGCGGCCTCGGAGGTCAACGCCTATCTCAACGCCACCGAGCCGTGGAAGCTGCTCAAGACGGACCACGGCAGGGCGGGCACTGTGCTCTGGTCGGCGATCCAGGCGATCGCAGGCATACGGGTGGCGTTGCACCCGTATCTCCCCCACAGCAGCGCCGCCGTGGGCGAGATGCTCGGCATCGGCGCCGGGATCGGAGGGTGGTCCCCCGTCGAGGTGCCGGGTGGTCAGCCGCTGGGCGAGATCGTCCCGCTGTTCACCAAGCTCGACGAGCACGTATTGGACGATTGAGGCGTCGTAGACGCCTCAATCGTCGGTACTTGGCACTTGGTACTGGGTACCTGGATTTCTCCCCCACGGAGCGGCAGCGGAGTGGGGGAGAGCCGGCGGAGCCGGGAGGGGGCGCGGCCCGAAGGGCCGCAGGAATGCAACTTCCGGGCACCGGGTAGCGTCGAATAGACATGCGGATCGCACGCATGGCCCGTATCGCCACCGGATCGACCCTCGTCATGGCAGGGACGGCCATGCTGGTGCTGCCCGGGCCCGGGCTCCTCACCATCGCCGCCGGCATCCATCTCCTCGCCAAGGACGTGCCCATGGCGGCGGATCTCAAGACCTGGGCGAACAAGAAGCTCGAAGACCGCAAGACCCGCAAGCAGTCGGCTCGTCGGGGTCGGCAATGAAGAACGCCCCGGCGCGCGCCGGGGCGTCCCGATTTCGAGTGATCGGTGCCAGGCACTACTTGCTGGGCGGGTACACCCCGGCGTCCTTGGCCTTCTCGGTCTGCCAGAAGATGTCGGCGATCTCGTCGATGAGAGCGATGAGCTCCTGGCCGACGGCGGGGTCCATCGACTTCTTGGCGTCCCCGGCCTTGTGGATTGCCCGCCAGAACAAGTCGTCGAGGTTCTCGAACTGCTTCCGATGCTCCTCGGTGAAGAAGTCCGCCCACAGGACCATCAAGTGGTGCTTGACCAGCTCGGCCCGCTCTTCCTTGATCAGGATGCAGCGGTCGCGGAAGACCGGGTCGTCCGAATCCTGGTACTTCTGAGCGGCCTTCATGACCGACATCGCCTCGATCTTCGCCTGAGCCGGGTCGTACACCCCGCAGTAGAGATCACAGTGAGCGTGGGCAACCGTCACATGACGCATCGTTTCCTCCTTCGGACAACCCTTACCCTTTTGACCATACTCCGAAAATGGCCATGATCCGCTTCCGGGTTGCCGAGGACTCGATGCTGCCCTCGCTGCGCCCCGGCGACGAGTTCGTGGCCACCTCGTCACGGCGAGCCCGCATCGGGGAGGTCGTCGCTCTGCGCCACCCCAACCGCGACGACTTCTGGCTCGTGAAGCGGCGCGTCGAGCCGCCTCAGCCTCTTCCCGACGACCTGGCCTGGGTGGCGTCGGACAACGGCGCGGTGTCCGCCGTGGACTCCAGGGCGTTCGGGCCGGTGCCCGTGGCCGACCTGCTCCCCCGGGTGGAGCGGCTCGACCCGACCGTGTTCACCGAGGCGGTGGATCTCCTCATCGAGGAAGACGGCGCGCTCCGCGGCCTGGTCGACGAGCACGGGGTGCCGGAGTTGTGGGGACGACCTCCCGGCTTCGCCACCCTGGCGCTGCTCATCCTGGAACAGCAGGTCTCACTGGAGAGCGGCGCCGCGGTGTTCCGCCGGGTGTCGGCATCCGCCGGTGGTGTCACCCCCGAGCATCTCCTCGACCTCGGCTTCGAGGGCCTGCGGCAGGCAGGGGTGACCAGGCAGAAGTCGACGTACCTGATCGGTCTCGCCGAACAGGTGGCGACGGGCGACCTCGACCTCGCCGCCCTGGAGCACGCCCCACAGCACGAGGCGAGGGAGATACTCCTCTCCTGCAAGGGGATCGGGCCCTGGACCGCAGACGTCTACCTGCTATCGGCGCTCCGGCATCTCGACGTCTTCCCCGTCGGTGACCGCGCCCTCCAGGTGGGGACGGCCGAGGCCCTCGGTCTCGCCCAGATCCCGCCGCCGGACGAGTTGGAGCTGCTCTCGATGCCGTGGAAGCCCCTGCGCGCGGTCGCGGCCCGTCTCATCTGGCACGGGTATCTGGCGCGTCGGGGCCGCGCCGAGCCGAGGCATGCGGACCTTGCCCCGGGCTGACATCCCCCTGGCCGGTTGCTACCTCGACCTGCATCGCCGATTCACGCGTAGAGTCGTGACATGACCGAGTTTGTGGTGGCGATGGAGAACCGGCCCGGTCGGCTCGCCGCCCTCACGGAGGCCCTCGCCGATGCCGGGGTCAACATCGAGGCTCTGACCGCCTACGGGTTCGACGGCGAGGCGACGGTACGACTCATCGTCAGCGACCAGGCCGTCACGGCCCGGATCCTCGAGGACGCAGGTCTCCACTACGACGAGCGGGTGGTGCTCACCGCACACCTTCCCCATCGTCCCGGGGAACTGGCCCGGCTCACCCGCTCGCTGGCCGACGCCGGAGTCAACATCGACGCCCTCTACGTCCTCAAGACGTCCGTGGATGGCATCGAGCTGGCCTTGTCGGTGGACCAACCCGCCACCGCCCTCCCCCATCTCGAAGTGCTGGGCTGACGCCAGGTACTGCGGGTACGAATCGGTTCGCCCCTAAAGTGCCCGCAATGCGATCCCTGACACGAAGCGTGGTCGCGTTGTGCCTGATCCTTGCCGCATGCTCTCCCGCGGCGGAGCCCACCACGACATCCACTTCGACCACGACCTCGACCACCAGCACCACCACGCCGACGACCACCACCAGCTCCACGGTGGCGGGTGATCCCTCCCCCCTCACCGGGCTACCCATCGCCGACCCGACGCTGGCGGACAGACGCGTTCTGGCCGTGAAGATCGACAACCACCCGGCCGCCATACCTCAGTCGGGTCTGGAGCAGGCCGACGTGGTCATCGAGATCCTCGTGGAGGGGATCACCCGGTTCCTCACCCTGTGGCTCGAGGCCGACAGCGAGTACGTGGGGCCCATGCGCTCGGGCCGTCCCACGGACGCCTCCCTGCTCGCCGCCCTCAACGAGCCGACATTCGCCCGGTCGGGGGCCCAGGGCTGGGTCCAGTCCTACATCGCGGCCCGGGACGTGAAGCAGATCGGTGAGATCGGCGGCGAGGCCACGTTCCGCGTCTCCAAGTACTCCTCGCCTCACAACCTCTTCGTCAACACGATCGCCCTCCGTGCGGCCGCAGACGAGCGCGGGTACCCCGACGAGCCACCGGCACCGTTGTGGGAGTTCGGCGAGATGCCCGCTTCGGCGTCGCCCGCATCACACGTCCGGCTCGACTTCTCCGGCAACATCGTCGAGTGGACCTGGGATGCCGCCCAGGGCCTCTGGCTGCGCACGGCATATGGCGAGGACTCCCTCTGGGTCGACGAGGAAGGGACGACCGGCCGCCTCGGCGTCCCCGTGCTCGTCGCCCTCTACGTGGAGCAGTATCGAGCCACACCCGAGGGCGGCCAGAGCGGTGTGCCCGTCCCCGCGTCCCGCACCGTCGGCTCGGGGCGGGCCTTCGTGTTCGCCGATGGCAAGGTGATCGAAGGCACCTGGGAGCGCGCCGACGAGACGAGCTGGTTCGTGCTCGAAGATTCCCAGGGGAACACGATCCCGGTCCCGCCAGGCCGGCCATGGATCTCACTCGTTCCCGACGACGGAGGTCTGACCTACGAGCCCTGAGCAAGCCCTGGACAGGGCCTGGGCCCTCCAACCGGCCCTGAACATCTTCACCCAGATCGAGGACACCGTCCCCGAGACATGGCCGGAGGGCCCGCTGTCGGGGGTGCCGATCGCCGTCAAGGACATGATCGACCACGCCGGACGCCTGGTCACCTGCGGCTCCGCCTTCTATCGCCGTGTCGCCGAATCCACGGCTCCCTGCCTGGCATCTCTGGAGAAGGCCGGTGCCGTGGTCATCGGGAGGACCGGGCTCCACGAGTTCGCTTTCGGCTTCTCCTCGGAGAACCCCCATTTCGGGCCGGTCCGCAACCCCTGGGATCCCGACACCTCCTGCGGCGGGTCGTCCGGTGGTTCGGGTGCCGCCGTGGCTGCGGGCATCGTCCCCATCGCCCTCGGCACCGACACCGGTGGCTCGGTGCGGGTTCCGGCGGCCCTGTGCGGGACGTACGGGCTCAAGGTCACCTATGGCCGGATCGACATCGATCGGGTCTTCCCGCTCGTCCCCTCGATCGACACGGTAGGGCCGCTCGCCGACTCTGTGGACAGCCTCGCGCTCGCCTACCGGATCATGTCCGGTGACGACCGGCCGGAGCCCGGCCCTCGCCCTCTCCGGCTGGCCGTGCCCCAGCCCTGGGTCGCCGGCGCACCCATGTCCGACGAGGTGGCGCACACGTTCCGGGAGACGCTTACCGCCCTGGAGCGGCTCGGGCACCACATCGAGGAGGTGGAGATGCCGGGCGTCGGCCCGTCCGGTCTGGTGGTCCCCGCCATCGCCGAGGAGGTGCGCGAGATCCACCGCGCCTATCGGGAGCGGGGCGAGTCCTACGGGGAGGATGTCGCCAGCCGTCTGTCCGACTCCGAGGCCGCAGGAGCCGACGTCATCGCCGACGCCCGCCAGTGGCAGCGGCACCTCCGCGACAGCTTCGCGTCCGTCTTCGAGGAGCACGACCTCGTCATCACGCCGACAGTCCCGGTGCGTTCCAAGCAGATCGGCGAGGAGATGATCGGTGACAAGCACTACCGCACGGTCCTCTCGTGGTTCTCCTACGTCGCCAACCACGCCCTGATCCCGGCCATCGCCATGCCACTGCTCGGGACCGGCCAGCCACCCCTGTCCCTGCAGGCCATGGCGTCCTTCGACCAGGAGCCCCTCCTGATCTCGTTCGCCAGGTCCTTGGAGGGAGAAGGGCTCTCAGGTTTCCGGCCCGCCCCGACGATGGAATGACTGCTCTGCGCACGAATTGGAGACTCGGGCGCGGGGATACAATCTCGATGAAAGACCGTATTGAAACGGGTCGAGCGCGGCCCAAAGGAAGTGATCCAAGTGGCTGAAGACACCGCCACGGAACAGCCTGGTATCGAGACCAAGACCTTCGACCGTCTGGTGATCCGTTTTGCCGGTGACTCCGGTGACGGAATGCAGTTGGCAGGTAGCAGGTTCACCGACGCCTCTGCCCTGTTCGGCAACGACCTCGCCACGCTTCCCAGCTTCCCCGCCGAGATCCGGGCACCTGCAGGGACGCTGCCGGGGGTCTCCAGCTTCCAGGTCCAGATAGCCGACTTCGACATCCTCACCGCCGGCGACGCACCCGACTGCCTGGTGGCGATGAACCCGGCCGCCCTGAAGAAGAACCTCAAGGACCTCCGGGATGGCGGGACGCTGATCATCAACCGTGACGCCTTCGACGAGCGCAACCTGGCCAAGGCAGGCTTCGAGTCCAACCCGCTCGAGGACGGCACCCTGAAGGGGTTCCGGGTCATCGAGGTCCCGATGGACGAGCTCACCACCCTGGCGGTCAAGGACACCGGAGTCAGTGGCCGCGACGTGCTCCGCTCCAAGAACTTCTTCGCCCTCGGTCTGATGGCCTGGCTGTTCAGCCGCCCGACCCAGCCGACACTGGACTGGATCGAGAAGAAGTTCGCCCGCAACCCGGCAGTCGCCGCCGCCAACGCGGCCGCCTTCAAGGCCGGTTTCAACTTCGGTGAGACCACCGAGGCGACCCGGACCACATTCGAGGTGAAGCCGGCCTCCCTGCCGGAGGGCACCTACACCAACATCACGGGGAACACGGCGCTGGCATGGGGCCTGATCGCAGCCTCGCAGAAGTCCGGGCTCCCGCTCTTCTACGGGACCTACCCGATCACGCCGGCTTCCGACATCCTCCACGAGCTGTCCCGGCACAAGAACTTCGGGGTCCGCACGCTCCAGGCCGAGGACGAGATTGCCGGCATCGGCACCGCCATCGGCGCCGCCTTCGCCGGATCGCTCGCCGTGACCGGGTCCTCCGGGCCGGGCATCGCCTTGAAGAGCGAGGCGATCTCGCTGGCCTTCATGCTCGAGTTGCCGCTGATCGTGATCAACGTGCAGCGTGGCGGCCCCTCGACCGGCCTGCCGACGAAGCCGGAGCAGTCGGACCTCTTGTTCTCGCTGTACGGGCGTCACGGCGAGTCGCCGGTCCCGGTGCTGGCCATCGCCTCCGCCTCCGACGCCTTCTTCATGGCGATCGAGGCTGCCCGGATCGCCGTCAAGTACATGACCCCCGTGCTCCTGCTGAGCGACAACTACATCGCCAACGGGTCGGAGCCGTGGCGGCTCCCCGATCTCGACTCGATCCCGGGGATCGAGGTGAAGTTCGCCAAGCACCCCAACGGGCCCGACGGCAAGTTCCTCCCCTACATGAGGGACTTCGACACCTTCGCCCGGCCGTGGGCCGTCCCTGGCACCCCGGGCCTGGAACATCGCGTCGGTGGCCTGGAGAAGGAGGCCATCACCGGGAACGTCTCGTACGATCCGGCCAACCACCAGCTCATGGTGGACAGCCGGGCGTGGAAGGTGGCCAACATATCCAATGACATCCCCGAGGTGGAGGTCGAGGGAGACGAGGACGCCGAGCTCCTGGTGTTGGGATGGGGCTCCACATACGGGGCCAACCGTGCCGCAGCCCGGCGGGCCCGACTGGAGGGCAGGAAGGTGGCCACCGCCCACCTCCGGTATCTCAACCCCCTGCCCAGGAACCTCGGCGACGTGCTGCACCGGTTCCCGAAGGTCCTGATCCCGGAGCTGAACACCGGTCAACTGCTCAAGCACATACGCTCCGAGTACCTCATCGATGCCACCGGGTTGAACAAGGTGATGGGTGAGCCCTTCAAGGTCGCCGAGATCACCGCCAAGATCATGGAGATGACGAAGTGACACTCTCGTACACAAGGGCAGATTTCCAGACCGACCAGGAGGTCCGTTGGTGCCCCGGATGTGGTGACTACACCATCCTGGCGTCGGTGCAGCAGTTCCTCGCCGGGCTCGGCCGCCCGCGGGAGCAATTCGTCTTCGTGTCCGGCATCGGGTGCTCGTCCCGCTTCCCGTACTACATGAACACCTACGGGATGCACTCGATCCACGGGCGCGCACCGGCGATCGCAACCGGGATCGCGGTCACCCGGCCAGAACTCTCGGTGTGGGTGATCACGGGTGACGGCGACGCCCTCTCCATCGGCGGCAACCACCTGATCCACGCCCTGCGCCGGAACGTCAACATCAAGATCCTGTTGTTCAACAACCAGATCTACGGTCTGACCAAGGGCCAGTACTCGCCGACCTCCGAACTGGGCAAGACCACCAAGTCGTCGCCGTTCGGGTCGATCGACTACCCGTTCAACCCGGTGTCGCTGGCACTCGGCGCCGAGGCGAGTTTCGTCGCCCGTACGCTGGACATGGATCGCAACCTGACCCAGGCGGTGCTGCAGAAGGCGTACGAGCACGAGGGCGCCGCGTTGATCGAGATCTACCAGAACTGCAACGTCTTCAACGACAAGGCGTTCATCCAGCTCACCGGTAAGGAGGAGCGGGTCCACAACCGGATCGACCTCGAGCACGGCAAGCCGATCGTCTTCGACGAGGGGCGGAAGGCCGTGATCATGCGGGACGGCCAGGTCACCATCGTGGACTCGAACTCGGTGGATCCCAAGGCGATCCTGGTCCACGACGAGACCCGCCCCGACCCGTCGGTGGCGTTCGCCCTCTCCCGGCTCTCCCACGGCCCGTATGGCCCGACACCGCTCGGTGTGTTCCGCAACGTCCAGCGTCCCACCTACGACGCCGAGTTGAACCGGCAACTCGAGGAGGCCAAGGAGAAGCGGGGCCCGGGCGACCTGGCCAAGCTGATCCGTTCCCTGGGCACCTGGACGGTCGGCGAAGGCGGCGAGATCACGGAGAGCTGATCGGCTGCTTCGCAGCCGATCAGTTCATACCTGGTACCGCGGCCGCATCCTGTCGGCACGTCGCCGGGCGGTCACCCGAATTCGCCGGAACGCCTCTGGCAAGTACCAAGTACCAAGTACCAAGTACTAGCGAAGCTGCTCCCTGATCACCGCCACCTGCTCGGTGACCCTCTCGGCGACGCGCCGGCGGCGAACCGACTCCTCGGGATCCACCACTGCGGCATCGCCCGGTTGGAACCGGGTGTCGACCGCGATCAGGTCGTCGTCGGTGACCTCGGCGAAGGACCGTCCCTCGTCCTCGAGCTTCCGGATCAGCCGACCCACGATCTCGTGGGCCTCCCGGAACGGGACTCCCCTGCCGACCAATACGTCGGCAAGATCGATGCTGGTGGTCTCCGCCCGCGGCGCCGGCGGGTCGAACGTGAGCCCTCTCATCAACACACCCATCGCCGCCAACGAGCCGGCGAGGGTGTCGTCGACCGAGAGGACGATCCGCTTGTCCTCCTGCAGGTCCCGGTTGTAGGTGAGCGGGAGCCCCTTCTGCAGGGAGGCGATCGCCGCGAGCGCCCCCACCGCCGTGGCGGCCCGGCCCCGCACCAGCTCCGCGATGTCGGGGTTCTTCTTGTGGGGCATCGCCGAGGACCCCGTTGCCACCGAGTCGGCGAGCTTCGCCCAGCCGAACTCCGCGCTGGCCCAGAGGACGATCTCCTCGGCCAACCGGGAGAGGTGGAGCATCGTCTGGGTGGAGGCGAAGACGTATTCGGCGACGAAGTCCCTGGCCGCCACGGCGTCCAGCGTGTTGGGCATGACCCGGTCGAAACCCAAGGCCTCCGCCGTCGCCTGACGGTCCAACGGGAGTGACGATCCGGCGCTGGCCCCGGCCCCAAGGGGGGACTCCGACAACCGGTCGAGGCAGTCGGTGAACCGTCCGGAGTCCCGCAGCAACATCCAGGCGTAGGCGCACAGATGGTCGCCCAGGACCGTCGTCTGCGCCTGCTGCAGATGGGTATAGGTGGGGACGACCACTTCGGCGTGATCCTCGGCCATGTCGGCCAGATGCGCCACCAGCGCGTGGATGGCGGCGATCTTCTCGCGCCCCGCGCCGATCAGGTAGAGACGGAGGTCGGTGGCCACCTGGTCGTTGCGGGACCGCCCGGTGTGCAACTTTCCCGCCAGCGGACCGATCATCTCGCCGAGACGGCGTTCCACGGCGGAGTGGACGTCCTCGTCCCCGTCGGTGAACCGGAACTCACCGGAGTCTGCCTCCTCGAGGATGCGCCCCAATGCGTCGACGATCGCCGCGGCCTCGTCCGAGGGGATGATCCCCGCGGCGCCGAGCATGGACGCGTGGGCGATCGAGCCCCTGATGTCGACGTCGAGCAGGCGCCGGTCCCAATCGTCGGTGGTGAACGCCCACAAGGTTGCGTCCGGACCCTCGGCGAAGCGCCCGCCCCAGAGCGTCACTGGCCTTCCCCGTAGCCCCTGACCCGCAGCGCGTTGAGGTTGATGAAGCCCTCGGCATCGGCCTGGCGGTACACCTTGTCGGCCTCGAACGTCGCCACTTCGGGGTCGTAGATGGAGTTGGGCGATCGTCGGCCGGTGACGGTGACGGACCCCTTGTACAGCTTGAGCCGGGCCTCTCCCGTGACCCGGCGCTGGATCGAGTCCATCAGCTTCTGCAGTTCGACTCGCTCCGGGGCGAACCAGAAGCCGTTGTAGACCATCCGGGCGTATTGGCCGGAAAAAGAATTGCGCAGGGCGAGAACCTCTCGGTCGAGCACGATCGACTCCACTGCCCTTCGTGCCATGTGCATCACGGTGCCTCCCGGGGTCTCGTAGACGCCGCGGCTCTTGATCCCCACGAAGCGGTTCTCCACGATGTCGATGCGACCCACGCCGTGGCGGCCGGCGACCTGGTTGAGACGGACGAGCATCTCCACGGGATCGAGATCCTCGCCGTCCAGGCTCACCGGGTTTCCGGCTTCGAGGCCGACCACGATCTCCTGCGGCTCGTCGGGTGCCTTCTCCGGATCCGTGGTCATGCGGAACATCCCCGGCAACGGCGCCGCCCAGGGATCCTCGAGGATGCCGCCCTCATAGGAGATGTGGAAGAGGTTGGCGTCCATCGAGTAGGGCGCCTCGCGCGTCACCGGGATGGGGATCTGGTGCTTCTCCGCGAAGGCGATGAGGTCGGTGCGGCCCTTGAAGTTCCACTTCCGCCACGGGGCGATGACCTCGATGTCAGGGGCGAGAGCAGCGACCGACAGCTCGAAGCGGACCTGGTCGTTGCCCTTCCCGGTGGCCCCATGGGCAACCGCCTGGGCGCCGTACTCGCGTGCGGTCTCCACCAGGCCCTTGGCGATGATCGGCCGGGCGAGGGATGTCCCCAACAGGTACTCCCCTTCGTAGACCGCCGCCGCCCGGACCGCCGGGAAGACGGCGTCACGGACGAACTCCATGCGGCGATCGTCGATGACGGCGTCGACGGCACCCGTGGCCAGCGCCTTCTCCTCGGCCTCACCGACCTCCTCGCCCTGGCCGACGTCGCAGGTGTAGGCGACGACCTCGGCGTCGTAGGTCTCCCTCAGCCAGGCGAGGATCACGGACGTGTCGAGACCACCGGAGTAGGCGAGAACGATTCGCACGGGCGGATGGTAGAACGCCGGACCCGCGACCCGGTCAGCCGAGATCGTGGCGGTGGTCGGTCCGGAGGCTGAACACCTCGAAGCCGTGCTTGTCCAGCGTGCCCCTGATCCGGTCGTTGACCACGTTGACGCTGGCAGAGACGTGATCGATACCGTTCTCGTGGGCCATGTTCAGGAGCGCGGAGACGAGGGCAGATCCGATCCCCCGTCGCCGGGCCGATGGATCCACGCCCAGATAGCCGAGGTTCCAACCGCCCTGGTAGTGCTGGACCGCGGCGATGCCGTCCAGGCTCCCGTCAGCAGCGCGATGCCCGAGCCACGGCAGGGGCCGGTTCGGGTCCACCATGTGCTCCCGGTAGATCTCGGCGGCCCGCTCCGCCCCCAGCGAGGCGACCTGGCCCTGGTCGTAGTCGTCGAGAGAGTCGGACATGGCCCTGGCGATGACCGCGGTCACACCCGGCTCGAAGGGATCGATTCGCTCCACACCGGGCGCCTCCCCCAGCGCGGCCGGCGGTCTCCGCATCTCGAGACGATCGCCATCGGAAACCCATCCGGTATCCGCCAGCGCTTCACGGAACCGGTCCGGAGCCACGGCGACGTGATCGATCACCGACGCGTAGATCTTTCCGAGACCGGCGGCCCGGGCGTGGTCGACCACGGCAATCGAGAGGGCCGTGTACACGGCGGCCGGGTCGGGCTCGTCCGGGTGGGCCCGCCAGCCGAAAGCGAGATGGAAGTCGTCATCGGCGAACGTGTAGAGGCCGACCCGCCCCAGGTCCCCGCCGTCATGGGTGGCGACGAAGAGACGACCGGGCGGCAGGATGCCGCTCGCCTCGTCCTCGCGCAGCTGGGCGAGGGTTGCCGGGGGATCGTCCGAAAGGGAGCTGAAGCGCTCGAGGGTGGCGGCTACGACTTCGATGGCGGGACCCTACCCCTGAGCCCATCCTCGATGAAGCGGAGAATCCGGCGGACGAGGGACTCCCGGTCGACCGGGCCGTCCGGGTGGTACCACCGCTCCAGGGCGTTGAGGACGGACAGGATGAAGATGGCGTCGATCTTGTCGACGTCGGGGCCGAAGCTCCCGTCGGC
>DASVBU010000021.1:0-103187 GCA_036375695.1 Acidimicrobiia bacterium | reverse complement strand
CCAACAGACGTGGAGCTGGGTGTAGACGGGTCCTCTGCCTCCGGCGTCGCGGTAGTGGTCGATGGAATCCTTCCCGGGCCCGGTGATCCACAGCCCGTCACCGACGCGCGCGGCCACCTCGGCCGCCTTCTGCCCGAAGGCCGAGACGATGACCGGGACGTCACCCGGTGGCGGGTCGAAGATGGTGGCGTCTTCGACCAGGTACCACTCCCCCCTGAAGGTGGTGCTCTCTCCGCTCCACAACTCGCGGATCAGCTCGACCGCCTCTTCGAGCATCTCGAGGCGGATGTCGGCCGGCGGCCAGGCGTCACCGAGGATCTGCTCGTTGAGGGCCTCGCCGCTTCCCACGCCCCAGAAGAACCGCTCGGGCAGGAGGTTGGCGGTGGTGGCCGTTGCCTGGGCGAGGATGGCGGGGTGGATGCGCATCGTGGGGCAGGTGACGCCGACACCGACCTCGATTTCCTCCGTGGCCCCGGCGATGGCCCCCAGGAGCGACCAGACGAACGGCGAGTGGCCCTGCTCGGTGATCCACGGGTGGAAGTGGTCTGAGATGGACACGAAGTCGAAGCCGTGCTCTTCGGCCAACACGGCGAGCTCGACGAGCCGTCTCGGGTCGTGCTCTTCCGACGAGAGCGTGTATCCGAGCTTGGTGGTCATTGCTGCCTCTACCCGCGGCCCGCCCTGGCCAACCATGGCCGTTTCCCGGGCGGGACCCTCGGGTAGGGACGAGGCATGAGAAAGATGCTCAGGTCGGTCCTATCGGGCGCCCTCGGTGCCACCGCCGCGTACTACTTCGACCCCGTGATGGGTCGGGGGCGGCGCACCAGGCTCCGCGACCAGGCGGCTGCCCGGGTCCGTCGAGCGGGACGGTTCATGGGCAAGAAGGCCCGCTATCAGGTGGGCAAGGCGAAGGGAGTGCTGCACCGCGTCACCGACTTCGGTCGCCGGGGCGATCTGGACAACGAGACGATGATCCAGAAGATCCGCAGCGAAGCCCTCGGCCCGGCCGGCCTGTCGGGGTCCGACATAGACATCGAGGTCGACCTCGGCACCGGAGAGGTCATCCTCCACGGGAACGTGGGTGACCACGCCGTCTGGGAGGACGTCACCCGGCGGATCACGGCGCTCGAAGGCGTGCGGAGCGTGCGACAGGCGTCGAACTCAAGCGTCTTCTGAGAC
Organism: Acidimicrobiia bacterium; assembly: GCA_036375695.1. Taxonomy (GTDB): domain Bacteria; phylum Actinomycetota; class Acidimicrobiia; order Spongiisociales; family ZC4RG35; genus ZC4RG35. The sequence goes on along the minus strand of DASVBU010000021.1, from coordinate 102,008 downwards.
CAGGCGGCGCAGAGCGGACTCGGCGCGGTTGAGCCACCGCCCGTCACGTGACCGTCGCCACGCCCTGTCCAATCGGCCGTCCGTTGCTGCCTCGTCGATCACCGGATGGACATACGACGCCCGGCAGACGGTGCGAGTGTTGCCCAGCCTCTCCGCGGCGATGTCGATCGCCTCGAGCAGGTCGCTGGTGGCGGTGGCCATGGCCTCCGTCACCGTTGCGCTCGCGCCCCACGTCCGGAAGTCCTTGGCGGTGAAGCGGTCGCGGCTGAGATCGGCGATGTAGTCGTTGAGATGGACTGGGGTCAAGGAGATCACCTGGTCCCCGTCCTGGAAGGAGAACAGCGTCTCCCCATCGAGGTCCTGGCATCTCGTCACCAGTGACGCCAGGTGGCGGTCGTGGATGGTGAGGGTGTGCTCGGCCCCGCCCTTGCCCGTGAACTCGAATTCGACCCGTTGGCCCTCCACGAGCACGTGGTCCGATTCGAGGGTGGTGAGCCCGAACGATCCGTTCTCGACCGCGTACCGGCGGTTGCCCACCCGGATCAGGGTCTGGTCGAGGACGCGGACCGCGATCGCCGAGACCTTCTCCCGATCCAGGATGTGGCGCCGCAGGTCCTCTTCGACACGCCGTCGCAGAGAAGGGAGGTGGCGGGCGAATCGGCGCATCCGGGAGAACTTGAGGTCTCCGGCTGCGTCGGACCAGTCGGGGTGGTACAGGTACTGCTTCCGCCCGGCCTTGTCGCGACCTGTGGCGAGGATGTGGGAGCGGGGCGACGGAGCGATCCAGACCTCAGTCCACGCCGGCGGGATGGCGAGGCCACGGATCCAGTCACGGGTCGCCTCGTCGACCGCTTCGCCCGTCGGGTCGAGGTAGACGAACCCTTCGCCACGCCGGAGACGTCGATGCCCCGGCGTGTCGTCGAAGACGTACTCCAGACCGGCGGCCTCGGCCAGTTCTTCGAAATCGGCCAACTACATCTGCATGCAGGCCGGATGGCCGCACTGGCATTGCTCTGCCACGACACCGGCGGTGGACATGTCCTCGCAGTGTCGGCTGCAGTACCCGCCGTCCTCCGTGAGACAACGGCAGGGTCCATGGGGGCAGTTCATCTTCTCTCCTCGGGAGTCTGTTCCCTCCAATACCTCCGCCCGTTCGGCGCCAAACCTGGCGCGTCGTTTCGACGCTCCTGGGCCGTGGGTATCACCGCTCGGAGGGCGAAGGGACTCGCCCCCGGAAGGAAAGACATGAGCACAGGTATCCAGGACACCGATCGCAAGCAGATCGTGGAGGGTCTGGCGGAGATGCTGGCCGACACCTACAGCCTCTACCTGAAGACCCAGGGCTACCACTGGAACGTGGAAGGTCCGATGTTCCGGAGTCTCCACCTCCTGTTCGAGGAGCAGTACCAGGAGCTCGCCGAGGGAATCGACCTGCTCGCAGAGCGGATCAGGGCACTCGGTGAGTTCGCCCCTGCCAGCTTCGCCGAGTTCTCCGAGCTCAGCAGCATCACCCAGCCGAAGCGGGTGCCCGATGCGGTGAAGATGGTGGAGGACCTGGTCGAGGGTCACGAGACGGTGATCAAGAAGGCGCGAGACCTCGTCTCGACCGCCGAGGAAGCCGACGACGTCGGCACCGCCGACCTGGTCACCGGACGCATCGAGGCCCATGAGAAGGCGTCCTGGATGCTCCGCTCCACGGCCGCCTGAGCCGGCACCCCCTTGGCCCCGGGACGCAGTTCGTTCGCCCGGCGGCACCTTCCCCACTCCCCGCGGTCGTGGGGGAACTCAGAGACGCTCGAAGCGTGCGGTGAAATGCCGCAGCGCGGGCGGCTCCCAGGCGATCCGGTAGCCGCCCAGCTCGGACGCCCGTGACGCCACCTCTCCGGCGACCTCTATCACATAGTCGATGTGGCTCTGCGTGTAGGTGCGGCGGGGCACGGCAAGCCTGACCAGCTCCATGGCTGCCGGCTGCTCCGACCCGTCCGGCTTGCGGCCGAACATCACCGAGCCGATCTCGCAGCTCCGGATCCCTCCCTCCTCGTAGAGGGCGACGGCCAGCGACTGGCCGGGGTACTGGAGCGGCGGGATGTGGGGGAGCAGCGACCTGGCGTCGATGTAGACGGCGTGGCCGCCCACCGGTCTCACGATGGGGATGCCGGCGGCGACGAGACCCTCGCCGAGGTACTCCGTGGAGCGGATCCGGTAGCGGAGATAGTCGTGCTCGACCACCTCCTTCAGACCCTGGGCGATGGCGTCGAGGTCGCGGCCGGCGAGGCCGCCGTAGGTGGGGAAGCCTTCGGTGAGGATGAGGAGGTTGCGACACCGCGCCGCCAGGTCGTCGTCGTTCAGCGCCAGCCACCCGCCGATGTTGGCCAGGCCGTCCTTCTTGGCGCTCATGGTCATGCCGTCGACCAGTGAGGCGAAGTCGCGGACGATCTCGGCCACGCTGCGGTGCCCTTGACCGGGCTCCCGCTGGCGGACGAACCAGGCGTTCTCGGCGAACCGGCAGGCGTCGACGAACAGCATCTTCCCGTGGCGGTCGCACACCCCCCGGATGCCGCGCATGTTCTCCAGGGACACCGGTTGGCCACCTCCGGAGTTGTTGGTGATGGTGACGAAGACGACCGGGACGCGGTCCCCGTGGTCGGCGAGGAGCGCCTCGAGCCGTTCCAGGTCCATGTTCCCCTTGAAGGGGTGCTCGAAGGCCGGGTCGAGCCCCTCCCGGATGACCAGGTCGACGGCTTGGGCCCCGGTGGCCTCGATGTTCGCCCGGGTGGTGTCGAAGTGGGTGTTGGACGGGACGATCTTGCCTGGCCCGCCCAGGACGCTGAAGAGGATCTTCTCGGCGGCGCGGCCCTGATGGGTGGGGATGATGTGCTTCAGCGGCCAGAGGGAGCGGACGGCCTCCTCGAACCGGAACCACGACGGCGAGCCGGCGTAGGACTCGTCGCCGCGCTGCATTCCGGCCCATTGCTCGCTCGACATCGCGCCTGTGCCTGAGTCGGTGAGCAGATCGATGAGAACGTCCTGGCTGGGCAGCGAGAACAGGTTGTACCCCGCCCGCTGAATGGCCTGCCGGCGCTCGGCCTCGGTGGTGATCCGCAGCGGCTCGACCGAGTGGATGCGGAATGGCTCGATGATCGTCTTCGGGACCATGGGGCGGAGTATCCGCCCCGAGCCGCAGCTGCCCCAGGGCCGAAAGACCCTGGTCAGCCCCGCGCCGCGTGCCGCGTTCTCCAGGTCCCTGGGTGACCGATTCGGTCGGCTCAGTGATGGTCGGGCTCTGATGGTCGGGCTGTTCACCTACGCGTCACCCGACGGGCGACGCGTAGGACGGCCCCCCCACCGTCGCGAGGCTGCTGACCGGCGGTGGGAGGCGCCGTCCGTGGGTGGGTTCAGCCGTGGGCGCGGGCCAGCTGGGCCAGGGCCGCCGCTGCGAGGAGGAGCCCGAAGTCACGCAGCGCGATGTCCCAGTAGCCCCCGGTGATCGCCAGGGTGATGATGATCAGCCCCAGCCAGGCTGCCACCACAGGGGCGAAGATCCTGGGCCGAAGCCAGACCCCGACACCAGCGACGATCTCGATCACGCCGACTATCCCCATCACCACCGCTCCGTCGACCCGGTCGGTGACGAAGCCGGGCAGGTACTGGGTCCAATCCACCATCAGGTTGGTGAACTTGTCCAACCCGAAGAGGATCGGGGCCACGGTGAACCCGAGATGGAGGATCCGGTAGGCGATCGTCGAGTGCTCGACCGTCCCGGTGGGGGCCGTTGCAGTGCCTGTGGTCATGGTCTCTCCTTCTAAAGATGACCTAGACCGAATTTAGATCAAATGGCTCTCTATTGTCAAGGCTCCACAGTTTTAGATTTCGACCTGCTGCTGCGGGTCGCTCGATGCGGCAACCAGGGTCCGCAGTCGCTCCACGAACCATCCAGCCCCCTGTGACGCGTTGCTCCGTCCCTCGGCGATTGCCACGGCGTAGTCGGGGCCGAGCGCCTCTTCGGCGGTGGCCACCGCCGACTGGAGGAGCGGCTGCATCCACGGGACGGGGATGTGACCCGACGCCTCACGACGCACCTGGGCGGCGCCGAGCAGGACGGCGGCGAGACGCTGGTCGCCGAGACTCGAGGCGAGCAGGGCCATGATCCCGAGACAGTCGCCGATTCCGCGGGCGTCCCGCAGCTGCTCCCGAACCATCAGGCTCTCGGTGAGACGTTCCACTGCGATTGCCGCGTCGCCACCCATGAAGGCGAGCACCCCGAGGCTGAGTTGGGCGTGGCCCACGCCCCAGGTGAGCCCGTTGTCCTTGGAGTACTCGAGGACCTTCGTCAGCTGCTCCAGTGTCCCGGGGACGTCTCCCCTGGCCAGGGCGATGTGTGCGAGCCCATAGGGAACCCATGCCTCGGCGATCCACTCCATCTCGGGGTATTGCCCCGCCAGCTCCACCGCTTCGGCGAATTGCGCCTCGGCCTCTTCGAGCAGGCCCATGTTGTAGGTCGTCATCCCCCGCATCGCCAGGGCATGGCACAGCTTGGCGTCGTCCCCGAGTCGGCGCCATGTGGCGTCGGACTCCTCCAAAGTCTCCTTGGATCGCGCCGGGTCCCCAGCGAGCATGGCGAGCCATCCCAGTGTCGATAGGGCTGCGGCACGACCGGGGGTGTCGGCCGCGCCTGCCGCCTCGAGGAGCCGTTCGGTCCACTCGATGCCCTCGGTGACGAATCCGCGGGTGTCCCAGAAGAGGGCGAGGCGGCCACAGATGTCCAGGGCCTTCTCGATGTCGCCACCGCCCTCCAGGCACCAACCGAAGGCAGCGACCAGGTTGTAGCGCTCCCGCTCGAGGACGTCGAGGAGGTCGGGGAAGAAGGGCGTGGCCAGTTCGTTCTGGATGCGGTTGGCGATGCCGTGGCACCAGTCGAGGTGACGGTCGCGGGCCTCGTCGTCCTCCCCTGAGTCGCGAAGACGCTCCAGTGCGAATTCGCGCAGCGTCTCGAGCAACCGGTAGCGAGGCTCACCGTCGGTCAGCGAGAACACGACCATGGACTTGGTGACCAGCTCTTCGAGCGTGCTCACCGGATCGGGGACCGATTCGCCGGCGACGGCGAGCATCCCGTCTATGGGGAATCCGCCCGAGAAGGCTCCGAGACGGCGAAACAGGATCCTCTCGTCGTCGTCGAGCATGTCGTGACTCCATTCCACTGCCGCCCGGAGGGTGCGATGCCGCTCAGGGGCGTCTGCGCGGGCACGGTCGAGGATCCCGAGACGGTCGTCGAGACGCTGCAGCAGCATCTCGGGCGTGAGGATGCGGAGCCGGGTTGCGGCCAGCTCGATGGCCAGAGGAAGCCCGTCCAGCTTGCGCGTTATCTCCGCCACGGCGGCTCGGTTGTCGGGGGTGATCTCGAAATCGGGTCGAACACCCGCAGCCCTCTCCCGGAGGAGGGTCACCGCCTCCGAGCGGGCGATTTCCTCCTCCGTTGCCGACTCGGCCGGGACGGGCAGGGCCGCCAACGGATACTCCTGCTCCCTGGAGGACCGAAGCGGGGATCGGCTGGTCACCAGGATCTTGGAATGCGGCATGGCATCGACGAAGTGGCCCACCGGGCGGGCTGCGTCCTCGACCTGCTCCATGTTGTCCAGGACGACCAGGAGCTCGGCATCCCCGGCCACGCTCTCCAGGGCCTCGAGGACACCACGGTCCGGCCCCTCGAATATCCCGAGCGCCCGGGCCACGGCCACGGGCACCTGCTCCGGGTCCCGCACGGCGGCGAGGTCCACGAATACGGCGCCATCGGCGAACTCGGCCTCGAGCCGATGGGCGATCTCGACGGCGAGGCGTGTCTTGCCGATGCCCCCCGGCCCGGTGATGGTGACCAGGTGGGAGCGCCTCAGGAGCTCGGCCACGCCATCGATGTCGTCAGCTCGCCCCACGATCCGGGTCGCAGGCAGCGGCACACGGGACGCGAGCTTGGGCCGGGCTCGCGGCGGGATGATCGCGGAGGGCACGTCCGGGAAGTCGATCCGGATCAGACGCTCCGACTCCGCCCGTCCCGGGAGAGAGAAGGCACCGAGGTCCCACAGCCCCCATCCACGGGCGCGTAGTTCGTCCTCGACGAGGTGACGTGTCGTCTCGGACACGAGGACCTGGCCGGCCTGCGCGGCCTCCGAGATCGCCTGGGCCCGATCCACCTCGGGACCCACCAGATCGATGGTGGTGGCGCCCGTATGGAGCCCTATCCGGGCGAGGGGCCTGGCATCTCCTTGCCAGTCGGTGGTGGCCATCCGGCTCTGGATGTCGTGTGCCGCCGTGACCGCAGAGAGGGGATCGGTGAAGACGCAGAGGACACGGTCGCCCTCGGTGCGTCCCACGCGTCCGTGGCGCTCCGATGTGGCCTCACCCACCAGGGTGTGGAAGACCCTGAGCAGCCGCGGGTACTCGTCTCCCAGGTCCCTGACCAGATGGGTCGAATCGGCGAGGTCGACATAGAGGAGCGTGACGGTCTGGGGGCGTTCCCCCACGTCGCCGGTCACGCCCGAAGGCCTCTCACCCGGATCCACGGGAGTTGTGTAGCAGGTCGCCGGCCCAACCGGCTCTATGCCCGGTCAGGAGGCCTGGAGACGAAACCGGAGCCGGCATCCCGCCCGTCTCGGATGCCGGCGTTCCAATGCCTCCACGACCACCCCGTTCTGCTCGGCGAGGCCCTGTGCCAGCCCGAGATGCAGTGAGCACACGGTGTCCGGGTCGGCCTCGGCGGCGGCCACGAACGGGCATCGCTGCAGGGAGAACTCGGCGTTCCCCTCACCCTCGATGAGGACCGGTGCGAAGCCGCCCTTGTCCAGCGCGTCCCGGAGACGTTCCACCGCTCCCGGGCCGGCTCCGGGATCGCTCTCCCGACCGGCGCGGCGACCGACCTCGATCGCCGTGTCGCCACTTCGGAGCATCTCCACGAGCATCAGGCTGAGGCGCTGGTAGGCGCCTCCGCTGCCCCAGTCCGCCTCGGCGTCGGGATGCGCCTGGAAGACGAGTCTCGGACGCCCGCGTCCGTGCGGCGGCGCCTGGGTCCGCACCACCAGACCGGCGCCTTCCAACCTGGACAGGTGCTGGCGGATGGCGTTGTGGTTGAGTCCGAGCAGCTCGGTCAGCTCGGCGACCCCGACGGGCCCCTCCGACTCGAGGATGTGCCGGAAGATGCGATGACGGGTCGGGTCACCGAGGGCGCGTGCCTGCTGCTGGACCTGTTGGCTCATTGGCGCAGGAAGATGACCCTCCAGTCATCCTCTCCGATCTTGTCGGCCACATGCCGGAAGCCCTGCTCGGCGAGCACTCCCTCGAGAGGGACGGGCTCGAAGGGCGCGTAGAGCACGAAGATCTCGTCGTCGCTCACCTGTGACACCGCCTCCATGATGGCCGAGAAGGGCTCCCCGCCGGAGCGCAGGATGGGGCGGGCATCGAAGACCCTGGCGCGACTGGTGATATCGACCACCCACCGCTCCGGTCCCTGCTCGATGTAGTCCCAGCGGAAGTGCTCGGGTCGCTCGGCCTCGAGTTGGTACCGGAGGGGCACCGGGTCGTGATCGTTGATCAGACGCAGCGTCTCGCCGGGCTGCAGCCCGTCGAGTGCCTCGAAGATCCTGGTGTGACGGTCGCGGGGGACCAGGTCCCTGACGTCCAGTTCGATGGCCATCTCCACTCCTTCGGGTCGAAAGACCCCTTTGCCTTCAGATTTTTCTAGCATAGAGTAGAAAAAATGGAAGACAAGGAGACAGGGTCGTGATCCCGGGCGATCGAGTGGCGATGACACCCCCGCCGTCGGTCCCCCTCTCGTTCCTGGGTGCCGCGGCGTTCGGTCTCTTCGGCTTCGGGTTCGTCTCCTGGTTCGCCGCCGACAAGCTGGTCACGGTCCCCAACCACCCCGGGGCCGTCGCCGCGGTCCACACCGGAGTGCTCGCCTTCCTCACCGTGGCCGTCCTCGGTGCCCTGCACCAGTTCGCCCCGGTCGTCGGCAACCGGAGGCTTCGCTCGGTGGTAGCGGGTCGTCTCACCATGGTGGCGATGGTGGCGGCCGGATGGCTGCTGCCCAACGGCTTCGCCCACGGCCCCGAGTGGATGATCCTCGCCGGCGGCCTTTCGGGGGCGGTCGGCGTGGCGGCGGCGGCGTGGAACCTCTCCGGCCCCTTGTCGTCCCGGAGCGGGGGAGTGCCGGTGATCGGTCTGCGCTTCTCGATCGCCTACCTGGTCGTCACCGTCGGCTTCGGTCTGGTCTATGTGCTCAACCGGCATGCGGCCTGGTTCCCGCTCCTCCCCAATCGGGTGTTGGCCCATGCCCACCTCGGGCTCTTGGGCTGGCTCGGTCTCACCTACGTGGCGGTCGCCGAGAAGCTGTGGCCCATGTTCCTCCTGGCGCACCGACCCAGGGCTCGGTCGGGCATGGTGGCGGTGACGGCCGTCGGCACGGGGACCCTCCCTCTCGCACTCGGGCTGCTCTTCGCAGTGGAATGGTTGGCCGTTGCCGGCGGTCTCGTGGTGCTGGTCGGGCTGGGCGCCCATCTCGTCTCACTGGCTTCGAGCGTCCGACACCGCCGCCGGCCGCTGGAGATGCTCCACGCCTACCTGGCCTGCTCGACCCTCTTCCTCCTCGCCGGAGTGGCCTTCGGCGTCGCCGCGGCCTTCGCCGATGTGACCCCCGCGACACGAATGATCCTCGTCGGGGTCGAGGTCGGCTCGCTGCTGGCCTGGCTGGCGCTGGCGGTCGCCGGGCACAGTCACAAGATCGTCCCGTTCATCCAATACACGAGGTTGCGGTCACAGGGGGTGGAGCGACATCGGTCGGGTCGGCCGCTCCTCTTCGGTGACCTCTACCGGCGGGGCCCCGCCTGGCTCACGCTCGCGCTGCTGTCCGGTGGCTTCGGCCTGATCCTGGCCGGGATGCTCGCCGGCGCGGCGTCGCTGACGGCGGTCGGTGGGGCCTCGCTCGGGATCGCGGGGATCGTGGTCGGCCTCAACCTCGCCCTCGGGCCGAAGCTGGCCGGGATCGAGCGGGAGTCCGAGCTCGCGGCAGCCGGGAGGATGATGTGAGCAAGGAGATAGCCGACCGGGTCTACGAGGCGTTGTCCCAGGTCTGGGATCCCGAGCTGGCAGTGGACATCGTCAGCCTCGGCCTCGTCTACGACGTCCGCTTCGAGGAGGACGAAGGCATCGAGATCGACATGACGCTGACCACGCCCGGGTGCCCCGTCTCCGACGCCCTCCCGTCGGAGGCATGGCGAGCGGTGACCCGGGCGCTGCCGGAGCATCCCGTCCGGGTGAACATCGTCTGGGACCCGCCGTGGACGCCGGAGCGGATGAATGTCGACCAGGCCCGGAGCTTGGGCTTGGGGAGAAGACTGCGTATCTGAGGAGTGGATCATGTGTGAGCACTGTGGATGTCGCGAGAACCCCGAGATCGGCCAGTTGGGCGCCGAGCACGACGCCATCGTCGAGCTCGCCGACCAGGTGTTGTCCGAGGTGGCCGCCGGCAGCGAGACAGTGGCCGGCGCGGCGGCTCGCCTGCTCGCGCTGCTGATTCCGCACGTGAGGCGTGAGGAGGCAGGGGTGTTCCGGGTCGCCGACGAGATCGGGCTCCGCAACCAGTACGTCGAGGATCTCGAGGAGGACCATCGGAGATTCGACGGCTCGCTCTCGGATCCCGGCCGGATGAGTCCCCGGGAGCTGGAGAGCCTGCTCGACGACATCTATCGCCACATCGCCATAGAGGAGTACGACCTCTTCCCGGTGGTGGCCCGGGAGCTGAACGCCCGGCTCGCGGTGGTGAGTCGGGTCTAGATTTCGCCCGTGGCGAATCACCGAGCTTGTGACCGTCCGTGGGGTGACGTCGAATTCGAGCTCCAGGACCCCGACGGGCAGTGGTGGGCCTTCACGGAGAGGCGCCCGTAGCAGCGGGTGGTGGGTCCTCGCCATGACCCGCTTGGAGACGGTCCAGGGCGACATCACCACCATCGCGGTCGATGCCATCGTCAACGCCGCCAACTCCCGGCTCGCCGGTGGGGGTGGTGTCGACGGGGCCATCCATCGGGCAGGCGGCACCTCGATCCTCGAGGAATGCCGGCGCTGGGTCGCCGAGCACGGCCACCTGCCGACCGGTCGGGCGATGGTCACCGGTGCAGGTCGGCTCCCGGCCCGATTCGTGATCCACACCGTGGGGCCGATCTGGGGCCAGGTCGGCGAGGACGTGGCGGTGGATCTCCTGGCGAGCTGCTACCGAAGCAGTCTCGACCTTGCCATGGAGCACGGCTGCCGGTCGGTGTCGTTCCCGGCCATCTCGACGGGTGTGTACGGCTTCCCCAAGGATCTGGCATGCGAGACGGCGGTGGCCACCGTCGAGGAGTGGTTGGCCGGCCACCCCGATGCCCTGGATCGGGTGGTGTTCGTCTGCTTCGGGGCGGACGACTACGAGCGGTATCAGAAGGTGCTCCAGGGCTGAGGCACCGCAAGGGTTCGGGACCCCCTACCCCCGCCTTCGGCGGCGGTACCTTCCCCCACTCCCTGCGGTCGTGGGGGACTGATCCGGGCCCCTGCCCCCGCCTTCGGCGGCGGTACCTTCCCCCATTGCTTCGCATGGGGACCCCCTACCCCCGCCTTCGGCGGCGGTACCTTCCCCCATTGCTTCGCATGGGGACCCCCTACCCCCGCCTTCGGCGGCGGTACCTTCCCCCACTCCCTGCGGTCGTGGGGGACTGATCCTGGCCCCTACCCCCGCCTTCGGCGGCGGTACCTTCCCCCACTCCCTGCGGTCGTTGGGGACTGGTCCTGGCTCCTGCCTCCTTCGCTTCCGTTTCGGGGGACGGAGTCGCTAGTCCCGGACGATCCAGAAGAGGCGGGCCGTCTCGGGAAGCAGGTTGTGCCAGCCGCGGATGGCGTCCTGGGTGACCAGGACGGCGTCGCCCCCTCTCAGGACGGGTGTCTCCTCGTTGAGCATGATCTGGACGACACCGTTGCCCACCAGCACCAGCTCGGCTCCCTTGTGGATCGCTCCCGGCTCGCCACTCTCACCCGGCCCGAGCACCACCAGATAGGCGCGGAGCCCGGCACCCGGGTCGTCGAGCAATGGCACCACCCCGCGCCGTGCCGGGATCCGGTCGCGGCGGGCCAGGATGTAGCCGGGCTCGGGGTGGTAGCTGAGCAGATCGTCGATGGACACGTTCATGGCCTGGGCCAGCGTGAGGAGCGTGTCCAGGCTCAGTCCCCGTTTGCCTGCCTCGGCCTGGGAGATCGCACTGGGTGACACACCGGCGAGCCTGCCCAGCTCGGTCTGGGTCAGGCCGCGGGCCATCCTCAGTCTGCGCAGACCCTCGGCGAGACGGTTGGCGGCCCTCACCTCCTCGAGGTCGAGACCATCGGCGGTCACGGCGACGTCGAAGATCCGCCCCACCGCGGCGGGTCTGCTCTCTGCCTTGAGCACCCGGAGACGCCCTCCCGTGTGGTCGATGACGCACTGCGTCACCCGTTGGACGCCCTCGAGGATGGCGCCGCTTCCGCTCCGGGTCGCCCGCCAGTAGGCGATGGCGCCGAGGTCGAACAGTCGCGGGCAGGTGCGGGTGAAGAAGGCCAGTGCCCCCTCCGGGCCGAGACGCCGCACCAGGGTGTCGAGATCCCTGACGACGATCCTCGCCCCGCGTTCCCGCCCGCGCTGCACGATCTCGCGTTCCGTGAGCTTGAGGTCGGCGTGGGGCCGACCGGCCCGGGCGTCGACCAGATCGACACCGGCAGGGATGCTCATGTGGTCGGCGAGCTGGACCAGGGTCGTGGGCCCGGTGGCGACGAGGGCGGCCTCGATCGACTCGTGGACCTCGGGTCGATCGCCGATCCAGACCACGTTGTCACCGGGGAGGAGACCTCCGAGCAAACGGTCGAGACCGGGGTCACCCGTGCTGAGAAGATCGCCCGCCTGGTGGGTCACTCTGTTAGCGATGCTAATACACCAACCAGTTGCCTTGCAGCAAACGGTTAGATGGTCCCGAGCACTCGCTCATGGAGGTTTCCACATGACCGCACCCCAGCACGCATTTGGCGAGATCATCCCCGACGATCTCCTCGAGCGTCTCCGCGAGGAGTTGGAGACGGCTCGCGACTCGCGCCTGGCCCAACTCGAGGATGCGCCGGAGAACGACGACATCGCACTCGCCTTCCGGGAGATCAACGAGAAGGCTCTGGAAGAGATCACCGCCGCATTGGAGCGGATGGACGCCGGGGTGTATGGGATCTGCGAACGGTGCCGGTCCGTCATCTCCACGGCCCGGCTCGAGGCCGTCCCCCAGACACGTTTCTGCGTGGCCTGCGCATCGAAGTGACCACGGCAGACCGGCTCATGATGTGAAGCGGGGATCGTGAGATGGTCCGGGAACGGCTCGTGGTGGTCGCCCCCGGACCGGACACGTTCCGATGGGTCGGTCGCGACCTGTCGATCCATCCCGCGCTCGTCGCGGTCGACCGTGCCGGTCGTCCTCGGTTCTTCGGCGAGGAGGTCCTGTCCTCGGTTGCCGGACAATGGGGCGATTACGAGCTGGTCAGCCCGTTCAGCTCCGTCGAGTCGTCGTCGATGGAACTGACGCTGGCCTACATGTCGTGGCTGGTGACCGAGGCGCCGCACGCGGCGCGTCGGAAGGCCACGGTCCTCCTGGTCCCGACCGGCGCCCAGTTCCTCTGGCGTCGGGTGGGTGACCGCCTGCCGGGGGAAACGGCCGTGCTCCTGCGCCCCGTGACGATGGCCATGGGTCTCGGTCTCGACGTCGACGCCTCGTCCCCGCACTTCCTCCTCGATGTTCGCGCCGACGGGGCCGAGGTGTCGGTGGTCTGCGAGAGCCGGGTCGTCGGGGCGCAGGAGGCGGCCGGCCCGAGCCCGGAGGCGCTCGCCGAGGCCGCCCTCCAGCTCTTCGGGGAGCTGGATCCCGACCTCGAGTACGAGGCGCGAAATGGTGGGGCGCATGCCATGGGGCTCGCCGCCGAGGACGCGCAGACGCTCGCCGGACTGCTGGGACTGACCATCCGGGTCGCCACCCAGCCGGAGCGGGTGCTGGCGAGAGGTGTCCTCGCCGACCGGAACCTGATCGAGACGTACTTCAGGAAGAGTCGCTCCTGGACGGGGCGACTCCTCGGTGGATCCCGTCGGCCGCTTGGCGCCGGCTGACCTCTCGGCTGCGGTGAAGGCTGCTGTTGCTCCTCGCCACCGATCGACACCCCGGTCCCCTTGGTAGGGTCGAGTTCCCCGGGGTATCGAGACTACGTCATGACCGACCGCCAATACCCCGAGCACGGGACTCCGAACCGAGGCGACGAGCATCACGAGCCTGGTCGTGAGGGCCACCCGCTGGAGCCTCATGTCCGCGAGAGCCCGGCCCACCACGGCGACGCCCATGGCCATCCTGACCATGAGGGACACGACACCCACGCCGGCCATGACGTGGCGATGTTCCGGGATCGTTTCTGGCTGTGTCTCGCCCTCACGATCCCGGTGGTCGTCTACTCGGGGATGATCCAGGCCTGGTTCGGGTACACGGCTCCGGACTTCCCCGGCTCGGAATGGGTGGCTCCGGTGTTGGGCACGATCGTCTTCGTCTACGGCGGCACCCCGTTCCTCGCCGGCGCGGTCTCGGAGATCCGGTCTCGCCGGCCCGGGATGATGCTCCTCATCGGCATGGCGATCACCGTCGCATTCCTGGCCTCGGCGGCCACCACCCTCGGATGGTTCCAGCTCGATTTCTGGTGGGAGCTGGCCGCCCTGATCACCGTGATGCTCCTGGGGCACTGGATGGAGATGCGGGCGGTGGGGCAGGCACAGCGCGCCCTTTCGGCCCTCGCCGAGCTCCTCCCCGACGAGGCGGAGCGGATCGTGGGCAACGAGGTGGAGAGGATCCCGCTTGCCGCCCTGCGGCCCGGTGACCTGGTGCTGGTGCGTCCCGGTGCGCGGGTGCCCGCCGACGGGAAGGTCGTCGACGGAGCCGCCGCCATGGACGAGTCGATGATCACCGGGGAGGCCAACCCGGTGACAAAGGACCCGGGCGATCGAGTGGTGGCCGGCTCGGTGGCCACCGACAGCGCCATCCGCGTCGAGGTCACCGCCGTCGGGGAGGAGACCGCCCTGGCCGGGATCCAGCGATTGGTCGGCGAGGCCCAGGAGTCCCGTTCCCGCGCCCAGGTGCTGGCCGACCGGGCGGCCGCGCTGCTCTTCTACGTGGCGATGGGGGCCGCGGTGATCACGGTGGTCGTCTGGGCCCTGGCGGGGCGGACGGACGAGGCGGTCGTCCGCACCGTCTCGGTCCTGGTCATCGCCTGCCCCCACGCCCTGGGGCTGGCCATACCACTGGTGATATCGATCAGCACCGGCATGGCGGCGCGGAACGGCATCCTGGTCAAGGACCGTCTCGCCCTCGAGGAGATGCGCAGGGTCGACACCGTGCTGTTCGACAAAACGGGCACCTTGACGCTGGGCCGACACCAGGTGCGCGGCGTGATCGCCCTGGATGGCGATGACGACCGGCTCCTGGCGACAGCCGCCGCGGTCGAGTCCGACTCGGAGCATCCCCTTGCCAGGGCCATCGTGGCCGAGGCGTCGAAGCGGGGGCCGGTGAAGGAGGCCATCGGCTTCAGGGCGATGAGTGGCCGTGGTGTCGAGGCCGTGGTCGATGGCGTGGTCTCCGCGGTGGGCGGCCCGGCGCTCCTGCGGGAGCAGGGCATCGACGAGCCTCCGGATCTGAGAGAGCGCATCGCGGTCTGGCGGGCGAGGGGGGCGGCGGTCCTCTATGTCGTGGAGGACGGTCGTGTCACCGGAGCCATCGCCATGGAGGACGAGGTCAGGCCGGAATCGAGGCAGGCGGTGGCCGAGCTCCACCTGATGGGCGTGAGCGTGGGGATGATCACCGGTGACGCCAAGCAGGTGGCCGAGGCGGTGGCCGCCGAGCTGGGGATCGACTACGTGCTGGCCGAGGTCCTCCCGGAGGACAAGCACGCCCGCGTCGCCGAGCTCCAGGCGGAGGGGCGGAAGGTCGCCATGGTGGGTGACGGCGTCAACGACGCCCCGGCGCTCGCCCAGGCCGACGTCGGGATCGCGATCGGCGCCGGCACCGACGTGGCCATCGAGACCGCCGGTGTCGTCCTCGCCTCCGACGACCCGCGCGGTGTGGTGGCGATCCGGAAGCTCTCAGAGGCCGGCTATCGAAAGATGGTCCAGAACCTCGTCTGGGCCGCCGGCTACAACGTGCTGGCGATCCCGCTGGCCGCCGGCGCCCTGGCCTGGGCGGGGCTGGCACTAGCCCCGGCGGCCGCCGCGATCCTGATGAGCGCCTCCACTGTGATCGTGGCGCTCAACGCCCAGTTGCTGCGACGGATCGATCTGTCACCCGGCGGGGTCAGTTCCTGATCAATGTGAGCAGCATCAGGCTGGGCTCGGTCGCCTCCAGGGCGTGCTCCTCACCCGGGGCCATGCACAGCCAGCTGCTCGGTCCCAGCTCGTGCTCCTCGCCACTGGCGGTGAATCGGAGTCGCCCTTTCACCACCTGGACGACGGCGCCGGAGCTGGACCGGTGCTCCGTGAGCTCCTGACCTTCGTCGAAGGCGAAGAGGACCAGCCGGACGCGATCGTCCTGATAGAGGACACGGCTCAGGGTCCCGTTCTGCGGGATGGAGACCTCGGCCTCGAGGTCGGGGATGACAACGGCCAATGTCGACTCCTTTCTCCGGAGCCAAGGTACATCCCCGGCGGTGCCGTTCTCCAGGGCCGGAAGTCAGCGGTTGCGGCTGTACAGCAGACCGGCGAGGAAGCCACTCACCCCGGCGAGGGTGAGGGCAACCAGAGCGGCGATCGTCGCGAAGCGGGCCCCGGCCGGTTTGACTCCGGGGCCCCGCGGGGATTACGAAACGACCCGTGAGCATCTGGCCCATCGTCCGGTTCCTCCACCTCTTCGGCGCGGTGCTCTGGGTCGGCGGGCAGCTCACCCTGGCGGTGGTGGTGCGTCAGGCGCTGGAGCGTTCGGTCGACGATCCCGAGCGGCGGCGTGAGGTGTTCATCGCCGCGGGGGAGAGATTCGGGCGTATCGGCCTCCTGGTCCTCATGCCGTTGCTGTTGGGCACCGGGCTCGCCCTTGCCTACCACCGCGGTGTCACGCTGCTCGGTCTGAGGACACCGGGCTATGGCACGACCCTGACCGTGAAGATCGTCCTCGCCCTGGTCTCCTTCGTGCTGGCCGGTGTCCATGGCTTCGTCGCCGCCCGGGCCTCACGCCGCCTCTCTCGAGCCCTGGGGATATTCGGCGCAGGGGTCTCCCTGGCCGTGGTGTTCCTCGCCGCTTCGCTGATTCCTTGATCGGGGCCGGTTCCGGGATACCCGGGCACGCCTGCGTATCGTCCCGGCATGGACTGGATCACCGACCCGGACATCTGGGTGGCACTGCTCACGCTGACCACCCTCGAGATCGTCCTCGGCATCGACAACCTCGTCTTCCTCTCGATCCTCTCGGGGCGCCTGCCCGCCAACCAGCAGAAGCGCGCCCGCACCATCGGCCTGAGCCTGGCCATGGGCATGAGGATCGCCCTCCTTCTCGCCATCAACTGGGTGATCGGCCTCACCGCCCCCCTGTTCGGTGTTTTCGGCAACGAGATCTCGGGGCGCGACCTGATCCTGCTCCTCGGCGGGCTCTTCCTCATCGGGAAGGCCACCTTCGAGATCCATGAGAAGCTGGAGGGCGAGGAACCGGAGCACGCCCGGACGACGAGCGCGGCGGCCTCCTTCGGGGCGGTGATCACCCAGATCGTGCTCATCGATGCCGTCTTCAGCCTGGACTCGGTCATCACCGCCGTGGGCATGTCCGATGTCCTCGGTGTGATGATCGCCGCGGTCGTCATCGCGGTCGGGGTGATGCTGCTCTCCTCGGGCCCGATCAGCGACTTCGTCAATCGCCATCCAACCGTGAAGATGCTGGCGCTGGCGTTCCTGCTCCTCATCGGAACATCGCTCGTGGCCGAGGGATGGGAGCTTCACATCCCCAAGGGCTACATCTACTTCGCCATGGGCTTCTCGATTCTCGTCGAGGCCCTCAACCTGCGGGCGCGCCGCGTGGCAGCCGAGCCCGTCGAGCTCCGGCCCACCTACGTCAAGGACCCCGAGGCCAGAGGGGCGGTGGGGCACCTCCACCACGGGCCCAAGGAGGGCTGAGCGCCTTCGTCGGGCACGCCTAGGCTCGGGGCGAACTCCAGGAGGTTGAAAGTGCGAAGTGTCGAGGAATGGGTCGAGGCGTATCGCCAGGCATGGGAGAACCGGGATCCCGAGGCTGCCGCGGCCCTGTTCGCCGAGGGATCCACCTACCGCGACCGCATCTTCGACGAGCCCCATCAGGGGCCAGAGGGTGTCGCCGCCTACTGGGCCGGTGTGACCGCCGCCCAGAGTGACGTCTCGGTGCGGATGGGCAGGCCCTTCGTCGACGGGAGGCGGGTCGCCGTCGAGTTCTGGACCAACATGAAGGTGAACCGCGACGAGGTCACCCTCCCCGGCTGCCTCCTCCTCGACTTCGACGACGACTGGAGATGCGTGCGACTCCGCGAGTACTGGCATTTCGAGCCGGGCCGTCACGAGCCACCGCCCGAGTGGGGGACGTGAGCTCCGGGAGCCCATGATCGCGGAGCCCTCGAGATGAACGAGATCAAGCTGTTCCGCTTCCTGGGGATCGACATCTCGATCGACCCCTCCTGGCTGGTGGTGGTGTTCCTCTTCGCCTGGTCGTTCTATGCCCAGTTCCAGGAGGAATTCCCGAGTCAGTCGGCCGCTGTCCTCATCGTCGCGGCCGGCATCACCGCCATCGTCTTCTTCGCCTCGGTGCTGCTCCACGAGATCAGCCACTCGCTGGTGGCCCAGGCCCGCGGGGTGCCCGTGGAAGGGATAACCCTCTTCCTCTTCGGCGGCGTGAGCCGGATGAAGATGGAGGCCCCGCGTCCCCGCGACGAGTTCCTCATCGCCGTTGTCGGCCCCCTGACCAGCCTCGGCCTGGCCGCCCTGCTGTGGGGCGTGGTGACGCTGGGCAGGGGCGCTCTCGCTCCCTTGGTCCTCGAGGCGGTCGGCTCGCTCGGCTGGCTCAACCTCCTCCTCGGTGTCTTCAACCTCCTCCCCGGCTTCCCACTGGACGGGGGCAGGGTCCTGCGGTCGATCCTCTGGGCCCGTTCCGGAAGCCAGGCGCGGGCCACCACCGGCGCCGCCCGGGTGGGGACCTTCATCGCCACCGGTCTCATCGCCCTCGGGCTCTTCGCGGTCTTCGCCGGCGACCTCGGCGGCCTGTGGATGGCGGCGATCGGATGGTTCCTGATGCAGGCGGCCGCGGCCGAGGCACGAGAGGTGGTCGTCCGGTCCGCCCTCGAGGACGTCACCGCCAGCGACCTCATGTCGCCCGACCCGGTGAGCATCCCCTTCGAGGCCACCATCGCCGAGGCCGTGGACGACTTCTTCCTCCGTTACGACCACTCCGCCTTCCCGGTCGTGTCCGACGAGCGGACGGGCCTGCTCACCTTGCGGGCCGTGCGTCAAATCCCCAGGGACTATTGGGACGTGCGACAGGTCTGGTCGGCGATGACCGAGTTGGCCGATCTGCCCACCGTGCCCCCCGAGGCGCCGATGACCGAGGTCCTGGCCCAGCTTCGGGAGGACGCCGATAGCCGGGTCCTCGTCGTCGAGGACGGCCGGATCGTCGGCATCATCACACCGAGGGATGTGGCCCGCTGGGTGCGTCGCAATGTCGAGCTGGGTCTGCGCGACGCGTTCTGATCAGGCCGGTGTGGGTGCCGGTCGGTGGCGAAGGACGACGAGTAGAGGGGCAGCGAGCAGGGCGAGGCCGATGAGGCCGAGGGTCCGATAGTCCGCCGCCTGGTAGAGCAGACCGGCGGCGACGGCGGAGACCGCCGAAGAGAGCCAGGTGAGCGAGTCCGCTGTGCCCTGCACCCTGGCCCTGATGCCGGGGTCGAGACCCGTCACCAGGGTCGAGCTGCCCGCCACGAAAGTCATGTTCCAGCCGAGCCCGAGGAGCCAGAGCGTGACAACCAGCCCCGGGATCGTCTCGTTGGGACCGTAGGCGGCACCTAGGGCAGCCACCCCCAGGGCGGCCATCCCGAGCAATGCCACCTTGAGCCCGCCGACGCGGTCCACGATACGTCCCACGAGCGGGGCGAGGGCGAACATGCCCAGGGTGTGGGCGCTCATCACCACTCCCACCGACCCGAGGTCCGAGCCGTGGTGATGCACGTGCAACGGGGTGGCGGTCATGATCATCACCATCACCACCTGTCCGGCGACCATGGCCGACAGCCCTGCCTTCACCGACGAGGATCGGAACGCGGTCGTGATGTCGGCGAAGACGATGCGCCGTTCCGTGGGCTGCTCCACCGCCACCCGGGCCGGATCCGGCCGGAGTGCCACGAAGTAGAGCAATGCCGCCAGGGCCATGAACCCGGCACCGATGGCATAGCCGCCCAACAACTCCGACCTGCCCACGGATTCGGCGATCCGACCCGCAGGGCCGAGGAGGGTGGGGCCGGCCACCGAGCCGATCGTCGAGCCCCAGACCACCCAAGCGAGCGCGGTGGCTCTTCGGGTCGGGACGTAGAGATCGGCGGAGGCGTAGCGGGCCAGGTGGGAGGCGGCGTTCCCCAGCCCGACCAGTGCCATCCCGACGAAGAGGAGCGCCACCGATCGGGTGATCACGGCCAGGCCGGCGACCACCGCCCCGAGGGCCGCCGCGGTATAGCCACCGATCAGACCGGGCCGCCGGCCACGACGCGCCACACCCAGGCTGAGCACGGTGGTCCCGACGGCAGTTCCCACCACGGCGGTTGCCCCGGGCACACCGGCGAGGGACGCCGATCCCGTCAGGTCGTCTATGGCGATCGACGAGAGCGTGGCCATGGCGATGTACGCCGTGGAGGCGAGGGCCACTCCACCGAAGAGGGTGGCGGTGAGCCGTCCCGCGGCAGGCGACTGGGCCCGGACGGCGGCTGGGGATTCGGCCTCGTGCATCGGGTGAGTATCGCGCCGACCTCAGCGGCGCAGGAACCAATTGACGATCCGGACGACGATCATCGTGGCCAGGGAGGCACCGACCGCCCACGCCATGGGCAGGAGTGGGAGGGGAACCGTGCGAAACACCCGGGCCCCGATCGGGCTGTAGACCACGGCCATGTGGATGGCCGCGGAACCGAGGAGGGCGGCGATCAGCCATCGCCCGGGTGGCCCCGTGCCGGGTCTGTCGGAGCGGACGCTGAGGGCGTGGAGCAGCTGGGACAGGACCAGGGTCGTGAACACCATGGTCTGCGAACCGCTCCCTCCGAGATCGAAGAAGTAGGCGCCGCCCAGGAACGCGGCCATGGCTCCCATGGCGAGCACCGCACCCTGGATCCCGAGCCGCAACAGGTTGGCGCCGGAGAGCACGTCCCGGCCCGTGCCCGGCGGCATCTCGAGGACGTTGCCGGCCGGCCGGTCCGCCCCCAGGGCGACGGCGGGCAGTGAGTCGGAGACCAGGTTGATCCAGAGGAGCTGCACCGGGAGGAGCGGCTCGCCCAGGTGTCCGAAGATGGCGAATCCGGCGAGGATGTAGAGCACCTCCGACACGTTGGCCGAGAGCAGATAGTGGACAACGTTGCGGAGGCCGGAGAACAAGCGCCTCCCCTCTGCGATGGCGGAGACGATCGTGGCGTAGTTGTCGTCGGTGAGGATCAGCGCCGCCGCCTCACGTGCCACGTCGGTCCCGGACCCCATCGCCACCCCGATGTCGGCCCGGCGGAGTGCCGGAGCGTCGTTGACTCCATCACCGGTCATGGCCACCAGGGCCCCGGCGCCCTTCCAGGCGTCGACGATCTTGACCTTGTGGACCGGGTCGACCCGGGCGAACACCCGGTAGCGGTGGATGCTCCTGGTCAGGTCTTCTTGCGCGATCCGGGCCAGCGTGGCGCCGGTCATGACCTCGCCCTTGGTGATCCCGACCGCGTCGGCGATCGCCTCCGCCGTCGTGGCGTGGTCGCCGGTCACCATCACCGTGCGTACGCCGGCGCGCTCCGCGGCGGCCACGGCCTCGGGAACCTCGGGGCGGATCTGCTCCCGCATCGCCACCATCCCCAGATAGATCAGGTCCTGCTCCTCGCCCGCCGGGTCGCGGGGAGGCCCGTCCAGCAGGCGGACGGCGAAGCCCAGTGTCCTCAGCCCTCCGGAAGCCAGCCTCTCGGCCGAAGCCAGGACCCACTCCCGCGCCGCGTCGTCGAGATCGGTGGGCTTCGCCCCGGCGAACACCGACGCGGCGAGGGAGATGAGCACCTCCGGTGCGCCCTTGACCAGGAGCACGGTCCGCCCCTCGATCTCGTGGACGGTTGACATCCGCTTGCGGTCGCCATCGAATCCGGCCTCGTCGAGACGGGGGTGCCGGGACCTCAGCTCGAACGGGTCGACTCCGGCGCGGCTCACCGCCTCGACGAGCGCGATCTCGACCGGGTCACCTGCCCAGCCCTCCGGCGCCCGGTAGGCGTCGTTGCAGAGGGCGGCGGTCAGGGCGAGCAGACGGGGCGCTCCCGTCGGCACGGAGAGGAGGTCGATGCCCTGCCGTCCGTCCGCCATGAGGACGTTCACGACCTCGAGCCTGGGAGCGGTGAGGGTCCCGGTCTTGTCGGTGCAGATCACGTCGACCGCACCGAGGGCCTCGACGGCGGCGAGACGCCGGACCACCGCGTTCCGCTTCGCCATCCGCTGCAACCCGCCGGCGAGACTCACCGTGATGACTGCGGGGAGGCCCTCCGGGATCGCCGCCACCGCCAGGGCGATGGCCACGAGGAGCATCGGCTCGGGGCCGAACCCGCGGGCGAGCCCGATCGTGAACACCAGGCCCGCGGTCGCCGCTGCGAGCACGGCGATCCGGCGGCCGATGCGCCGCACCGCCACCTCGAGAGGCGTCAGCGGGATCGCACCCGCCGCCAGCTCGGCGATACGGCCGACTTCGGTCCGAAGCCCGGTTGCAGTGATGACGCATCGACCCCTCCCGCCGACGACCAGCGTCCCGGCGTGGACCATCGACACCCGGTCACCGAGCGGAGCGTCGGCGGGCACGGGATTCGGCGTCTTCGGAGTGGCCGCCGACTCGCCGGTGAGGCTGGACTCGTCGACGAGGAGACGGATGGCGTTCACCACCCTCCCGTCGGCAGGCACACGGTCGCCGGGCTCGAGGACGACGAGGTCCCCCGGCACGACCTCGGAGGCGGGGATGTCGCGTGTGGTCCCCTCGCGGATCACGCGTGCCATGGGTGCCTGGAGGTCGGAGAGCCGCTCCAATGCCGTCCGGGCGCGCGATTCGTGCCAGTAGCCGAGGGCGGCGTTGAGGATCACGATCGCCCCGATGGCTCCTGCGTCCACCCAGGAGTCGAGGAGGAATCCGCTGATCAGGGCCGCGCCGACGAGCAGCCATATGAGAACGTCGGCGAACTGTCGGAGGAGGATTCGGAGACGCACCCAACGCTGCGCCGGGGTGATCCGGTTGGGCCCGTGCTCGGTGAGGCGCTGTCTGGCGACGGCCGACCCCAGCCCGGTGTCGGGATCGGTGCCCAGGGCGCGGGCCGCCTCCTCGGTCGGGAGGGCATGCCAGGCCGGCGGCGACGGGCCTGTGCGATCCTCCTCTCCGTTGGGCCTCATTCGCCGCAGGATATGGCCGGTCGTGCGGCTGGACGCCAGGGCGATGCGCGACCTGACCCCGAAGCGCGCATACCCTGGGGTCGATGAGCGCGACCTTGGAGGGTTGAGTGCCCAC
The DNA here is from genome assembly GCA_036375695.1 of Acidimicrobiia bacterium. GTDB lineage: Bacteria > Actinomycetota > Acidimicrobiia > Spongiisociales > ZC4RG35 > ZC4RG35. Next base: position 79,200 of record DASVBU010000021.1, on the reverse strand, counting down.
CGTGGGACTGGTGACTGCCGGTGGCGACTGCCCCGGTACCAACGCCGCGATCAGGGGTGTCGTGGCGCGCCTCGATGCCGAGGGTTGGTCGGTCGTCGGGGTGGAGAAGGGCTGGAAGGGCCTGATGGAGGGGAAGACCCGTCCGCTCACCCGGGACAGCGTCCGCGGGATCATCGCCCGGGGCGGGACGATCCTGGGCAGTTCGCGACTCGACCCCTATGTCCACGGCAACGGGTACGAGTCGGTCCGACCCACGGTCGAGGCACTTGGAATCGACTCCCTCGTGGTGATCGGTGGTGACGGGAGCCTCCGCTCCGCGGCCCAGCTCGCCGAGGAGGGCCTCAAGGTGGTCGGCATACCCAAGACGATCGACAACGACATCGGCGGCACCGACGTCACTTTTGGCTTCCACACGGCGGTCCAGGTGGTCACCGACGCAATCGATCGGCTCACCACGACGGCGGAGTCCCATGACCGGATCATGGTCGTGGAGACGATGGGGAGGACCGCCGGTTGGATCGCGGCCTACGCGGGCCTCGCCGGGGGAGCGGAGGCGATCCTGGTACCCGAGGTCGGCCGGGATGTCGAGGACGTGGCTGCGCGGATCACGGCCCGGCACGAGGCGGGGCGGACCTACTCCCTCGTGGTGGTCGCCGAGGGCATCCCGGGGCCCGAGGGCTACGTGACCAGCGGGGTGGACGCCTTCGGCTTCGAGCGTCTCGGTGGCGCCGGGAGCATGGTCGCCCGGGAGTTGGAGCGTCTCACCGGGTACGAGGCCCGGGTGGTGACGCTGGGTCATCTGCAACGTGGAGGGACTCCGACCGCCTTCGACCGGGTGCTGGCCACGAGGATGGGCGTCCACGCCGCCGAGCTGACCATCGCCGGAAAGTCCGGGGTGATGGTGTCGGTGCGCGGAGATCGGATGACCGAGGTGGACATACTCGATGCGTGTCGTGAACCGCGGGCCCTCGATCCGGATGTCTTCCGGGACGCGGCCTGGTTCTTCGCCTGACTCAGTTCTCCCCGCCGATGTCCACGTGGTAGGCCTCGTAGACGAGGTCGGATCCGGTCTGGCGGTGCAGGGAGAGACGCCCGAGGAGGCTCATCGCCCGGCGTCGCACCTGGCGGAAGTCGGGGGCCTCGTCATCCATCGACTGTCGCAGCCGCTCGCAGGAGCGCAGCAGCTCGGGGTGTTCGGCGGTGAGCTCGTCGACGAGGTGGCACAACCGGGGGGCGTCGAGCCGGATCTCGGCGAGCAGCCCCCGCGGCCCCTCGACTTCGTCGATGTGGGCTCGGAGGGCCATGGTCAGGTCGGAGGCCGCGGCACGGACACCTTTCAGCCAGGTGTCCGTGTCCGCCGGCGCGGCCAGGGCCTTTTCCAGGGTCTCCATGGCGAGACGAAGGTCTTGACGGCGATCGCGGGCTCGTTCCAGGCCGGCTCGTGGCTCTGCGGTGCTCATGGCACCAGTGTCTGCCACTCCCTCTTCGCCCGATAGGGCCGAAGGTCAGGCTTGCTTGAGGCTGATGGTGGGTAGGTTGGTGCAGATTAAGGGAGGTCTTGATTTGGCACGATGGGATCGGCTCAGCACCCGCGGCAGGGTGGAAGACCGCCGCGGCATGGGCGGGGGCGGGCTGGCGATCGGCGGTTTGGGGGGTGTGGGGCTGATCGTCTTCCTCCTCATCAGCCTGTTCGGTGGTGGCGGCGGCGGGCTCGACCAGATGCTCGACCAGCTGCAGAACGCCCAGGCCCCGGCCCAGCCCGGTGTCCAACCCGACGAGTTCGCCGGCGAGGACGAGTACGAAGAGTTCGTGGAGCTGGTGCTCGGCTCGACCGACGACACCTGGAACGCCATCTTCGCCGACTGGGGGCAGGACTATGTCGAGCCGCTGGTCGTGCTCTTCCGGGGCAGCACGACGTCCGCCTGCGGAGGGGCGACCTCGGCGGTCGGGCCGCACTATTGCCCGCCGGACGAGACCATCTACATCGACGAGACCTTCTTCGACGAGCTGGTGGGGCGATTCGGCGCATCCGGGGGTGATGTCGCCGAGGCGTATGTCATCGCCCACGAGGTCGGGCACCACGTCCAGAACCGTCTCGGGATCATGGAGGAGGTGCAGCGCGCCCAGCAGGCGGCCTCCTCCCAGGCCGAGGCCAACGCACTCTCGGTGAGGTTGGAGCTCCAGGCGGACTGCTTCGCCGGGGTGTGGGCATTCTCGATCCGGGAGGCGGGCGTCTTCGAGCAGGGTGAGATCCGGGAGGCGATCGATGCGGCAGCGGCGGTCGGTGACGACCGCATCCAGGAACGGATCCAGGGTCAGGTGAACCCGGAGTCCTGGACCCACGGTTCCGCCGACCAGCGTGTCGAGTGGTTCACCCGTGGCTGGGAGGAGGGCAACCCGGCCGCGTGCAACACGTTCGAAGGCTGAGAGGTCGACGGTACCCTCGGAGGGCCATGGACTACGACAACGGAACCGCTCTCATCGTGGTCGACGTGCAGAACGACTTCGCCGACCCGGAGGGCAGCCTCTACGTACCCGGCGCCGAGGAGGCCATCTCCTTCGTCAACCTCGAGATCGAACAGGCCCGCCGGGCCGGTGCGACCATCGTGTACACCCAGGACTGGCATCCCGACACGACGCCCCACTTCGAAAAGGACGGTGGCATCTGGCCGGTCCATTGTGTGGGCGGCACCAAGGGAGCCGAGTTCCACCCGAGTCTCCGTGTCCTCGACGACGCCCTGTTCGTCAAGAAGGGCACCGGAGGTGAGGACGGCTACTCGGCCTTCAACGTGAGTGACCCGGAGACCGGCGAGGTGACCTCCACCGGGCTCGCCGAGCAGCTGCGCGCGATGGGGATCGAGCGCGTGGTCGTCGTCGGTCTGGCCCTCGACTACTGCGTCAAGGCGTCGGCTCTCGACGCCGTCGCCGAGGGGTTCGAGACCACCGTGCTCGCCGACTGCTGCAGGGCGGTGAACCTGTCTCCCGGCGACGGTGTCCGTGCCGCCGCCGAGCTCGCCGAGGCCGGCGTCGACGTCGCCTAGATCTCGGCGCCGTTGAGCGCCTCGTCGAGGAGGCTCCGCTGCATCTGGTGCATCGCCGCGGTCACCGACACGTGATAGACGTGCGGGTTGACCAAACGCCGCACACCGGGGTCGAGCCGCTCCAGGTCGGCGTCTCGACGGCGCCTCAACTCCTCGAGGTCCGGTGACCCGTCGAGACGGCGGCCCTCGGAGAAAGCCGGGACCATCAGCTCCTCGATCTCGGAGATGTCGGCCGGAGTGAGGACGCGTTGCAGACCCAGGTGCGGGTGATGGAGCTGCAGCTGGGACATCGAGGCGGGGTCCTCGTCGGCCAGGGCGACCAGGTCGGCGGTGGCCAGGCCGCGCCGGTCGTAGACGCGGAACACGCGCTTCACCCCCGGGATCGGGACCTTGGCCACGTCCTCCGAGACCTTGATCGCCGGGACCATCTCGCCGGACTCGTCGGCCACCGCCACCAGCTTGTAGACGCCGCCCAGGGCGCCGTCGCCCTCCGAGGTGATGAGACGGGTGCCGACGCCGTAGACCAGCCTCGACGCCAGCCTCTGGGGATCCACTCCATAGCGGGGCGCCTCGGAGTCGATCTGGGAGAGGATCTGCCAGATGACGAGCTCGTCGAGGTCGGAGGAGAGGACGATGGGCACATCGGTGAAACCGGCCTCGTCGAGAAGGACCGCCGATTGGATGGCGAGATAGGCGAGGTCTCCCGAGTCGAGACGGATCCCGCCGGGCTTGTGACCATTCGCCTGCAGTTCCTCGAACACCTTGATGGCGTTGGGGATCCCTGACGTGAGGACGTCCACCGTGTCGACCAGCAGGATGCACTCGTCGGGGTAGAGCTCGGCGAAGCGGCGGAATGCCTCCAACTCGCCCATCCCCAGTGCCATGAACGCCTGCACCATCGAGTGGGCGTGCGTCCCCTTCGGGTCGAGCCCCATGACCGTGGACAGGGCGGTGTTGGAGGTGAAGTCGGCGCCACCGATCAGGGCCCCGTACCCTCCGGCGTGGGACCCGGACTCCGGGCCGCGTCGGAGGCCGAACTCGAGGACGGCGCCACCGCGGGCTGCCTCCTTGGCCCGGGAGGCCTTTGTGGCGATGAGGGTGGGGTAATTGAGCCGGTTGAGGAGGTGGGTCTCCAGGATCTGGGCGATGGCCAGAGGCCCGGTCACGGAGGCGACCGGTGCGTTGGGGTGGACCACCCGGCCTTCTGGTATCGCCCGGATCTCCAGCTGGGAGAAGTCGCCGTACTTCTCCAGCCAGGCGATGAACTCGGGATCGAACCGGGGCTCGCCGGTGACGGTGCGCTGCGCCGCGAGGATCTCCACGTCGTCTCTCGTGAACCTGGCCCCCTCCATCCACTCCAGGAGCCATCCGAGGCCGGCGGCGATGCAGTAACCCGCCTGGTGGTCCCCGTAGTCGGGGTAGCTGCGGAAGAAGTAGTCGAACTGGGCCATCCGGTCACCCAGCCCCTCCTTCCAGTAGAGCTGGGCCATGGTGAGCTGGTACTGATCGGTGGCCAGGATCCCGGCCAGTACAGGATCCGATCGGCGCGGAGTCGTCATCTCGCCCGACAGCGTACGGGATTTCCCGGATGACCGACCGGCGTCGGGCCAACCTGCGATCATCGCGCCATGAAGGCCGGGAGGAGATGGTGGACGTCCTGGATGTCGTGATACGCGCGCTCCATTTCGCGTTCGCATCGGTGTGGTTCGGGAACAAGCTCGGGCTTCCGTCCGACATGAGGGAGACCATCCGTGACATGGATGGGCCGGAGGACGGACTGGTGAGGCGGCTGCGCCGGTCCGTCGGCATGGACATCGTCGGCGCCGCCGGAGTCGCCGTGACCGGGGGCCTGCTCGTCTATCGGCTGGGAGTGGGAGAGGTGGATCTCCTGGCCTGGGCGGGCGCTGCCGTCGCGCTGGGGATCGTCGTGGTGGCCATCCTGGTGACGACACCGGCGCGACGCGGGCTGCGCACCGCGCTGGCGGCCGGCAAGCGGCCGGAGGCGATCGCCGCGGCCAACCGGGTGTCCGCGGCGATGAACATCGAGGGCTTCATGTGGCTGGCCGCCCTCGTGCTGATGCTGCTCTAGGCGAGGACTGCATCCAGTACACCCTCGGGGTCCGTGGCGATGGCGAGGTGGTGGGAGTCGAGGGTGACCACGTCGAACCCCATCGACCGGGCACGCTCGGCGTCCTCGTCGTAGGGCGTGCTGAGCCGCACATAGAGATGCCGCCGCTCCGCCCAGGCGGTGGGTGTCGGAATCTCCTGACGCCACCATTCGACGGGGACCCTCGGCGTGTCCGCCTGGAGCGTCTTCCGGAGCGACCGGTCGGGGACCAACCGGGCCACGGTGTCCTCTGGCCACCATTCCCACCAGGAGGGGAGTCGGTCGGCGCCTCCCGCCAGTTCCTCGACCTTCTGCAACAGACCCTGGAACCGATGCGGGCCAGATGCGGGCGGGAGCACGGCGTCGACGAAGACCAACCGGCCCAAGGATGGGCCCATGGCGGCGCCGATCCCCGGCAGAAGGGCGCCCGCACCGGAGTGGGCGATCACGTCGACCGGTTCCCTGAGGTGTCGGCCTGCGATCCGGGCGAGGCGGACCATCTCGGGCCAGAGGGGACCGTCGAGCTCCAGGGCCGGTCGCAGGTCGGCGACTCCGACCTCGTGGCCCCGGTCGACCGCGGCGGATGCCATCGGCGCCCACGAGCTGGGCCCGAGGAGTGGGCTGTGGACGAGGAGGAGAGCGCGGCTCACGACGACAAGTATGGGGCATGACGCCGCCTCGGCTGTAGTGTGTGCCGCCGTCGTGGCCGAGTGCGCACATCTGGATCAGGTTCTCACCGACGTCGAGCCCTCCTCGCAGGGCTGCTACGAGTGCGAGCAGTCCGGGGGCTGGTGGGTCCATCTCCGCATCTGCATGACCTGTGGGCACGTCGGGTGCTGCAACGCCTCGCCCGGGAAGCACGCATCGGCCCATCACGAAGAGGCGGGGCACCCGGTGGTCCGCTCCTTCGAGCCCGGTGAGGACTGGTGGTGGTGCTATCCGGAATCGCTCTTCTTCTTCGTCGAGGGGGCTCCCCAGGCACCATCGCACGGCTCCCGGGATTAGGGTCGTTCGGCCTTACCGGTTCAGTGCTTTCCCGACCACCATTCGGGGAAGAAGGAGGTTCTCCATGCAGGTCAACGAACTCATCAGCGCGGAGGTCGCAAGCTGCACACCCGACACCACACTCACAGAGGCGGCCAAGCTGATGGTGGCGCACGAAACCGGCTCCCTCGCGGTCGTGGACGGTGACGGCGACCTGATCGGGATCGTCACCGAGCGAGATGTTCTCGAGTTGATCGCCGACGAGGGCGACCCCGAGATCACGTCCGTATCCGAGGTGATGACGCCGGATCCCGACTACCTCGAGCCGGACGTCGACGTGCGGTACGCCGCCGACTGGATGCTGGCCGCCGGCTATCGGCATCTGCTCGTCCGGAACGAGTCGGGCAAGCTGCTCGGCGTGCTCAGCATCAAGGACGTGCTCTGGGGTGTGACGCAAGGCCGCGAACCGGCTCTCTGAGGGCTCGCAGCACCGGCTTCCCTCTCGCCGGCTCCGTCCGGATTCGAGGTCGGCTGCTGTCCTGGTCGGCTCGTAGGCTGGCGAGATGGACGTCTTGGCGTGGCTCATGGAGGGCGATCCCGCCATCCGATGGCAGGTGATGGCGGATCTCACCGACGAAACGGAGCAGGCCGTCGGCGACGAGCGCTCTCGGGTGGCGAAGGAGGGTTGGGGGCGCCGCCTGCTCGACCTGAGGGATGAGGCCACCGGGCAATGGGGTGGGGGCACCTATGTCCCGAAATGGACCTCGACCACCTACACCCTTCTCCTCCTGATCCACATGGGTCTGCCGCCGCGCGTTGCCGAGTCGCAGCGGGTCGTCCGCGACGTCCGGGACAAGGTTCGATGGAGACGACCTTGGGCGGGCCCGTACTTCAGCGTGATCGGCGAGCCCTGCGTCACGGCGATGACGGTTGCGATCGCGTCGTACTTCGGTCATCCCGACTGGTCGACCGACTCCCTGGATTGGCTATTGGAGCAGCAGCGCCCCGATGGGGGGTGGAACTGTGACGAGCGGTCGAGCCGCGGGTCGTTCCACACCACCATCTCGGTACTGGAGGCGCTGCACGCCTACCAGGCCTCGGATGGCCCCGACGCCGGCGCCGCCTCGACGCCGCGACGTTCCGGCCATGAGTACCTGCTGGAGCGTCGCATGTTTCGGACCAAGAGCACGGGCGAGCCGGCTCACCGCTCATTTCCGATGTTCTCCTTCCCGCCGCGCTGGCATTACGACCTGCTCCGCGGCATGGACTACATGCGACTGGCCCTGCCCCGCCCCGACTCTCGTTGTGAGGAGGCCCTCGAGGTGATCCAGGCGAAGAGGCGGCGGGACGGCAGGTGGAACCTGCAGAACACGCATCGAGGGCTGGTCCATTTCGAGATGGAGGATGGAGCGGGCAAGCCGAGCCGCTGGAACACCCTGCGCGCGGCGCGAGTCCTGAAATGGGCCGGGGTCGGCGGTTGAAGATCTCAGATGCCGAGCGGCGAGGACGCATGGTGGCGCGCCATCTGCACCAAAGGACCGCGGGGACGCCGGAGGATGTGGTCCGATCGGTGGCAGCTCTGCACTCGACGGACCCTGCGACCCCCTACATCTCCATGTGGACCCGTGTCCCGGGGTTCGAGATCGGCGACCTGGAGCACTCCCTCTACGACCGGCGCAGCCTGATCCGGATGCACTCGATCCGTCGCACCCTCTTCTTGTTCGACCGGGACGACGCCGTCTGGTTCCACGCCGGGGCCACCCGTGACATCGCCAGCAAGGAGCGGGAGCGCTTCTACGGCTGGCTGGCCGCGGTGATGCCGGCTGAGCGAATCGCGTCGCACGTGGAGCGGCTCAGCGAGGCTGTGATGGAGACACTCTCGGGGCGCGTCCTGTCGACCCGTGAATTGGCCCATCTGATCCCCGGTCTCGCCCAGGAGATCGAGATCGGGTCGGGGAAATGGGTGGCCAAGGTGCCGGTGTCGACACGTCTGCTTCTGATCCTCGCCCTGGACGGTCTCGTGGTCCGCGCCCGGCCCGCAGGGACCTGGCGGTCGAGTCAATACCGGTGGGCCCGGTCCGACGAGTGGCTAGGCGACCCGCTGCCACGAGCCGAGCCCGAGGAGGGCAGGGTGATGATCCTCCGCCGCTATCTGGAGACACACGCCCCGGCGACTCTCACCGACATCCGGTGGTGGACCGGTTGGACGGCCAAGTTCGCACGAGAGGCGCTCGTCGGCGTCGAGGCGGTGGAGGTGGAGCTGGAGGACGGATCCGCGGCGTATGTCCTGCCCGACGATCCCGGGGTCGATGGCTCCGGGCGAGACGTCGTGGCCTTCCTCCCGGCGTTGGACTCGTCCACGATGGGTTGGAAGGAGCGCGCCTGGTATTTGGGCCCCCACGGAGGCGAGGTGTTCGACAGCGTGGGGAACGCCGGTCCGACGGTCTGGGTCGGTGGCCGAATAGTGGGAGGCTGGGGACAGCGTGCCGACGGCTCCGTGGTCCACGAGGTGCTCGACGAGGTGGGAGATCGGGTCGCCCGTCGGATCGCCGAAGAGGCCGAGGCACTGGGGGAGTGGCTCGAAGAGCGGGTGGTCATGCCACGCTTCCCGTCACCGCTGGGCAAACGCCTCGCCAAGGATTAGCCCCCGCCGGGGGCTCGGGGAAGGTACCGCTGCCCGAAGGGCGGGGATAGGGGGTGCCGTACCGGTCCGATGCCTCGGACGTGCCTATCCGGCCAGGATCGGCTGGTAGACGGCGAGGATGTTCCCCGAGCCCTCGTAGGTACGGGTGGAGACGAGACGAAGCGACACCGGCGGCCTGCCGGTGAACAGAGGGATCCCCTCACCACCGATCACCGGGAAGATCGTGATCTGGAGCTCGTCGACCAGACCGTGGAGGAGCAGCTCGTTCCACAACCGGCGGCCCTGGAGGATGAGGATGTCGCCGCCAGGCCGTTCCTTGAGCGCCCTCATCTCGGGGATCAGGTCGTCTCCGCGGACGATGCGTGTCGTGTCGTCCCATGGCGCCAGGTCGTCCGGCTGGATGGTGTTGGAGACCACGACCTTCTCGGTCCCGGCCATGAGGTCCGCGAACTCCCGACGGACCTCGGTCGCATCGGGATCGTCGGGCACGCTCGTCCAATAGCCCTTGTTCCCGAGGAACGACTCCCGGCCGCTGATGATCAGGGTGCCCGCGTCCCGCAGCAGGTCCCGGTTGTGCGCGTCGAAGGCATCGTTCCGCCCGTACTCGGGGAGGAAGTAGTCGAAGAAGCGGTGAAACGTCTTGTCCGTCGACTCGTAGAAGCCGTCGAGGGTCTGGAAATTGCTGACGATGAGCTTGCGGGGCACCCGGTGATGCTAGGACAGGGGCTGGGCGAGCCCGACGATGATCCCGTCCGGCCCCCGGACGAAGCAGAGGCGGTATTGGTCCTCGTACTCGACGATGTCGCGCACCAGCTCGCCGCCGTGGGGACGTAGACGTTCCAGCGTGTCGTCGAGGTCGTCGATGGCGAACATGATGCGGCGGTAGCCGAGTGCATTCACCGGAAGGTCCCGGGGCGAAGGGTCCACCGCCTCCGGGTTGTGGAACCGGGTCAGCTCCAGACGGGAGTGGCCGTCGGGTGTCCGGAGCATGGCGATCTCGTCGTGGGCGTCGTCGATGCCGATGACCCGGTCCACCCAGGGCCCTTGCAATTCGGCACGGCCTTCGAGCTCCATCCCCAGCTCGAGGAAGAAGCCGATCGCGGCCTCGAGGTCACTCACGACGACCAGGACGTTGTCCATCCGCAGCACTGCCATCTCCGATCCCTTCGCCTGGTGGCTCTACCCCCGGCTCCGCTTTGCTAGCCGGCGGTGCCTTCCCCCACTCCCTCCGGTCGTGGGGGACTGATCCTGCGAAAGGACGAAGGGCCGGCATGACCGGCCCTTCGTCCTTTTTTCGCACCTCGTTCAGCCCGTGAAGCAGGGCCCCTGGTAGTCGAAGTCGGCGACGATGTCCGCCGTGTAGGCGCCATCGGAGATCGGCGACAGACCGTCTTCGGAGGCGGAGTCCGCCTTGTTGATGAAGGTGGTTCGCACCGCGTTGTCGTTGGCCGTGCCGGAGTAGTTGCGGGTGGGCAGGATGCCCTGGTAGTCCACACCGTCCAGCGATTTCGCGATCGAGGCCACGTTGGCCCGAGTCAGGTCACCGGAGGCGATGGCCGCCTCGAGGAGCGCCTTGATCGGGTACTGCCAGGTCCAACCGGCGGAGTAGGCGCCGTTCGGGCCGCGGGGCGGCTCTGAGTTCGGGTCGAACCAGTTCTCCTCCGCGGAGGCCCGCATGGCGGCATGACCGGGGGTGTCGGTGGTCCAACCGCCCCACGGCGTTGTGCCCTTGTACACGCCCTCGAGGAGCGGCATCAGGTCGGCGTTGGCCTTCAGGGCCACGTTCCAGGTCGGGCTGGCGCCCAGGATCTGGAACTCGGTGTGGCCACCCTGGAAGGTGCCCGCCGCGATCTGTGCCATCTCCACCGGGCCCGAGACGAGGACGATCAGGTCCGGCTTCTCGGCGACGATCCGCCCCACCGCCTCGGTGACGGCGCCACCGGCCGAGATCGGGACCAGCTGGAGGTCGAACAACGGGTCGCCCAGACCGAGCATCGAGGCTGCGATGAGAGCGCCGGCGCCGTAGTCGCCGCCGTAGTCGCCCGGGAAGCGAACGAGCGCCCAGGTGAACCCTTCCGGCATCACCGTCGACATGAACGACATCCCGTTCATGGCCTCGATGCAGTACGAGGCACCCGACTCGAGGATGAGGCCGTTTTCCTCCTCGGGGAAGTTCCATCCGGACCACCACGTGGCCGGTGCGGCGACGACGTTGTCTTCCTCCATCCGGTCGATGATGCTCTGGGTCTGTGGCGTGCCCAGCGATTGGGCCAATGCCAGGACCCGGCCGCGGATGGTCTCGTAGCCGGCCGCGGTGTCCTCCGGGGTGTAGTGGGCGTCGATGACGTCGTCGTCACGGATGATGACGTCGAATCCGTCGAGCCCGCCGTCGGCGTTGACCTGGTTCCAGAAATGGCGCTGGGCGGCGGTCAGCGGGACACCGAGAGCGGCGAACGGCCCGGTCGTGAGGTCGGAGATGATCCCCAGGTAGATACACCCGTTCCCATCGTTGACCGCGTCCTCACATGGAGCGGGCGTGACACCCACGTCGTACTCGATCTCACCCGAGCCCGTGGTGGTTGTCGTGGTGTCACCACCACCCGTCGTGGTCGTCTCCTCGGGCGCGGCGGTCGTGGTGGTGGCACCACCATTCCCTCCGCAGGCGGCGATCACGAGCGACAAGGCCACCAGGCTCAATAGCCATCGTGACTTCATGTCCTTCTCCTCCTAGTTGTCCATGACGGACGCGGTCCTATCCGACCGTCCGCCAACTTTATCTCTCTGCTCAATAACTGAACGGCCAAGCCTTCCAGTAGTTGCGAATGCGTATCCAGATTCCGTACAGACCGAGAGGCTCGAATATGAGGAACACCACGATGAGGACGCCAAACAGGATCTCCTCGATGTGGGCGACCGTGGGGAAGTTGCCCCCCGGTGCGGTGGAGATGAACCCGAAGACCGGGAACCCGGCCAGCCACCTGACCACGAGGGGCAGGAAGGTGATGAACGCCGCCCCCATGATCGCGCCCGAGACCGTGGCGACGCCACCGATGAGGATCATGGCGATGTACTCCACGGAGAGCAGGAGGTTGAACGACTCGGGTTGGAGGCGCCCGATCACCGTGTAGAGCAGGGCACCGGCGACCCCCGCGTAGAACGACGAGATGACGAAGGCGACGGTCTTGTACCTGGAGAGGTCGATCCCCATCATCGAAGCCGCGATGTCCCTGTCCCTGATCGCCGAGAGGGCGCGGCCGATCTTGGAGCGGGTCAGGTTCTTGGCTGCCAGGCCGAAGATGAGGAGCAGGATGAGGCCGAGCACGAACAGCTTCTCTTGCCGGTCGAGCATGAAGCCCAGCACCTCGCCGGGTTGGTCGAATCGAAAGCCGAGAAGGGATAGCGAGGGAGTCGGCCGGCCGATGCCCACTCCGCCCGTGAGCACGTCCCACTCCCGGAACAGGTGCTCGCCGAGGAACACCAGACCGAGCGTGACCACTGCCAGGTAGAGGCCCCGGAGCCGGAAGGCGACCGGGGCCACGATCAGGCCGGCGAGCGCGGCGACGATGCCGGCTGCGGGCAGCCAGATGAGCATGTCGAGTTCGAAGCCCAAGAGCAGGGTCTGCTGTACGAACTGTCCGGTCTCGAGGTCGAAGACCTGGCGGGTCTCCCCGACACCCCCGAGCAGGGCGGCGGTGAATGCGCCCAGACCGAGGAAGAAGGCGTGGCCCAGGGAGACCTGGCCGGCGATACCGGTGACGATGTTGAGCCCGATGGCGGCCACCGAAGCGAACAGGGCGGTGACGAGGAGGAACATCGCCTCCCCGTCGAGGGACAGGGTCATGAACCCGAGCGGGATGGCCCCTCCGAGACCGAGTACCACGACGACGACGAGGAGCACGGTGAACCAGAAACGGGCGACGTTGCTCCGGAAGATGGCCGTGTCCGTGGCGTAGTCGGAGATGAGCCCCGGCCGACCCAGCCTCATACCCTCTCCACCTCCTCGGTGCCGAACAGACCCGTCGGCCGGATCAGCAGCACGATGAACATCACCAGGTACGGCACGACCTGGGAGAAGTTCCGACCCAGCCCGGGTGCCAGGGTGGGCTGGTAGTTCTGGGCGAGCGCCTCGGTGATCCCGATGATGATCGCGCCGACGAGAGCGCCCCCGATCGAGTCGAGGCCTCCCACGATGACCACCGGCAGGGCCTTGAGGGCAACCACCTGGGCGCTCCGGTCGATGCCCACCCCGGCGCCGACGAAGACACCGCCGAACATGGCGAGCACCGCCGACAGCGCCCAGGACAGGGCGAACACAGAGGCGACCGAGACGCCTTGGGTGAGGGCCACCTCCTGGTCGAATGCCGCCGCCCGCATCGCAAGCCCCATCCGGGAGTACTTGAAGAAGACGAGCAGCGCCGAGACCAGGACGACGGCCGTGATGATCGCCGCCACCTGGTGCTGGGCGAGGGCGAAGCCGCCGAGCCGGACGGTCTTGATCCCCCAGGGGTCGCCGATGGGTCGGAGGTCGATGCCGAGGCCGGCAAGGGCGAGCACCGTGAGCACCGTGTTCAGCCCGATCGTCATGATCGCCACGGCGAAGATCGGCTTCCCGACCATGGGCCGAAGAGCCGTGCGCTCCACGGCGATGCCGGTGGCGGCCGAGAGGACGACCGCGATGATCACGGACAGCCAGAACGGGAGACCCACCGAGGTGGCGAAGTACGTCACCCACAGCGCACCGAAGAGGAGCAAGGCCGGCTGGGCGAAGTTGAGCACCTGGGTGGACTTGAAGATGATGACGAAGCCCACCGCCACCAGGGCGTAGACGGCGGCCTGGGCCACCCCGTTCAGGACCACCTGGATGAACTGGGTCATTCGTACATCGACTCGATTAGGTCGGCGAATCGGGACTCGATGATGGTTCGCTTCACCTTCTGGGTGGCGGTGAGCTCGCCGTCCTCGTGGTCGAGCTCCTTGGTGATGAGCCGGAACGCCTTGATCTGCTCGACCCGGGCGAACTTCTCGTTCACCTCCTTGACCGCCTTGTCCACCAGGGCGACCACCTCCGGCTTCTCGGAGAGGTCGCGGTAGGTGGTGTGGGGGATGTTGCGACGCTGCGCCCACTCGGAGACGACCTCGTAGTCGATCCCGATGAGGGCCGTCAGGTACTTGCGCCGGTCCCCGATGACGATCGCCTCCTTGATGTACGGCGACGCCTTCAAGGAGTTCTCGAGCTCCGAGGGGGAGATGTTCTTGCCCCCACTGGTGATGATGATGTCCTTGATCCGGTCGACGATCTTGACGTGGGTCCCGTCCACCCACTCGCCGACGTCGCCGGTGTGGAGCCAGCCGTCGGCATCGAGCGTCCGCGCCGTGGCCTCGGGCATGTTCCAGTAGCCGGCGAACACCGCGCCATGCCGGACCAGGATCTCCCCGGTCTCGGGGTCGATCTCGAGCTCGGTCCCCTCATAGGGCGGCCCGACCGTCCCCACCTTGACGTCGTCCGGCGGGTTGGCAGTGGCGATGGCGGTGTTCTCGGTCATCCCGTAGGCCTCGAACAGCGGGACCCCGATGCCCATGTAGAACTCGAGGATCTCGGGGGCGATCGGCGCGGCGCCGGAGATGGCCGTGCGGACACGCCGCAGGCCCGCGCGGTCCTTTAGCGCCCGGAACAAGAAGACCTCGCCGAGGGCGGCGAGGATCTTGGTCGACACGGTGTGGTGGCCGTTCCGCTTCACCTTGGTGGCCCCGATGTGGCGGGCGGCTGCCAGCCAGATCCCGGCGTTGAGCCTCTTCAGCGGGGAGGCGGATGCCATCCGCACCATCGAGGATGCGTGGATCCGCTCCCAGATCCGCGGGACGCCCTGCATGATCGTGGGCTGGACCTCGCGAAGGTCGGTGATCAGCGTGTCCAGCGACTCGCCGAAATGCACCGTGGCGCCGCCGCCGATGCCGATCAGCACCGAGAACACCTTCTCGTAGATGTGGCACAACGGCAGATAGGAGACGAGGAGGTCCTTGGGGCCGGCCGGAGGGCGGATCAGCGCGCGATGGCCGGTGATCAACTCCGTGGCGTAGACCAGGTTGCCCATGGTGAGCATGGCGCCCTTGGGTGGCCCGGTGGTGCCGGATGTGTAGATGAGGTAGACGACGTCGTCGGGCTCCGCCTCGTCGAGGCTCCGGGCCACCGCGTCGGGATGGGCTTCACGGTGCTCCCGGCCGGCAGCCATGAATTCGTCCCAGGAGATGAGCCGCGGGTCGTCGATGTTGTCCACTCCCCGGTGCTCGATGTAGATGATGTGCTTCAGCTCCGGGAGCCTGTCCGGCGGGATGGCCAGGACCTTGTCTGCCTGCTCCTGATCCTCGACCACGTGGACCTTGGAGCCGGAGTTGGAGAGGAGGTACTCGATCTCGGCGGTCGGGTTGGTGGGATAGAGACCGACGCAGATGGCGCCGGCGGACATCGATCCCAGGTCGGTGTACAGCCACTCGGGCCGGTTCTCGGATTGGATGGCCACCCGGTCGCCCTTCTCGATCCCGTACGCCATGAGGGCGTGGGCGAACGTCTCCACGTTGTCCCAGTACTCACCCCAGGTGATCTCTCTCCAGACGCCGTGGTACTTCTCCCTGAGGGCCACCTTGTTCGGCGTGAGCTCGGCGTGCTCGACCAGTCGCGCCGCCGGTGTGCGCAGACGGGTTCTCGGCTCGAGTGTGGTGGTCATGCGGAACCTCCCGGGATCGTCGCGGACTGCTGACCCTCGCCCAGATAGGCGCGGATCACGTCTGGGTTGGATTGGATGGCATCGGGTGAGCCGGTGGCGATGTGCCGGCCGAACTCGAGGGCGAGGACCGTGTCGGCGAGGTCCATCACCAGACGCATGTCGTGGTCGACGAGGATCACGCCAATCCCCAACTCCCGCCGGATGTCGGTGATGTAGCGCGCCATGTCTTCGGTCTCCTCGAGGTTCATGCCGGCGGCCGGCTCGTCGAGGAGCAGGATGCGAGGCTCCGTGGCGAGGGCCCGGCCCAGCTCGACCCTCTTCTGCACACCATACGGGAGCATCGCCACGTAGGACTTGCGATATGGCTCCAGTTCGAGGAATTCGACGATGGCTTCGACGACCTCTCGGTTGTGCACCTCCTGCCGAATCGCCTTGCCCACCCGGAGCATGGCGGCGAGCGACCCGTAGCGAAGGTGGCGGTGCCGGCCCAGCATGAGGTTGTCGAGCACGGTCATCTGGGGGAAGAGCTCGATGTTCTGGAACGTCCGGGCGACGCCGAGGTTGGCGATCCTGTGTGGCTTGAGGCCGACGAGGTCACGACCATCGAAGCCGATCGTGCCCGAGTCGGGGCGATAGAAGCCGGAGATGCAGTTGAACACCGAGGTCTTCCCGGCGCCGTTGGGCCCGATGATGGCGAAGATCTCCCCGTCGTGGACGGTGAAGCCGACACCTTCGATGGCCTTCACCGCGTGGAAGGAGAGGTGGAGGCCCTCGACCGAGAGGACGACGTCGTGTCCCTCCGCCCGGGGGAGGACTTCGCCGAGAAGTCGTGCCCTCACGAGAGCCACCTCTTCTTTCGGCGATAGTGCTTGACGTTGGCGAAGGAGGCGACCTCCTCACCGTGGAGCCCGAGGTAGAACTCCCGCACGTCGTCGTCCTGGGCCAGCTCTGCGGCCGGGCGGTCCATGACGATCTTCCCCGTCTCCATGACGTAGCCGTGGTCGGCGATGGACAGTGCCATCATCGCGTTCTGCTCCACGAGGAGCACGCCCGTTCCCTGACGGTTGATCTCGACGATGATGTCGCGGATCTGCTGGACGAGGAGGGGGGCGAGACCGAGGCTGGGCTCGTCCAGGAGGAGGTAGCGGGGGCTGGACATCAGCGCCCGGCCGATGGCGAGCATCTGCTGCTGGCCGCCGCTCAGATAGCCCGCCGTGAAGCGGGGGCGCTCGGCGAGCTGGGGGAAGAGGTTGTACACCCGGTCCAGATTGGCCTCCATGTCCTGGCTGGCGGTGTGGGCGCCCAGTCGGAGGTTCTCCTCCACCGTCAGCTCTCCGAGGATGCGGCGGCCCTCCAAGACCTGGCCCAGGCCCAGCCTGACGATCCTCTGGGGCGGGAGGTCGTGGATCGGCTGGTCGTCGAGGAGGATCTGGCCCTTGGTGATCTCGCCGTTGTGGACGTCGAGGAGACCGCTGATGGCGCGCAACGTGGTGGTCTTGCCGGCGCCGTTGGGGCCCAACAGGGCGACGATCTTTCCGTCGGGGACCTGGAGGGACACGCCACGCAAGACGAGGATGACGTCGCTGTAGACAACTTCAACGTTGCGAAGCTCCAGCATTCCTCCTCCAGCGCCCCTGCCGGGGCGTGGCGAGGGTAGCGGCGTGACCTTACGCGTGCCCGATAGTCGAAGGGGTAATCGGACAGGTACTTCTCGGCGCCCGGAGGGCTGGTCTAGGAGACTTCGCCGAGGTAGGCCTGGCGCATCTGCGGGTTCTCCAGAAGCGCCTGGGCCGTGTCGGAGAGCACGATCTGGCCGGTCTGGAGCACATAGCCCCGGTCGGCGATGGAGAGCGCCATGTTGGCGTTCTGCTCCACCACGAACACCGAGGTCCCGGCCTCGTGGATCTGCTGGATGATCTCGAAGCTCTGGGCGACCAGGATCGGGGCCAGACCCATCGACGGCTCGTCCATGAGGAGGAGCTTGGGGTTGGACATGAGGGCACGGCCCACGGCCACCATCTGCTGCTCGCCACCGGAGAGGGTCCCGGCCTTCTGGTTGAGCCGCTCCTTGACCCTGGGGAACAGCTCGAAGATCCGCTCCATCTCGGCCTGAAGGTTCTCCCTGTCCTTGCGCAGGTAGGCGCCGATCTCGAGGTTCTCCCTCACCGTCATCCGCTTGAACAGGCGACGGTTCTCCGGGACCATCGAGATCCCGTGCTCGACACGCTGGCTGGTCGACCATTTGGTCACGTCCATGCCGTCGATGTACACGGTTCCCGAGGCGGGGATGACCATGCCCAGGATCGTCTTCAGCGTGGTGCTCTTCCCCGAGGCGTTGCCGCCGAGGAGACAGACGATCTCGCCCGGGTAGATCTTGAGGTTGACGTCCTTGAGGATGTGAACCAGCCCGTAGTAGGTGTTCACGTCCTTGAATTCGAGGAGGGGGGTGCGATCTTCGGTCATCAGCCCTGATCCGCCTGTCGGCCCAGGTAGGCCTCGATCACCTGCGGGTTGGTCGAGACCTGATCGTACGTGCCCTCCGTGAGCTTCTCTCCGTGGTCGAGCACCACCACCCGGTCGGAGACGTCACGGACCACCCGCATGTCGTGCTCGATGATGATGATGGTGAAGCCCCACTCGTCCCGGAGCCGGCCGATCAGCTCGCGCAGCTCCATGCTCTCCCGGGGGTTCATGCCTGCGGTCGGCTCGTCGAGCAGGAGCAGCTCGGGGTCGGTCGCCATGGCCCGGGCGATCTCGAGACGACGGCGGTTGGCGTAGGAGAGCACATAGGCGGGCTGCTCCCAGCGGTAGCCGTGGAGCCTCTTGCCGAAGAACGACAGGATCTCCTTGGCCCGGTCCTCGATCTCCTTCTCCTCGGCGAGGAACCCCGGGCTCCGGAAGATGGTGGGCAGGACGCTCTTGTGGGTGCGGCAGTGACGGGCGACCATCACGTTCTCCAGCACCGTCATGTTGGGGAAGAGCCGCACGTTCTGGAACGTCCGGGCGATGCCGATCTTGGTGATCTGGTCGGGGCTCAGCCCGGCGATGCTCTGGCCCTTGAACAGGGCGTCACCGGAGTCCGGCGGGTACATGCCGCTGACGGCATTGAAGAAGGTCGTCTTCCCGGCGCCATTGGGCCCGATGATGCTCACGATCTCCCCGCGGTCGATGTGGAAGTCGACACCGGCGAGCGCGTTGAGACCGCCGAACCGCTTCGCCAGCGCTCGGGTCTCCATCATGTGCTCCGCCATCAGCCGGGCACTCCTTCTGACGCGGGCTCCTGCTCGACCTGGAGCCAGGCGTCCTGGGCCATCTCCTCCTGGTGCAGTTCCTGGGCACGGCGCTTCTCGGGCCAGAGACCCTCGGGCCGCTTCAGCATCATCCACACCAGGATCACGCCGTAGATGAGGAGCTTGAACTCTCCGAACTCACGGAGCAGACCGGGCTGAGTGGGCCCGCCGAGGATGCCGATGAGGACGATGGCTCCGATCATCACGCCCTTGATGCTGCCCATGCCACCCACGATCACCACCACCAGGATGATGATGGACTGGATGATCTCGAAGCTGTGGGGATAGATCGAGCCCAGCTTGACCGCGAACAGGGCGCCGCCGAGGGAGGCGAGCATGGCGCCCATCACGAAGGCGAGGAGCTTGGTGGTGACGATGTTGATGCCCATGGTCTGGGCGATCTGCTCGTCCTCGCGGATGGCCATCCAGGAACGGCCGACACGGGAGTCCCGCAGCCTCCAGGAGACGAAGGCGGCGATGGCGACGAACACCAACACGATCCGGAACATCGACGGCGGGTGGATGCCCGGGATCACCCACGTGGCGAAGTCGGGGAAGAGAAGCCCGACGACGACCGCGACCACCCCTCCGGCCAGGAGCGCGTACGTGACCGGCTTCCGGTAGGGCGTCACCTCCGAGAGACGTCCCGACTCGATGAGGCGGGACGCGTTCCAACGGAGCGCCCCGACGATGAGGGCGACGATGCCGGCCACGGCCAGCACCAGGCCCCATTGCACGATCACCCCTCCCCGGTTCTCACCCGGGAAGTACCCGGCGCGGAGGATGCCCTGGGCGCCACCGGTGATCGGGGACAGCCAGTCGGACAGGAAGGCGATCCGGATGATCTCGCCGAATCCGAGCGTGACGATGGCCAGGTAGTCGCCCCGCATCCTGATGACCGGGGTTCCGATGATGAGGCCGGCGATCGCAGCCATGAGCAGCACCCAGGGCAGGGCCTCGAAGAACGCCATCTCCGGGGTGAGGGCCTGGGAAGCCGGCGACGTGAGGACCGCCATGGTGTAGGCACCGACGGCGAAGAACGCCACGTAGCCGAGGTCGAGGAGACCCGCATAGCCGACCACGATGTTCAGCCCCAGGCCGAGGAGGATGAACAACCCCACATTGGAGAGCACCTCGTTGAGGTAGAGACCGAAGACGTTGGGGAGCCATGCCCCCGCGGCCAGGGCGATCAGGGCGAGGAGAAGGTACCAACTCTTCTTCCCGTTGCTGTTCTGGGTGGCGATCCGCTGCCGGATCCCGGCGGTTCTGCCCCTGAGGAGGAGCCGTGCGGCCACGAAGATCACCGAGAGCACCAGGGCGGCGAGTGGCTTCAGGCCTCGCGAGGACGTGTACAGGAACTGGTCGATCGCACGGAGCCCGGCCGAGCGGAGGATGTCGCCGACGACCAACTCGGCGAAGTTGAAGGCGATGACGGTGGCGGCGACGGTGGCCAGGATTCGCTTGATCGTCGCCGGGATCAGGTCGAGCGCCCCACCGAGCGCTCCCAGCAGCGCCCCGCCGGCGGTGAGGACCCCCACGCCGAACCACTGGCTCTGGCCATAGGAGAACTTCTCCACCATCTGGGGCGACAGGAAGAGGAAGGAGTTGCGGATATCGGGCTTGAGCGCGGTCAGCACGACGACGAGACCGAGCACCAGACCCGTGATGGCCCCGGCCACGGCGCCGGCGATGACGTCCTTGCCGGTGGCGGGCCGACGCTCGACGCCGTCGGGGAGGACCTGGCGCGTGGCCCGATATCCGAAGACGATCGGGACCCACAGGATCAGCACGTATCCCGCCGAGAGGAACGGGTCGATCACCTTCCGGGAGTCGAACACCTGGAACATGCCGACGGCGACGATGAACGAGATCGTGATGCCGCCGATCAGGCCCTGACGTACTGCCTTCCGCCAGTCCATCTCAGCCCCTCTCCTCCACGGCGAGCCTCTCGCCCAGGAGCCCGATCGGGCGGATCATGAGGACGCCGATCAGCACTATGAAGGCGATCATGTCCTTGAGCTGGGATGCGCCGGGGATCACGACCTGGAACCCGGGGATGACCGTGAAGGCCAATACCGCGAACAGGACACCGAGGACGATCAGGGAGATGTTGGTGCTGGTCTGCACGATGACTCGCCGACGGAGCCGGTAGGCGCCGAAGACGGCGAGCGCCAGCGAGATCACCCCGAGCACATAGGCGACGACGTCGGGGATCGCCCAGCGCCAGGCGGTCATGAAGGTGGGCCCGGCGGCTTCGACGAGACCGAGTGTCATGCCTCCGAGCAGGGCGCCTGGCAGGTTGCCGATGCCGCCCAGGACTGCGGCGGTGAACGCCTTGATCCCGGGGAGGAAGCCGGACAAGAAGAAGACGTTCTTGTAGAGGAATGCCCACATCGCCGCAGCCACACCCGCCATCGCGCCGCCGACGAGGAAGGTCATGACCACGGTCCGGTCGACGTCGATGCCCATGAGCCCTGCGATCTCCTTGTCCTCGGCTACCGCCCTGATGGCGCGCCCGGTCTTGGAGCGGGTGACGAACCACCAGAGGCCGACCACCGAGATGGCGGTGACCACGACGACGAGGATCTGGCTCCCGTTGACCAGGAGCCCGAGGATGTTGTAGCGCTGCTGCATGGCTGCAGGGAGCTCGGGGAAGCGCTTCACACCCGCGCCGAAGAGACCGCTGACGGCGTACTGGAGGAAGAACGAGACGCCGATCGAGGTGATCAGGGGGATGAGGCGGGGAGCGCCCCGCAGCGGGCGATAGGCCACTCTCTCGATCACCACCGCCACCACCGACGAGACGATCATGGCGGCGACGATCATGATGAGCATGGCCAGGAAGAAGTTCGACTCCAGCATCCCGTTGTCGGCCAACCCGTGGGCCACGAACATGGCGCCGAACATCCCGGTCATGAAGACCTCGCCATGCGCGAAGTTGATGAACCCGAGGATGCCGTAGACCATCGAGTATCCCAGGGCGACCAGGCCGTACATGGCGCCCTGGACGAACCCACCGGTGAGGACGTCCCGCCAGGCGGCGCCCGAGATGAGTCTTCCCTCTATCTGGAGGCTGATGGCGCCCACGAGGGCCCAGAGGGCGAAGAAGCCGAGGAACACCTTGAGGGCGTTGATGAAGACGTCGACGGCGACGGTCGGTGTGTCCGCCGACACACGTCTTTGTTCCACTCTGATGCTCTCGGTAGCCAAGTGAACTCCAGTCCGCGCCTTGGAGGTTGCGGCACGATAGCGGACTGACTTCGCCCATGTCGTATCGGATCGAGGGATTCGCCCAACGGGTGAACCGGTTTCGGGGCGTGAGAAAGGGGCCCGGCTCGAGCCGGGCCCCTTTCAGATCGTTGGATCCGTCGGGATCAGCCGCCGGTGATGAGATCGATCAGGTCAGCACGTGCGTACTGAGCGACGACCTCCACGTCGGCGATGTTGTCCACGGCGGCGTCGTCGTGGTGGGCGACCTGGACCCGCTGGCTACCGCAGTCACCGAACTCGTCGCAGGTGATCTTGCCGATCAGACCGTCGAAGTCCGAGACGTTGTTCAGGTAGTCGCGCAGGGCCTGCTTGCCGATCCGCAGCACGCCGTCGTCACCGACGACACCCACCTCCTGGATGGCGGTGAGCACCAGCACGGTGGCGTCGTAGGTGTGGGCGTGGAACGGAGCAGTGGGCTCCTCACCGAACTCGGCGACATAGGCATCCACCATCTCCTGGTAGGTCTTACCAGTGGCGCTGGTGTTGCCACCGAAGTCGAGGTCCGGACCGGAGAAGTACATGCCCACGGACTGCGGGATGGTGATGAAGCTGTTGACGAACAGGCCGTCAGCACCGATCCAGATCACGTCCTCGAGGCCGGCGACGCCGTCCTTCTGCTGGATGATCTCCGGGCCACCCGTCTGCGGGAAGATCGGGAAGAACACGACCTCGGGCTCGGCAGCGGCGACCTCGGAGAGGAGCGCCGTCTGATCCTGGCCCTGCTGGCCGGTCGTGGCCGTCTTCAGCGGGACTTCGCCGCCGAGAGTCTCGAACGCCGCGATGAAGGCGTCGACGAGACCCTCCGTGTAGGGGTCGCCGTCATGGATGGCGACCGCACGGGTCAGACCCAGGTCGTTGAACACGAAGCTGGCCACCGCGGCGCCCTGGAACAGGTCGTTGTGGGCCGTGCGGTAGTAGCCCTCGAAGTGCTGCTCGCCCGCATTGCCCTGCAGGTCAGAGGTCAGGTTCGGAGCCGTGTTCGAGCCCGAGAACATCACCATGTTGGCACCCGTGATGACCGGGGCCGCGGCGTACGCGGCTCCGGAGCAGGTGGTGCCGATCACGGCGATCACGTTCTCCTGGGCCACGATGGCCTGGGCGCCGGCCTGGCCGCCTTCGGCGTTGCACAGGTCGTCCTCGGGTGTGCCGAGGTCGACTTCCCACTCGCCGGCCACCGGACCGAAGTCGGCGATGGCGAGCTGGACGCCCCGGATCTGGTCGATGCCCAGGGGCCCGGCGTCACCGGTCTGGGACTGGAGCGCCCGGATCTGGATGGCCTCGCCAGGGGCGATCTCCCAGACACCGAGCGGGTCGTCTTCGGGACCCCCGCCGCCTTCCGTGGTGGTCGTCATCCCACCTTCGGTGGTGGTCGTGTCCCCACCTCCGGTGGTGGTCGTCGTCCCCTCGCCACCATTGCCACATGCGGCAACGATGAAGGCGAGGACCACCGTCAGGATCAGCAGGTGTCGCGATCTGAAATTGCGACTCATGTCTTCCTTTTCCTCCATTTGATTGCTCGGTGCGCGAGCGAACCCGCCACCGATTCGGGGGAGTGTAACCATGGGGCGTTTGGGAGGGAGCAAAAAGCCGAAATGGCCTCAATCGGCCACGAGGCCCGAGATCGCGGCCTCGACGCTGGTCGCATCCACCCCGCCGACACGGAGGCGTTTGCGACGACTGCGGTGCCCGGACACCAGCTCCACGGTGGAACGAGGGACCTCGAGCAGGTCGGCGACGAGTTCGCAGACGGCGCGGTTGGCCGCACCGCCCGTGGCCTTCTCCCGTACCGCGATCTTCAGCGCGTCCCCATGGGTCCCGGCGACACCGGATCTTCGGGCCCCCGGCTGGACGTGGATCAGCAACTCGGCGCCCCCATCGGCATCCCTGATCCACGGCTGCATTGGCGACGACTCTATGTGGGGTCTCAGACTTCGAGGGTGAAGCCCTCGGCCTCCAGCGCCTCACGCAGTGCCCGGGCCGACCGCGGCGTGACCGAGATGGTGAGGACGCCGCCACCCCCGTGCTCCCCATGACGGAGCTGGATGTCCCGCACGTCCGCGTGGCTCGCCTCCAGGGCATGTCCCACCCGCGCCAACTCTCCCGGACGATCGATGAGGATGACCCGGATCTGGGCATGGTGCTCGCCGAGCGAGGATCGGATGGCCCGCGCCTCCTCGAGCGACCCGGTGATGGCGACCTTGTCGCCGGCGAGGAGCCGTGCCCGGGCCCCCTCCAGGTCCGCCTGCAGCTCCGAGATGGCGTCAGCCACCTCGGTGGCGTTTGCCTGGAGGACGTCCGGCCACCACGACGTGTCGGACGCGGCGACGCGGGTCAGGTCGCGGAAGCCACCTCCGGCCAGACCCATCGCCTCCCGCCTCGCCGCGATCCTGACCAGCGCCCCGGCGAGGAGATGGGGGAGATGGCTGACCCGGGCGACGGCCGAGTCGTGCTCGTCGGCGGTCATCCGCAGCGGGTTTGCGCCCAGCGTCCGGACCACCTCCTCGATGGTCTCCAGGTCACCCTCCGAGGCTCCGTCCGTGGTCAGCACCCAGGCAGCTCCGTGGAAGAGGTGGGCAGAGGCGAGGTCCGGGCCGCGGGTGGCTCCGCCCGCCATGGGATGACCACCGACGAACCGGGGGAGGTTGGCGGCGGCCTCCACGACGGGGGTCTTGACACCGGCGACGTCGGTGATCAGAGCGCCGCTTCGCAGGCTCCTCAGCGTGGCCACGATCGCTGGTAGAGGGCCGGCGAGGACGACGAGATCGATGCCCGAGTGATCCTCCGGGTGATCCGTGACCCGGTCGAGCGCGCCGCGACGCCGCGCCTCCGCGGTAGTGGCGGGATCTGGGTCCCAGCCGACGACCTGCCAGCCCGCGGAGCGCAGCCCGAGCCCGATCGATGTGCCGATCAGGCCGGTTCCGGAGATGAGAGCCGTTCCCGTCAACCGGGCGAGGTTAGGCCCGAGACACCATGGGAGATCGGGGCTATAGTGACTTCATGAGGCGTTTCGGCCATAGCTTCGTCTATCGCTATTTCGGCCGCGCCTATTTCGGCGCGTAAGCGCCGATCACCACACCCCTCCGTTTCTCCATCGTTCGTTCACTCTTCATTTCCCGCGTCGCGGGCATCACCCCGGGAGACACCCATGACCCCTTCACCATTGGATTCACACCGAGCCGGGATCGACGACGTGGACCGTCGCATCCTCGAGCTGCTCGCCGAGCGTCGCCGTCTGGTGACCGACATCGCCGCAGAGAAGGTCCAAAACGGTCTTGCTTTCCACGACGCCGAGCGCGAGGAGCGTCTCCTCGCCGAGCGGGTGGCGGTGGCGCGGGAATACGGGCTCGACGCAGGGGTGGTGGTGCGTCTCTGGGAGCAGATCCTCGACGACTCCCTCCGGGTCCAGCTCGACCTGGTGGGTGAGCGGCGACTCGCCGGGAGGGTGAGACGAGTGACCTTCCAGGGGGCTCCGGGTGCCTTCAGTCACGTCGCCGCCCGGCGACTCTTCGGTGACGAAGGGGTCGAGTTCGCGGGCACCACCACCTTCGCCGACGCCGTCGCCGAGGTGGGGAAGGGGCGGGCGGACGCGGCGGTCCTCCCGGTGGAGAACTCGACGTCGGGGAGCATCGTCGAGGTCTACGACCTGCTCATCGCCAACGATCTGGCGGTGACCGGGGAGGTCAGGTTGCCGGTGGCCCATCGGCTCATCGGTCTCCCGGGCGCCAGCCTGGATGGCATCGCCCGCGTCCTGGCACACCCGCAGGCCGTTGCACAGTGCTCCGACTTCCTGCGCGGTCTCGGAGCCGAGGTGGTCTACAGCTGGGACACGGCGGGCGCCGCCGAGGAGGTCCGCCTGCTCGGCGACCCGTCCGTGGCGGCCGTGGCCGCGGAGGAGGCCGCGTTGTCCAGGGGTCTCCACGTCCTGCACCCGTCGATCACCGACCGGCCGGACAACTTCACCCGGTTCCTGGCGGTCTCCAGGGCGCGGATCGATGTCACACCCGGTGTCCCCGTCAAGACCACGATCGTCCTCTCGGTGGGGAACGAGCCCGGCTCCCTCATGGAGGTCCTGGCGGAATTCGCCCGTGAGGGCATCCCACTGGTCAAGCTGGAGTCACGGCCCAACCCCGACGACCCCTGGGAGGAGACGTTCATCCTCGACTTCGAGGGCAACGTGTCCGACGAGGCAGTGGTCCGGGCGCTCGAGGGCGTCGGACGGAAGGCGCGGTTCATGCGCGTGCTCGGGTCGTACCCGTCCTCCGACCTCCGGCCTCACAGGCGGCGACCCCTGGCGCCTCCGGCCACCGGAGTCGTGCCCGAGGAGTCGCCGGCGACGACGATCCGCGACGTCGGCGTCCCCAAGCTGGCGCGCCGGGCTGGTACGGGGGACACCGTTGTCGAGGTGGCGGGCGTCCGAATCGGCGGCGATGCCGACCCGGTCCTCATCGCCGGCCCCTGTGCCGTGGAGAACCGGGCGCAGGTCATGGAGTGCGCCCGGGCGACGCGGGAGGCGGGAGGAAGCGTGCTGAGGGGTGGCTGTTTCAAGCCCAGGACTTCGCCCTACAGCTTCCAGGGGCTCGGCTTCGAGGCTCTGGAGTTGCTCGCCGAGGCGGGAAGGGCCCACGGGCTCCCCGTCGTCACCGAGGTCCTCGCGCCCGAGCACGTGGCGCCGATGGCGGAGGTCGCCGACGTCCTCCAGATCGGGACCCGCAACATGCAGAACTTCGCCCTCCTGTCGGCCGTGGGCAAGGTGCGCAAACCTGTTCTGCTCAAGCGGGGTATGAGCGCCACCATCGAGGAGTTCCTCCAGGCGGCGGAGTACATACTGGCCGAGGGCAACCGCCAGGTGATCCTGTGCGAGCGAGGCATTCGCACCTTCGAGACCGCCACCAGGAGCACCCTCGACGTGGCCGCGGTGCCGGTGCTGCGGCAGTTGACCCATCTCCCGGTGATCGTGGATCCGTCGCACGCAGCCGGGGTGCGACCCCTGGTCATCCCCCTGGGCCGGGCGGGTCTCGCAGCCGGCGCCCATGGCCTCATGGTGGAGATCCATCCCCGTCCCGAGGAGGCGCTGTCGGACGGGCCGCAGGCACTTCTCCCCTCCGAGCTCCACCTGCTCGGCTTCGCCCGGTAATTTGCACTATGGCCATAGTGTTTATACCTTGCGAGTCATGGTTCGAAGCACATCCAGGTTGGCGACCGCCGTCCTGGCGCTGGTCGTCGCGGTGGCCGCTTGCGGGGAGCAGTCCACCGACACCACGCTCGGGTCCGGCACGCTGACCGTCTACTCGGGCAGGAACGAGAACTTCGTCACCCCGATCATCGAGGAGTTCGAGGCGGACACCGGCATCGATGTCCGGGTCCGCTACGGCGATGGCACCAGTGACCTCGCCACGACGATCCTCAACGAGGGCGAGACCACCGACGCCGACGTGTTCTGGGCCCAGGACCCGGCATGGATCGGCGCAATCGGTGACGAGGGGCTGCTCGCCGAGCTCCCCGAGGACATCCTCTCCCTGGTCCCCGAGCATTACCGCGACGCGGATGGGCATTGGGTCGGGGTCACCGGCCGGAGCCGTGTCCTCGTCTACAACCCGGAGCTGGTCTCCGAGGACGAGTTGCCCGCCAGCGTCTATGAGCTGACCGATCCCAAGTGGAAGGGGCGCATCGGCATCGCTCCGACCAATGCCTCGTTCATAGCCTTCGTCTCGGCGATGGAACTGGTCGACGGCACCGAGAAGACGCGGGAGTGGCTGGAGGGAATGGTCGCCAACGACCCCCAGATCTTCCCGAGCAACGGCCCGATCGTCCAGGCCGTCGACGCCGGCGACCTCGACGCCGGGCTGGTCAATCACTACTACCTACTCGGCCTGATCGACGACCAGGGCTCGGCCACCGCCAAGAACCACTACCTGGCCCCCGGTGACCCGGGCGCCCTGGTGGCGGCCACCGGCGTGGGTGTCCTCGAGCCCTCGGACAACAAGGAGGCGGCGCTGGAGTTCATCCGCTACCTGCTCGCCGAGGACGCCCAGCGGCACTTCTCGGAGAACCTCCACGAGTACGGTCTCATCGAAGGCGACTTCACACCCGAGGGCCAGAAGCCACTCTCGGAGTTGCGGGGCCCCGACATCAACCTCTCGGATCTGGCCGACTACCTGGACAGCGCCGTCGACCTGATCGCGGAGGTCGGTCTGAGCTGAGGACGACGAATTGGTCGAACTCGCCCATCGTCTGACGACGCCCGCCGGGACAACCAGGCGACCCGAGGCCCCGGCCGCCCTCTGGGTGGCCGGGGTCGCCGTTGTCCTCCCGGCGGCGATCCCCATCGTCTACCTCCTGTGGGTGGTGCTGCGACCGGGCGGGTTCGACGCCGGCGGCTTCACCGGAGAGAGGCTCCGGGAACTGGCGGTCTCGACGGGTCTGCTCACGGTGACCGTGACCGCCACCACGTTGGCGCTCGGTCTGACCACCGCCTGGCTGACGACCCGGACCGATCTCGGTGGCTCCCGGATCTGGTCGACGTTGATGACCTTGCCCCTGGTCATCCCTTCCTATGTCGGCGCCCTGGCGATGCTGTCGGCATCGGGAAACGGGGGCACCCTCACCCTTTTCCTCGAGAAGCTCGGCCTCCCGGGTCTCCCGGTGTTCCAGGGCTTTTGGGCGGCGTGGGCCGCGCTGAGCCTGTGGAACTTCTCCTTCATCCACCTGCTGGCGGTGCCGGTGCTACGTCGGCTCGACCCGGCTCTGGAGGACGTGTCCCGGGGCTTGGGCGCCGGGCGGTGGCGCACCATCCGGAAAGTGGTCATACCGCAACTTCGGCCTGCCCTCGCCTCCGGCGCCCTGCTCGTGGCCCTCTACGTCATCGCCGAGTTCGGGGCGGTCTCGATGCTCCGGTTCGACACGTTCACCCGCACCATCTACACCCAGTTCGCGGGCCGTCTCGACCCCGGCCCTGCCCTCTTCCTGGCGGGTGTGCTCTCGTCCGGTGCTCTGGTCCTGGTGGTCTTGCAGCAGGTGGCCCGGGGCCGGGCCGCCCTCTACGGCGCACGACCGGCGCGTCGGGTCTCGCTGCACAACCTGAGCCCCGCCGGCCGGGTTGTGGCCCACTCGTTTCTGGGGCTCCTGGCCCTCCTGGCCCTTCTCCTGCCGATCTCGACGATGGTGTGGTGGATGGTCCGCGGCATCGCCCAGGGTGCCTCCCTTCTCGGTGTGGTGCCGCAGACACTGAGGTCGATCGGGCTCTCGGCGGTGGCGGCCTTGGTGGTGGGCGCGGCGGCGGTGCCACTGGGGATCCTCGCCACCAGGCACCGCAACTCGGTCACCCGGGTGCTCGAGGGCATCCCGTGGCTCACCTACTCGCTTCCCCACCTGGCTGTCGGTCTCGCCTTCCTGGTCCTCACCGTCCAGTGGTTCCGCCCCATCTACCAGACGATCCCCCTGCTGATCATCGTCTATCTGGCGATGTTCCTGCCTCAGGCCCTGGCCGCGGTGGAGAGCGGGATGAGGAGGATCGGTCCCGCGTTGGAGGAGGTGTCCCGCAGCCTCGGCATGGGCCAATGGGCGACGATGCGGCGGGTCACCATCCCGATGATGCGGCGCTCCGCGCTGGCGGGGGCGGCTCTGGTCTTCCTGTCGGTGATGAAGGAGCTGCCGGCCACGCTCCTGCTACGTCCCACGGAGTTCGACACGCTCCCGGTGCGCATCTGGAGCGCAACCAACGAGGTCTTCTACAGTCAGGCCAGCTTTGCCGCTTTGGCCCTGATCCTGGTGTCGGCGGCGCCCCTGTACTTCTTCGTGGTCAAGGACATCCATGACTGAACTGGTCATCGACGCGGTCGGGATCACCAAGCGCTACGGCGAGACCGTGGCGCTCGACGGATGCGATCTCAGCGTGCCCGCCGGCGCCGTGGTCACCCTCCTCGGTCCGTCGGGCACCGGGAAGAGCACCATGCTCCGGGTCCTCGCCGGCTTCGACCGCCCCGATGCAGGCACCGTGGACATCCGTGGCCGCCGTGTCGTCGGGCCGGGCGTCTTCGTCCCGCCTGAAGAGAGAAGAGTCGGGGTCGTCCTCCAGGACTACGCCCTCTTCCCGCACATGGACGTGCGGGCCAACGTCGGGTACGGCCTGGCCAAGGCAAAGGACCGGGAGGCGCGGGTCGACGAGATCCTCGAGGTGGTCGGTCTCACCGGTCTGGGGAAGCGCTACCCGCACGAGTTGTCGGGCGGTCAGCAACAGAGGGTCGCCCTGGCCCGGGCCATGGCCCCTCGTCCCGACGTCCTCATCCTCGACGAGCCGTTCTCCAACCTCGACGACACGCTGCGGTCACGCGTGCGGGGCGAGATCATCAGCATCCTCCGGGGTGCCGGCACCACCGCCCTCTTCATCACCCACGACCAGGAAGAGGCACTCTCCATCTCCGACCTGGTCGCAGTGATGAACCGCGGGCGCATCGTCCAGATGGCCACGCCGCAGGAGCTGTACTGGTCGCCCGCCAGCGCCTGGGTGGGCCAGTTCATCGGCGACGCCAACTTCATCCGCGGGAGGGGTCACGGGGGGAGTGTCGAGTCGGTGCTCGGCGCCTTCCGGGGCGACGGCGAAGGGGAGGTCTGGGTCATGGTCCGGCCGGAGTCGGTCCGTCTGGTCGCCGACCCCAGGGGCAAGGCGGTGGTGAAGGGCCGCGAGTTCTTCGGCCACGACCAGCTGGTCACGGTGGCGTTCGACGACGGCACCCTGATCCGGTCCCGGCTCGGCCCTGGCGACCACTTCAGCCCGGGCGACCGGGTGGAGGTAGACGTCGACGCCGTGACCGTCTTCCCGGGCTGAGGATCACTCGTCCTCGGTGCCGGGTCGGCGACGCAGCCTGATCCGGGTGAGCGCCCGGTCCGCCACCTCGAGGACGGTGGCCTCCCAGTCGCCGACGACGACGGTGTCGCCGGGCTCCTGGGGGAGACGGCCGAGGCTCTCCAACACCATCCCGGCGACGGTGGCGTACTCCCCGGCAGGCACGTCGATTCCGAGGTCGATGAGGTCGTGCACCGGGAACCGGCCCGGGATGTCGATGCTCCCGTCGGCTCGGCGCTCCACGGCTATGACGTCCCGGTCGTACTCGTCGTAGATCTCCCCGACCAGCTCCTCGAGCAGGTCCTCGATGGTGACGATGCCCTCGCCCGACCCGTGTTCGCTGATCACGATGGCGAGGTGCTGCCGGCGCTGCTGCATCACCCTGAGCGCGGCCAGGGCACTGGCGGTCTCGGGGAAGAAGAGGGGCTCCATGGCATGGTCGGCCACCGCGCCGGTCTCGCCGATCAGGTCGCGGAGGTGGACCACGCCGACCACCTCGTCGAGGTCGCCACGGACGGCGACGGGAGCGCGGGAGTGGCCACTGTCGAGGAGGATGCGGATCCCCTCATCGACCGACGCCGAGGCGTCGATCGTCACCACCTCGCGGCGGGGGCGGAGCAACTCGCGGAGCGAACGTTCCGAGATGTCTAGCGCCCCGGAGATGATCACCTGCTGCTGGGGGGTGAACCCGGTCTGGGTGATGATGAGCTCCCGAATCTCCTCCCGGGTCACTTCCTCACCGAGCCTGGCAGGGTCCCCGCCGAGGAGACGGACCACCAGGTCGGAGCTGCGGGAGAGGACCCACACCAGCGGTGTCGACAGACGGGCGATCACGTTCAAGGGGCGCGCCATCACCAAGCCCCACGACTCGGCGTTCTGCATGGCGAGCCGCTTCGGTGCCAGCTCGCCGAGGACGAGCGTCAGATAGGAGATCGCCAGCGTGACGACGACGAGCGCGACGGGGGAGGCTGCCCGTCCCAGGAACTCGAGCGACTCGGCGAGGGGCTCGGACAGCGTCACCGCCGCCGACGCCGACGCGAAGAAGCCCGACAGGGTGATCACGATCTGGATGGTGGCCAGGAAGCGGTTCGGGTCCCGGGCGAGACGGGCGAGGAGCGCGCCCCGGCGGCCCCGGGCTTCGAGCCTCTGGAGCTGGCCCTCCCTGAGCGAGACGAGAGCCAACTCGGTGCCGGCGAAGACCGCGTTCACCAGGATGAGGACTGCGATCAGGGTCAGTTGCGGCCAGATCTCGCTCATGGCCACAGGCCTCGGGTCCTAGAGGTGACGATGCGTCTACCTGAAGGGTCTTCGCTGTCGGTCATCGCAACGGGGGAGAAGGTACCAGGAGCGACCCGGCGCTACCTGTTGATCATGTGGGCGGCGAGGGGCGCCAGCTTGGAGTCGAGGAAGTCCCGGATCGGGCCAGCTACACCGGTTCGGTCCATGGCCTTCCGGAAGCATCGCATCCACTCCCGGGCCTCGTCGGCGCCGATGGGGAAGGGGAGATGGCGCATCCGCAGCCGGGGATGGCCCCGATTCTGGGTGTACAACGGTGGCCCGCCGAGCCAGCCGGACAGGTACTCGTAGAGCTTCTGACGGGATCCCGAGGTGTTCTTGGGGAGCATCGCCCGGAGGACGGGTGACTCCTCCTCGATGACGTCGTAGAAGGCTGCGACCACTTCCCGCACCCGGGAGTCGCCGCCCAACTCCTCGTACGGGGTGGCGGCGTCGCCCCAGGGGTTGGCCGCTTCGTGGGGCCGCGTCGGGATCTCACCGGGGAGTGTCACACCCCGAATCTAGGCGCGTCCGGGGAGTGTCTCGACGAGCTCGGCCAGCAGGTCGGGGTCGAAGAGCCCGGAGTAGATCTCGAGAAGGAGGGGCGTCGCCCGGCGGATCCCCTCCTCGGAGAAGAGGTCGATCCCGGTGACCCGCTCCACGTGCTCGTGGAGGACGGCGAGCCCGATCTGCATCGCCAGCTGCAGCGCGGTGCGGGCCTCCAGGTCATGCGAGCCGGTGAGGTACCCCTTCTCGATGGAGACCCGGCTCACCGTCACGGCCTCCGCCATCATCTCGTCGAACAGGGCGGCGGCGTCCGGTCGGTTCGACGCCATCGCCCACGCCAGGTACTTCATCAGGGTCCTCGACTCCGCCATGGCGGAGCTCATGAACGCCGGGTTGAACATGCCGCCGGCGATGGCGTCGTCCTTGATCTGCCGGTAGCGCTCCACCAGGTGGTGGTCGCACGCCTGTAGCAACCCCTCCTTGGAGCCGTAGTGGTGGAGGACGAGGGCAGGGGAGACACCGGCCTCCCTGGCGATCCGTCGCACCGAGGCGGCGTCGTAGCCCAGCTCGGGGAAGAGCCGCATGGCCGCATCACGGATCCGGGCCCGGGTGGTGAGGTCTTCGGGCGGGGCGATTGCTGAACGCACGATCAGTATGCTAAACAACTGTTCAGTCGATCGGGAGTGTCGTGACCGCAGTCATATCGATCTTCGACCTGGTGAAGAGCTTCGGGCACGTACGGGCCCTCGACGGGCTCGACCTCGAGGTGGCGCCGGGTGAGGTCCACGGCTTCCTCGGACCCAACGGGGCCGGGAAGACCACCACGATCCGCATCCTCCTCGGCCTGCTCCATCACGATTCCGGCGAGGTGCGGCTCTTCGGGGGCGACCCGTGGTCCGAGGCCACCGAGCTCCACCGCCGTCTCGCCTATGTGCCGGGGGACGTCACGCTGTGGCCCGGCCTCACCGGCGGCGAGGTCATCGACCTGCTCGGACGGCTCCGGGGCGGGCTCGACGAGCGGCGCCGGGCGGAGCTGATCGAGCGCTTCGACCTCGATCCCACCAAGAAGGCGGCCACCTACTCCAAGGGCAACCGCCAGAAGGTGGCGCTCGTCGCGGCCCTCGCCTCCGACGTGGAGCTGCTGATCCTCGACGAGCCGACCGCCGGTCTCGACCCGCTCATGGAGGCCCGCTTCCGTGAGGTGATCCGCGAGGACAAGGAGAACGGACGCACCGTTCTGCTGGCCAGCCACATCCTCGCCGAGGTCGAGGCCCTCTGTGATCGCGTGAGCATCATCCGCCACGGCAAGGTGGTCGAGTCGGGCACCCTCGAGGAGCTCAGACACCTGACGAGGACCACGTTCGACGTCACCCTCCGGTCCGACCCGGCGGCGCTCGCCGGGGTCCCCGGGGTCCACGACCTCGACGTGTCCGGCGCCCGGGCCACCTTCGAGGTGGACTCCGACCAGGTCGGTGAGGTGGTGGGGATCCTCGCGGGGATGGGGGTGGAGGCCATCGTGAGCCAGCCCCCCACCCTCGAGGAGCTGTTCATGCGTCACTACCGCGAGGAGCCGTGAGCGCCTTCACCGGAACCGGCAGGCTCGCCCGGCTCATCCTGCGCCAGGAGCGCGTCAAGCTGGCCTTCTGGGTGCTCGCCCTGGGATCGCTGCCCGCGATCACCGCGCAGTCCTTCCTCGAGCTCTACTCGACGGAGGCGTCGCGCCGGGAGCTGGCGGCCACCATCGGCTCCAACCCGGCGTTCTCCGCGATCCTCGGCCCGTTGCGGGGGTCGAGCATCGGCGCGCTCACCACGTGGCGGCTCCTCGTCATCATCGGGACCCTCGTCGGCGTGATGGCCGTGCTCACCATGATCCGGCACACGAGACTCGAGGAGGAGACCGGGCGGCGGGAGCTGCTCGGCTCGACCGTGGTCGGCCGCCACGGCCCGCTGGCAGCCGCGATCCTGGTCACGGTGGCGGCCGCCCTCGTCGCCGGGATCGTCCAGCTCGCCGGCCTGATCGGCGTCGGGTTGGAGGCCCCCGGGTCGGTCGCCTTCGCCCTGGCCACGGCAGGCATGGGGACGTTCTTCGCCGGTGTCGCCGCGGTGGCGGCGCAACTCAGCGCGTCGACCGGCGTCACCCGGGGCATCGGCCTCGGCGCGCTGGGTGCCTTCTTCCTGCTCCGGATCGTCTCGGAGAGCACGGGCGTCGGGGCGCTGGCGTGGCTCACCCCCTTCGGTTGGGCGGTCGAGCTGTCACCGTTCGCGGGCGAGCGGTGGTGGGTGGTGGTCGCGTGGCTCGCCGGCTTCCTCGCCCTGTGCGGGCTGGCCCTGGCGCTCTCCTCCCGGAGGGACGTGGGGGAGGGGTGGCTCGCCCGGCGCGCCGGCGTGGCCCGCGCCGGGGCCGGGCTTCGCGGCCCGCTCGGCCTCGCCTGGCGTCAGCATCGGGCGGGCCTCGTCGGCTGGTGCGTCGCCGTGGCGGTGATGGGCGTGGTCATGGGCTCCTTCGCCGAGAGCATCGGCGGCCTCGTCGCCGACAGCCCGCAGCTGGCCGAGATCCTCGCCATGCTCGGTGGAGTCGAGGGCATCACCGACGCCTTCTTCATGAGCATCGTCGGCATCGTGGCGATCCTCGTCTCGGGCTATGCGATCCGCACGGTGCTCCGGCTCCAGCAGGAGGAGGAGCTGCTTCGCACCGAGTTCATCCTCTCCACCGCGACCACCCGCGCGCGCCTGGCCGGATCCCATCTGATATTCGCCCTCGCGGGGCCGGCCGTGATGCTCGCGGTCTCGGGCGCCGTGGCCGGCATCGTGTACGGGCTGTCCGCCGGCCAGCCGTTCGCCGAGGCCGCCCGGATCGCCTCCGCGGCGCTCGCCCATCTGCCGGCGGTGTGGGTCATGGCGGGTGTCGCCATGGCGTTGTACGGGGCGGCGCCCGGGCTGACCGGGGTGGCCTGGGCCGCCCTGGTCGCGTTCCTCTTCCTCGGTCAGCTCGGCCCGATCCTCGGTCTGCCGCAGTGGGCCATGAACCTCTCGCCGTTCACCCACGTGCCTGCGGTCCCGGTGGAGCCGTTCGAGCCGGCTCCGGTGCTCTGGCTCGTCGGGGTGGCCCTGACCCTCACCTTCGCCGGTCTGGCCCGGTTCCGGACCCGGGACGTCCCGTGGGTGGGCTGAGGAGAAAGTGGACCCCGTCCGCTTGATTTGGTGGACTCCGTCCACTACTTTCCGGCCATGACGGTCGTGGATCGCTTCCGACGCTTCAGCCGGGCATGGACCGAGATCATCGGCCTGCTCGACTCGGGTCTCCTCCAAACCGAGCACTCCCTCACCGAGGCGCGGGTGCTCTTCGAGCTCGCCCAGCGGGAGCGTTGGGAGCGGTCCGACCTGCGCGCCCGTCTCGGCATCGATGCCAGCTTCCTCACCCGGGTCCTGACCCGTCTCGAGGAGAAGGGCCTGGTCGAGTCGGCGCCCTCGCCGGACGACGGGCGCGCCCTGGTCCTGGAGCTGACCCCGGAGGGTCGGGACGCGTTCGCCGTCCTCGACGAGAGGTCCGTGGACCAGGTCACCGACCTGGTCGGGCCGTTGACCGACGATCAGCGGAGGGCGCTCGTCGAGGCGATGGGGGTGATACTCCACCTCCTTCGTCCCGAGGACGCCGGCGGCGACGTGGTGGTACGGGGTCTCGAACCTGGCGACCTGGGCTGGGTCGTCTCACGCCATGGCGCCATCTACGCCCAGGAGTACGGGTGGAACGAGGAGTTCGAGGGCCTGGTGGCGAGGATCATGGCCGACTTCCAGGCCAACTTCCGGCCCGGTCGGGAGAACGCCTGGATCGCCGAGATCGACGGGGCCCGCGCCGGCTGCGTCTTCTGCGTGGAGCGGGATGCGGACACGGCCCAGCTCCGGACCCTCCTGGTCGAGCCTTGGGCGCGGGGGCGGGGGATCGGCAGTCGCCTCGTCGAGGAGTGCATCGCCTTCGCCCGCTCCGCGGGCTACCGGAAGATGATGCTGTGGACCAACGACGTGCTGGTCTCGGCGCGGCGGATCTACGAGTCGGCCGGGTTCACGCTGGTCGAGGAGGATCGCCACCACAGCTTCGGGCACGACCTCGTCGGCCAGAACTGGGATCTCGACCTCTAACCCGCGAGCCTGATGCTGCCGTCGTCGTCGATCGGCCAGAAGGGGTTGTGGGCGACCTCCCAGGGATGCCCTTCCGGGTCGATGAACACGCCCTGGTAGCCGCCCCACTCCGTTGGGCCGGGCTCCTTGCTGATCACGGCGCCGGCTTGGCGGGCCTCTTCGATCGTGGCGTCGACGTCCTCCGGCGAGCGCACGTTGTAGGCCAGCGCCACACCGCCCCATCCACCCGAGTCTTCGACCCGGCTGTCCTCGGCAAGGTCGGCCCGACCCCACAGGGCGAGGACCATGCCGCCCGTCTGATAGAAGAGGACCTCGCCCAGGTCCTGTGCCGGCTGCCATCCCATCGCTTCGTAGAACGCCCTGGCCCTGTTCAGGTCACGGACGCCGAGGGTGACGAGGCTGATGCGCTGCTCCATCAGGCGAACTTAGTCCGGAGACCTCAGGAGCCGCCCAGCACGGCCTGGGTCTGGATGGTCTTCGCCACCAGCCGCTCGTCCTGGCCGGTGATCGTCGTCTCCACCACGATGGTGGTCCGTCCGGCGTGGAGCACCGTCGCCCGGGCGGTGACGGAACCTTCCCGCACCGCCCCGAGGAAATTGGTCTTCGACTCGATCGTGCTCGTCGCCGTGGCGCCCTCCGGGAGGTTGAGGAACGCGCAGACGGCGCCGGCCGAGTCCGCCAGAGCCATGAGGGCGCCACCGTGGAGGATGCCACCGGCCGTGCACAGCTCTGGCGCCCACTCGAGACGCAGGACGACTTCGGACGCGTCGAGCTTTTCCGTGGTGATGCCCAGGGTGCGCGTCAGGGGCATGGACTCGTGGACGAAGGCTGCGGGTTCCGCCATGTCGCAAGGATGGCACAGGCGCGCCAGGGCCCAACGGCCCTGGTCGGGGCCCTACACCCCGGGATTAGCCTTCCGCCATGGGCGTCACACACGAGGTCTTCAATCAGACGCCTCCCCTCGTCGACTACGACATGGCGGCCGCCGACCCCCTTCTCCTGCCCGGCCTGGAAAGGGAGGGTGCGGGGTGGGCCCGTGATCAGGTGGAGGCGTTGGGTCGGAAGATGTCCACCGAAGAGGTCTACGGCTGGGGCTTCGCCGCCAACGAGAACCCGCCCCGTCTGCGCACTCACGACCGTTACGGGTGCCGCTCCGACACCGTCGAGTTCCATCCGGCCTGGCACAACCTCATGGACCTGGCCACCGCCAACGGTCTCCACTCCATACCGTGGGAGACGGAACCGGGCGAGGGTGGGTTCCCGGCGCGGGCCGCACTGACCTTCATCGTCTCCCAGGTCGAGGCGGGACACTTCTGCCCCATCTCCATGACATGTGGGGCCGTCCCGACCATCCGGCTCACCCGGGAAGTCGCCGAGGAGTGGGAGCGCCGGATCGTGAGCCGCAAGTACGACCCGGCCTTCCGGCCGGCTGCGGAGAAGACCGGTGTCACCATCGGGATGGGGATGACCGAGAAGCAGGGCGGCTCCGACGTCCGCTCCAACACGACGACCGCGGCGCCGACCGGAGTCGACGGCGAGTTCAGCCTCACGGGTCACAAGTGGTTCATGTCGGCGCCCATGTGCGATGCCTTCCTCGTCCTCGCCCAGGCGCCCGGTGGGCTCTCTTGCTTCCTGGTGCCCAGGTTCACCCCCGATGGCGAAGTGAACGCCATCCGTCTCCAGCGTCTCAAGGACAAGCTGGGGAACCGATCCAACGCCTCGTCGGAGGTCGAGTTCGACGGCGCCTGGGGCCGTCTGGTCGGGGAGGAGGGCCGGGGCGTGGCGTCGATCATCGAGATGGTCGCCCACACCCGTCTCGACTGCATCACCGGCTCCGCCGCCCTCATGCGGCAAGCCGTCACCCAGGCCTTCCACCACGCCCGTCACCGGTCGGCGTTCGGCGCCGAGCTGGTCGCCAAGCCCCTGATGCGCAACGTCCTCGCCGATCTCGAGATCGAGACCGAGGCGGCCGTGGTCCTGATGATGCGGGTGGCGGGCTCATTCGACCGGGCGGCGCTCGACGACCACGAGGACCTGGTCAAGCGGCTGCTCACCCCCGTGGCCAAGTACTGGGTCACCAAGCGCTGCAGCGAGGTGGTGCGGGAGGCAATGGAGTGTCTCGGTGGGAACGGCTACGTCGAGGAGTCGATCATGCCCCGTCTCTATCGGGAGTCCCCGGTAAACGCCATCTGGGAGGGGAGTGGGAACGTGATCGCTCTCGACGTGCTCCGCGTCCTGGCCCGCGAGCCGGCGGCGGTCAAGGAGCTGCAGAACGAACTTGAAGAGGCGCGAGGGCACGATCCGCGGCTCGACCGGGCCCTGGACGCCGCATTCGGGAGCTACGACATGAGCGACGCCGAGGCCGCGGGGCGGATCATCACGGAGCGGATGGCCCTGGCCGCGGCAGGTGTCCTGCTCGCCGAGCACGCCTCGCCCGAGGTCTTCGATGCCTTCGCCGCCAGCCGTCTCGATGGCCACTGGGGCCACCTCTATGGCACGTTGCCTTCCGGTCTCGACCTCGACGCCATCATCGAACCGGCGATCCCCTGACGCGAGCTTCGGCCGGCGGCTGTACCTTGGCGGCATATGAGCGACCATGACCTGGAACGGGTCGAAGGCCTGATCCGGCAGCTCCTCGAGGGGCACCCTCCGGCCGAGACCCCCGACAAGGAGTTCTGGGGCGCCCAGTACGACCTCGGTCTCGCCTGGGTATGGCATCCCGAAGGGGAGGGCGGGCTCGGGCTTCCGCGGCGCTATCAGACGATCATCAACCGCCGCCTCGTCGAGGCGGGTGCCAGCATCGACAACCGGGCCCGCAATGTCCTCGGCATCGGCATGGGCGCCGGTGTGCTGACCACCCATGGCACCTCCGAGCAGAAACAGCGGTGGCTGCGTCCCATGTTCACCACCGAGGAGATCTGGTGCCAGATGTTCTCCGAGCCCGGCGCCGGCTCCGATGTGGCCGGCCTGGCCACGATGGCCGTCCGTGACGGCGACGAGTGGGTGGTCAACGGGCAGAAGGTTTGGACCACCCTGGCCCACCTCGCCAAGTGGGGGATGCTCGTCGCCAGGACGAACCCCGACGTGCCCAAGCACCAGGGTCTGACCTACTTCGTCGTCGACATGGAGTCGCCCGGTGTCGAGGTGCGCCCCCTCTATCAGATCACCGGCGAGGCGGAGTTCAACGAGGTCTTCTTCAACGACGCCAGG
Source organism: Acidimicrobiia bacterium (assembly GCA_036375695.1). Taxonomy (GTDB): domain Bacteria; phylum Actinomycetota; class Acidimicrobiia; order Spongiisociales; family ZC4RG35; genus ZC4RG35. The sequence continues at coordinate 39,171 of DASVBU010000021.1, read as the reverse complement.
ATTCCCGATGCCAACCGGATCGACGCCGTCGGGGCCGGGTGGCGTGTCGCCCTCACCACCCTGATGAACGAGCGGGTGGCCATCGGCGGGAACACGGTCCCGAGGGGCGCGGGTCGGATCGCCGAGGCGATCGGCGCCTGGAAGGAGTACGGGGACGGCGACCCTGTGATGCGTGACGAGCTCGTCCGGCTCTGGGCCGAGGTGGAGGCGGCACGTCTGACCGCCATTCGCGCCGACGAGATGGCGGAGGCCGGGATCCCGGGCCCCGAGGGGTCCACGGGCAAGCTGGCCTGGGCGGACAACAACAAGGCGGTGATGTCCTTCACCCTCGAGCTGATGGGCCTCGATGGGACGCTCTACCCGGGCGGCTATCAGCTCGTCCGCCCGGCCGTCTTCGAGGGCAGGCCGCCTCAGCACGGCTTCCTTCGCACCCGGGCCAATTCCATCGAGGGTGGCACCTCCGAGGTGATGCTCAACATCCTGGCGGAGCGGGTCCTCGGCCTCCCCGGAGACCCCAGGGTGGACAAGGACGTGCCGTGGAGGGAGGTGCCGCGTGGCTGAGGCCCGTGTCTCCTATGCGCCGACCGAGGAGGTGACGCTGCTCCGCAACACGGCGCGGGAGTTCCTCGACGACCGGCTCCCGATCCCGACGGTGCGGGAGCTGATGATGACCCCCGAGGGGTTCGATCGCTCGCTGTGGAAGGAGATGGCAGACCTCGGCTGGACGGGTCTCGCCATCCCCGAAGAGCACGGCGGCGCCGGCTACGGCCCCGTGGAGCTGTCGGTGATCTTCGAGGAGATGGGCCGGATGGTCACCCCGGGCCCCTTCTTCGCCACAGTGGGGCTGGCCACCCCCGTGATCATGACGCTCGCCGACGACGAGCAGAAGGCGGAGCTCCTCCCCGGCATCGCATCGGGCGAGACCATCGCCACGCTGGCCGTCTTCGAGGGATCCCGCGACTGGGGGCTCGAGGCGATCGAGACCACCGCCACCCGGGACGGTGACCGTTGGATGATCTCGGGCGTCAAGAAGCACGTCCTCGACGGTCATCTCGCCGACCTGTTCCTGGTCGCGGCCCGCACCGACGACGGTGTCGCCGTCTTCCCGGTCCGCGCCGGCGAGACCGGGGTCGGCGTCGAGCAGGTGGACGTCCTCGACCCGACCCGACGCCAGGGCAACGTCGCCTTCGAGGGTGTGGCCGCGGGACGACCGCTCGGCGGCGGACCGGCCGCCGACGGGTTGAAGAAGGCTCTCGCGATGGCGTCGTCGCTGCTCGCCAACGAGCAGGTCGGTGGGGCCCAGCGCTGTCTCGAGATGTCGACCGAGTACGCCAAGACCCGCCACCAGTTCGGCCGGCCCATCGGGTCGTTCCAGGCGGTCAAGCACCGATGTGCCCGGATGCTGGTCAAGGTGGAGCATGCCAAGTCGGTGGCGTATCACGCCGTCCGGGTCACGGACGACGAGCAGGAGTTTGCCATCGCCGCCCCCCTCGCCGCGTCGGTGGCCTCGGAGGCTTACGTGTGGGCGGCCGGGGAGAACATCCAACTCCACGGCGGGATCGGGTTCACCTGGGAGCACGACGCCCACCTCTACCTGAAGCGGGCCAAGACGTCGTCGCTTCTCCTCGGCGACCCCCGGTTCCATCGCCAGCGCCTGGGGGACGTCCTCGGGCTCTGATGGACCTCGACGCCAAGGTCGCCGGGGCGGGGCTGCAGCGTCCCCCATGTGAAGCATGGGGGAAGGTACGGCGGCCCATGGTTCCCGGGGGCCGGTGAAAGGATCAGTCCCCCATGCGAAGCATGGGGGAAGGTACCGCCGGCCGGAGGCCGGGGGTAGGGGGCTCAGGCGCAGTCCGGGCAGAGACCGGTCACAAGCAGCTCCACCTGCTCGGGGATCCAGCCGTGCTCGCCCTCGAGGTGGCTGCGCACCCGGTCGACGAGGTCACCGGTGTGGTGGTCGATCCTCCCGCACCGCCGGCAGCGGAGGTGGAAGTCGTCGTCGGGGTGCGCCGGCTCCCAATGCGCCGGCCCGCCGCTGTCGAGGCTGGACTCCCTGACCAGGCCCAGATCGGCGAAGAGGGTCAGCGACCGATAGATCGAGGACAGGTTGACGTCCGGGTACTCGGAGCGAACCCGGGCCGCGATCTCGTCTGCGGTGAGATGGCGCTCCGCGGTGGAGACGACCTGCCACACGGCGCGACGCGGCGCGGTCATCCGGTGACCCTCCCGTTCCAGGGCGCTCCGCAAGGGATCGTCGATGATCACGGCGCAAACCTATACTCCTTTTGCTGCAAGCAGTTCGCAATTGCGATGGCCTGGCATCAGGAGGACGAATTGCACGCACCTGACGGGTTTCTCAATGCAGGGACCGCCGTGGCCACCGGCGTCGTCAGCGTCGGCACCGTCGGCGCTGCCCTCCGTCAGCTCAGGCAGACCATGAGCGAGAAGGTGGTCCCGGTGGCTGGGATCACCGCCGCATTCGTGTTCGCCGCCCAGATGTTCAACTTCCCCGTGGCCGCAGGCACCACCGGCCATCTCATGGGGGGCGCGCTGGCAGCCATCCTCCTCGGGCCGCATCTGGGCGCCCTCGTCGTCACGGTCGTCGTGGCCGTGCAGGCGATGTTCTTCGCCGACGGTGGGCTCACCGCCCTCGGCTACAACATCCTCAACATGGCGATCGTCCCCGCCTACGCCGGGTATGCCCTCTTCGGCATCTTCAAGAAGCTCCTGCCGGCGGGTCGAGGCGGCATCCTCGGGGCGACCGCTCTCGCCTCATGGGCCTCCGTCGTGCTGTCGGCGGCGGCCTTCTCCATCGAGTGGCTCTTCGGGGCGACGGCGCCGATCCCGTTCACCCGCGTCTTCGGCGCCATGGTCGGCATCCACGCCCTGATCGGGATCGGTGAGGCGGTGATCAGCTCCATCGCCGTGGGAGCGGTGCTCGCCTCCCGGCCCGACCTGGTCCACGGTGCCGCGGGCGTCGATCTGCGCAGTGGACGTGGCAAGGTCCCGACTCGCGTCTTCGTCCTGGGTGGCTTGTTGGTGACGGTGGTCTTCGCCACCGTGGTGAGCCAGTTCGCCGCCGATGCCCCCGACGGTCTGGAGCGGGTGGCCCAGACCGAGGGCTTCGCCGACCAGGGTCGGGACCACGCCTGGTCGGACTTCCTCTTCGCCGACTACGCCACCAGGGGCATCGAGGACGAGAGGATGAGCCTGGCCATCGCCGGCGTGGCCGGGACGCTCATCACCCTGCTGGTCGCCTGGGGGATCTTCCGGGCGTTCCGGGAGCGCTCGCCCCGAGCGACAGGCTGAGACGTGGGCGCCGGCCACGCCCACGCCCTCTACGTCCACGAGCACAGTGCCCTCCATCACGCCCCGCCCGAGACCAAGGTGGCGGCGGTGCTCCTGTTCGCCCTGTCGGTGGCGGTGACACCGCCACGCCAGGTCTGGGCGTTCGCCGTCTACGCAGTGATCCTGGCGGTCGCTCTGGTGGTCGGCCGGATCCCGCTTCGCTTCTTCATACTCCGGTTGACCGGCGCCCTCCCGTTCATCCTGCTCGCCTTGATGGTCCCGTTGGTCGGGTCTGGGGAGCGAGTCGACGTGGGCTGGGTGACGGTCAGCCGCGACGGGCTGTGGGCGGCGTGGGGGATCATCGCCAAGACCACCCTGGGTGCGGGGGCGGCGATCGTCTTGGTGGCCACCACCGAGGTGTCGAGAATCCTCGAAGGGTTGCGCACGCTGAAGGCTCCGTCGGTGCTGGTGTCCATCGCCGGATTCATGGTCCGTTACCTGGAGCTGATCGCAGACGAGATGTCGAGGATGCGCCAGGCGATGGTTGCTCGTGGTCACGACGCGAGATGGCTGTGGCAGGCCCGGCCGATCGCGTCCGCGTCCGGGGCGCTGTTCGTCAGGGCGTACGAGCGGGGGGAGCGGGTCCACTCGGCGATGATGGCCCGTGGCTACACCGGTGAGATGCCGGTGCTGGAGCGGCGACGGGCCACGAGGACCCAGTGGCTCGTCGCCCTGGTCGCACCCACGGTGGCCGTGGTTGTGGCGGTGATGGCGTTGGTGGGCTCGTGATCCCTGTGTTGGAAGTCCGCGGTCTCCGGTTCTCCTACCCGGATGGGCGGGAGGCGCTGCGGGGTGTCGATCTGACGGTCGCCGAGGGCGAGAGGGTCGCGCTCCTCGGTCCCAATGGCGCCGGCAAGACCACGCTCGCCCTCCATCTCAACGGCCTCCTCCGTGGCGCCTCTGGAGAGGTCCTCGTCGGGGGTGTGTCACTCACCGACGACACCGTGACGGAGATCCGCCGTCGGGTCGGTCTCGTCTTCCAGGATCCCAACGACCAGCTCTTCATGCCCACCGTCGCCGACGACGTCGCATTCGGCCCGGCCAATCTCGGTGTCCGTGGCCGGGACCTGGACGCGGTGGTCGAAGAGGCCCTGCACCGGGTGGGTGCCTCCGATCTGGCGAGTCGGCCTCCGCATCATCTCAGCGGTGGTGAGAAGCGTCTCGCCGCCCTGGCGACGGTGCTTGCCATGGGCCCGGAGATCCTGGTCCTCGACGAACCGGGCTCCGGTCTCGACCCGGCCGGCCGACGCACCCTCATCGAGACGCTGTCCGTTCTCGACGTCACCATGGTGGTGATCACCCACGACCTCCCGCTCGCCCTGGAGCTTTGCCCTCGTTCCGTGGTGATGGACGGGGGCCGGGTCGTGGTCGACATGCCGACCCCGGAACTGCTCTCCAGGCCGGATCTCCTGGCGGAGCATCGGCTGGAGCTGCCGTACGGCTTCACCCTGGCCCATGATTAGTCCCCCAGCCAGGCTGGGGGAAGGTACCGCCGGCGAAGCGGAGCGGAGCCGGGGGTAGGGGGAACCCGTCCGGTGCCGGAGCCGGGGGGTTAGGGGGCGGCAAGTCCCCTACTCCTGCACGGGGAAGTGCGCCGGGTCGTCGAGGAAGACCCGATCCTCGCCGGCATGGAGGAGCGCGGGACCGTAGGCACGACGCAAGTTCTCCGCCGTTAGCACGTCCGCAGGTGGGCCAGATGCCACCACTCCTCCGGAGACGAGGATGACGTGCCCCGCCACGGCCGCCTCGGTGAGATCGTGGGTTGTCATCACCACCGCACAGCCCTCCTCGATCTCGTGGTGGATCACCTCGTCGATGGCGCCGGCCGTGGTGATGTCGATCCCCGTCAGGGGCTCGTCCAACAACAGGATGTCGTGGTCCTGTGCCAGACCCTGGGCGACGAAGGCCCGCTGACGCTGGCCGCCGGAGAGCTTGCTGATCTGTCGGTGGGCCAGGTCCGTGATCCCGAGACGCTCCATGGCATCGGAGACGGCCCGGCGATCCTCCGCGGTGAGACGCCGCGCCGGCCCGCTGGTGGCATAGCGACCCATGGTCACCACCTCGCGCACCGACACCGGGAGTGCCTCCGGAACCTTTGTCGACTGCATCACGTAGGCGATCCGCTTCGGCGGCACCGCCACCTCGATGGATCCCGCCATCGGTGTGACCAGCCCGGCGATCGAGTTGAGCAGCGTGGACTTCCCCGAGCCGTTGGGGCCGATCACCGCGGTGAGGGTCCCGAAAGGGATGGCGAACGTGGCCTGGCGGATTGCGACGAACGAGCCGTAGCCGAGGACCAGGTCGCGGGCCCGGACCGCGACACCGTTCAGGCGTCGCACCGGGTGCACCTCCCCTCGATCTCCAGCGAGTGGTTGACCGCCCGGAAGCGGGCGAGGGAGCCGATGTCGCGCACGATGCGGTCCATCTCCGCCTCCAACCTCTCGGGCAGGGTGAAGTCTTCGACGCCGCCACAGACGACGCACACGAGATGATGGTGGTGCCCCCGAAGCCATTCGGCGAGCTCGTACCGGGTGAGGCCCTTCTGGGCGAAGTGGGGGATGAGCACGCCGGCCTCCTCGAGGACCGAGAGGGTGCGATACACCGACGAGAGCGGGACCTGACCCTCGAGCCGCTCGTGGATCTCGGCCGCGCCCAGGGGCCCCTCGGCGGAGGCGAGGAGATCGACCACCGCCCGCCGCCCCTTCGTATAGCGGACCTGGGACTCGGCGAGACGGCTCTCGACCTGGCGATGGTGGCTGGCGACGGTCACTCTGTTCGTGATAATCTAGTTGATAACGATTCTCATTATAGGTATCGAGATGAAAAGGGCAACCGCCACCATCGTCCTCGCCCTCCTGGTCGCGGCATGCGGCAACGATGGCGCGGGCCAGCCGCGCATCGTCGTCACGACCAACATCCTCGGCGACCTCGTGGCGAACGTCGTCGGCGACGGGGCGACCGTCGAGGTCCTGATCCCTGCGGGCGCCGACCCCCACGAGTTCCAGCCATCCTCGGCACAGGTGGCTGCCATGGCCCGGGCCGACCTCGTCGTGGCCAACGGCCTGGGTCTGGAAGAGGCCCTGGCCGGCGTCCTCGAATCCGTGGCCGCCGACGGTGTGGCGGTGTTCGAGGTCGCACCCCTCCTCGATCCCATCGAGGTGGTCGAAGGTGACGATCACAGCCTCGACCCCCATGTCTGGATGGATCCGCTCCGGATGGCGGATGCTGCCGGGCTGGTCGCCGGCGAGCTTTCCCGGATCGACCCCGAGGTCGGCTGGGAGGAGCGTGCCCTGGCCTACGCCGAGCGGCTGCGTGCCGTCCATGTGGAGATCGAGGGGATACTGGAGGCGGTGCCCCCCGACCGTCGGGTGCTGGTCACCAATCACGCCACCATGGGCTACTTCGCCGACCGATACGGGTGGGACGTCCTCGCCACCGTCATCCCCGGGGGCTCGTCCACGGGGGCGCCCAGCTCGGGAGACCTCGCCGAGCTCGTTCGGCTGATCCGCTCGCGGGACCTGCCGGCGATCTTCGTCGACGCCACCCGCAACGACGATGTCGCCCGGACCGTCGCCGCGGAGGTGGGAGGGGTCGATGTGGTGACGCTGCACACCGAGTCGCTGACGGGCCCCGGCGGCCCTGCTCCGACGCTGGTCGATCTGCTCCGCCACAACGCCCGCGAGATCGCGCGGGCGGCCAGCGGATAGCTTGCCCTCATGGACTGGCTCACCGAACCCTTCGCGCTGGCCTTCCAGCAACGAGCCCTTGTGGCGGGCGTCCTCGCCGCGATGGCTCTCGCCCTGGTCGGCACCTGGGTGGTGATCCGGGGCATGGCGTTCCTGGGCGACGCCCTCGTCCACGGCGTCATCCCCGGGATCGCCCTCGCTGTCCTCCTCGATTTCAACCCGCTCATCGGGGCGGCCGGGGCCGCGCTGATGATGATCCTGGGGATCAACTACGTCCGGAGCCGCACGTCCTTCGGAGACGACACCGGGATCGGCCTCCTCTTCGTGGGGATGCTCGCCCTCGGTGTGATCCTCCTCTCCATCACGCCCGCCTATGCGGGAACGCTGGCGGCGGTCCTCTTCGGTGACACCCTCGGCGTGACGAGGGGCGACATCGTGCTCCTCGCCCTCATCGCCGGGCTCTCGGTGGTGGCGACCATCGCGTTCCATCGCCCCTTCCTCGTCCTCTCCTTCAACGAGGACAAGGCCCGGCTCCTGGGCCTACGACCGCGTCTCGCCCATTTCGTCATGCTGGCACTGATCACCCTGGTGATCGTGGGCTCCTTCCGAACGGTGGGGACCCTCCTCGTCTTCGGGCTGCTCGTCGGACCCCCGGCCACCGCATCGCTGATCGCCCGCCGGGTCCCGATGATCATGGGTCTGGCGGTCGTCATCGGCGGCCTGTCGGTGGTGACGGGCTTGATCGTCAGCTATCACGCCGGCACGGCCGGCTCCGCCACCATCGCCCTGTTCGCGGTGGCGTTCTTCTTCGTGGTCCTCTTCGGCCGCGCCATCGCCGGGAGGTTCCGCACCGCGGCATCTGCCATCGGGGCCTGAACTTCCGCGATGATGGGCGCATGACCAGCCGCCCCTGCCTGAAATGGAACTACTACGAGCCGGACGTTCTCTGCGCCTGGGTGGCGGAGATGGACTTCGGGTTGGCGCCGCCGGTGAGCAAAGCGCTTCACGAGGCCGTCGACCTCGGCGACACCGGATACCCGTACCCCGGGCTCGAGGAGGCAGCCGCGGTCGCGGCGACGGGATTCTGGAAGCGGCGGTTCGGCGCGGACATCGATCCGGCCGGCGTGTTCCCGGCCCCTGACGTCATCGAGGCAGGTCGGCGGGCGATCATGCATCTCACCGAGCCGGGGAGCCCGGTGATCCTCCACCCACCTGTCTACTTCCCGTTCTACTCCATGGTGGAGCGCGCCGGGCGCGAAGTGATCGAGGTGCCCTCCATCGAAGAGGAGGCCGGCTTCCGCATCGACATCGACGGGCTGGATCGTGCGTTCGCCGAAGGTGCCGGGTCGGTCGTCCTTTGCAATCCGTGGAACCCGGTGGCCCGGGCACTCAGCGTCGACGAGGTCTCGGACGTCGTGTCGGTGGCGGCCCGGCATGGGGCCCGGGTCATCGCCGACGAGATCCATGCCGCCATCCTCTACGACGGGCGGAGCCACACGATGGCCGCGCCCCTCGCCCCCGATGTGGTCATCACCATCACCTCGGCGTCGAAGGCGTTCAACCTTCCCGGGCTCAAGTGCGCCCAGGTCGTCCTCACCAACGACCGCGACCTCGAATTCTGGCGCGACTACTTCACCCCGGAGAAGATCGGGGTGGGCACCTTCGGGCTGATCGCAGGCGCCGCCGCATATGCGGAGGGGGAGGGATGGCTCGACGAGGTCCTGATGCGTCTCCGGCACAACCGCGACCTCCTCGCCTCCTTCATCGACGAGCGTCTTCCCAGGGTGCGGATGCATCTGCCCGAGGCCACGTTCCTGGCCTGGCTCGACTTCACCGACTACGGGTGGGACGACCCGGCCGCGGTGCTGTTGGACGAGGCGCGGGTGGCCCTGAGCGGCGGTCTCCCATTCGGGCCGGGTGGCGAGGGCCACGCCAGATTCAACTTCGCCACCGACGAGGCGACGCTGCTGGCCATCCTGGAGCGAATGGAGAAGGTGCTCTAGCTCTTGCTGCGGAGCTTCGGGTCGAGGGCGTCCCGGAGACCGTCGCCGATGAAATTCACCGAGATCACGGTGAGCGAGATCATGATGCCCGGCCAGATCACCCGCCACGGGTTGGTGGGCAGGTAGTCCTTGGCGTCGAAGAGCAGACGTCCCCAGGTGGGGAAGCTGGGCGGGAATCCCAGACCGAGGAACGACAAGGCCGACTCCGTGATGATGGCCTGGGCGACTCCGAGCGCGGCCGCCACCATGACGGGGCTGAGCACGTTGGGGAGGATGTGCCGCATCACGATGTTCCGCTTCCGCGTCCCGATGCTGTTGGCCGCGAGGACGAACTCCTTCTCCTTCACGGTGAGCACCTGGCCGCGGACCACCCGGGCGGTGGTCATCCAGGACGTGGCGCCGATGATGCTCACCACCAGGAGGAAGATCCCCGCGTTCTGACCGAACGTCTCGGTCAGCGGCTCCCGGAACAGCATCATCACCACCAGGAGCAGGGGTAGGACGGGCAACGCCAGGAACAGGTCGGTGAGCCGCATCAGCGGACCGTCCAGCTTGCGGAAGAAACCGGAGAGGACACCGACACTCGTGCCCAGGGTGATCCCCACCACCATGGCGGTGACGCCGACGGCGAGCGATATCCGACCACCGACCAGGACCCGGGCCATCACGTCGCGACCGAGGTTGTCGGTCCCCATCGGGTGCTCCCACGACGGCGTCTTGTTGGCGTTGAGGGTGTCGGGGGTGACACCGTCACCGCCCCACAGGAACGGGCCGACCAGGATGGCGAAGACCACGATCGCCATGAGAGCGAGACCGACGATGGCGCCCTTGTGACGGCGGAACTGGCGCCAAACGTCGGAACGGAGGGAGCGGTACCTCTCCGGGGTCGCAGTGGCCGCCTGTTCGACGTCGAGACGCTCCTGGGTGGTCGACATGATCCCTCCTCTCAGTCGTACCGGATCCGCGGATCGAGCAGGCCGTACGTGACGTCGGCGACGAGATTGAACACCACGATGAGCACGGCGAAGATGAACGTCAGCGTCTGCACCATCGGCACGTCCGACTGGCCGATGGCGGTGATCAGCAGCGCCCCCAGACCGTTGATCCGGAAGATCTGCTCGGTGATGATCGCCCCGGCGAAGATGCCCGGGATCTGGAGGGCGATCAGGGTGACCACCGGGATCATGCTGTTGCGCAACACGTGAACCGTCACCACCGGCCGCTCACCGAGACCCTTGGAGCGCGCCGTGCGGACGTAGTCCTCGTTGAGGTTGTCGAGGACCGAGGCGCGGGTGAAACGGGTCAGGGCGGCGGCGTTGAAGAGAGACAGGACCGCCACCGGCATGATCATCTGTTTGATCTGGATCAGGATGCTGTTCCAGTCGGTCCAGTCGACGTGGTGGGTCGTGTCGTAGATCGACGGGAACCACCTCAGGTTGACGGCGAAGATCACGATCGCCACCAGACCGGTGAAGAAGGTGGGCACGGAGAACCCGACCATGGAGAAGAAGGTCCCCACGTTGTCGAACCACGAGTACTGCTTGTAGGCGGAGAGGATGCCGGTCGGGACCGCGATGAGGATCCCGATGATGAAGGCGGTGCCCAGGACCCAGAGGGTCTGAGGGAGACGGCCCCAGATGATGTCGAGGGCAGGGGCCCTGCCGGCCCACGAGACGATGCGGACCCGGTTCTCGCAGTCGCCGATGCAGATGTTGAAGATCGACTCGATCATGTGGAGCGGCTCGTTGATGAACATGAGCTGCATCCACTTGAGCCATCGGATGACGAAGGGCTGATCGAGACCGAGGGCGCGTCGGATCTGCTCCCGGGTCTCCGGAGGGATGTTGAGGGGCAGGTTGGACGTGGGGTCGCCCGGCGCCAGATCCAGGATGGCGAAGATGACGAACCCGATCGCGATCACGGTCGGGATCGCCAGCAAGAGGCGACGTATCACGTAGCGGCCCATGGTCTCCTCGGCTCGTAGGCGGGAGCGGGAGGGCCTCCCAGGTGACCCTGAGAGGCCCTCCGCACCTCTATTGGGGGACTAGACCAACCTCTGGGCTATTCGCGATACCAGTCCGCGATGTTCCAGAGCTCGGAGTCCCAGCCGTTGAGCGTGCCGTAGCCCTTGATGTCGTTCTTGAACGCAGAGGCGGAAGCACGCCAGACGAGCGGGATCACCGCGCCGTCGCCGACGACCAGGTCACTCAGCTGCTTGATGATCTCGTTGCGCTCATCCTGATCGGTGGTGGTGCTCAGTTGATCGAAGAGAGCGTCGAACTCGGGGTTCGAGTAACGAACCAGGTTCGACCCACCGTAGTTGTTGAACGCACCCGTGATCTCAGCAGTCGTGTACTGCGCGAAGTGGGACTGCCCACCCGGCAGCGGCACGAAGGTGTACATCTGGATGTCGCCGACGAACCGGTTGATGTTGTCAGCACCGTCTTCGTTGCCGAAGTAGACGCTGGCATCGGTGTTCCGCATCCGGGCGCCGATTCCGATCTGCCCCCAGTAGGACTCGATGAGCTGCTGGAAGCTCTGGCGGACGCCGTTGGTCGACGTGTTGAAGTCGAAGATCAACTCGCCGAACTCCGGATGCTCACGGGTCCCGTCGCCATTGGTGTCCATGTAGCCCAGACCATCGAGGATGGCATTCGCCTGATCGATGTCCTGGGTCAAGCACCAGTCGTGCGTGGTGGACACTGCCGGCGGGGAAGGCCAGACGTTGCAGGTTGGCTTACCGGCGACGCCATAACCGACCCGGGTCAGTTCCTCCCGGTCGATCGCCAGGGACAGGGCCTTGGCGAACTCGGGGTTGTTGTGGAACACCGGGTGCGGGTTGTTCCCGTCCATCCACTCGGACGGCGGTTCGCTGTCCGGGTTGGTCTGGTTCAGGTTCAGGTGCTCGACGTTGGCCGCGAAGCCGACGAAGAGCTGCCCGTTGCCCGCGGCGATCATCGGCTCGAGGATGTCCGGCGCCACCTGGAGGTTCCAGGCGTAGTCGGCCTCGCCGATCTCGAGGACGGAACGGGCCGCGGCCTCTGCGTCACCGCCACCCTTGATGGTGACCGTGCCGAAGAACGGCTTGCCGTTGGCGAAGTCGCGGTAGTTCTCGTTGACCTCGTACTCGACCGTGTCCTCGAAGACGAAGTTGCTCACCTTGTAGGGACCCGTGCCGATCGGGTAGTTGTTCTGCTCGGTGCACTGGTCGGCCCGTCCGACGCATTCCTCCATCTGGGCCTTCTGCAGGATCGGGCTGACAGCACCCACGAACGGCAGGTACGGGTAGGCCGTCGGAGCCGTGAAGTTGATCTTGATCGTGCGATCGTCAACAGCTTCGACGCTCTCGACGCCCTGGAAAGCACCGGACTGCGTGCATCCCGTGTCGGGGTTCATGCAGTACTCCCAGGTGAACACCGCGTCCTCTGCCGTCACCGGGGTGCCGTCAGACCACAAGAGGCCTTCTTTCAGCGTCCAGGTGACCGACATGAGGTCCTCGGCCTGCCCACCGTTCTCGATGGTCGGCACTTCCTCGGCGAGCGCCGGGATGATCTCGGTCTCGGGACCGAAATTCGCCAGTGGCTCGAGCACGAGGGACGCCGCCATCGTGTCCTTGGTCCCATTGGAGAGCATCCCGTTCACGATCGAGGGGGCTTGCCACATGAGGAGCTGCAGGTTTCCACCCTGCCCGGCCTCACCTGTGGGGCCTTCCCCGGTCGTCGACGTCTCACCGTCCGGCGCCGTGGTACTCGGTGCCGCAGTGGTCGTCGTACCGCCCGTGCCACACGCAGCCAACACCAAAGCGAAGGCCGCGAGCAACCCGAGCCAGGTATATCTCTTCATTTGTTTCTCCTCCAACGTCGGAACGAACGCCCGACGCCTGGTCAAGATAACAGCGACGGCCCGCGGACGGGCGAGGAATCCCGGGCCGTTGTCCCGTTTCGGGCCGTCTTCAGCCCGCTCGACGCCACTCCTGGATGTTCCAGTACTCGCTGTCCCAGCCGTTGAGGTCCCCGACCCCCAGGATGTCGTCCCGGAACGCCGACACCGATCCGCGGTGGACGAGCGGGATGACCACACCGTCGGAGACGAGGATGTCGTTGAGCTCGATCGCCAACTCGGTGCGACGCTCGGGGTCGGCGGTCACGGCCAACTCGGCGACCAGGGCGTCGAACACCGGGTTGTGGTACCTCATCGAGTTGCCGCCGCCGTAGCCGTTGAATCGGCCCGTCATCTCCTCCAGCGTGTAGCCCTCGAATTGGACCAGCGGGTCGGGGATGGACACAGGCGAGGTGAACATGAACACATCGGCCAGACCGCGAACGAACGAGTCGGGGCTCGTGCCGGTGCCGTCGAAGAAGACACTGGCCGGGGCGTTGCGGAGGTTGGTCTCGATCCCGATCTCCCGCCAGTAGTCCTGGATCAGGGTCTGGAAGGTCTGCCGCACCTCGTTCGTGGAGGTGATGAAGTCGAGCACGAGCTCGATCCCGTCGTATTCACGGACGCCATCGCCGTTGCTGTCGACGATCCCCGCTTCGTCGAGGAGCTCCCGGGCTCCCTCGATGTCCTGGGCCAGGCACCAGTCGTTGTGGGGCGAGACCGCGGGTGGCGCCATCCACACGTTGCAGGCGGGCCGCCCCGCCGGGCCATACCCGACGGCGATCAGCTCGGATCGGTCGATCGCCATCGACATGGCGCGGGCCAGCACGGGGTTGTCGTGGAAGAGGGGGTGCGGGTTGGTCCCGTCGAGGTACTCCGCCCGCATCTCCGGGTCGGGGTGGCGGTTGTTCGCCTGCATCAGGTTCAGGTGCTCCAGGTTGGCGGCGAACCCGGTCTCGACACGGCCTACGCCCTTGGCCTCCATCCCCGCCCGGATGTCGGGTGGGATCTGGAGGTTCCAGGCGTAGTCGGCGGCGCCTTCCTCGAGGACGGTGCGCGCCGCGTCCGTGGCGCTGCCGCCTCCCTTGATCTCCACGGTCCGGAAGTAGGGGTCGTCGCCGCGGTAGTACGGGTTGAGCTCGTAGAGAACCGTGTCCTCGTGGCGAAACTCTTCGACCACGTAGGGGCCGGTCCCGATCGGGGACTGGTTGGCCTCGACACAGGTGACCGCGCGCTCCCCCACACAGCCCTCGAATTGCGCCTTCTGCAATACCGGGCTCTGGGAAGACACGAACGCCACATGGGGGTTGGGCGTGGGGCCTTCGAACTCGATCCGCAGCGTGGTGTCGTCGACCGCCACCATGTCCGCCACCCCGTCGAAATGCGACGTGAAGGCACAGCCCGTCGCCGGCTCGGTGCACCACCGCCAGGTGAAGATGAGGTCCTCCGTGGTCACCGGTGAGCCGTCGGACCAGACCAGCCCCTCCTCCAGGCGCCATGTGATCGACAGGAGGTCGGGGGACACACCACCGTTGTCGAGGGTGGGGATCTCGGCGGCGAGCTTGGGGACATAGGTGCCGTCGGGGGCGATGGCGGCGAGGGGTTCGAGGACGAGCGAGCTGGCGAGGACGTCCTTGGTCCCGCTGGAGAGGTAGGGGTTGGCGGTCGAGGGGGCCTGCCACTGGAGCAGACGTAGGTGGGTGTCCTCGTCGCCCTCACCGGCACAACCGGCGAGCAGGGCGATCGCCAGGGTGAGGACCGCCAGTGGGCGTCGTCTCAAGTCTTCATGCTCCCGTGTTCGGGTGGGGAAGGTAGTCGCCGTCCGGATGCTCTCAGTCGGCGAAGTGGCAGGCGACCCAGTGACCTTCTTCGAGCTGCCGGAACTGGGGCACCTCGACCCGGCACTTCTCCTGCGCCATGGGGCAGCGTGTGTTGAACACGCACCCGGGGGGCGGGTTGGCGGGGCTGGGGATGTCACCCTCGAGGATGATCCGGCGCCGGTTCTCTTCGACGTCGGGGTCGGGGACCGGGACGGCCGACAGCAGGGCCTGCGTGTACGGGTGCTTGGGCGCGGAGTACATGGCGGCCTGCGGAGCCAGCTCCATGATCTTCCCCAGGTACATGACCGCCACCCGGTCCGCGATGTGCCGGACCATGGACAGGTCGTGGGAGATGAACAAGTAGGTGAGGCCGAGGACGTCCTGGAGGTCCTCGAGCAGGTTGACCACCTGGGCCTGGATGGAGACGTCCAGTGCGGCGATGGGCTCGTCGCAGACGATGAAGTCCGGATTGAGGGCGATCGCCCTGGCGATGCCGATCCGCTGCCGCTGCCCGCCCGAGAACTCGTGCGGGTAGCGGTTGGCATGTTTCCGTTCCAGGCCGACCAGGCTGAGCAGCTCCTCCACCCGCTGCTGCATCTCCTTGGCCGTCCCGGCGCGGTGCTCGCGGAGGGGCTCGGAGACGATCGAGCCCACCGTCATCCTCGGGTTGAGCGAGGCGTGGGGGTCCTGGAACACCATCTGCATCCGTGGGCGCAGTTTCCGCATGGGCTCCGGGGCCAGAGTGGTGAGCTCGACGCCTTCGAAGGTGACCGAGCCCTCGGTCGCCTTCTCCAACTGCAAGATGGTGCGACCCGTCGTCGACTTGCCCGAGCCGCTCTCGCCCACCAGCCCCAGGGTCTCGCCCCGGTAGATGTCGAAGTCGATGCCGTCGATCGCCTTGATCGCGCCCACCTGGTGGCGGAACACGCCCTTGGTGATGGGGAAGTGCTTCTTCAGGCCGCGGACACCGACGAGGACCTCCCGTGCGGGTGCGGGGGCCGGCGTCTCGGACAGGGCCTCAGCTGTCACCTTCGACCACCTCGAGCGTCGCCCGGGAACCGGGGTCGTATTCGGTGTTGCGCTCGACGTCCCAGAAGCAGGCCACGCGCCGGCCCGGGGACCGCTCGATCAGTGGCGGGTTCTCGGCCCGGCACCGGTCGAAGGCGTAGGGGCAGCGCGGGGCGAAGCTGCAGCTCTGCGGCTCCTGGTAGAGGTTGGGCGGCTGGCCCTTGATGTTGACCAGCTTGGACCCCTTCTGGTCGATTCGCGGCACCGAGCCCAGCAGCCCCTGCGTGTAGGGGTGGAGCGGGTTCTTGTACAGGGGGCGCACCGGAGCCTCCTCCACGATCTGCCCTCCGTACATGACGATGACCCGGTCGGCCAGGCCGGCGATCACACCGAGGTCGTGGGTGATCCAGATCACCGCGGTGCCCAGCTGCTCCCTCAGGTCGCGGACGATCTCGATGATCTGGGCCTGGATGGTGACGTCGAGGGCCGTGGTCGGCTCGTCGGCGATGATCACCTGCGGCGAGCAGGCGAGCGACATGGCGATCATGACCCGCTGTCTCATGCCGCCCGAGAGCTCGTGCGGGTAGTTGCGGAGCCTCTGCTTGGCGGCCGGGATCCCGACCAGCTCGAGCAGCTCCTGTGCCTTCTTGGGGCGCTCCTTCTCGGGGATCGAGGTGTGGATCCGCAGCGCCTCCTCGATCTGGTAGCCGATGGTGAGGACGGGGTTCAGCGAGGTGAGCGGGTCCTGGAAGATGAAGCCGATCCGACCGCCGCGGATCCGTCGGAGGTCCTCGATGTCCATCCCGATCAGGTCCTTGCCCTCGAAGACGGCGCTACCGGACTCGATGACTCCCGGTGGCATCGGGATGAGGCGGAGCAGCGACATCATCGTCACGGATTTCCCCGAGCCGCTCTCGCCCACCACGCCGAGGAATTCGCCGCGGTTGAGATGGAAGCTGACCCCGTTGACCGCGTGAACCACCCCGTCCTGGGTGTGGAAACGGGTCTTCAGGTCGTTGACTTCGAGGACGGGCGTTGTCACAGGCCGAGCAGGGTACCGCGTTGCCCGCGTCCGCGTCACCCCGGTCCCGTGAGTCTGTCACCCGCCCGTGATACGTTCCCGAGGTGGATCCGATCGCCCAGTTCACCCCTGCGACCCGAAGCTGGTTCGAGTCGACATTCGGCGGCCCGACGGCGGCCCAGGCCCGTGGCTGGCCCGCCATCGCCTCCGGGGAGCACACGCTGATCCACGCCCCGACCGGCTCCGGGAAGACTCTGGCGGCATTTCTCTGGGCGCTCGACCGCCTCATCGTCGAGCCTCGGCCGCCGACCGAGGACCGTTGTCGTGTCCTCTACGTATCGCCGCTGAAAGCCCTGGCGCACGATGTCGACCGCAACCTCCGTGAGCCACTCCGGGGCATCACCGACGCCGCGGCGCATATGGGCCTCGACCCTCCGGATGTCACCACGTTCATCCGCACCGGCGACACCCCTGCGGGGGACAGGCGTCGCATGGAGCGGCATCCGCCCGACATCCTCATCACCACACCCGAGTCGCTCTACCTGATGCTGGCCTCGTCGGTGCGCGACGCGCTCCACGGCATCCGGTGGGTCATCGTCGACGAGGTCCACGCCGTGGCAGGTACCAAGCGAGGGGCCCACCTGGCGCTGACGTTGGAGATGCTCGAGGAGGTCACCGATGTCTCACCGCAACGGATCGGCCTCTCCGCGACCCAGCGGCCTCTGGAGGAGATCGCCCGGTTCCTCGGAGGGGGCACCCTCCAGGGCGATACGTGGAGCCCACGACCGGTGACCATCGTCGACGTCCCGTCCGACAGGGAACTCGACCTCTTGATCGAGGTGCCCGCCGACGACATGGCCCGGCCCGGTGGCGAGGACGGCGAAGGTGATGCCCGGTCGATGTGGACCGCCATCTACCCGCGGTTGGTGGAGCTGATCCTCGCCCATCGCAGCACCATCGTCTTCGCCAACTCGCGCCGTCTCGCCGAGCGGATCTGCAACGGGATCAACAATCTCGCCGGCGAGGAGCTCGCCAGGGCCCATCACGGGTCGGTGTCCCGGGAACAACGGCTCGAGATCGAAGGTGCCCTCAAGCGAGGCGACCTTCGGGCCGTGGTCGCCACGTCGTCTTTGGAATTGGGGATCGACATGGGCGCCGTCGACCTCGTCGTCCAGGTCGAGGCGCCCACGTCCGTCGCCTCCGGCCTGCAGCGGGTGGGCCGGGCCGGTCATCAGGTGGGCGGGGTGTCGGTGGGCCGCATCTTCCCCAAGTACCGGGGCGATCTCCTGTCGGCCGCCGCCGTCGCTCATCTCATGACGAGCCGAGAGGTGGAGGAGACCCGGATCCTGTCCAACCCCCTCGACGTCCTCTCCCAGCATCTCGTGGCGGGCGCCGTCGCCTTCCCGGGCGTCACCTCGCGGCACCTCTACGACATGGCGCGTCGGGCGGCCCCCTATTCCGAGCTGAGCCGGAAGCTCTTCGACGCCACCCTGGAGATGCTGGCCGGCCGATACCCTTCGGACCTGTTCGCGGGTCTTCGGCCACGGCTCAACTGGGACCGGGGAAGCGATGAGATCACACCACGACCTGGGTCGAGGCACATCGTGGTCACCAACCCCGGGACCATCCCCGACCGCGGCCTCTACCAGGTGACACTTCCCGACGGCTCCAAGGTCGGTGAGCTCGACGAGGAGATGGTCCACGAGAGCCGCGCAGGCGACACCTTCCTCCTCGGATCGACGGTGTGGCGGATCAACAGCATCGGCCACGACAAGGTGGAGGTGGTGCCCGCCGGCGCCGACACGCCGGGCCGGATGCCATTCTGGAAGGGCGATCAGATGGGCCGCCCCTTCGAGACCGGCCGTGCCATCGGCCGGTTCGTCCGTGAGGTGGCCACACTCGGCGAGAAGGCTCCCGAGACCCTGGCCGAGACCTACGACCTCCATCCCACGGCGGCGCGCAACCTGGTCGCATACGTCGAGGAGCAGATCCAGGCCACAGGCAAGGCGCCAGACGACCGAACGATCGTGGCGGAGCGCTTTCGGGACGAGCTGGGCGACTGGCGGATCTTGATCCTCTCGCCCTTCGGCGCCAGGGTCCACGCTCCCTGGGCCATGGCGATGCGTCGCAAGCTGCAGCTCCACCACGGCATCGAGGCCGACATGGTCTGGTCCGACGACGGAATCGCCCTTCGCTTCCCCGAGACCGACACGCCACCAGACCCTTCTGAGCTGCTCCTCGATCCCGAGGAGGTGCAGGACCTCCTGGTCGAGCATCTGCCGGAGACGGCGATCTTCGCCGCCCGCTTCCGGGAGGCGGCCGGACGCGCCTTGCTCCTGCCCCGTCGTCGCCCGGGGTCGAGGACGCCGCTCTGGTTGCAGCGACGGCGATCGGCGGACCTGCTCGGAGTCGCCCGACAGTTCGACTCCTTCCCGCTCATCCTGGAGACGTTTCGGGAGATCCTCAACGACGACTTCGACGTGCCGGCTCTCGTCCGGCTGATGGAGGACATCGCGGCCCGACGGGTCGAGGTGGTCGTGGCCGACACGATGACCCCGAGCCCGTTCGGGGTCTCGCTCCTGTTCTCGTTCGTCGCCATCTATCTCTACGAGGCCGACGCACCGGTCGCCGAGCGGCGGGCCGCGGCGCTCAGCGTCGATCGCGGCCTGTTGCGGGAGCTGCTCGGTGAAGGGGAGCTGCGCGACCTCATCGCCCCGGACGTCCTTGCCGGGGTGGAGCTGGAGTTGCAGCACATCGCAGAGAGCCATCGCGCCACCGACACCGACGGGATCCACGACCTCCTCCGCGACTTAGGCCCGCTTCCCATCGACGAGATCGAGCTCAGGACCACGGGTGTCGACGTCGCCACGGCCCTCTCCGATCTGATGGCGAGCAACCGTGTCTTCGAAGCCGAGGTCGCGGGGGAGCGCCGGTGGTGTGCCATCGAGGACGCGGCGCGTCTCCGCGACGCCCAGGGTGTCGCCCTTCCCTATGGGCTCCCCGAGCCCTTCCTCGAAGCCGTGCCCGACCCGCTCGGCGACGTGGTCGGGCGCTACGCCCGCACCCATGGTCCCTTCACTGCCGGTGAGGCCGGCAGGGCGCTGGGCCTCCCTCCGGCGGTCGTCGAGTCCGCTCTCGACCGTCTCGGGCGCGAGGGGCGGGTCAGTGAAGGCCCCTACCTGCCCGGCGGGTCGGGACGGGAGTGGCTCGACATCGAGGTCCTGCGGCGTCTCAAACGGCGTTCCCTCGCCGCTCTCCGCGGCGAGATCGAGCCCGTCCCCGCCGAAACACTGGCCGCATTCACTCCGGCCTGGCAGGGCACCACCCTTGATCCGCCGAGCGGCCCGCACGCCCTGCGTCGCGCGGTGACCACGCTGCTCGGCGCCACCATCCCGGCGTCTGTGTTGGAGCGGGACATCCTCGCCGTTCGGGTCAGGGACCCCGAGATGGACCTCGACTCGATGCTCCTCTCCGGTGAGCTGGTGTGGGTCGGTCGGGGGAGAATCGGGTCCCGTGACGGACGGATCTCCCTCTTCCCGAGGCAGACCTTCCGACATCTGTGGCGCGGGCCCGAAGGACAGCCGGATGGCCTGGGCGAGACGATCCACCGGTTCCTGGACACGAACGGTGCCAGCTTCTTCGCCGACATCTATCAGGGAGTAGGCGGTGGCGACCCCGACGAAGTCCTAGAAGCCGTCTGGGATCTGGTGTGGTCGGGTCACGTCACCAACGACAGCCTCCACCCGCTGCGGGCCTATCTCTCACATCGTCCGGCCAAGAGGCGCGGCAAGCCCAACCTCTCCAGCCGGTTCCCGGCCCGTACCGGCGGCCGTTGGTCGCTCGTCCCGCAGCCGGCGGAGGGCGACACCGAGACGGCCGCGGCCTGGGCGACCCTGCTCCTCGACCGGTTCGGGCTGGTCTCGCGGGACATCGTGGCCGGCGAGGTTCCGGGAGGCTTCTCCTCGGTGTACCCGGTGCTGTCCCATCTCGAGGAGGCGGGGCGGATCCGTCGTGGCTACTTCGTCGAGGGGTTGGGCGGAGCGCAATTCGCCCTGCCCGGCGCCGTCGACCGGCTCAGGTCGCGCCCTTCTCATCCGCCTCTGTGGCTGGCAGCCACCGATCCCGCCAACCTCTATGGCACGGTCCTGCCCTGGCCGGAGTCCGAGACCAGGCTGGCGCGCGAGGCCGGCGCCTACGTCATCGTGGCCGACGGAGAGCTCCTCGCCTATCTCGACAGGTCACGCACCGGCCTCACCATGTTCGAGCCCGGCTGGCATCGGGCGGAGGCGGTCGCCGGGGCCATCGCCGACATCGGATCCAGGCATCGCCGGCTCACGCTGCGAACCGTCGACAGTGCTCCGGCGGAGGAGTCACCACTCGCCCGCGCCCTCGCCGATTCGGGGTTCGCGGCGGCGCCACGCGGTCTCAGCTATCGCGGCTGAGCTGGTCCCAGAGCCCCTGTTCCGCCAGGTCGATGATCGTCCAGGCCATGCCCAGGGCACCGTCCCGGATGGCGCGGTCGCCGGATGGGGTGACCGTGGCGGCGGCGAACTCCTTCTGATGGTTGACCGCCCCCTGGGTCTCGATGGAGATCATCGGATGGATGGAAGGGACCACCTGGGAGACGTTCCCCATGTCCGAGGAGCCGCCGCTGCGACCCACCTCCGCCTCGGTGGGCATCGGGCGCCCCAGTGTCTCGGAGTTGGCGGCGAACAGCTCGGTCATCACCGGGTTGTTCCGCATCATGAGATACGGGTGGTCGACCTCGTCGATCTCGAGACGACATCCGGTCGCCTTTGCCGCCGCCTCGAAGCAGGCCCGCACCCGTGGGACCAGCTCCTCGAGCCGCTCATCGGTCTCGGCACGTACGCCCCAGATCGATCGGCTCGACCCGGCGATGACGTTGTAGGCGTCGCCGCCCTTCTCGATCATGCAGTGGATCCGGTCGCCGGACAGCAGGTGCTGCCGCAACGTGGAAACGTTGAGGTACGCCTGCACGAACGCGTCCAGGGCGTTGACCCCCATGTGCGGGGCGAACGCGGCATGGCTCTCCTGTCCGAAGTACTCGACCCTGAAGGTCCTCCTGGTCTGGAACGAGGGATCGAGCGTGTCGGTGGGGCTCGGATGGACCATCATCGCCGCGGCCGCGTCCTGGAAGGCCCCGGCGTCGATCAGCTCCACCTTCCCGCCGCCACCCTCCTCGGCGGGAGTCCCCAGCACCGTGACCCGGATCCCCAGATCCTCGACCAACGGCACCAGGGCGAGGCCCGCTCCCACGGCGGCGGTGGCGATGATGTTGTGACCGCAGGCATGGCCCACCTCGGGAAGGGCGTCGTACTCACAGCAGATCACCACCCGGGGGCCATCGGTCCCGATGTTGGCCTCGAAGGCCGTCTCCAGCCCGTAGGCCGGATAGGTGACCTCGAAGCCGCCCAAGGCGAGACGCTCCGCGAGCCGCTTCGACGACTGGTATTCCCGATAGCCGGTCTCCGGGTTGTCGTACATCCACCGCGATATCCCGCGCAGGTCGGCTTCGACGGACTCGAAGGCGCGCCGGGCTTCTTCCTTCCGGCTCACAGCCGCTCCCACACGTCCTGTTCGGCCATGTCGATGATGGTCCATGCCATGCCGAGAGCGCCGTCGCTGCGTGCCCGGTCGCCCGACGGCGTGATCGTCGCGGCGGCGAAGCCGGGGTGGTGATTGGAGTGCTCCGACTCCAGCCAGAGGCTGGGATGGATGGACGGCACGACATGGCTGACATTTCCCATGTCGGTGGACCCGCTCGACTTGTCCTCCAGGTCGGCGAACCGCTTCATGGGGCGCCCCAGCGCCTCGGCATTGGCCATGAACAATGAGGCCATGACCTCGTTGGTCCGCAGGTCGGTGTACGGGTGGCTGTCCGGGGTGATCTCCATCTTGCAGCCCGTGGCCATGGCCGCCGCCTCGAAGCACGCCAGGACCTTCTCCACCAGGACATCGAGCCTCTCCTTGGTGGTGGCCCGGATCATCCATTCCGAACGTGTGTAGCCGGGGATGACATTCGCCGCCCCGCCCCCGTGGGTGATGACGCAGTGCACCCGGTCGCTGGGGAGCATCTGCTGACGCAGGGTGGCGACGTTGTTGTATGCCTGGACGAAGGCGTCGAGGGCGTTGATCCCCTGCTGTGGCGCTCCGGCGGCGTGGGCCTCCTGGCCGTGGTACTCGACGACGTAGCTCACGATGGCCATGGACATCGGGTCGACCACGTCGTCTTTCCAGGTGGGGTGGATCATCATCGCCGCGGCCACTCCCTCGAACGCCCCGGCGTCGATCAGGTCTACCTTCCCGCCACCGGCTTCCTCGGCCGGCGTCCCGAGCACGGTGACGCGGATGCCGAGTTCGTCCACGAGACCGGCGAGGGAGGCGCCGGCGCCGATCGCGGCGGTGGCGATGATGTTGTGGCCGCAGGCGTGACCGACGTTGGGGAGGGCGTCGTACTCACAGCAGATCACGACCCTCGGCCCGGACTTCCCGATGGTCGCCTCGAAGGCGGTGTCCAACCCGTAGGCCGGATATGTGACATCGAAACCGTGCCCGGCGAGGAACGAGGACAGGCGGGCCGACGACTCGTACTCCTTGTATGCGAGCTCCGGGTTCTCGTACATCCACCGTGAGATGTCCTCGAGCTCGTCCTCCATGGCCGCGAACGCCTCTCGGGCGCGATCCTTGTGAGACATGGGGCGAGCGTAACGCCCGCTCAGTCGCCGCGTTCGATGACGACGGCGCGGATCGTCCTGAGGAGGATGCGCGTGTCGAGCCCGGCCGACTGCCTCTGTACGTACTCCTCGTCGAGACGGGTCCGCTCCGCTATGGAGATGGTGTCCCGCCCCTCCACTTGCGCCAATCCCGTGATGCCGGGCTTGACCTTGAATCGTGGACTGTCCAGCCCGACGAGTTCCGCCTCGGCGGGGACGAGGGGTCGGGGACCCACCAGTGACATCGATCCCATCAGGACGTTCCAGAAGTTCGGCAGCTCGTCGATCGACCATTGCCGCAGTACGCGCCCGACCCGGGTGATCCGGGGGTCGTCGAGGATCCGGATCGGGGCCCCTTCCGCGGTGTGTCGCGACGCCTCGAGCCGGGCCAGGTGCTCGGCGAAGACCGCCTCGTCGGCGTCGGCCAGCATCGTCCGCAGCTTGAGCATCCCGAAGCGACGCCCGTTTCTCCCGACGCGGACCTGCTTGAAGAAGACGGGGCCCGGTGTGTCCAGCCGCACCGCCAAGCCGGCGAGGATGAGGATCGGGGTGGCGAGCACCAGGACGAAGAGGGAAACGGCGATGTCGATGGTGCGTTTCGTGGCGAAGTAGGTGGCGGACGGCCCCTCCACGCCGCGGGTCCCGGCGAGGGCGCCGTAGACCAGTGCGATGAGGGCGACGCCGGAACCGGCGGCGAAGGCGAAGGACACCCGGGTCATCGGGGTCGACCCGATGGAGAGGGCCACCGCGAAGAACGCGGCCGCCAGGCCGCTCAGCCAGGCGAACCCGAGACGGGCAGGCTCACCGCGGGCCACGAGGATCTGGCCGACGAAGAGGCCGGCGCCGGCGAAGACGACGCCGAGAGAGATCACCGCCGCGTCGAGTCTGGTGACCACATAGTCCGGGCCGTAGGCCAGACCCACGACCCATGGACCGGCGAGCCACCCCAGCACGGCGCCGACCAGGCCGAGCCCGACGCCCGCCCACGCCATGCCCCTGGCCCAAGCCCGCAGCTCCTGCCGCTCCCCGCGCGCCGCCATCACCGTGAAGGGAGGGAGGACGCGGGCCAGCAGGTTGTACCCGAAGACGAGCGGAGCCCGGCCCAGGGTGAAGGCGGCGAAGGCGATGGATTGCTCGGTGGGGGAGCCGCCCAGGAACGCCACGATCAGGGGCCCGCTGAGGAGCAGTGCCTGGGACGCGGCGGCAGCCAGCACCAGGCCCCAGAGCAGGTTGCGTTCGTCGATGCCGGCGCGCTCCTCCTGGTCGAGCTCGGGGCGATCCACCGGCACCGGTTGGAAGGGCCGCCAGGCCGCCACGGCGAAGGTGCCGACGATCAGGGCGACTGCGAAGCCCGAGGCCGACGGGTGGACGATCGTGATCCCGACGGCGATGATCACCCGGATCACCGAGGCCAGGGCGGAGGACGTCCCGTAGGCCCGGAACCTGCGCCAGCCGGCGAGGTGGCCCCGGGCGGAAGCGAACCAGAGGTGGGCACCGACGGTGAGCGCGGTGAAGGCGATGAACCGTCGGTCGCCGTTCAGGTACTCGTCGACCCCGATCCATGCGAACGCGGTGGCGCCGAGGATCGTGGCGAGACCCAGCCACAGTGCTTCGGCAGGCAGGCCAACCCGGGTCCGGTCGATCGTGAGCCGTCGCACCACCAACTGCTCGATGGGGAGCAGGATCACGATGAACGTGAGGAAGTGGACGGTGAGCAGGGTCGAGACCGGGGCGAAGTCGTGGGTGCCGAGGGTGCGCCCGCCGAGGATCTGATAGGCGTACCCGGCCAGACCGGCGACGGCGCTCCCGGCGACGATGAATGCAGTGCCGTCGGACCTCAGATAGGCGTAGCGGGCGCTGGTGGAGTTGCCGCGCGGGGAGTGGTTGCTCGGCTCGGACATGCGGGTTCGACGAGATTAGGCGTCGACCGGATTCATGCCGGAGACCGTGGACCGCCCGTTCCCCGGGCCCCCGGCAGTACTCGCGATTGATGTGGTTTTCGCGGGGAACGTCGTCATCATGATCGCCGTTTATTTGACCGGGGACTCGATGAACAGCCGTCAACACCGGGACCGTGACGCACCGCGCGCCGCCCTCATGAGCGCCATCCTTCCGGGCTGGGGTCATGCGTTCATCGGCCAGCCGCGCACCGCGTTCGGTCTGTACCTGATCGATCTGCTGCTGCTCGCCAGCGCACTCGTGGTGGTCGCCCGGTTCAAGCTCGAGGTGGCGAGGTTGTTCTTCAACCCCACCGCCCTGCTCGTCCTCATGGCGATGAACGTGGTGCTCCTCATCTTCCGGGCGATCGTGGTCGCCGGCGCATACTCGATGGCCCCTTCGGGCGGGGCCAGGTCGAGGTGGTGGAGCGCCGCGTTCCTGATCGCGGCCCTGGCCGTCCTGGTCATCCCGCACGCCGCCTTCGGATATGTCGCCTGGCACTCGTACGACGTGATCCGGAGCGTGTTCCAGCCGAGCGACCCGCAGGCGTCACCACCCACGTCCACCAGTTCGACGTCCTCGACCACGCCGCCCACCACCGTCCCGGGAGCGACCACGACACTTCCGCCGACCACGACCACCACTGCACCGCCACCGATCTGGGACGGTCTGGAGCGTCTCAACGTGCTGCTGCTGGGCGCGGACGCCGGCCCGGGCCGGAGAGGCACCCGGACCGACACGCTGATCCTGGTGAGCATCGAGCCGTCGACGGGTCACGTGGTGATGGTCTCGGTCCCTCGCCAGTTGTCGAACCCGCCTCTGCCCGCCGGGATGGGTATCTGGGACTGCAACTGTGTCCCCGACCTGATCACGCATGTCTACTACCAGGCCGAGATGCACCCCGAGGCGTTCCCGGGCCCGCAGGAGCCGCCCATCAACGCCATCAAGGGAACCTTCGAGGAGATCTTCGGGGTCCCGATCCACTACTACGCCATGGTCACCCTCCAGGGCTTCGTCGACATGGTCGACGCCCTCGGCGGGGTCACCATCGACGTCCCCAAGACCATCGTCGACGAGACCTATCCCCACGAAGACGGCTCGGTGGAGCACGTGGTCATCGAGAAGGGGCGGCAGCACCTGAACGGGCACCTGGCGCTGGCGTATGCCCGCATCCGCCGTCACTCCGACGACTTCGCCCGGATGCACAGACAGCGCTGCGTGATCGGCGCCCTCGTCGACCAGGCCGACCCGTTCACGATCCTCCGCAACTTCGGGAGGATCGCCCAGGCGATCAAGGAGAACGTCTCCACCGACATCCCCCAGGACAAGCTCGACGACTTCGTCGACCTCCTGCCCAAGGTGAGCAGCAATCGCATCGACAGCCTCCGGATCACGAGGGACGAGTACTCGACGGGCGCTGCTCCCGGCCGGGTCTTCTACGACATCGACCGTATCCGGGCCGAAACCCACGACCTGATGAACGACCCGGATGCCGCCCGGGAGCGTCTCGGTCTCGACGACCTCCAGGCCACCTGCGACCAGAGTTTCGACTGACCGTCTCAAACCAGTGTCACCCAAAACCGGGGTCTGTTCCGTCCTAAGGGCATGATCACCGCCACAGGCGTGATGGACGACGAACAGGTCTACCGGCTCTACGCACGGGAGCTCACCGAGTACGCAACGACACTGGTGGGGCCCTTCGACGCCGCGGACGTGGTGACGGAGTCCTGTTTGCGGGCCTTCAGGTCGAAGGGTTGGCCCGAAGTCACGAATCGGCGGGCGTATCTGTACCGGACGGTGCTGTCGGTGGCGAACGACCACCACCGCAGCACGCTGTCCCGGAGATTGCGTGAGATGAGGACCGCCGAGCGGATCCAGGTGTTCCCGGTGGAGATCGATGTCGACGTGCTCAGAGCCGTGGAGCGGCTCTCGGTGCAGCAGCGATCCGCCGTGTACCTGACCTACTGGGCGGACCTGAGCCCGGACGAGGTGGCCGCCCGCATGGGCATCTCCACCGGTGCCGTGAAGCGCCATCTGGCCCGGGCGAGGAAACGACTTGGAGAGTGGCTGGCATGAGCAACGAGAAGAAGATCAGGGATCTGCTCGCTCGCATGGTCTCGATGACGCCGCCGCCCCCTCCCTTCCCAGAGGAGACGCTGACCGTGACCCAGAGAGACGAAGCTCCCCGCCGCAACCCGGCGCTGATATTCGGCGTGGCGGCCGCGACCGTGGTGGCGCTGGCCCTGCCGCTGTTCCTGATGAACCGCGACGGCCAGCCCTTGGGCGAGGGCACCACGACGACCACGACACTGCCTGAGACGACGACCGCGCCGCCCGCGCCCACGACGACGGTGCCGGGCTCGACGACCACCACCCCGGACACGAGCACGACCCATCCGGAGGAGTTGGTGGCGGCCTGGCCGGTGTTCTTCGTCCAGGAGCCGGCTGACGACTCGGGGAGGCCGTCACTGGTCCCGTTCGTGATGTACATCACCGACCGCGACGACGTGCCGTTCGCGCTGGTCGACTCGCCCGAGGACATGC
The DNA here is from genome assembly GCA_036375695.1 of Acidimicrobiia bacterium. Lineage (GTDB taxonomy): Bacteria > Actinomycetota > Acidimicrobiia > Spongiisociales > ZC4RG35 > ZC4RG35. The sequence continues at coordinate 11,190 of DASVBU010000021.1, read as the reverse complement.
TGGTCAACCTGGAGAGGCTGCCTCTGGAGATCCCGGAGGGCTTCTACAGCGCGGTCCCGGAGGCCGTCGAGATCGTCGACAAGGAGTTCGAGCGCACCAGCGCCGGTCTCAATCGGGTCACACTGGACATGAACGAGGCCTTCCTCGATGGCGCCGGTGGCCTGCTCGCCGACTTCACGATGCTCAACCAGCTCATCTTCACGGCCCTGCAGATGGACATCGACGAGGTCGTCTTCACCGTCGGCGGGGAGCCCGTGGAGCAGTTCGGGTCGGAGGGCATCTCCCTGGTGGACCCCGTGGACGCGGCGTCCTTCCGGGACGAGCTCAACCCAATCGTCCTCACCTCGCCGGTCACGGCCACCGAGACCGAGTACGCGGTCTACGGCATGGCCAACGTGTTCGAGGCGACCTTGGCCTACCGGGTCGCCGACACTGCCATCGAGGGGTTCGTGACCGCGACCTGTGGCACAGGTTGCTGGGGCGGTTTCGAGTTCAAGATCCCGCGGGCGGGTGTCCCGGCAGGGTCGTTCCTCGAGATCTTCACCCACTCCGCCGAGGACGGGAGCCCGATGAACACGGTGCGGATCCCGCTCGACACCGCCATTCCGAAGCTGTCCGGGAACTGACTCCGCCCCGGATCGACGGAGGGGCCCGGCCGGTGAGGGCCGGGCCCCTCCCCTGTCGCCTATCGAAGCTCCGGTAGCACCTTGGAGGCGAACAGCTCCAGGCTCGACGTGTCGTAGGCCAGGTCGGCGAAGTTGACGATGGCGTAGGTCATCCCCTCCGCCTCCCACTGCCTCAGCTTCTCCACCACCTGCTCCGGGGTTCCCGACCACGGCCGGTAGCCGTCGGCGAAGCGGTGGGCCCTGGGCGAGGGCATCACCTGGGCGAGGTGGTCGGCCAGCCAGGTGATCTTGTCCTCCACCTCGGCTTCGGTGTCACCCACCATGATGTTGAAGTTGGCGCTGCGGACGATCCGGTCGAAGTCGGTCCCCAGGTCGTCGCAATGGCTCCTCAGGATCTCCGACTTGTGGCGGAACGCCTCGATCTCGATGCCGAAGTTCGTGTAGTCGGCGTGGCGGGCGGCGATGCGCAGTGTCACCTGCTCGCCACCCCCGGCCACCCACACCGGGATGTGTGGTTGCTGGACCGGCTTGGGATCGCACATCCCGCCCTTCAACCGGTAGTGCTTCCCCTCGTAGTCGACGACGTCCCGGGTCCACATCGCCTTCATGATCTCGACACCCTCACGGAGCATGCCGAGACGCCCTGGAGGCGGCAGGAACGGGTAGCCGTACCCGTCATGCTCCTCCTCGTACCAACCGGCGCCGATCCCCATCTCGACCCGACCCCCGGTGAAGACGTCGATGGTGGCCGCCACTTTCGCCAGGTAGGCAGGTGGGCGGTAGGTGTTGCAGGTGCACATCTGGCCCAGACGGACGGTGCTGGTCACCGCACCGAGCGCGGCCATCATCGTCCACGCCTCATAGGTGACGTCGGTCACCGGCTCGGGCATGTCGTCGGTCGACTCGCCTGCCGCCCGGGCCTCGCGGTGCTCCCGCCACCAGCCCTGCGGCCAGTTGTGGAAGTGGTCGTAGACCCAGAGGCTCTCGAAGCCGCTCCTCTCGATGAGGGCGGCCCGGTCGCTGATGATCTTCCAGTGCTCGGCCTTCGGGATCCCGACGAGGTCCCAACGCCAGCCCTGGGGTACGAAGGCTCCGAAACGCATGTACCGACCTTAGAGGCCGGTGCCGGGTGGGTGGGTGGTTCGGCGTACGGGCTCGGATTCAATAATCTCGTTTCGTCGGTCTCCCCCGTCTCACAGAAGGAGCTTCTCCGTGTTCGCTCGACTGGGCCGTTGGTGCTTCCGCAACCGCGGGAAGGTGGTGGTGCTGTGGCTCGTCGCCCTGGCGGCGGCATCCGGCGCCAGCCGGGTCGCCGGCGAGGGATTCTCCACGGAGTTCGGGCTCCCCGAGGGCATCGAGAGCGCGCGCGGCCTCGAGATCCTCGACGAGCACTTCGAGAACGACTCGCTCGCCTCGGTGGGGAGCATCGTCTTCTACGCCGAGCAGGGCATCGCCGACCCCGACGTCACCGCGGCGATCACCGAGATGCTCGACGCCGTCGGTGAGATCGACGGGCTCACGGTGACCAGCCCGTTCTCGCCCGAGGGCGCCCAGCAGATCGCGATGAGCGGCCCTCAGGCCGGCAAGATCGCCTTCGCAGGCCTCGGACTGGAGCAGAACACCAGCCTCGAGGAGGCGTCGGAGATCACTGCCCAGATCCGGGCCTTGATCCCGGAGGTCGAGGGTCTGCAGGTTGAAATCGGTGGCCAGGCCTTCGCCGAGTTCGACGTCCCCTCGTCCGAGGCCTTGGGCCTCGCCTTCGCCATCGTGGTCCTCATCCTGGCGTTCGGTTCGGTCCTCGCCATGGGCCTCCCCATCGGCGTCGCCCTCGCCGGCATCGGCATCGGTTCGCTGCTCACGGCACTCCTCTCCAACGTCCTCTCCATCCCGGATTTCGCCCCCACGGTCGCCGTCATGCTCGGCCTCGGGGTTGGCATCGACTACGCCCTCTTCATCGTCACCCGGTTCCGGGAGAACCTGGCCGCAGGTCACGACTTCGAGGAGTCCACCGTCATCGCCCTCGACACGGCGGGCCGTGCGGTGGCGTTCGCCGGGACCACGGTTGTGATCTCCCTGCTCGGCATGCTCCTCATGAACCTGGCCTTCGTCTCGGGCATCGCGGTCTCGGCCGCGGTCGCGGTGGCGGTCACCGCCATCGCCTCGCTAACCCTCTTGCCGGCCCTCCTCGGGTTCGCCAACTCCAGGGTCGAGGTGACCCGCTGGCGCGGGCTGATCGCAGCCGCCTTCGTCGCCGCCGCTCTCGCCGGTTTCGCCCTCGAGTGGCAATGGCTGCTGGTCGGTGGTGTGGTGGCGGCAGCCGCCGTGATCCTCCTCGGGTTCGCCCTGGCGCCGTTGCGGCAGGAGGTCCCGCGGCGGAAGCCGAAGCTGCTCCAGGACACGATCCCTTACCGGTGGAGCCGGTTCATCCAGAGGCATCCCTGGTCGATGGCTCTGCTCGGCGCGGTCATACTCCTCGTGTTGGCGGCGCCGATGCTGAGCCTGCGTCTCGGCTTCTCCGACGAGGGCAACTACCCGCCCGACACCACGACGCGGCGCGCCTACGACCTGCTCGCCGAGGGCTTCGGTCCGGGGTTCAACGGGCCACTCCTCCTCGCCGGCGAGCTCGACGGGGCGGTGACGCCTGAGGCCCTCATGGGCATCACCGCGGCGCTTCAGGCCGACCCGGGAGTCGCGTTCGCCACCCCGCCGATCCCGAACGACCAGGGGGCGCCGACCGCCATCGTCTGGCAGGTGATACCGACGACTGCGCCACAGGACGAGGAGACCACCGACCTCGTCCACCGGCTCCGCGACGAGGTGTTGCCGGCGGCGACAGAGGGCGTGGACCTCGACGTCCTCGTCTCCGGACAGGTCGCCCTCGGCGTGGATTTCTCCGAGTACCTCACCGACCGGCTCCCCATCTTCATGGCGATGGTCCTCGGTCTCTCGTTCCTGCTCCTGCTGATGGTGTTCCGCTCGGTCCTGGTCCCCCTCAAGGCCGTGATCATGAACCTGCTCGCCATCGGCGCCGCCTACGGCGTGGTCACCGCCGTGTTCCAGTGGGGCTGGCTGGGGAACATCCTCGGGGTCGAGCCGGCACCGGTCGAGCCATTCGTGCCGATGATGATGTTCGCGGTCGTGTTCGGACTCTCCATGGACTACGAGGTGTTCCTCCTGTCCCGCATCCGTGAGGAGTGGCTGAGGGGCGGGGACTCGCGCCGGTCCGTGGCCGACGGTCTCGCCGCCACGGCGCGGGTGATCTCGGCGGCCGCGGCGATCATGGTGGTGGTGTTCGGGTCGTTCGTCCTCGAGCCCGATCGGATCATCAAGCTGTTCGGCGTCGGCCTGGCCACTGCGGTCGCCCTCGACGCCACGGTGGTCCGTCTCCTGCTCGTCCCGGCCACCATGGAGCTTCTCGGGGACAAGAACTGGTGGCTGCCACGCTGGCTCGACCGGATCCTGCCCCGGATCGACGTCGAGGGTCACAGCCTCGATGCCCTCGACACGGGCGAGCAGACGGTCAGCGTCTGACCGACGGCGACCTCGGCTGGTTCTCCCGTCCGTCGGCCCGCTGCACCTAGCCTGGCGAGATCATGGGTGTGGTCCTCGATCTCGTCATCATCTTCGTCCTCCGGGCCATCGACGTCGGCATGGCGACGGTCCGGATCGTGCTCCTCTCCCGTGGTCGCAAGGGTGCCGCCGCGGCCATCGGCTTCTTCGAATGCCTGATATGGGTGGTCGCCGTGTCCCGCGTGCTCACGGGTCTGGACGACCCGTGGCGCATGATCGCCTTCGCCGCAGGTTTCGCAGCCGGCACCTATGTCGGTTCGATGGTGGAGGAGTGGCTCGCCATCGGGCAGACCCTGATCCGCGTCGTCACCAGCATCGACGAGCCTTCCGTGGCATCTGCCATCCGGGACCGGGGCTTCGGGGCCACCGTGCTCAACGGTGACGGGCGCAACGGCGAGGTCCGGGTGTGCTTCACGGTGATCCCGCGCAAGCGGGTCGACGAGTTGCTCGGGGTGATCCACGAGGTGGCGCCCAACGCCTACCTCACCATCGAGGACACCGCCGCGCCAGACTGGCGCCAGAGAATCGAGCGGACGGTCCGCCGATGAGCACGCCGTTCGAGATCTCCGACCGTCTCGTCGACGAGCTGGCCCGGGCCAACCCCCTCATGGCCACCTGGTGGGGGCTCGAGGGCGACCACGGATCGTGGGGCAATCGGTTCACCGTGGAGGGCCAGGCCCAGAACGTGGACATCGCCCGGCGCTACATCGCCGAGCTCGAGCCGCATCTCGACCATCCCGACCGCGACCAGCGTCTCGCCGCCCGCACGGTGACCTCGGAGCTCGAGTCCTGGATCGAGAACTTCGACCTGGGCATGCACTTCATGGAGCTGCGCCACCTCGGCGGCCCGATGACGACGATCCGAAACGTCTTCGAGCTGATGCCCTCCGGCACACCCGAAGCCGACGATGCCATCCTGCGACGCCTCGAGGGCGTCGGTGGAGCATTCGCCGACCTGAGATCCACGGCGGCCAGGGGCATCGAGGCCGGCATCGTCGTGGCGAAGCGCCAGGCGGAGTCGGTGATCCGGCAGGCGAGGCACCTGGCGGGAGACCACTCGACTTTCAACGACGTCGCCGCCCGCATCGAGGAGTCGGTTGACACCGAGCGGCTCGACCGCGCCCTCTCGGCGGCCAGGCTGGCTGCCTCGGAGTTCGGCGACTGGCTCGGCGAGGTGTACCTACCGCGGGCCAGGGAGGAGGACGGTGTCGGCGCCGAGCTCTACCGCCACGCCCTCGCCGACCTGGTGGGCAAGGACATCGACCCGATGGATGCCTACGAGTGGGGCTGGGAGGAGCTGGGTCGGCTGCTCTCGGAGATGGAGAGGGTGGGGAACGAGATCGTCCCCGGTGCATCCTGGCAGGAGGTTCGTCGGCACCTGGAGGACGACCCGGCGGGCTCGGCACACACCATCGACGAACTGCTCGGGTTCGTTCGCCGGGTCCTGGACCAGGCGGTCGAAGACCTGGAGGGAACGCATTTCGACGTCCCCGACGAGATACGTCCTATCGACGTGCGGGTCGCACCACCCGGTGGGGCGATGGGCGTCTACTACATCGGACCATCCGAGGACCTGAGCCGTCCGGGGGCGGTGTGGTACTCGATGGGCAACCGGACCAGGTTCCCGCTCTACCAGCACCGTTCCACCGCGTATCACGAGGGTTTCCCGGGCCATCACCTCCAGATCGCAACCGTGCGCTACCTCAGGGATCGTCTCAGCAAGGCACAGCGCCTGCTCGTGGGGACCAGCGGTTACGCCGAAGGCTGGGGGATGTACGCCGAGGTCCTGATGGGCGAGCTCGGGTATCTGGCCGACCCGACGCATTACTTCGGGATGCTGTCTAAGCAGATGTACCGCGCCTCACGGGTGGTGGTCGACATCGGGCTCCATCTCGGCCTCGGCATCGACGACTCGTCGGCCGTGGCGCCGGGTGAGCAGTGGTCCTATGAGAACGCCATCGAGTTCATGCAGCACTACGGGATGCAGGACCGGGAAGGCGCGGAGGCCGAGGTGCTCCGGTATCTCGGCTGGCCGGGTCAGGCCCCGACCTACAAGCTTGGGGAGCGGGAGATCCTGGCCATCCGGGAGGAGGCCAAGCAGCGGCTCGGGGACGACTTCGACCTCAAGGAGTTCCACACCAGGGTGCTCACCACGGGCCCGGTGCGCTTCGACGATCTACGCGAGTTCATCTGAGTCGGTTCGACTACCGGGTCCCGGTGGTAGTCTGACCGTTGAAACGCTCATCAAGAGCGGCCGAGGGACAGGCCCGACGACGCCGCGGCAACCGGCAATGAGCACGGTGCCAATGCCTGGACGATGAGTGACCCACGGGCCCTGTGGCCCATGGTCCTCCGTCAGCGTTTCGCAGAGACAACAGGGAGAACCATGCACAGAGCCTGGAGGGTTCAGTGAGCTACTTGGAAGTCGTCAGGGCACGTCCCGTCATCTTCGACGGCGCCACCGGGACCAATCTGCAGCGGCTCGACCTCACGATCGACGACTACGGCGGTTCCCAGTTCGAGGGGTGCACCGACATCCTCAGCGTCACGCGGCCCGATGTCATCGCCGACCTGCACCGCACCTTCCTCGACGTCGGTGTCGACGTGGTGGAGACCAATTCCTTCGGCGCCTTCGCCATCCCGCTCGGCGAGTACGGAATCCCGGAACGTGCCTACGAGATCTCCGCGGCCGCGGCCTCGGTCGCCCGGCAGACCGTGGACGAGTACACCGCCCGCGACGGGCGCGTCCGATTCGTCGCCGGCTCGATGGGCCCCGGCACCAAGTTCGCCACCCTGGGGCAGGTCACCTACGAGGAGCTGGTGGCGGCATATCGGGACCAGGCGGCCGGCCTGATCGACGGGGGCGCCGACCTGCTCGTCATCGAGACCCAGTTCGATTTGCTCGGGGCCAAGGCCGCCGTCGAGGGCGCCCGGCAGGCGATGAAGTCGTCGGGCCGGGAGGTGCCCCTCCAGGTCCAGGTCACCATCGAACTGACCGGCCGCATGCTCCCCGGGACAGAGATCGGCGCCGCGCTGGCCTCGCTGGAGGCGGTCGGCCCCGACATCATCGGGCTCAACTGCGCCACCGGGCCCACCGAGATGTGGGAGCCGCTGCGCTACCTGGCCGAGCACTCACCGGTCCCGGTCTCGGCCATACCCAACGCCGGGTTGCCCCGGGTCGTGGACGGGAAGATGACCTACGACCTGGCCCCCGACGACCTCGCCGACCACCTGAGCCGGTTCGTCAGCGAGTTGGGGGTGGGTGTTGTCGGCGGCTGTTGCGGCACCACACCCGAGCACCTCGCGGCCGTTGTCGAGGCGATCAGACCGCTTCAGGCTCGCGAGCGCGAGCCGAAGATCGTCGACGCCGCCAGCTCGATCTACTCCCCGGTGCCCTTCGACCAGGACACGTCGTTCCTGATCATCGGGGAGCGGGCCAACACCAACGGCTCCAAGGCGTTCCGGGAATCGCTCCTCGCGGGCGACATCGAGCGGTGCGTCGCAATCGGCCGCAGCCAGATCGAGGAGGGCGCCCACATGGTCGACCTCTGTGTGGACTACGTGGGCCGCGATGGCGTCGAGGACATGTCCAAGCTGGCGGCCGCTTTCGCCACCGATGTCGCCGCACCCGTCGTCATCGACTCCACCGAGCCCGAGGTGATGGAGGCGGCCCTGCAGCGTCTCGGTGGCCGATGCGTGCTCAACAGCGCCAACCTCGAGGACGGTGAGGGGGAGGGCTCCAGGCTCGACCGGGTGTTCCGCCTGGCCAAGACCTACGGCGCCGCCGTCATCTGCCTCCTCATCGACGAGACCGGTCAGGCTCGCACCGCCGACCACAAGCTCGAGATCGCCCACCGCATCCATGAACTGGCCACCGGGAAGTACGGGCTGGAGAACGGCGACCTCTTCTTCGACGCCCTCACGTTCCCGCTCACGACCGGTGACGACGACCTGCGTCGCGACGCCATGGAGACCCTCGAGGCGATCCGTCGCATCAAGACGGAGATCCCCGGTGCCCGAACGGTCCTCGGAGTCTCCAACGTCTCCTTCGGTCTCAACCCTGCCGCACGACGGGCCCTCAACTCGGTCTTCCTCCACGAGGCGGTGGAGGCCGGGCTCGACGCCGCCATAGTCCACGCCGGGAAGATCCAGCCGCTCTCGAGCATCGACCCCGAGGAGCGGGAGGCCTGTCTCGACCTGATCTACGACCGCCGCCGCGAGGGATACGACCCGCTGGAGCGGATCATCGAGTTGTTCAGCGACCGCAAGGACATCGACGACAGGGTCGACCGGTACGAGGGTCTCGACCTCGGCGAGCGTCTGGCGCGGCGGATCGTGAACGGCGACCAGGGCGGGATCATCCCCGACCTCGACGAGGCCCTGGGTCTGGGTTGGAAGCCACTCGACATCATCAACGACCACCTGCTGGCCGGGATGAAGGTCGTGGGTGATCTGTTCGCCACCGGCGAGATGCAGCTGCCATTCGTCCTCAAGTCGGCCGAGACCATGAAGAAGGCGGTGGCCCACCTCGAGCCGAAGATGGAGCGGACCGAGAGCGTGAATCGGGGCTCCATCGTCCTCGCCACGGTGGCGGGTGACGTCCATGACATCGGGAAGAACCTGGTCGACATCATCCTGCGCAACAACGGCTATACGGTGCACAACCTCGGGATCAAGGTGGGGATCTCCGAGCTGATCAAGGCCTACGAGGAGACCAGGGCCGACGCCATCGGCATGAGCGGCCTCCTGGTGAAGAGCACCCTGATCATGCGGGACAACCTCGACGAGTTGATGCGACGAGGCCTGGGGGACGTGCCGGTCCTGCTCGGTGGGGCCGCGCTCACCCGGAACTACGTAGAGGCGGACCTGCGCAGCCGCTACACGGGTCCCCTCTACTACGGGAAGGACGCGTTCGCCGGCCTGGAGGCGATGGCGAGGATCGTGGCCGGCGAGCCCGCTCCGGCCCCGGAAAAGCCGCGAGCCTCTCGTCTCGACCCGGTGCCACGGGTGGACACGGTGCCACGCCGCTCTCCTGAGGTGGCCGCGGACAACCCCGTCTACGAGGCGCCGTTCATCGGAAGCCGTGTGGTCAAGGGGATCGCGGTAGACGACATCGTCCCATTCCTCAACCTGACGGCCCTGTTCCGCAACCAGTGGCAGTTCCGACCGGAGCTCGACGAGAACGACAAGCAGTTCAAGGAGCGAATCGGACGGGTGCTCCGAGCCGAGTTGGCGAAAGCCCGCACCGACGACCTGCTGGTGCCGCAGGTGGTGTACGGCTACTACCCGGCCAACGGCGATGGCAACGACCTCGTCATCTGGTCCGACACCGACCGCAGCGAGGAGATCGCCCGGTTCACCTTCCCACGTCAGGTCGAGGAGCCCTACCTCTGCATCGCCGACTTCTTCCGACCCGTCGAGAGCGACGAGATCGACTACGCCGCCTTCCACATCGTCACCATGGGGCCGCGGATCTCGGAACGGACACGGGAGCTGTTCGCCGCCGATCGCTACCAGGAGTACCTGCTGCTCCACGGTCTTGGCGTGGAGATGGCGGAGGCGCTGGCCGAGTACTGGCACCACCGGATTCGCACCGAGTGGGGCTTCGTCGACGAGGATGGCCCCACCCTTACGGGCCTGTTCAAGCAGCAGTACCGCGGCGGCCGCTACTCGTGGGGCTACCCGGCATGTCCGGACCTCGAGGACAACGAGACGGTGGCGAGGCTCCTGGGAGCGGATCGGATCGGCATCCAGGTGGGCCCGGAGACGGGCTACCAATACCAGCCGGAGCAGACCACCTCGGCGATCATCTGTCACCACCCCCAGGCCAAGTACTTCATCGCACGCAAGCCAAGGGAGGAGCGTCTTGCTGACAGCCAGTCGTGATTGGCGGCGCATCGCCGAGGTCAACCCGCCGGAGCTGCCGGACCTGCGACATCGGCGGCTGTCGCCTCATTGGAGTCATGTGCTGGTGACGGACAACGTGTTCGGCCGGATCAGGGTCTCGCCGTATGCTTTCAGCGCCCGCATCACCCACGACACCCCGGAGGTGCACCCCACGGTCGTGGTGTCAACGCGGGACCGCAACATCCTGGCCATCGAGTCCGAGGTCAGGGGTGCGCTGGGCAATGGTGTGGACAGCTTTCTGGTGGTGATCGGTGACACGGTGCCCCACATCGACCACATGGCCCATCACTACGAGATCGTCGAGCACCTGACACAGCTGCAGAGCTCGCTTCCGGACTTCGAGGTGGGCATGCCGACGCGTTTCCGGGAGTGGCAGTTCCGTCGCCGGATCGAATTGGGGACGCAATTCTTCGTCGCTGGCCCGGTGATCGACCCTGAGACGGTGGAGCCAAACATGGCCCAGCTCAAGCTCCGCCCCGAGGATCCACCTGTCTACCTGATGGCGATCCCACCGTTCAGCACGGAGTGGGTCGACCGGATGGAGTCGATCGGCGCGGTCCCGGCATCCGATGGCCTCAAGCAGCGGATCGATGACCTCCCCGTCGATGCCCGCCGCAAGACGGCCTGGGAGATCTTCACCGAGACGGAGCAACGTGCCCGTGATGCCGGCGCAGCCGGGGTGATCCTCATGGGCTTGCGTTTCGACTCGGTGGTCGACGAGGCGCCTCAGTTCCTCACCAACGGGATCGACGTGCCGCCTGCCTCGACTCCGCATCATCACGATCACTCACACGAGCACAACTGAACAGCCCTGCGAGCGGGGTCGATCGGCGGTCGTCTCGGATTCGGGGCTCGGGGTGACGTGGGGGATGGGCGTCAGACGCGTCGTGGTGGGGATCGGTCTCGTCTGGTGAGGGTCCATCGTCTGGTTTTGGGGTCGCGGATTGGGGTGAGTCCGTGTTGGTGGACTGCGATGTGGTGGTGATACCAACACAGGGTGATCAGGTTGTCGGGGTCGGTTCGACCACCTCGGCTCCAGGGGGTGATGTGGTGCACCTGGAGCCGGGTCCTCGACCCGCATCCGGTG